>JACCHT010000010.1 GCA_013416635.1 Candidatus Thiodubiliella endoseptemdiera | reverse complement strand
GCTCAACCCCACTTAGTCCAAAAAGCGAAGAATGAGAATCTTGAACATCATTAGTGGTGGGTAGCTGGGTGCACCTCGCTTGGATGAATACAGGTTTGAAAGTGTTTGTTCTATCTCATTCCAGTTAATGATGTTGTGAACATCATCAAGTTCTGATAGGGATTTATGCTCAACGACAAGAGAATCTGCAAATGAGTTTTAGGCTGTTTGTTTCCAGGACATTTTTTTGATTTTTGTGGCTGTTTTTAGATGGGTGTTATTTTACCATGTTGGTGGGTTTGGGTTGATTTATGCAAGGTCTCATTATGATTATCCAAAAAGATGCTGCGGCACTACTGCTACTGATGCCGCCACAGCACTTTCATTGGGCGATGCAGGGCTTCCGCAATAACTTTATTCTTCTAAAATTTTAAAGTTCGTTGGCGAGTTAAAAAATACCCAGAAGTTAGACTTTTTGGGTATTTTTTTTGCGGCACTTATATGGTTGCCCTTTGTGTTTGCTAAGGTTTGGAATTGTTTCATGCTATAATTCATTTTATAATTATAAAATGAATCGATACCTATGTTTGATAATGGGTACTATTTGCTAATGAAAGGCGCAAATATTAAGCAAGAGGCTCTACCATTAGGAGCAGAGTTACATAAATTATCTGTTCCCAATGTTTCAGATGAAAGGTTTTTAATAAAAATAGGAAAAGAAAAATGAAAAAAATTATTTATAAATTATTAGGCTTGGTTGTTGTTTTGGTTGTTGCTGTTGTCTTTTTTATTGATTCCATTGGCAAAGATTATGCTCAAGATTATGCTCAAAAACTACTCAAAACACCTGTTAGTATCAGTCAATTTGACAGCCATATTCTTGATAAAAGCCTGAATATTAATTTTATTGAGGTGCAAAATCCGCCTAACTTCAAAGGTAAAAACGCCTTTTCTTTAGACTATTTTTCGTTAAAAATAGGCGATATTTCCGATAATTTGATTGTCATTGATGAAATCAAATTTGATGGATTGAAATTTACCTTAGAGCAAAATGCTAATAAAGTAAACTTAACTCAATTATTGGAAAATTTAAAAAAACAAAATAAAAACACATCAGCAACAACTTCAAGGCCAAGAAAACCAAGAAAAACGCATCAAAATAAAACGCTTTAAAGTCAATAATATCAGTCTTAAAGTTGATACTAAATGGCTAAAAAAACACTCAAAGTCCTAACATTTCAGCCCCACAATTTTTGGGGAAACTCAGGCCTAAAATTGACGAAATCGGGAAACAGTCATCAAAAAAATTTTGCACAGTCTAAAAAGGCATTGGAAGAAAAAGGCATTGAAGCAGGTAAAGAAATCAAAGCCGATCTTCGTCGTAAAAATTTAGCAAAAACTGGCATTCAAAAGGGGGCTTAGACGGCCAAAAAACACTTGACACGGATGAAATTAAAACAAAGCCAAAGATTTATTTAAAAGTTTCGGGGTTTTTGTTTATGAAAAAATAAAAGCAATTGATTTATTCTGTGGCGTTGGTGGTCTAACATATGGTCTACAACAAGCAAAAATAAAGGTACTCGCTGGTCTTGATAATGATAAATCATGCGAGTACTCATACGAAAGAAACAATGGGAGACCTTTGCATAAATATGAATAATCATCAAAACGCCATCTTTCATCAAATTACAAACTTTTTAAAAACACCCTTAGCCCTGCTAGGAGTGGATTTAAAAAATTTCCAATTTAATAAAATCTGTCATTTTGCTAATCATCCCTATTTATGCAAAGGTCTCTTCTTGGTAAAAATATGAATGTTATTTCTGAAAATAATGAAGTTTTTAATGCTTCTGTATCAGTGCAAACGATAGAGGATTGTTTTGGCCTTGTAATGGAGTCAAGAGGCGGCACCAGAAATGGTGTAAATGAAAGAAATACTGATTATATTCTTGCGTTGGAAGTAATATTATCAAGGCTTGTTGAATTGAATGTGGAGACAATTAGAATATTTTTGATTTCCAAAAACGCATTTAAAATATGGCCTTCTATGGAGGAAAGGGCGCTCAAAATAGAAAATTCCATCAACATAAAACTTTATATTCAAACACAAAAGAGCTAAAAGGATTAATCTGCAAAGCACAGAGAGACAAGAAAGAAAATTCTAATAGCAAAGGGGGGAATTCAACGAAAAAAATACTCATTAGCACAAATTTAAGTCATAAACAATGGAAGTTTGTGGCGTTGGGTAATATTAAAGTTTGCACAATTTCAGAGGATGAAGTGAGTAGCGAAGCATTTGACCCAGAAGATGCAGAAAGCGCCAAAGAGAAAATAACTCGATCTATTGCAAATAGACGAGGACAGGCTAAATTTAGAAAAAAACTATTACAAGTATATGATGCAAAATGTGCCATTTCAGCAACAAACTTACCGCCCGTTCTTGAAGCAGCCCATATCGTTCCTTACCAAGGAATTAGAACAAATAATATTACAAATGGCATTTTATTAAGATCAGATTTCCATATATTGTTTGATCTTGGGCTGATTGGCATAAATAAGTCCTATCAAGTTGTTGTCTCATCATCATTAGGTGGTACAGAATATGAAGAATACCATGGGTCAACTATTTTTCTACCAACGAGGGAAGATGACAGACCAAGCCCTATGGCGCTCAAGTCTCGCGCATTACCATATAGAAATGAAGTGGCGTCATGAAAATAATTGACTCCCATTGCCATCTTGACCGAGTTGATTTATCGGCCTTTGGTGGCAGTATGGAAAGTTTATTGGCACATGCCAAGACCTTGTCGGTTGAAGAATTTTTATGTGTGTGTATTGACTTAGAGCATTTTGATGATGTGCTTGCTATTGCGCAAAAACACCCCGAAGTTTATGCTTCTGTTGGTGTGCATCCTTGTGAGTTGGAGGGCAAGACCCGAGCGTTGAGGAATTATTGACATTGGCGGATGATGATAATATTATTGCTATTGGCGAGACGGGGTTGGATTATTTTCATGTTATAAAGGACGGGGCTGATTAGCAGAACGATTTAGACGGCACATTGCCACACATCCAATCAATCGGGTAAACCAATGATTATTCACACCCGCAATGCCAAAGCCGTACCATTGCGGTATGCGAGAAGAAGGCGGAAAAAGGGGTGATGCATTGTTTTCAGAGGATTGAGGAGAGCAGCAAAAAGCAGCGATAGTTGGGTTTTATATTTCATTTCCGAGGTATTGTGCACAAGAATGCAGAAGATTTGCGTGAAGTGGCAAAAAGTGCCACTGTGGATAGAATTTTAATTGGAAACCGACTCACCTTACCTTACACCTGTGCCGTATCGTGGCAAGCCTAATTCCCCCTGCCTATACTTATTATGTTGCTGAAAAAAGTAAGCCCGAAATTCGTGGTGAAACCATCAGAAACTATTGCTAATGCCACCACCCATAAAGAATTTCAACACACTTTTTAACTTGGCACCTAAATTTAGAGGCAAAGCCTCTAAAAAATTGAGAGAGAGTATGGGGGTTATTTTTCAAACGGTTGATGAATTTTCTGTGGGCAACGACTGGTGTTATTTATTGAAGCATTTGAAAGGTGTGCGAAATCACATATTTATCGTATCATTCAGAAAGGGTGAAGTGCGGGTGGATAAAGGCGAAAAAAAAAGCAGATTATAAATTAATATTGAATAATGTAGTTGCGTATTCCGCCGATTCGTATGTCTGAATCAAACTCCACTAAAACTTCTGATAGTCTTAAAAACTATTGACCGATAGTATTTTATATGAAGATAAAGGTTTGTTGATACTCAATAAGCCAAGTGGATTGGCAGTGCATGGCAGTAGTAGTATTGATATTGGTGTGATTGAGTTGTTTGCGGGATATGTCAATACACCCTAAATTAGTGCATCGCATTGATCATTACAGCTTCGGGCGTATTGTTGATTGCTAAAACGCTCAGTGTTAAAAAATTTGCACGAGCAGTTGGTAAATCGTCATAGGCGTTATACCGCTTTAGTTAAAGAACGCGGTCAAAAAACGCCATACTATTGATGCACCTTTGTATCAAAATTCTCGTTGCACAATAGTGGATGCTGAGGCAAAGAGGCAGTGAGTCATTTTTTCAACCACTCAAAAATTTCGATAGTATTGATACTCCTTGAATTTGGAAGTGCTTCCAGTTGAAACAGGGCGTATGCACCAAATCCGTGTACGCACAATATGCGGGACATCGTGGCAGGAGATGACAAATACGGCGATAATAGAGACTTTGACCGCAAAGTGCATTCACAGGGCTTAAAACGCTATTTTTACATGCACAACTTGATTAACTTTACCAACCCAACCACCGATACAATCGAAGGTGAAAGCCCCCATTGTCCGCTGAATTGACAGCGTTTTTGGCAACATTATGAACGCCTATTTTCGCCTAATGCGCTTGGACAAACCTGTTGGCATTTATTTGTTGTCTACCCGACGTATGGGCGTATTTTTGGCGAAAGTGGGTTGCCTGCGTTAAAATTGTTGTTAATTTTGTGATTGGGCATAAATTAATGCGTTTAAGCAGGCTGTGTGATTAATGAGATTATGCCGATAGGAAAGGTGCAAATTAGTCAAACGAACGCAGGATAGACCGATTACCGCAGGTGAAATTAGCCCAAAAAGCGTTATTTTTGTTTTCTTTGCTTATTCACAGCATTTTTATTTAGTGCTGATACTAACGGGCCCCAACCATTCAATTGGCAATGGTTGCCGCATTGTTGGCAATTCTATATCCATTCACCAAACGCTGGACATACCTGCCACAGTTCGTGCTTGGCTGTGCATTTTGCGATGAGCGTACCGATGGCATTTGCGGCAGCGCTTGGCAATGTGCCCTGAAAGTAATGCGTGGTGGATTTTTGGCAACGGTTGTTTTGGACAGTATTTATGACACGATGTATGCAATGGCAGATCGGGAAGAAGATTTGAAAATTGGGGTGAAATCTAGTGCAATTTTGTTGCAAAATACGATATAATCATCATTGGTGGCTTACCAAATTTGCTTGTTACTGATATTAATGAAAATATCAACTGTTTTTTAATTTGGGTATCTTTTACGATATTGCATTAATTTTAAGTGCATTGTTGAGTGGTTTCATCAGAGCGCTAATCAAAAATAGAAAAAACGCTTGCTTTCAAGCGTTTTTGCACAATCAATACATTGGTATTAGCGTGTTGTGGGTGTGATTTTTTAGTGTGAGTTTTAACCAAAGGGGTTTATGTAAAGGACCTCTGCATAGAAAATATGAATAATCAATAAAAGCACCATCTTTTCATCAAATTGAAAATTGTTTAAAAACACCCTTAACCCTACTAGGAGTGGTTAAAATTTCCAATTCAATAAAATCTGTCACTTTGCTAATCATCCCTATTTATACAAAGGTCTCTATATGAAATTTTCTAAAATTGTAACAAGTATTTTACTGCTAGCGTCATCTTCAGCCTACGCACAATCAAATTATCAATGATTTTCAAATGGTGCCCAATAACCAACTTAGTATTAGAGTGGTTTTATTGGACGATACACAATGTCCCAAAGTTGAGGTCAATAACAAATCCACTTAATGACATTAAGAGCCGATAAAACAGCAGATTTCCCTGGTATGCGAGTTGTTGGTCGGTCGTGATACCTATTCAATCAAAATCAATCAACATTCATTTGCCCACTTTTGCCTAGTCAGATGAATCGATATTTTGCCATTCTAGGCGATACAGGGTGTCGGATTAAAATAGCAGTGTTCAAGCGTGTAATGACATGAGGCTTGGCCGTTTCATTACATTAAGTGCCAGTCTTGCTGCAAAAACAGCCGATGTGGTTTTACATGTAGGCGATTATTTGTATGAAGGATCCCTTGTCCTGAGGTAATGCAGGTTGTAGGAAGCTCCCCAGTGGCTACAACTGGGATACTTGGGAATGCTGGAATTGGTTCACCTGCCAATCCATTGTTGCAGTCTGCAGTAATGGCATTTGCCAGAAGGCAATCACGAAGACTGTAACCGGGCGTACCGGCTGGTTCCGTTACTTATCGCCATGGGCCTATCAAGCAAATGCACAAAGTTGCACCGAGATGGAAAACCCTTTCTCACGCTAAAAGGCGTAAATTACATCATATTTGACAGCAGTTATGGCGAGGATAGCAGCACTTCTGACGCACAATTGGCACTCTATAAAGCCGCAATAGAAGAGTTGCAATTGGATAAAAATTTAACCTATGTATTGCTCACCCATCGGGCTATGTGGACTTATAACAAAATGAAGTCAAAATATTATTATGGCAACCTCACTCAGCAAATAGCATTTAAAGATTTACTTCCAAGCAACACACTCTTTATGGCTGGGCATGCACACTATCTACAACACTGGATTTGTACAAAGTGATTACGATCAACTGGTTATTGGCAATGGTGGCACACAATTAATTAAAGTCGGCAATACAATACAAAAATCAGTGGACATCGACAAACACCTCATATTTTGTGTATTCTCGCTCAGGTTTTGGCTACAGTATTTTAAGCAATATCGACAAAAAGTTTAGGTTTTACAATCAAAACGGCACCCATATCGGCGAATGCGTATGGTTACTTGATAAACAACAATCCTCTTTGAGTTGCCAATAGTTTTAAGCAAAAAAAACCCATGAAAATGATTAAGCAACCACAATATTCACACTAACTTTTGAGAGGCAAGGCCTCTATAATTTGGTAATTTATGACAGGGTCAATAAGTATCTCTTTAGTGGTATTATTTTTTATAAATGGTATGACTGCTGTTTTTAGATTAGGGTAAACAAAAAAACCCACTAAAAAGTGGGTTTTTTTCAGTTTTAAAAGGTTAAATACCTCTCAACAACTCGTTAATGCCCACTTTGGAGCGAGTTTTAGCGTCAACGCTTGACTAACTGCACAATAAAGTGAATAACTGCCGTCTTTGCGGTAAATTACACCAGACACAACGACTGGCCAGCAGGGATGCTTGATGCGTAACTAATTTCACCTGTTTCACGGTTGAATATTTTGGTGGATTGTCCGATGTAAACACCCATTGAAATGACAGCGCCTTCTTCGACAATAACGCCTTCAACCACTTCTGATCGGGCACCAATAAAACAATTGTCTTCAATGATGGTTGGGCTGGCTTGTAAAGGTTCTAATACGCCACCGATGCCGACACCGCCTGATAAATGCACATTTTTACCAATTTGTGCGCAAGAGCCAACCGTTGCCCAAGTGTCAACCATGGTGCCTGAATCAACATAGGCACCGATATTGACATATTTGGGCATAAGCACGGTATTTTGCGATGAATGAGCCTTACGGCGTGCGGTGGCAGGTGGCTTTGGCGCACGAATACCCATTGTATTAAAATCGGCTGGCGACATATTGGCAAATTTTGAAGGCGCTTTATCGTAATATTGCGTGAAACCACGCTTCCATTGGCACATTGTCTTCTGTAATCTAAAAGCAACACTGCTTTTTTTAGCCATTCATTAACTGTCAATCGCAGCGCCTTGTTGCTCGGCAACCGTGCCTGACGGATCAAACAGATGAATTGCCTCAGAAACGGCTTGTTTTAACTTCGCTACTTGCAGTTTGTGGGTTGATGTGTTAGGCTCTGTGTCAAAAATTGCTATGTATCTTTCATAATGTATCCGTCGTTCAAAAACAGACATTATATCAGGGCGAAGCACTAATGCTTCGTGACAATGATTGTGATGGTGTTCATAGAAGTTGCCATTAATTCATCCATTTTGGTCGGCGAATAAATCATTAAATTGACTATCTTTAATAATGGTTTCCAGGCTGCCCCATGCAACAAATATGATGATACAGGCATAATACTTATTGTGGATTCTTTTCATCACTCGGTGCAAATCGTGGCGAGAAATCATCAGCACTGCACAGCCTTGTTGTTGATGGATGTCTTGGATGAGTTTTGTAGAGTTGCATTTGCCCGCGACATCAAAAGGTTTGTGCGGGTTCATCGAGGATTAAAACATTCGGTTTATTGAGCAATGCACGCGCTAATAAAACGCGTTGCAATTCACCACCAGAACAATTTTTTAACAGATTTTTTAGCAAACCTTCAATGCCAGTAAGCGCCACCGTCTGATGCAAAAAATCAGGTGCAACTTTTTGATTAAGATTAAGAAAATCAATCACAGAAATCGGAATGAATGGATTTGGGTTAAAAGTTTGCGGTTAGCCTTAGCCCAGTTTAATATTTTAGAACGCACTACCTTGCCACTATCTGCTGAAATCAAACCAGGTAAGAATTTTGATGGTAGAACTTTTCCCTGCCCCATTGGACCAATGACAGTCACAAAATCGCCTTGTTTTTAACTCGACTTACCTTATCAGTACACTTTTTTCTACGGTGCGTTAGACAAATATCGTGAGCGCTAATTAATGTTTGTGGTGTGATTGTAGTCATGTGCTTATTTTTATACCGTTGATAAATAGTTTAAATTAATTATGAAATTCATCTTATGTCACAGCAACTTATTCTATTAGATGGGTCAGCCTTTTATTTAGGGCTTATTTTTCCACGCTTGCAAAATTTGACCAATGAGAAGGCTTTCAACAGGTGCAATGTTTGAATTGTTATTAATGCGATTAAGCGTTTACAGAACCAATACCCTGAAGCGGAAACTTATCGCAATTTTTGATGCAAGGTAAAAGCCCATCGCCATGATGTTACCAGAATACAAAGCCCATCGAAAACCTGCCACGAAGATGATTTAGTCGTACAAATTGAGCCTTTTGTTGAAATTATTCGTCTTATAGGCTTTTCCATTTTAATATTATTATTATGAGGGGTAGAAACAGACGATGTAGTTGCGACGTGGCGATGGTTGCCGATAGGCAAAAATGCAAACTATCATTGCCAGTGGCGACAAGACTTGATGCAATTAGTTAGCGATAATATTTCCCAGTTGGATGCATGAAAGGCAAAATTATACGACCGCCAAACCGTGATTGAAAAAATGGGCGTTACTGAGCATATTTAGATTTATTGGCACTTACAGGCGATAGTGCGGACAACATTCAGGAATTGTGCCGAGGCGTTGGGCCAAAAACGGCGTTGAAATGGATTTGGCACAGTTTAAATCCATTGCAGGTATCAAGGAAAATGCCGAAAGAAAAATTGGTAAAAGTCGAGGAGTCGAGAAGTTACGCGAAAATTTACGACAAATTAGACTATCTTATCAGTTAGTGCAGGCTCCAAATTTGATGTGGAATTACCCTGCAATATTTTAGACGACGGAAGCCGAGTGCTAACGATGTAAAACTCGCCAGTTTATATCAGCAATATGGATTTGTAGAGCACGAAATAAACAATTAGAGCCTGTTCCTGCCCAAATAACGAACACAACAGCAACGCCTATTGCTGAAACAGAAATCAAAAAAGCCGATAACTGAGTGGTTCAAGAATACACACAAACCGTTATTTTTGAACCAACCGATTTGACGATTTAGTTAAACGATTGAATCATGCAAAAATTTTGTCTTTGATTTAGAAACCACATCGCTTGACTATATGAATACCAAAATCTCGTGGGTTGAATGTTCTTAGTTGATAAGGTTTTATATCCCCGTCAGCCATGATTATCTAGATGCAAAGCGGTTAAATTTTGATATTGTGCTGACACTACTAAAACCTATTTTTAGAAAACAAATCCATCGGTAAAATCGGACAAAACCTCAAATATGATAGCCATATTCTCGCAAATTATGGGATAGCCCTTAACGGCATTGTTGATGATACCATGCTCAAATCCTATTGCTTGAATTCAGTCGCCTCAAAGGCGCCAATATGGATGATCTATCTGAAGGCATTATTTGCAGGGGCATACCACCACCCATTTTCCCGATATTGCAGGCAGTAAAAACAAATCACTTTCAACCAAGGTAGTATTAGCCAGTGGCGCTCCGTATATGCCTGTGAAGATGTTATTGCTTAACGCATAAGGCTCAGCGAAGTTTTGGCACAAATTGGTGAATTATGCCAAACTTTACAAACTTTATCAAATGATAGGAGTACCTAATTGCTGTTCTGGTAACTATGGAACGCAATGGCATAAGTGGACGCTACTATCTTGAGCAAGCAGCAATTTGATGTGGCTGCACAAATGGAAATCATTAAGGCACCAAGCATTTGAATTGGCAGGCGATGCGTTTAATTTAGAATCGCCAAAGCAAATCCAGCAAATCTTATTCTCAGAAGAGGGTTTGGGGTTAACGAAAAACCCGAAAGAGCGCACCGTCAACCAACGAAGAAGCGCTGAAATTGCCAGATTACATCCATTAGTAGATTTGATACTCAGTTATCGCACATTAACCAAACTCAATTCCACTTATTTAGAAGCATTGCCTAAGCAAATTGACCTGCACACTAAAAGATTGCACACTTCTTATCATCAAGCAGGCACTGCCACAGGTCGCCTATCATCTAGCAATCCCAACCTACAAAAATATCCCCATTCATAGTGAACAAGGTGCCAAAATTCGTTCGGCTTTTTTATTGCCAGCAAAGGTAATGTCATTATCGCCTGGGCCTCCCAAATTGAGAGCACAATTATGGCACACATATCCCAAGACGAACATCTGCTAAGCCTTTAATAACGACGAAGATGTTCATCGTGCCACAGCATCAATGATGTTTAACCTCCCAATTGAGCAAATTACCAACGACCATCGTCGTAAGGCCAAAGCCATTAATTTTGGTTTGATTTATGGTATGAGTGCCTTCGGACTTGCCAAGCAAATCAATGTCTCACGCACCGAAGCCAAGCAATATATTGATGCATATTTTGCAAATTACCCAAGCGTACTCAATTATATGGACAGCACCAAAGAATTGGCAAAGAAAAAGGCTTTTGTGGAAACTGTAGGCAGGCGTTTATACCACAAATTAACGCCAAAAAACAAAATGTTACAACAGCACGCCTTACGCACCGCCATTAACGCCCCCGATGCAAAGGCTCATCCGCTATTATCAAACAGAAAGCCATGCTTGATGGTAATGCGTGGATAGGCAAAAATAACCCTGACATTGAAATGATAATGATGCAAGTCCATGATGAATTGGTATTTGGAAGTCAACTCAAAACCGACGAATTTGCCCATAAAAATACAGGAAGCGATGGAAAGCAACTTACCCACTAGACATTCCCTTAAAGTTGATGTTGGTATCGGTAGTTCTTGGCAGGAAGCACACTAAGCAAAAATAAACAATCAAATGCTACTTTTTGTTTTATAATGTTGACTTTTGCAATACAATGAATGACAAATAGATACAACACCTAGCATCGCTATCTCACTAGAATCCCAGCAGAAATGGTTAAAGGACTGGATGAAGTCGCAAGTCTTACTGAAAAGCCATAGTTTTCACATTAAAAAAGCGCTCAATTTATATTTAATAAATTACCAAACAACAAAGTGTAAAAATGATACTTTACAAAGAGAGCGACTCCGCTTTTTCAGAATTAGAAATACCAGTTAAAAATCAAAATAATCTCAGTACTTTAGATAACTTGATTGATGAACTTGAACATAGTTAATTTAGCCTGTTTTAAAAAAGACACTAAAAAGCTTGCTAAAAAACACCGCAATTTTATAGCCGATTTAAAAACACTATACGACACCCTGCAAGATGATCCAGAAGCTGGCATCAAAATCGGTATTGGGCTATACAAAATTAGATTAAAAAATAGCTCAATCAAGCAAGGAAAGAGTGGCGGTTTTCGAGTAATCTATTATTATCTGGATACTGACAATAATTTATTTTTAGTAAAGATTTTTAGTAAAACACAGTTGGATAATGTTAATAACAGCGAAATCTTAGAATTGTTAAAGAAAAACCTTTAGCTAAATAGTAAATAAGGAAGCGTCATGAAAAAGAAAAGTTGGAGCAATGTTGGTAAATACATTTCTGTCAATCCAAAGGAGACCTTTGCATAAATAGGGATGATTAGCAAAATGACAGATTTTATTAAATTGGAAATTTTTTAAATCCACTCCTAGCAGGGCTAAGGGTGTTTTTAAAAAGTTTGTAATTTGATGAAAGATGGCGTTTTGATGATTATTCATATTTATGCAAAGGTCTCCAAAGATTAAAAAACTGTTCAAAAAGCACAGAAGCGGAAATCAAAGGGTTAGTATCACTTGATTTTATGAATAATTAGGGTTAAAAATCAAGTGATACTAACCCCTTTGATTTCCGCTGAAATTTTTGGATTGTTTAGAGGTAAAATGGAGTGTTTGGGTAAGTTGGAATTGGAAATTTATAGGAGGGTTGCGCAATGACTTTTGAAATATTAATCAAGGAACCCTTTTTTGATAAAAATTATGCTCTCAGTTTGATCAATGATTTTGAAAGTGGGGAGTGGAGATATGAAAAATTTAAGAACTATATTTGGGATAATATTGCGGAAACAGCATTGTCTAAAATAGAAAGGGATAGTCTTGTAAATAAACCTAGTTCTGTTTTGGCGGAATCTGCAAAGAAATTGCGTATAACCAATAACGATACTATTGGCAAGGGCAGTGAGTTGTGTGAAATATTACTTTACGGCATTATGAAAGAATATTATTCTGCATTACCTGTTGTGCCTAAAATTTTTTATAAACAAAATTCTAACGATAACGCAAAAGGGGCAGATAGTGTTCATATTGTTATTGAAGATAATAGTAATGACTTTTCCTTATGGTTTGGAGAGGCTAAATTTTATGAATCTATAGATGGTGCAATAAATAGTGCAATAAAGTCTGTTGATAATTTTCTAAGAAATGACAATCAAATAAAAAAAGAAAATAGCATTATTACATCAGTTTCTGATATTGATAAGATGGGTTTATCTACTGAATTGGTGGAGAAAATACAATCTACTTTAAGTGGTGAAAATTCACTTGACAATATAAAGCCAAAAATCAATATTCCAATTTTATTATTGCATGAGTGTGATATTACAAAGGAAGAAAACGAATTTACAGAAGAGTATAAAAATAAAATAATTTCTTTCCATAAGGATAAAGCCAATGAATACTTAGAAAACAAGTTGAGGAAATGTCTAATATTTTTAAATATTCAGATATTAAATTTCATTTAATATTGTTTCCAATTCCTAATAAACAAATTATTGTTGATGCATTTATAGATAATGCAAACCATCATAGAGGGCAATAAAAATGGATATTTTTGAAACCTGTCAAAAGATAAATAATCTTATTAACTCTAATGAGGAGGAGGCAAGAGAAGAACTAATTAAATTATTAGACTTTTGCGAAAGTCAGAACATTCCATATGATGAACTTGTTAATCACTTAATTAGACAACTTGGGCTTTATCCATACCTAGACACAGAAACATCTTCTTGGCAAGAAAACTTTGTTTATGAGGCTTTCAAAGTTGATATTGGAGGTCAAATAAAAACATTACATAGAGAGCAATCGTCTGTTTTAAAAGATTTAATAAGTGGAAAAAATTTAGCAATTATTGCTCCTACTAGTTTTGGGAAAAGTTTTATTATTGATGCATTTATAGCCCTAGAAAAGCCTAAAAATATTGCAATTATCGTCCCAACAATTGCATTAACTGACGAAACAAGAAGAAGACTACAAAAAAAATTCTCAAATCAATATAAAATTATTACCACTTCAGAAGTGGAATTAAGCGAAAAAAATATTTTCATATTTCCACAAGAAAGAGCTTTACATTATGTAGATAAAATAGCGGAGTTAGATATGCTTGTGATTGATGAATTTTACAAGGCTAGTGCTGATTTTGATAACCAAAGATCTACTTCGTTGTTGAATACTATTTTGAAGCTTGGGGAAAAGTCCAAACAAAAGTATTTTTAGCACCAAATATTACAAAAATTAAATCAAATCCATTTACAGAAGGAATGAAGATAAAGCGCATTGATTTTAATACTGTTTTCTTAAATATCCATGACATCTATAAAACCATTCAAAACAATGATAAAAAACCAGAATTATTAAAAATACTAAACAACACAGAAGATAAAACTTTAATTTATGCTGGAACATTCCCCCAAATAGCTGCACTATCAAAAATAGTAATAGATGATTTTCCTGATTTAGATAGTGGTTTGCTTAATAATTTTTCACAATGGGTTGCCACAAACTACTCTCAAGATTGGGAGTTAGTTAATTTAATTAAAAAAGGAACAGGGATACATAACGGCAGATTGCATCGCTCATTAAGCCAAATTCAAATTAAATTATTTGATAAGGATGGCGGACTTAAAAATATAATTTCAACATCGTCTATTATTGAAGGGGTAAATACATCAGCAAAGAATGTAATTTTTTGGAATAAAGCGTATTCGAAATTGAATTATTTTGGTTATAAAAATTTAATTGGTCGTGGTGGACGAATGTTTAAGCATTTTATTGGGGAAATATATTTGCTTGAAAAGCCGCCAATAGATGAAGAAATACAATTGTCTTTGGAGATGCCAAAAGAATTGATTGATGAAGGTAATATTCCACATGATACTAACGATGTAAAACAACGGGAAGCAATTGATTTTCATAGTGAAATACGCGATAAGTTGGGTTTTAATTCTTATAATAAATTAAAAAGTCAAGGTTTTTTTGAAGACAATAAATGGAGTGTGGTTAAGTTATTAATAGATGATATGCAGCAAGATCAAAATAGCTGGAATGGACTTATTTATTTGAATAATAAAGATCCAGAAAAATGGACTAATCTTTTACATAAAATAAAAGGATTGTGTGGAGTTGATGGACACCAAACAAAGCTTGTTAATTTTACAAAACTTGCATCTCAAAGTTGGAATAAAACAATTCCAGAGTTGTTAAGTGATGAAATGAATATTGAAAATTTTTGAATTTGAAAAGATAATGTGCTTTGGAATGGCTAACGCAATAAATTGTGTCAACATATTGCAACAAGAGATTCTCAATCTAGGCAATGTTGATATATTCATTTCTGAACTTTTATGCATTTTAAAAAAAGTATATTTACTGAAATACGTTT
>JACCHT010000009.1 GCA_013416635.1 Candidatus Thiodubiliella endoseptemdiera | reverse complement strand
TTTTTCACATGTCGACATGAAAGTTTGATAAATTTTTTTTTTAAACAATTTTCTATATTTCAATTTAAAAGTTTTAATTAGATTTTACTTAGTATGTCTTCCATATTGATTTTGGATATTTTTTGTGCCCCTTTAAATTTAATTTTTAATTTCCGGCAAACAATTTAAGAAGAATTTCTACATGTACGTACGAGGTTATTTGCAGGGTAGGGAAGGGCCCGAGTCACGATTGAGAATGGTTAAAGGGATGTTTCACTCTATCCTCCATTTTGTCTATCAGGGATCGTTTTAATTTTACCCCGCAAAGTATTCTTCTTCTTCTTTCTTCCAGGTAAAGGACGAAATTCAATGAATGAATGTTTTCCGGATTTAAAACCCGAGGCCCGGAAAACGAGTTCCTTTGCTATATAAATTAAAAGTTCACTGGAATATATACAATGCTAAAACTATGTACACGGCTCTGGTCACTAGTATGCGTAGAGGGGTTCCGGCAGGTTCTGAATCCTACCCCTGAATTCCTCTAATTTGTCTGCATCAGTGACTGAGGCTGGCAAAAGGTTCCATTCCCTGATGGTGCGAGGGAAAAAGGAGAACTTATAAACATCCTTTTGTGCCACTGGTTAGTAAGGGGGTTTGGGAAACCCTTCGTCCTACTGCCCCCGGTTCAGATTAGTCGTCGGGCATCAACAAGCCTTATGATGTTGAAAACGATGAGACGGTTGTTATATCGTCTTTGTTGACGTAAAATTTGAGCCCACATTGACTTCATTTATTGACTCCCTGAAATTTTCCCTTAAACGGGTTTTTCCTTTTTCTCAACCTTTTTTTGATAAATGTTAAATCTTTATGATTTTTGTTTTCAGATATATACTTTTTCCTACCCCCCGTGTTTCGTTCCTGTATGTTTCTAACATGTTGTGCCAGATTTTCTGTGTTTTCCCCAATTTTGGGATCAAATCCACATTGTCTACATGGGATGCGACTAACCCATCTATTTCGATGCTGTCTACCTGGACGAGGACCGTTTTCATGGGAGTTGAGTATTAAGCCCCCTTTCCAGTTGTCCTTCAGTTTTTGAAGAAAAGCCGCCTATGCCGATCTTTCGCACGATAAATTGTTTTCCATACAAGTAATGCTTAAAATGTTTCACAAAGAAAACTACCGCTAGTAACTCCTTTCGTGCTACAAGTATAAATTTCTTCGAAAAATCTGGATGAGCCAGAATCGGCGATGATACCAGTCGATTTTTGAGTTCTTCAAATGCTGACTGACATTCATTTGTCCATTCAAATTTTCGCCCTTTCTCTGTGAGTTTGTGCAAGCATTTCGCTAGTTTTGAGAAGTTTTGAATGAATTTTCTATAATACCCCAGAACCAAAACCCGTAATTTTGACATTCTTTGGGTACTCCCATACAAAATTTTTTTCTTTTCTGGATCGGTAGCTATTCCTGCTTCCGATATTACATGTCCCAAATAAACAACTTTCTTACAAAAGAGATGACATTTCTTTGCTTTTAATTTAAGTCCAGGGGTAGAACGATCGTAAATTTTTCAAAGGGTTTGGCCCCATGTTTCAAATAAAAGGCCAAACAAAACATCATCCAGATAAATCAGACATATGTCCCATTGCAACCCTGCTAGTACTGTTTCCAACAATCTCTCAAATGTTGCTGGAGCTCCTTTTAGTCCAAATGGCATGACTCGAAATTCATAAAGTCCAGACCTTGTCGCAAAAGCGGTTTTGTGTCTATCACTACCCTCACATTCCACTTGCCAGTACCCCGAACATAGGTCGAGTGTCGAAAACCAGCAGCTACCGGATAAATGATCAAATGAGTCATCAATGCGTGGTAATGGGTAGGCATCATTGATGGTTACCGCATTCAAACGTCTGAGTCTACAAAAGCGGGTCGTTCCACCCTTCTTTCTCCCAAGACGACGGGAGATGACCAAGGACTTGAGGATGGAGAAATTTACTTCATTGTTCAACTTTCCCTTTTTACTTGTTTGTCCACTTCCTTTACTAAGACATCTGAGAGTCTACGAGGTGGTTTTTTTATTGGATGTGCAGCCCCTGTAGAAATTTTTTTATGCTTTACTACGTTTGTCCGTCCAAAAAAGCATTCGAAGCTGCAAAAAACCCCTCTTCATATTCTTTTTAGTAAACGCTACCTTCTGAACTTTGTTTGGGTGTTAAATGTTTTTGGGAGCGTTCCAGTAGTTTTTAAAAATCTGTTCTCTTTTCCCTTCTTCATCAATTTTACTGTTGGGATTGACAACCTTTTTGAACGGACTGACCTGTCCCACAATATTCCCGGATAAAAAATTTTGAGTGTCCGCTGACGGATTCATAACTCAAACGCATTCTTACTATTTTGAACTAGTGAACGGCCTACGCGTTTTTTATCCTTTTCAAAAATGTTTGTTTGCTTCTACTAAATATCTGTTTCATATTTAGCTTTTGCTGAATCATCTCTTTCTCCTCTTATTATCATTTCACTTTTGAGCAGGCGACAACTTTGTTATGTGCAACAACCCGAAAAACAACCTAGTTTTCCTGCATACTTGAGACTTTACTGCCTCCCATCTACCTCTAACATACTATTCTGTAAACTATTAAACCAGCATTTGATCTCAAGAACCAAACCTATTAGTCCGTCTACGATTTTTGCAACTAATGCCTGCACACCATATCTTTTGTATATCAAGTTCATCAGAAAATTCCACGACCTAAAATCTTTTAAATTTTTCCCCACTAGCAGTCAAAACTTTTTTTGTGCAGTCAGGGGGTTTGGTTTGCTACTTTTTTTTGATATATATCGTTTTATACTATAGACACAGTTGCTCCTTATCATCAATTGCATTTGACTTGATGAATATCAGCCCCTTAGTACATACCCCCTCTTGAGCGGCAGATGACACCCAATACTACCCCGTATACTACTTGATTAGTTGTCGTTGCCCTAAGTGGTCGCTCTTCCGCGACCACCCAACATTCTCACTTTTGACATTTGTGAATGCCCCTTTTGAGGGTTCACTTTTTTCCCCTTTTGTCTATTATTTGTCCACGACCAAATTTTTTTCTATACCTATGTCCACGACCATAATTTGTTGTAAGCTTGACCACGTCCATAATTAAATCTTTGGGGTATTATCAAATTTGCGTGGTCTGAATTTTCGTTCTTTAAACTGGTTGACATCTCTTTGTAAATCTGATAGTCTTTTTTTAAAAGACACTGATCATGTCTGTCTGATCTTTTTTTTTTCGAACCTCCGCGCGCCCGGCGCAAATAGAGGACCTTCCGTCACCCCTTCGTTCAGCTCTATTAAAGTTCCAATTGACAGCCAGTCGAATAGCATCATTTAAATTTTGAGGACGTGACTGCTTAATACGTATCCTCATTTCTGAATCGGCTAGAGCCTTATAAAATGCTGCTTTTCGCGTGTCACGTACATTCTCTGGTACTGTAGGATAAGCCGATTTACTAATTTTTTAATTGCCGACCAAGTTCGGTAGGCTTTTTGCTGGTTTTTGTCGTCGTCAGGGGCGAACTCGTACAGCCCAGTTTGATTAGGTGGGGGAACAGTTCTTCGAGTGCTTACAAGAGATTTATAGTCTTGCGCTTATCATAGGCAAATCTCCCAGTATGCCCTGGGCTTGTCCAGCAAAAATCACGCCCGATATAACCCCTTTTTATTTCTAACCATTGATTTTACGATAGCAAGATCAAAGTGAGATTTATAATTTAACCATGATGATATACCATCATAGGTTGCAGCTTTCAGTGCAGTATTTGAGCCTTTGCAGCGCCGCGTGCCATTTTTAGTTTGATCTGATTTTTTTCTCACGCAACACCAAAAAAAAGTCAAAAACGGGTTCCTTAAATCGAACCCGGGGGACCCCCCTTTTATAAGCAATTTCCCGCAAACTGAGCCCCATTGCCCCAATTGCTCCCCAATTTCTCAATTTCAACCCTATTCTGTCCGTTTTATTTTTTGAGACCAGTTTTTTTTGATTGTCGGGTTGCAAACCCGAATCGACGGGGGAAAACCCACCGACTGACGCCACCAGTCGCCATATATTTTGGGGTTGACTACCCAAACCCCCTTTGTACCGCTGACTTGTCTTGTGAGACGGTCAACCTGATTTTATTTCAGATAACTTCTCACAATTTGCCATATTGAAGTTTAAAGTACAACAAATAATCAAACAATCAAACAGGAAACGTTTTTTAAATTTAAGCAATTTATTTACATATGAATCCCGCAACGCTGCAAATTTTGTAACGGGCCTGGTATCTATTAAAAATGATATGATAAAGAAATTAAAATAAATAGGAAAATAAACGAAAAAGGGTTTGTAAATTATTTTTATGGTTCGAGTTTTATTTTTAAAATGAAAAGAACCTATCCAAATTAATTGTTAATTGCAACCTTATTAAGAAAAAACTGCTGGGATGTGCTAATCTGGGTCACGGGTCACTGTAATCGGGCGGCTGTATCGAGAAACAGATACGGTGTTGAAAAAACGGGATACCATAAAATATTGAAAAGAAAATTTTATGTTTGTCTTCAAGAAATATGATAGACAAAACCATGTGTGAAGTTTTATGACGAAATATCTCCGATTTCTATGTAAATTTACGAGTTGAAGTGGGGAAACACCCACAGGTAATTTTAGCGATGTATTTTTATCTTGGACAAGAATAATGGGGTCCTGTTTGAACCAAATTTTAAAAACACATGACACCGATGGTAAAACGATGAGTAAAAGAAATCTATGTTATATTTATTCATTTGTTTGATTCTGGAATATTGTTGATCATTGATTTAAACAAGAAGAAGAAAAAGGGGGGGGTGAATTTTACAGTTAAATAAATGTTATGTTTCGACAGTTTAAAGAGAAAAATAAAAATTTGTTGCGACTAAAGCTTAAATCAGCGTTAAAAATTGAACAAATATCAGTGGTTTTGTAAATGAGATTTATTTTAAATAGAAAATCTGAATTTATTATTTATTAATTTATTATTAATGATACAATTAGAGGGAGGGGGTTTGATGAAAATTTGAAATAAAAACACAGGACCGGACTTGTTTTTTATTAAAAAAATCCAGGACCCTGTGTCCATGATTTTTTTTTAATAAATAAAAATTTAACCACACTTGCCTTTAAGACAGACATTTGTGTCCCCAAAGTTTTTTTAAAAATAAGCAATTTTTAAATTTTTAGTAAAATCCTATCTTAAATGAAAGTTGGCTCGTTTAGCTATTAACCAAACTTTTTATCGAATAAACCAAGACAAACAGACTTTTGCATTTTAAAACCCGGGCTTTTTTTCATTCAGCTCAAAAAACCCATTTAATTTTCTTTTCCGAAATTTTAAACCCCCCCCCCCCCCCCCCCCTTTTTTTTTTTTTTTTTTTTTTTTTTTTTAAATACAAATTGACGTAATGGAACAATAGGTTTCAGTAAAGTGTTCATTTCATTTCCACTAAGTTTCAATTTTATCTTGTATTCAAGCACTTTTTACAAAAAGGGCCATGTAATTCGACGCAATTTAAAAATTCCTAATGCCAGAGTAAGCCGTTTCGTTGACTGATGTGCCGTAATGACGCTAGAATCTTTCTCCTGCGTGTTTTGTCAATCAAAAGAGTTCGATCGTGTAACTGATTGACTGAAGCACAGTCTACAAGCAATTGTGGTGTATGTCAAGTATCTTTTTATGTTCCAAAATGATTATAAAAGACTTGGCCACAGTGTAATTTGTAGCATTGACTATTGATTGTTGTATGTCAATCGAAAATTCAAATGATATGAGTTACCGGGATCAGAAATGAGTTAGCGGTATCAGATATGAGTTAGATAGTATTCATAATCGATGAGAATCCCAATGAATGTTTTGCTCGTACTACCTTTCGTATTTTTATTGCTCTAGTAAGTTAGTATTAGCACATGCAGTTTTTTAAAGGCATTATCTGCCATAATCGTAAATTTTTGTTACCCATAAAAACTATCAGATATGATTGATGCCTTAATAAAACGTGTTTCTGTAACTTATAAATGTTATGAAATGTACGCGCATCGGGGAAAAACGTGCAACTGCTCGTGTTTTGAGATCGATCAAGAAATGGACGTCACTTTTAAAAATTATGAATTGTTACGGGGATTGTCGAATCGTCATTAAATCAGTACAACAATGCAGATATTTCTTATTTTTTGTGAATCTGCTTTTAGTCAGTGTTAATTACGGACAAAGAACCATGCAAGTTTGCAGTTAATAAGCGACAAAATACAAATTATTCGTTTTTACCTGTCACTAGTAAGGTCAGTTGCATACGGAAAAGGAATAAATTATTTGTTGAAGGAAAAATTAATCGATGGAAATTTTCGTTCTAAAAAGGGCAAAAGGGGTTCGATAAGGTTTGGGAAAAATATTTATTTTATTTCATCTTTTTAAAAAGCTTTTTACAAATTCCCAAAAAACATATAATTGTTTTGGTCAAAATCGTATTTAAAGCCCTTTAAGAAAACGTGGACGAAAAAAAAAAAGCATATAGCACGTCCTTTGTTTCGATGATTTTATAACAACTCTCTACATAGAAAAACAGCATGCATCTAATATTTATTGCTCTTTTCAATTGACAGCCCAATCCCCCGGCTGCATACAAAAACAATCTTTCCTTCAAATGAAATATAGAGAGGTTGATATCACATAAGGCACTAACCATTGTATTCATGAGGAGGGGGTTTTTTTTTTGTGTGTTTTTTTAGTTAAGTTAGTCAAAAAATTTTTTATTTTGCCTATGTCAAAATTTAAGTCTGAAAACACCAGAAAAAAAGGGTGTGTTCAAAAAAATGCATTCAAAAAAACGGGTTGAAGAATCTTCGAAATGTATGGTGTGATCTTAAAGACAGCCTTAAAAGAAGAACTTTTTTTTAAGAAAAATAAAATGTTTTATGTTTGAGATTATTATTATAGTAATAAATATATTATAATTTGAAATTAGTTTTTAACTTATTGGGTCTAAAGACAAATTTTGAAATATACATTTTTTTTGACAAAACAAGAAGCAAATATAAACATTCAAGATGCTTGAACATGTTGAAGCAAAACAGTAATAAAACTGCTTGTATGAACATAAAGAAGTTTTTTGTCAGTTACAGGGGAAAACCACAAGTTTTGAAAAATTTTTTCCCCAAACAAACACGAAATTTTGGGTAAATAAATGTTCTTGTTGTTCTGATTAATGTATGTAGACTTCTCATCTCTTTTTGTAAAGTTTGAGCTCTACAAGGCGTCTTTTGATAAATATCTGCTTGAATTTACTAGTAAATCTTTTGTAAAAAAAATCTTTGAAAAATTGTTTTTGCCTCATGTATGTATACAAAAATTTGATCTACCTGATGTGTGAAAAAAAAAGGTTTTCTACTGACATGAAAAAAACTATCAAGATGAAAAATCCCAGCAACCTCCCCCTTTGGTTTTTTAATTGTTGGTCCCTATAAAAGTTGAAATTATTATAAACTTGCTTTCAATAATTTCAAAAATTTTTAAATAATTTCCAAGAAATGCTTTAATCTATAAATGAATTGAAGAACTAGGTTCAAATAATGATTTGATGCAGGTTCTATTTATTTGTTGCGCGGTGCTAGTAAATAAAAGTTGGTTGAGTTTATGAAAAATCCGCCATGTCTTCTAACATGTCTCTATTCCTGAAAAAGAGCTACAAACAACGGGGGTCATCTTTTTTTTACATGCAAATGGGTTTTTACGACTTACGAGTCCCTAAAACCCCCTTTTTAACTTTGCATCACTTTTATCGTAGGTCAAACCTAACTATTAGGAAAGGGTCGAAACCTTTTAAAGAGTACACTTACGTCTACGTTTACGACTTACGACCTTTAGTGAAACGGTCGCCTGACATATACTATTAGTATAAACACACTATAATTTATTACAAAAGCAGGGGGAGGGACCAAGATTGTATTTCTCACAGATATTTAGAATTCTTCAGAATCCACATCTGACCCCCACCACCCTTTCAGCTAGTGTCACAGAACCCCAACCCCGGGTTTTTACCACTGATAGAAAGAATACATGAAAAATTTAAAAATTTTGTGGAGAGGCAAACCCCGCAATATAACGCTGTTTGTAAGGACACTTGTGTAATTTAGAAATCCAGTAGAGTGACGGTAGATCCAGTTCTTTTATCTTTTTGGTTGAAATTTAAAGGAATTACAAGAAGAGTTTTTGAAGATACCAAAGGCAATCAGAATCCGTATATCGAAGAAGAACAGACAACACAATGGCCAAAAGAAAAAAGTACAAAAGGACAAACAACGATCTACAAAACATACATATAAAACTAAAGATCGAGAAACACGAACCCCACTAAAACCGGGGGTAACCCACGTGTCGAAGGGAAAAAGTTCCTGCTCTACTAGTGATACCCGTCGTGTTAATCTAGATACAAACCCGGTGATAAGTCATGAACGAGGAAAAGGCCCGGGGTTTTTTATAAAGGAACATATCCGTGGTCATTTGTGACACAGATATTCCATAACGGTCAACCAAGTCATGGTGGCGACCGTAAAACTTTCGAAGTGATGACTTCAACTTAACTAAGAGGAACCCTTGGTTCAGTAGTTTTGTTGACGAAACCCCTTTATCAATGAAATCCTGATGGGAACCACAAGCTCTGGAATATCGTATCAACTGAGAGAGATATACCCATAGGGCACGCTGGAATGTTGCTACATAGAATGGAAAGTTCACAATGGGAAAATTGAAATCATCTCTTTGTCGAAAAATTTTTGTTTAACCCGCCCCACGTTAATTTCGAGGTGTAGGCCAAGGTATGAAGAGAATTTGTATCTTGGGATCCTTTATTTTGCTAGGAAAAATGATGCGATCAAGAAATCACCAAACCAAAATTTTTTAGGAAAGAAACAAAAGGGGAAAGTGAAAAAAGGATCGGGGTGTTTTTCGTTTTCTTGAGAAGTCCCTGCATGAAGTTGCCTCTAAGAACAAAGGAACAAGTGGGAGAAGAGGAGCACAGTTTGTACCCATATGTATGCCGACTGTCTGTTGAAAACACGTCCACCAAAGATAACAAATATGTTGTCAATCAAAAACTCGAGCATGTTGATGATATCAGTTTCAGAGAACGGTAGAATCGGGTTTTTTTTTCAAAATAAGATCTGTCCCTTCCTAGCACAAGGTATTTGTATTACGTCTTTAGAAACCAATTGGACCAACTCCCTTAATTTGTCCTTCAGCTTAGAGTGAGGAATAGTTGTGTAGAGGATAGAGAAGTAAAATTTTTTTTAAGTATTGCAAGAGGAGAGGAGTGAGGTATGTACTCTAAAAATCTTAGAGTTCTTCAGAATCCACATTTGATTCACACCGACATACGATGTCTAGGATTTCCTTTTCGTGTGTCGTCGGGTATATGTAGTGTTACCGAGTGAATACCTTTTTTTTAAAAGCGTCTACGAAAGGATTTACGAAAAAGCAATATTGTTAGGCCTTTGTGGCGGAGAAAAACTATACCCCCCCCTCAAATCCGCCTTGTTTTCCAAAAAAGGAACCTTTCATCGACGTTACGCGTTTCGGGGGGAACAAGAAACACCTTGGTAGTTTTTTAGGTGTTAAAACCGGTCTCTTTATTTTTACGATTTAATACGATCAAAGATGGGTACCGGGTCGTTTCGCCCCGAATCCCGTTCGCCCCCCGAGTCGTTTCGCCCCTATTCCCGTTCGCCCCGGGTCGTTTCGCCCCTATTCCCGTTCGCCCCGGGTCGTTTCGCCCCGATTTATTAATAAATCCCAAAAATTAACAATCCTTTTTAAATTATGAACAAATAAAAACCACTCATATAAGCATAATGAGCAAATAAACAATCAAAATATAGACAATTCTGAATGTTTTGGTGTAAAATTGGTTAAAATTTATCCAGAAATGACTTCACAATAATTTTTTGAAAAAATATGGTTTTGGTTGATTATATAGGGATTTTTTTTCATGTTGCAATACTTTTGGCCACATATTATTTTAGATACATGTACACATTATACATTTAATATATTTTGTAAAAAAAAAACCAACACCTATAAGATCTACGCTACCGAAAGCGTCCTAACAGTGAAACGCCACCTAGTAAACGTCAGCGAAACGCTTGTAAGGCTTGTTCATGGGTACTTTATTTTTGTCTTCCTCATAATTAACATGCTTTCTTGACGTGTTTAATATTATGTATTGCTTCACTCTTTGTTTGACATCTGATTAAATTTATACTATTTTAGCATTTGATGCGTAATTCATTAAAAAAGAGGTTATTTGCGCACTTGTACAGCATCTTAGTCATTTCATGCACTTTTGCGTTGGTACCAAAAAAAAAAAAAAACCTTTTTTACTGTTCTTGTGTGGTTTTTTTTAAATTTTGCAAGAAAAGTTTCGCTTGAGATCTTTGACAAAAGTAGACCAAAATGAATGAATTATTATTTTTTTGTATACAACTAATAAATAAATAATTAAAGTAGACCAAAATGAATGAATTATTTTTTTTTGCATACAACTAATAAATAAATAATTACCAAAAAATTGTCGAAAAAGACTTCATCTATTATAATATAATAGCGATTAAGTGGGGCGAATCGACTCACTTTCCGGGCGAACAGCCCGGGGCGAAACGACCCGGATTCCAAAGATGTCTAAGAACTGTATATTAAGCCCCGAACTGCTTTTTTGATTTGCCATTTCTACAAGATTTTCGCCTTTTCTACGCAGAAGCGGATTTTAAAAAAAAACGAACAAAATTCATTATCTCCTCTTTCAAATCATTTTTAAAAATTTGACGCTAAAACTTTTTTTTTCAAATCTCGTACTGTTCGAGAACCGATTCTGAATCGGGAAGTCCTGAGGTGGAATTGATTTAGGGCGCCCCCATTCGTAGAAAGGACGTTTTCCCAAAAGGGCCGTAAAAAATGAAAGCGAGTTGCCTTGTATCCCCATAATCATTTACACGCTTAAATATACCTCTTAAACATTGTTCTTAAAAAAGTTCGGGTTTAATTTAATATGCATGTGCTCGACCGCGGTTTCAGAATCTAACCTCTCGCATCCATATATGATAAAACAGCATACGTTATACTAATTTACAAGAACTTTCACAGTAGTTTAATGGGTACGAGGTTGTCTAATTTTTCTTATTTAATTAAAAATAGTAAAAAGTTAACTTTAACTTCTTCTTCTTTGGTTACGGAAAACCATCAACGTACTGATGTTTACTTTCCGGCTTCTAAGTAGTGACGCTTTGTTTTGCAGAAACTGAGAAAGTGAAAGTTTAAAATGCATGCAAAAATTTTTTTGAAAAGTAAATGATTACAGAGGGGAAAATGCCTATCCTCATATCCTTAATGATAAACAAATGTTGTTAATATGTTTTCACAGATTTCACGAAGTCGCACGTAATTCGGGAGATAATTCCGAAGAAATTTTCTGTCAGGATGAAGAACAGACAGAAAATTTCTTCGGAATCCTATCTGGGGCCAGATGATTTTTTTCATGTACCTATTTTGGTGGGCTTTTGGTTTTTGATACCAACATAAAAATCGTTTTGAGACATTCCATAGAATAAAGAATTTTAATTGACCTTTTCGAGCCTTTACTTTGATATCTTATAAATTAATTTTAGGTTGAAATGCAGTTTCGAACACATGTTTATCTATTTTGTTTATAGTTCACTGACTTCGTGATTGATGTCATACTAAAAGTGCCCGCCCGCCCGAACAGCCGGGATTGGAAATATAACCGGGGATATAATTGTTTTAAATAAAGTGTTATTTTAAAATTATGTTGTTAATTTTATATATTGTAGCTTATTTGCAACCAAACATTTCTGACTCCCAAAACAAGTTGAAAAATATTACTCGTGTTTTGTTTTTATTTAAAATATATATCATACAGTAATATATTTTTAGATATTTTTCTTATGTTTAAATAAATTATTTCAAAATTATGTTCTTAATTTTATTTATTTACAAGCCATCTGTCCAAAAATTGGGCCGGGCCTTTAAACCCCAAATTAAAAAAAAAATTTCGTGTTTTAAATATTTAAATTATATCAAAAAAATATTTCTTGTTATTTTTCTTATCATTTTTCCATATTTTTCTTATTCCTGTATGTTGGTTTAACCATCATCCATTTTTGGGGATTATTATATTAATTGAATTAATTAATTTACACCGGAATGTAGATAATCAGAAAAAACTTTTTCAATTGCCACACTTAACAATTTTAAATTTGGTAATTATTCCATTTTAAAAATCATTTAATTTTTTTATGTAGGGCCCGGGTCAAATTTAAAAATCTGGAAATATTTTTACTATTTATCTAACTTTTTTTGTAAGAATTTTGTTTTACAAACAAACCAGACCCATCTTCCATACTGACATTAAAAGTATTTGTCGCCCTTTTTCACAAGTTCAAGTCTCGGCCCAAATTTTACCTTTTTAACTGTGGTCATCCTGACCAATTTTAATTCTAGAATAGTTGATTTTTTTAAAAACACTACTACTGGGAAACTAACCCCATCCTTTCAACCCATGCTAGAATCCTTATGAATATAACCCCCCATCTTTATGGTGTTCAATCACCAAAAAAACCCCTGAAATCAAAAAAGCCCAATTTAATATACCTAAACCCTTCAAATGTTTAAAAAAACCCAAGATTTAGGAAAAAAGATCATGTATAACTAAATTATGGGGGTTTTATAAAATTTTTTCAATTTTGAGATCCTGACAAACAGAAAAACCCAAGGACCTGAGGTGATCATGAAACAACAGGGGGAACACAGAACTTTTTACCAGGTTTTCCCACCCCCAGAAACTTATAATATTGTTTCAAGCTTGTCACAGTTGTTTCTTCTAAAATTGGTTCCAAAATTCATGTGCATGTGTGTGAATGCAATCTTGAAATTGGTCCACCCCCGTATAGAAAATTTTTTTCTAGTTTAAATCTGTAAAAAAATGATAATCTAATCTCAGTTTTAAGTTTTTAAAAGGGGAAAACAAAAGTAGAATTTAAAATTTGAGTTTTTTTTTTAATTATCTGATAAATTTTAGTTTTTTTCTTTTAAAAAATACTATTTTTTCTAGATTATTTTTGAGTCATTACAGAAAATAAGTTATTTTTTATGGAAAAGAGCCCAAAATTTGAAATTTAAATTATAGAAAATATATGCAATTTATGTTTTTCATTTAATTTTAACAAAATTTTGTACTTAAAAAACTTCATGATTTAATATTCATGGTCCCCATTAAACGAAACAAATTTTTAAAACCCAAACCCAAAGGTGTTACATATTTGTGTACAATGTAACAAAAAACGGGGACGAAACATTTTTTTGGCCCCACCCGGGAAATACATGTTCTTGTTTTACTTAAAGGCTAACAAAAATTAGAATCAATCAGAAGTTTCAGATTTCCCGTGAATGTGTACTTAAAAAATGTTCCCATTAGGTCTGTGTTAATTTTATTTTCTAAAGTGTAAAAATTTCCATGGAATGAATAAAGATAGAGTAAAAAGGAATGGGAATGATATTAAAGGACATCAATAAAATTGACTAAAGCAAGGTCAGGGAAGAGTAGCCTTTAATATTTAAATGTTATGTCACATGGTACCAGTTTTCAAATTCCCCGGGGTAGTCTAAGCCCCAGGCTGAAAAATACGTCAGACTTGTGAAACGAGTCTCCATGCACCCGCCGGGGCCGTGAAAAAAAATTGAACATATTTCTTTTAAATTTTAATCTTTTTTTTTTCATTATTGTTAATCTCCATGAAATTGAGAGAAAATTTTTTGTTTTAAATCCCCGTTTTGCAATTTTTTAATAACTGACCTGTAGTGACAGTTCCCACCCAAATAATGCATTCGAAAGGAACCGATTTAAGTCAAAGTCATTTAAGCGCTTGTTTTAATAGCATTTTCAATGCAAAACCAAGTTGAAAAAAAATTTAAAAAATTGTCCTTAAAAAGTACTTTTTTGAGGTAGTTGACGGGGAAAAAACAAAAACTAAATTCCAGAAGAGAAGGAAACCAAAAAGAGTATGAACTTTTAAGGGAAAGTTTCAAAAACATTATAAATCGCTTTTGGGTTTAAAGTATAATAATCTTAAAAAGAAATATACTGCAATCCGCAAACAGGACAAAGTTGAGTCTGTGTTTACCAAAGGAACATCCAATTTTAAACTTGAACCCATCAAACAACACCATAATAAAGGTTTTTTTTTGTCTTTTAAATTAAAAAGTATTAATAAGCCCCAAAAAATCAAAAGATCACATTGCTTACTTCAGCTAAAAACTAATTTGAAAAATTTTAAATGAAATTTAGAAATGCAAATTGTGCAAAGACAAAACTTTTTTGAGATTATGAGCTGCATGTCGTTGATAAGAGGAAAGGGGTTGAAAAAGTTCACATAATATTTAAAACATCATGTTTGAGTTTTGGTGGTTTGAATTAATGGTCATTAATGTAGTTTTCAAATTCGGGCCTGTAGAATTGATGGTGGGCCTGTAAAATTTGTAAAAATTAAGGGGGAAGACTGGTACAATGAAATATACATTGAAAGCACATGTCTGTTATTTTGTTTTGATGATTGGGCTCTTACACTATTTGTACTCACTCCGCAGATTTTTACACTTCAGAAAATATAATTAACATAGAGACCTAATGGGTAACTTTTTAATAATGGACCAACATAAAAATCTCACCGGCCATAGGCCATGTGAGCTTTTGTCAGGGTAACATCCCTCGGGCCCCCCAGCTTTCCCTTTAAAACTTCTTCTGAAAATGAACAGAATTGAACCAAACTTGTGTTCTCATTGGCAAAATTTTTATAAATCTTCTTGTCAGAAACCACCAAGCCAATTGAATTGTGACTTTGCAGGAATGATCAGGGTTCTGTTAAACTTGTGAATCGCTTGGATCGGAATTTTAAATCCACCATGACTAATTTAGTTTTTAAAATGGGCCTTGGGGAAAAAAGAATTTTTTTTTTTTGAAACCAGTAAGCCAATTTAAAGCAAACATGGCATGAATGGTCCTTAAATGGTCAACTTTCAAAATTATATCCAGTGACCCAGACCTCCATCCAAGATGGCCACCATCAGCGGACATAGTTTTAACATGGGACCCTATGGGAAAAATGTTTAAAAATCTTCTCCTGAAACCAGTAAGCCAATTTAAAGCAAACATGGCATGAATGGTCCTTAAATGGTCAACTTTCAAAATTATATCCAGTGACCCAGACCTCCATCCAAGATGGCCACCATCAGCGGACATAGTTTTAACATAGGACCCTATGGGAAATATGTTTAAAAATCTTCTCCTCTGAAACCAGTAAGCCAATTTAAAGCAAACATGGCATGGATGGTCCTTGGTGGGCAATTTTTAAAA
>JACCHT010000008.1 GCA_013416635.1 Candidatus Thiodubiliella endoseptemdiera | reverse complement strand
GCCTTTAAATTTTAAACTTAGCTTTATGTTTGTTGTGGGCAAGTTCCCAAATACTTATAAAATAATGAAGTTGATTATCCCATGATAGGAATTTTTACATCTTATTTTTGTTTATTTTTTGTAGGTAATTTCACCTTGATTAATCTTTAAAAATAGGATTTATATGTTTAATAGTGTTAAGTTGTGACTGATATCAGTTATAAAGGTTTGTACTTTGAGTATTTTTTAAATATTGTAAAATAATATTAACTTTAGTATTATCCAATTCAGAAGATAAATCATCAATTAAAACAATCGGTTTTATACCTAAATTAATAAGCAATACCACTTGTGTTAGCCAAAAAATAATAGATAAAGTTTTTTGCTCACCTCTTGAAAAAAAGCATTCATTTCTATTGTCAAAGGTAAAATTAATATTAGCTTTATGTGAACCATAATTTAAATATTTTATATGTAATAATAAAGCAGTATTTTTCTGTAAATATTGATAAATATTATTCTCATTAAGGGCGTCAACTTCTTTAGGCCAACCCGATGAAAATACATAATTAAATTGTTCTTTTGAGTCAATCAATGTATCTAGACTTTTGACTTTATTAGATAATAAAGTTTCTTTAAGTTGTTGTAAATAATCCAATCGGCTTTTATTATACAGCAGAAAATTTTGCCAACTTTAAAACAAAAATCCAATTCATTGGTTTGATTTTTACTTAATAATGAATTGATATTTTTTAAGATTTTATTATAAGCTTTAAAGGTTTTAATAGTTTCTGGTTTCACGTGGAACACTCCCCAATCTAAATAAGAACGCTTATTTTAGGGTACTGTTGACAATAAATCCTTTATCCGGTGATAATTTGAATGGGTAATAAACGACTGAGTTTTGATGCGTTACCTACTTTTTGTTGATTGATGATAACGCTGGTTTTGATTTTTGATTTTTCTAATTTTATTTTATTTTTATCCACCTCACTAAGTTGAAATAATTTAGATTCAAAATTAATAATGTCTTTCAGATTTTTGTTTTAAATGAACGGTTATGGCCTAAGTAATAAATGGCTTCACTAGATTAGTTTTCCTTGAGCATTATCACTACTGAATAAATTACCTTTACAAGGGTATAAATTGAGTATTTAAATTACGAAATTGATGAATGGATAATTTGTTAATAATACAGTACAAAATTTTAAGTGTTAATGAGTTAAAACCCGCATTAGCATAACTACATATTGATAAGTATCATACCAATACTACTTAATAAACAAGATTGGTTTCTACCATATAGGTATAACCATATTTACATTATTGAAGTAAGGTTTTCTAAAATAGAAATAAGATAATGGATATTAAAAGTATTTTATTTCTTTATTAAAGTTATCAATATCAATTTTAGTTTTGCTTGCCTCGCTCTGAATGTGAGAATATATTAATTTGATTGCCTTTAAATGCTAATTTAACACCTTTTAGTCTTCATAGCAAAAATAGAGGCTTGTTGCAGATTATCTAAGAAGTTTTGATTTTAATAAATAAAGTATTTTCATAATCTGTTGAATAACTTGTAAATAATTAGGAAAATTACCATCAATTAAACGACTGATAATAGTGATACTATCACTGTTAAGTAAAGTAATTGTTTGAAAGATGAATATCTACATTGGCATTTTCATCTTTACTAAGGATTTTAATTAATTCTAATACTGCTTTTCTTGGCAAAATAACAGTTTTTATTGGTTAATCTCATTCTCTTGTTTAATCTCACAATAGCTAAACGATGACCATCAGTAGCAACGACAATGATATTATCTTTTGTTACTTCAAAATATAAACCGTTTAAATAAGCACGAATATCCTGATTACCCATTGAAAATGCTGTATTTTCATAAGTTCTTTTAAAATAAGTCGTTTAATATGAATAATTTCGTGTCTTTAATTTTTGGTAATGAAGGGAAATCTTTTGTGTTAAAAGTATTTAATTCAAATGAATTGTTATTGACTTTGATATAAATTTTAGTTTCTTCAATTATAAATTCAATGATTGTTTCTTCTGTAAGTTTTACGAATATGATAAATCTTTTAAAATTGTAAAACAAGCTTTTCTTTGGTATTTTTTGATGCACGCAATTCATTTCATATCGGTTGTAGTTAATGTTAATTTCCCCATCTTTTGAATAAGTACATGGGAGAAGGAAGTGTTTGATTTTTTCAACAACACTAATAACAGATTGCAAGGGTCCTAATAATTTTTGACGGTAAGTTGTATATTCATAAAAGTTTCTCTTAATTAAATAGTTATTATTAATATTAGTTAACCTGTTTTCTGTTGAAAACTATATTTTTTGAAAACAAATATTAAATGGTTGATAATAATGTCTTATTTTATGTAAAAACGATAACAAATGTGCATAATTTTAAATTATTTGTTAAGTTATTAAAGTTATTCACAATGAATTGGAAACACTCTGTGGATATTGTTTATAAGTTGGCTAATTTTAGTTTGAGTAACTCGTATTCATTCCTTATTTCAGTGTCATTTTCACTTTTTCTTTAATTTTTTAATGGAGTGTAAAATTGTGAATGATCTCTATTTCCAAAATGTTTTCCAATTTTAGATAGTGAAAAGTTGGTCATTTCGTGAGTGATGAAAATCGCCATTTGTCTAGCTAAACAATATGATGTTTCGAGTTTGAGAACTTAAATCAGGTAAGTGACAGTATAATGTTTGGCACTTTTTTTGAATATCATTAATATCAATATTGTTAATTTTGGCTTACATTAAATCCTCGGCTATATCGATAACCTCTTTGGTAATAATCAAATTGTTCTGTTTAGAGAAGTTAACAAATGCTTTAAGTTTGAGTAGTTCCTTCTAGGTCACGCACATTTGAAGTGATATTACTGGCAAATATAAAGTGCTGTATCCTCATTTTAGATTGATGTTAATGATTTTATTTTTCGCTTTTTAGCAATATAGCAGCGCGCATTTCCAACTCGGTGGAGCGAGAGATAATTAATCCTTGTGCAAATCTTGTTTTAAGCGATCCTCTAAGGACCTAATGTTGGTTGGTGGCTGACAAGTGAAAATAATTTGCTTCTTAGTAGTAAATAAAAGTTAAAAATATGAAAAACTCTTCTTGTGATTTTTCTTACCGGCAATTAAGTGGATATCATCTACCAATAATAAATCAGCAGATTGGTAATAGGTTTTGATATTTTCACTAGTCTTGTGGCAAGCTAGTAGTAATGTTTCTAACAAAATCCATAACAGGCGCGTAAATTACTTTGATTTTTGGGTCTTGTGATTTTACTAAATGCCCTGCTGCTTGCATTAAATGAGTTTTCCCAATCCAGAGCCACCGTAAATAATACAAGGATTGTAAGGAGATTTTTAGGTTTTCAGCGATTTGTCGAATAGCGCCGTAGGCAATTTGATTGGCAGTACCCATTACTAAATTATCAAAAGTGTATTCTGAAAATAAAGGTGTTGCGTGTTTTGTATTTTTTGATTTTTGTGTTTCAATGCCAATCTCAATTTTAAGATTTTGTCGTATTGTGCGACAGTTACCTTAATTTCTGTTTTAGATTTTTTAAGATAATCTACTGCTGAAACATTGGGCGCTAATATGGTTAAAACCCTTCTTTCTGATACCTTTAACGGCTGAATCAAACGCTATATTCTGTAAGAGGTACAGTGTCTTTTAGAATTTTAAGGCAATTTTTCCAAGCTGTTGGCATATTAATTTTAAACTGATTAAGGTAACTATTTTAGTCGTTGTCACTACAAAGTTTTGATGTAAATTGGAACAAATACTGATATACTTTATCGCTATTGATTTTAAGGTTTAATGAAAATGGAATTACTTGAAAAATTTTTGAAAAATATTATGGAATTCACGCTTAATGGTGCTTGTCGCTGCTTATTTCTTCACTGTTGTTGTCATATTGTTATTTGTTGTTACTGTCGGTTGATGCTGGCACACTACTGTGCATATTGGCGATTATTTGGAGGCAACTGTTGAGGTTAGAAAACTTTAAAAATAGAAATGGTGGCACATACCGTTGGTGCGATTGATGGATTCTTATTGGCAACTATTTATTGATATTTTCACTGGGCTTGTATGAGTATTTATTAGCGATATTGACGATGCCAAAGAGAGTGACAGGTCTTCCAAGGTATTGGTGATTAATTCATTAGATGACTGAAATCAAAATTGGCAAAAGTTATTTTAATGATTTTAGTTGTTACCTTTTTGAAGTTTCGCTGTCGATGACCTTGTGGAGTGTACTTGATTTAGTATATTTTGCCTTCGGTATTTTGATGGTTTCTTTGGCACTTTATTTCAGTTCAAAATCATCGCATTATGATTTTAACGCTATTTAGCGTAACATTGCTATTTTACAACATATAATCATTATGCGTCAAACAATCGTAGCCGGCAACTGGAAAATGAATGCCTCAAAAGAAACGTTATTACTTTGGTATTGGGCATTCTTTGAACACCTGAGGTAAAAATTCAAAGGTAATTGTTATGCACCTTTCCTTTACTTGTCCCAAGTTGAGGCATTACACACATTTCACTTAAATCTCGGTACATTAAGATTTAAATGTTAATGCTTCGTGCTTCACGGGCGAAGTGAGTGCAGATATGATTAAAGTTTTTGGCGTTAAATATGTCGTTGGACTTTCGAGGTGAATCTATATGGGGAAACCATGAAATCGTTCGAAAAAAGTTCGGCCGATAAATGAACAACCCCATTATTTTGCATCGCAATTGTTGGAAAAAATCGGCAAAACCGGCGGGCCCGTAAAAATCAACGCCCCAAAGGGGGACCCCTTTTAAAAATATTATTTTGCTTATGAACCGTTTGGGCTTGGCACGTGTTCCCACCAACCAAAACCTATTCGACCCCGGCAAAATTCCCCAAACGAAATCAACTATTCTTAGGCGGCAACAACCCCTCAAAAAAATTTTTGAAAAATTGAGGGGTTTTGATTGGCGGCGCATCTCCCCGGTTTTCAAAATTTTAAAAACGGGTTTAAATTTTGTATTTCAAGTTTTTTTAATTATTCATGTGCTTTGGTTTAGGTTAAGCACTTATTCTAATCAACACGGAAAAAGGCGCTGATGGGGCGCGGTGCGGCCGTACCTTCTGTGGGTAAATTCATTTATTTCGCTAACGCTGGGTGGGTTGTTTTTTTATCCCAGTTTTCACTTATTTGCCACAAAAAAAACTTGAAAAAAAACCCCAGGCGTTATAAAAGGGCCCGCACTAAACATTAAAATGGACACTCGGACACGACATTCCAAAAAAATTATTGCCGATGGGGTAAGGTGCCGCTATTGGGGGGGTATGAGCTAGCTCGTGGATTTTCCTCTCCCCATCGGCCCCATTTTTGACTTTGTATTACAAACAACGGATAATTTTAAATTTCCCTATCTAAAATGTGAAGTGATAGGTTGTTTTTTTTTTCTGTGGGGCTTTAAGGTTTCAAAAAAGTCACCCTAAAGGGAAAGGGGATCCCTTCTTTTTTTTAAATTTGGAAATAAAAAAGGCGTAAAAAGGGATATTTTTGAAAAAAAGAAGGAGGGCCGCCTTTAATAAAAAAAACTTCCCCTCATTTTCTTTCAATCCGTCTTATCGAAAGTTTCCCCGATTTTTTAAAAATTTTTGGTTTGGATAAAATAATTTTTTCCTTTTTGGAGGCCAATGATCGTGTTTTCCCCATTACCCTTTTTACGGTGGGGGTTTTTTTAAATACGCTAAATCTGCTGGCAGATCCCAAGGTAAACATTTTTTTTAAATAGTTGGTTGTCTCCATTGCACGATTTATAGGCGCATAATATAAATAAAGTAAAATAGTTCTTTTTAAAACACTTTGCTTCTTTTCTTAATTTTTCTTCTTCGCCGTTTGGAAAAACATTTTTTAATCAATGGGGGGGTTTCTTTGTTTTTCCCTGGATATTGATGAATCAGGCAAAATGCGCCTGAGCAGTTGGTATTTCGCTTGGCAAAAAAAAACGCGTAAAAACCATAAAATTTTTCCGACAGGGGCAACCTGGTGATGGCCGGGGGATGATGTTTTTTGCCAAACCCAAAAAAGCCCAATTAAAAAAAGTTCGGGAATGTTTTTATTTTTTAACCAGTTTTTTTTTTTAAATAAAAAAAACGGATAAAAATGCAAACAATTTCCATATTAAGGTATTTTCCTGTTGGGAGGAAACAATTGAAAATTATCTGCAGATCGCCTTATGTGTAGGAGTTTTAATCTGAAACCCCTTTTTGGGGGCCATTTTTTTTTGAACCATTGGGGAAAAATCGAAATGGTTCCCTTTTTCCCAATAACCAAATGTGAAAAGGGTTTTAAGGTAAAAGGTTTTATGTCCTATCTTACCCACAAACAAAATATCCCCCTTTGAATTTGGAAAAATTTTTGGGGGCCACCCACGGGGTGACAGGCGGGGCTTGATTAAATTTTTACAACAAAGAACGTTATGGGGGGAAAAACGAATGTCATTTTACCAGTTGAAATCATACTTTTTTATAATACTGATTTGGGATATTCTGGGTTTTTTGATAAGGGAGGGGGGCTTTTGACCTTTTTTCCCCCGCATCCAGATATTTTTTTGCCGACTCAATCCCCCGTCAAAACCCCCAATCTTAAACGGGTGCTTACTGCAGAATCATTAACACAATTATGTCCGTTTAGCAAAGCATACAGTTTTAGCCTGGAAAGTTAACACTAAGGAAACCTTCGCCCCCCTTGCTTAAATCGGCTATAACCGGTAAAAAAAGTAATGGAGCCCCGGGAGTTTAGTGTCAAATTTGATGACTTGTATCCGAGGGGTGAAAAACTGCCGTGTCCTTAGACTTGTTTGACCAAAAATGAATCTACCCCTGTTTGATTTTCAACACAGCGTTCTACCAAAAAACGAAATTTCAGCCCGCCAGAGAATTTTCCCTAAAAATAACAAGTTTTAAAAAAAAACATCAAAAGACTTTCGGACATACCGGTTTTTTTTTTGAGGGTTTCGTCATACCAATCGGCATTGGTTTTTTTTCGTTATTTTTCCCGCACCAATCCCTTTTAGATTATCTACCAAACGACACATTATTGCAAACGAAGGGTTTCAGTTCACGGGGTAGCGTTAATTTACGAAAAACCCTTTTACCAACAAGCCGGGGTTTTTGACAGACTGCCCCCTTTTCAATTTTTTTATTGAGCAGCAGCAGTTATTTAGTCAAGCCCCGGGACAACAAATTGTTGGCAGTTAAAAAAGGAGGAAAAGTTAGGTCTTTAAATTTTGACAGGGGGTTTTTGCCCCGCAAATCAACGCCAAACAAAGTGCCACAAATTTTCATTTTTTGAAAAAATTTGGGCAAGATTTTTGTTTTTGAACCCAAGGGGGCAAAAGCTCCCTGAGTGACGTTTATTAGTCCCCAATAACCCCAACCCAGTTGAGGCTGGGGCTTTTGAATAGCAAAAACTTGATCACCAACGATAACAGGGGGGCTTGCTCCAAGATACCCATTATTCCAATTTAAAATTTGTTCGGTGCCGTTTTCAAACAAAAAGACGGCGGCGGGCCCACGGGATTTTGATGAAGGTTTAAAATTTTTTGGGGAAATTCAAATTGGCGACCCTATTGCATAAAAATTATGGTGGGGGAGGGATTAGGGCAAAAAAACACAAACTTTTACGTTTAACCCAAGACTTTTTAATGTTAAATGCCAAAGGTTCAAACGATGGTGCCAATGACCTCGCTTAACCATTTTCGTTATTCTGGTACGCAGGACGCCCCACTGCAAAAAACCGGCAAACCAATGGCCCCCAAAAAAGCACAAGCCCTTAACTTTGCCCCCAATTACGAAATCTACCAAACGCGCGCCCAAAAATTTGCCTTCCGCGCCGACGATGTTTTCAACCCTCCGTTTCCTTTTGAGGAGCCCCCGACCAGCTAAAAACCATGGGCGAGGTTTTGGGCGGATATGCAATCAAGCCAATGGACGGCGGTTGTGGCGATGCCCCGGGGTAAAACGGTTTTGCGTGCGCCTTTTTAGCGGGAACGGCGCGTCGCCTTTTGGGGCCCACCACGCCCCAACCCATTTTCTTTAAAAGATAGATTTTTTAACATCCTTTTGAAATCGCTGCCTTGTCACGTTTTTCCCCAAAAAAACAAAACGCAAATCGCAAAAACTGCCGCGGGGCGATATTGTTATCCTACAAATTTTCAGGGCAGATCAAATACAAACAAGGGGTTAGGATTATTGATGAAGAACAGTTTGGCTTTAAAACAAAAAAAACTTAAAAAAATGCGGGACGCGCGATTCTACCATGACTGCCACCCAAACCCCCGGGAATTTGGGCCTTTCCCGCGGGGAGCCCTCAAACCCGCCACCAAAAGGGGGGGCATTCAAACCGAAAGAAGGGACGATGATGCGATTAAAGGGGCTTGCCCCGGGAGATGCCCCGGGGCGGAAAATATTTGTTTTGCACAAATTAACCAATAAATCGGAAAACTCGCTTTTTAAAAAATGTACATATCCTATCGCTCGGGGGCAAAGCCCCCAAATTTTGGAAATTAGGTGATTTTTCCCCGGCCCTTTTAATTTTGGCGCACCACCATCTTTAAAAGGGGTTTGAATTCCCAAATGCTAATCCTCATCAACAACGCAAAATTTTGGTTTGGCAAATTGCACCAGTTGCGTGGGGGGTGGCGTTCACCCATAGAGCCTTCATCGTCATCAAATCCACCCAAACACTCAGCAAAACGCTTGGAAAACGCAGAAGCGGTGGAATCTTTGGGGAATTTGGGGGTGGGTTTTGCTTTTAACCATGACTTAAATTCGTGGTGCGGCGTTTTCGGGCGACAACCAGCGGGAAAAAATTTGGGGAAATTTGGTTTAACCCTTTTTCGCTTCTTAAACGCCAGTTGATGCGATGCGTGCAGGGAAAAATCAATCTAAAAAATCAACCATGAAGTTAATATTGATAAAAGGCTTTTGCATTTTTCCCTACTTATTTGGGGGATGTGCATGAGCGCGGTTTTATTTTAAAAACGCCAAAAAACAATCATAAAACTTAACCATTGAAATTTTTCCCCTTTTTGGGTTTTGCCGTCCCACTAAAACCTATTTTTGGGCCCCTAAAACTTTCCCGGAAAAATCATTGAAAAGTTTTAATTTATGATAAAAGCCCACATTATTTTTTTAACAAAATTAACATTGAACCCATTAAAATCATCAACTTGGTGCAAACCCAGCCCAACAACATCAACTCAAAAAAAAAATTTTAAATTTTAAACGGGATGCCTGAAACCGGCGGTTAGTTAAATTTAAAACCTGTTAAAAACTTTAGAAATAGCGAGTTAGCGGTCAGGCGGAGTTCTTTGCGATTATTTAATTCAAAACGGTTCGCCAAATTTTGGATATAAGTGTTCAATTTCTGTCAAATCAAACTTTTTTTGGGCCTAAATGTAATTTTAATTGCCCCAAAAAACCAGCGAGTTGACCGTGGTTTTCCCGTCCATTTTCGTTCATTGCCGTATAACAGCCCACGATAAGCACGCCACAGGTTGGGGCTTGAGGGATTGCGTTTTTTGGGCAATTTAATCACTTCGTTGCCTGTGTGAATTCCTCCTTCACCACCCTTTATAGAGCGCATTTAAAGAGGCGAGGTTGTTAAATCTGCCTGTTTTCTTCCGTGATTCCCAGTCATTTACCGCACGTTGTTTTTTAATAAAAGGGGTTAATTTGCGCCAGAACATCCTCCTTGACCTGGGTCAAAAAAAAGGATGGTTTCCCCTAAATTGCTGGGGGTGCTGAATCATGCCACCGATAGGGGGAAGAACCCCCAAACCGCCTTTTTTTGGTGATTCGCTCATTCCCCCGGGGGGAAAGGGGGTAATTTGTTTTTCATCCATATCGGGGTGATAAGGGGCCTTAAAGGCTTTTAACCCAAAAGCGTGGTATTCATAGATGAGATTCCATCCAGTTTAATATAAAAACCCCCTTAGGTTAATTGGTATGGAGTTACCCAGTAAATGTAGTTATAGGGGATATTGCCACCGCAAACCAAACTTTGCGCATCGTCCCAAAAATAAAATTGACATGACCTTGTCGGGAAAATGGTTTTGTTTGGGCGGAAAACCTAATAGAATCGGCGAAGATCAAATGAGTGCTGTTTGACAAGATTCCCCTTTTTTTTGAAAAGGGTTCGACCAAGGGGTTTTTAAATGTTCCGGTATTGAAGTGTGTATTTTTTTTTCGCCATCGCCAAACCCCTTCTTCGCCCTGCCGCGCAAAAAAACAAATTTTTTGACTAAAATTTTCCCCTTTGCCCCGACACCGATAATTTTACTCGGCCCGTCTGGGGAATTTCGTTTGGGCATCGATAAGAAGGATTTTTGCTTTTTAAAAATTTTCCCGCGGTTTGAGTTGCTGGATTGCTAACCTAAAAGCCATCACATCCGCATGGTATTTTAACGGCATCTTGTCGGTTTTGGTTTCGGAAACCTTTTGGGGATTTAATCTCAGGGGAAAGTCTTTGTGCATTGACTTTTTTACGTTAAAAGGGTGGTTTGTGGTAAAAGAAAGGTTTTTTCCAAAATTTAACAAACCTTACGGAAATTTCAAAAAACCCATTTTTGCCCTTTGGTTATTTTGGTTTTTCGTGGTTTCAAAATCCAAAAAGGGGAAAAAATGGTTTTTTTTTGGACAAAGGTTTGGTGGGCATTTGGCATAAATAAGGGCCAATTTTAAAACCCCCGGGGAAATTTGAAGTTTTTGGGAACCAACCATAAAAAAATTTGCCTCCCGGGAAATTTTTTCACAAAAAGACTTTCCCTTTAAACACCAAAAAAAACTTGTTTGCAATTCAGGCCAAAAAAGGGGGGATGCAATTCAGGCCAAATTTCAGGACCCCAAACCCCTTTTGCGAAAAACCCTGGATTTTCAAGGGAGGGAAAACTTTATTAAGTCAATTTTCAAGGCCCTTGGAAGAAAACATTGATTTCCCCCGGGGAAAACCCAAAAACCCAAACAAAAACCACGATGCCTTTCCCATGGGGAATCTGTGCAGGGGGTTTAATTTCGCCCCCCCCCAAAAAGGAAAAATTTTTGCAAAAAAAATCCTTTTTAATAAAAACAAAAAAGACCCCCCTCGGGTTTCCCCAATTTTCGGTGGTGCCCCCCAAATCCCTTTTTTTTTTGGGGGGGGCGCAAGGGGTTGGGGGCCGGGAAAAAAAAAAAATTTCCCAAAAAGAAAAACCCCCCGGCCCTTTGTAAAAAAAGTTTATGAAAAAAACCCTCATTTGGGGCCCGCCTTTGATTCTATTATGGTTTTTCGACCATTCAAAACCACATCTTGCCCGACAAGGTGCATATGCTCAATGTCCATTCTTAGTGCGACGATGCGAAAAGAGTTTGGTGGTTGCGGTGGCAATATCGCCTATAACTTCATTTACTCGGTGCCAACTCCATCCCCAAGGCACCGTAGGCGAAGATTTTCCCTATATGAACTGGATGGAATCTATCATATAAATACCGCATATAAAAGCAATTAAAGACGCTTATACGGGCCCAAACCCTTTATCCCACCGATATGGATGAAACCAAATTACGCCTTCCCAGGGGCAATGAGCGAATCACACCAAAACAAAGTCAGCGATGTTTCTGTGGCTGATATTGGCATCGTCTCGCCTGATGGGCGCGATGGCATGATTCAGCACGCCCAGCAATTTAGCGATGCACACATCCCTTTTATCTTTGCCCAGGTCAGGAATGCCGATGTTCTCAGGCGCGGGGTAATCACCCTTTATTAAACAACAAACTATGTAGCGGTCAATGACTATGAATCACAAATGCTACAAAAAAAACGGCTTAGATTTAACAACCTCGCCTCAATGGTAAATGCCTTCATCATCCCCAAAAGGTGGTGAAGGCAGCGAATTCACACAGGCAACGAAGTGATTAACTTGCCCAGAAAAAAAACGCAATCCACTAAAGGGACCCAACAGGCTGTGGCGATGCTTATCGTGCTGGGCTGTTATACGGCTTAATGAACGATATGGACGGAAAAACCACGGTCAACTCGGGGACTTTTAGGTGCAATTAAAATTGCACATTTAGGCCGCAAAATCATCAGTTTGATTTGACGAAATTGAACATTTATATCAACAAAATTATGGCGAACCTTGTTTTGAATTATACATCGCTTAAAGACACTCCGCCTGACCGCTAACTCGCTAGGTTTCTAAATTTTTTAACAGGTCTTCAATTAACTCAATCCGCTCAATGGTTTTCAGGCACTCCGGGTTAAAATTAATGATTTTGTCCTTTGAGTTGATAGTTGTTTGGGGTGGGTTTGCACCCGTTTATGATTTTAATGGGTTCAAGTTAAATTTGTCTAAAAAAAAATTGGGGGTTTGTCATCATTTGAAACTTTATCAATCCGATTTTTTTGGAAAGTTTGTCAGTGGCAGCAAATAGGTTTTAGGGATAATAAGCAAAAAGGCAATCATTTCAATGGTTAAGTCTTTTTACCGTCTTTCTTTTGCCATTGGCGATGCGTTTTTAAAACCAAGCCTATGCACATCACCCAAATAATACGGGGAAAAATGCAAACGCCCGTATCAATATTAAATTCATGGTTGTGGGGTTTTAGATTGATTTTTTTTCCTGCCCCATCCCACAACTGCGTTTGGTCGATGGTTAAAACCAATCTCGCTAATTTTTCCGACTGGTTTCGCCCCGTAAATCGCCGCCCCCGTCTAAGTCGGTTTGGGGGATAAATCCCGCGCCCCAATTTTCCCAAAAATTCCACCGCTTCGCGTTTTTTAGCGTTTTGGAGGATTGGTGGATTTGATGACAGATAAGCATAGGCTCT
>JACCHT010000007.1 GCA_013416635.1 Candidatus Thiodubiliella endoseptemdiera | reverse complement strand
TGTCAAAATGTGAACCTCAGATTAAAAGCCAAACTATAAAGTTACCAAAAGGATATTTTCTATATGGAAAACTGAGACCTTATCTTAATAAATATTTTTACAATTACCTTGATGATAAAAATATTATCATCTCATCTGAGTTTTTTGTTTTTTCCGTTAAAAATATTAACGAGTTGTATTTTAAATTTTGTTTAAGCTCATCATTTGTTCAATATCAAATTACTAATTATATGAAAGGTGCTAGAATGCCAAGAATTGGTGAGGATATTTTTAAGAACTTACAAATCCCCTTACCTCCACTAAAAATCCAAAACAAAATAGCAAACCACATCCAAACTCTAAAAACGAAATTCAAACCCTAAAACAACAAGCCGAACAAAACCAAAAACTAGCTCTAATCGAATTTGAAGCGAAGATATTTAATGCGTCTTAAAAGTTTATGGGTTGATGGTTTTAAAAACCTGAACGATTTTAAAATTGATTTTAAAAAACGAGAGGAATTACTGTTTTAATTGGCAATAATGCCAGTGGGAAAAGTAATGTATTAGAGGTAATTAGTGCTATTTTTTCAAGGATTTACAATGATAAATTAAAGGAATTACCTTTTAAATTTGATTTAGTTTATACGATAAATAGTTTAGATATTAGAGTGTCTAAAAATCAAGAGATAGAATATAAAATAAAAAAACCAGAGGACAAATCTTGGCATAATTTAGAAAAATTATATTCTTTGGGTAGTAGATTACCAGCAGAATTTCCGTTTACTTTAGGTGAGTCATATGATTATAGACCATCGCAAATCATTGCTTTATATAGTGGTGAAGAGTTAAGGCTATGGGAAGAATATTATAAAAAACCATATTTTGATTTTAATAAGACTCCACTTAAAAACGATACTTATGTAAGTAAATTAAATATGCTTTATGTCAATAAATATTATTGGGATGTTGCATTACTTACTATGTACGCATCTGATGTAAAGGGATTAGAAAAAATTGTTAAAAGTGAATTAAAAACAATAACCATACAAATCAATAAAAAATTATTGAGTAATTTTATTAAATCAAAACCCAATAATGAGGTAAATAAGTTTGTATCTAGTTTTATAACACCAGAGTCAGAGGGCGATGGTGTGGAAAATATCCAGAGTTTAAATTTAAGTTTAGACGAGGTTAAAGACAAAATAGATTTTAAAACACACACGGAATTATTTAATTTACTTTGTGTAGCAAAATTGTCAAAAGATAAAAAATTAAAATTAATAACTGATTTAGAACTTGAGTTTGAAAATGGCATAACAACCAAAGATTTTAGCGAAGGGCAGAAAAAACAAATACTTTTGAAACTTTGCTTGGAGGTTTTATCAGGTGAAAATTCGTTGCTCTTGTTTGACGAGCCTGATGCACATATTCATATTCAAAAAAACTCATCCCCGACATATTAAAAGAACACAGTGATGGGGAAATAATTTTAGCCACGCATTCGCCAACACTTGCACATAGTTTTGATAATAAGCATTTAGCATATATTGAAAATGGCAAAATTAATAAAGACTACAACACCCAAGAAAAATTGTTAAACGAATTGACTGGCGGTTTTATGGGTGTGTCAGAAAGTCAATTATTTTTACAATCTAATAAAGATATTTTAATTGTTGAGGGGAAAACTGACGAGGCTTACATATCACAAGCATTAAAAGTATTAAAAGAAGATATTGAAGAATACAAGCGTTTGGAGTTTAATTTTTTATGGCTTGGCGGTACGGATTCAGATACTTTTAACAAAATAATTGAAAATTTTAAGCCAAAAGACAATCAAACAATTATTCCTTGTTTGACAATGATGGAAGGAATGGTTGTATTAAAAAATATTAAACAAAAGGGGCTAAAAAAAAAGATTTTAATGGGTTTTTAAAGAGAATATTCACATATACCGATCCTAAAAGATAATTTTACAAATAAAATTTTGTAGTTGAAGATTATTTTCCTTTTAAAAATTTTTAAAAAGAGTTTGTTTATGGTGAGTGCAAGGTATTTCAAGGTTAGGGAGGAAAATTTGCTAAAGCTAAATTTTCTAAAAAATGCCAAGAAGACGATTTTGAAAAGTCAAACTTTGATGGTTTTAAAACCCTTTTTGATAAAATTATTGAAATCAAAAATCAATCTTAAATATGAAAATTTTTAACACTATTCCAGAATTACAAACCACACTCAACCATTGGGAGATAAAGGCAGAAAATTGCATTTGTGCCAACAAGGGGGGGGGTTACATCGGGGGCATTTGTCTTTTAATTAGATTGAAAACAGAAGGCGGGGGTGGTGGTGGTGTGTTTGTAATCCGACGCAGTTTGCAGAGCATGGTTTTGGTATTTATCCACGCACGATGGAGGAGGATTTAGGTTGCTTAAAGCGCAGGATTGTGTTTACCCAATGCTGAGGCGATTTATCCGATAGACATTGATGGGGGGCAATAGGGCAGATTTTGTGGGGCAAACACGACCCATTTTTAAGGAGTGGTGCAGGTGGTGCGACGATTAACAATTATTCGCCCTGATGGGGTTTGGGGCAGAAGGTTTACGCAAGCATTTTCGGCGGTTTACTTGGGGGGGTTGAGTTTTTTTTCGGGGAGCGTGAGACGGATGGTTTGGCAATAGAAACCCGTCAATATTTAAGAAAGGGGAGCAAAAATTGCACCACAATTACACAAGATTTTGGGGCAAATTGGGGGCGTGAATTGAGGGAAACTGCTTTGAACAACGAAATGCTATTTTTGTTATTATTTAGAATTGTTAGATGCAAATCCCCTTTAAGAAAATCACTGATAATACGAGTAAAATTGCGTTTATGTGCGGTATTTTAGGCCCAACGCGTTTTAATTGACAATATAATTTTTAGGAGAGAAAATGTTTAACATTCCCAACAAGCAGAAACTTATGTAGCAGTTTTTTTGAACAGCAAGGTGAAGAAGATTTGGCTTTAAAAAAGTTGATATCAAAAAAAACCGGCCCCCCTCCCGCTGCTTTTACAATTTTTGTTTTTCAAAGATTTGGGAAAGCGTATTCCAAATTTGAATACGGTTTTAGAGCTTTTTTGACAAGGCTAATTTTGACTTTTAAAGATTTGAAGTGCTTTTAAAAAGAAGAGGGTTCAGAAAAAACTTGCCATCACTGCACCGAATGCCAAAGGTGAAGTGCCAAAAGACGACGCACCATTGAAGAAAAATCAAATATACCATCGCCGAAGTCAATCCGCAACGGCTTCACACGGTGGTTGTTGACTTAGTGGAAATTCCCAGAGATGGATGTCTTCTAAATTTTGGTGGCGGTTGCCAAGGCTGTTCATCAGTCAAAGTTCCCCTTAAAAACGGCGTAGAAGCACAACTCAAAGGCATCTATCCTGAAATTAGAAGCATCCTCGATGAACAGACCATTCACAAAACAAAATGCCTAATTAAAGAGACCTTTGCATAAAAGAATAATCAAAAACGATCTTTCATCAAATTAAAAATTTTTTAAAAAACCCTTAGCCCTGCTAGAGTGGTTTTAAAAAATTTTCCCAAATTTTAATAAAATCTTCTTTTTTAATCACCCCTATTTATGCAAAAGGTTCAGAGGTTCAACCTCTAAAAAATAGTATGTTAGTGAGTTTGAATTAATCAATAAATTTTTTGACTGGGGGCGGGTTGGAGATGACTGTGCGGATTGATGTTGGTGTTCACCAGCAATTTGTTCAGGTTGATATTTTGATTGAAGGGGTGCTTTTCCCCCGTTGACACCTGTTGATATTGCTTATAAGGTTTTGGCGGTTAATTTGAGGATTTGGGGCAATGGGTGCAACGCCAAATTATTTTATTTTTGGCACTTTTTCCCAAATATTGACGAGAAAATGGCTTGAGGTTTTTTCTTCACCAAAGCATTTTGCTCAGAATATAATTTTAAAAATTAATCGGTGGGATACCACAAAAGGGTATGCTTAGCATCACTTTTAAACTACTGGAATTTTGGGCGGCCGTGCGTTCAGGGAAAAGGGGTGATGGATCTTTGTATCAAATATTTTGGGTGATGCGGCGTTAGCGTGGCAACAAATTAAAAACCAAAAATCCACAAGAAACTTGCTAACCAATTTAATCATCCAGAGCCACAAGAAAATTAGGACAAGTTTTATTAGGTGTTGCCAGTAGTTGTATTGATATTTCTGATGGTTTTGGCAAGATTTATCGCATATTTTATCGCATTCAAAAGTTGGTGCTAGTATTGTTTTGGGATGTTTCCCGTTTGTCTAAAAGTCGCACAATATATTGCCAATACGGGTGATTGGTGTGGGCGTTGGCAGGGGATGATTATGAATTTTGTTTTACTGTGCCAGAGTCGATGACACCATTAAAGTCTATTAAAAAAAAATTTGTTTTTTTGGGAAAAAATTGGTGTGATTGTTGAATCAGGTTTAGAAATAAAAGGACGGATAAAATTTTTGCGTTATCCATTTCAAAACCCTTTTTTTTCCGCAATCGTTTTACAATCAATGCACTATCTGGGGAGCGAGCCTCAACGCATCAAAGAAATCTCCCCCGCAATTTTTGCAAAACCAAAACCAACAATTTAAAGTATTTTCAACGCCGATGAGTTTTTTTTACGGTCACGAGTTTTTAAACCCTGTGAAATTTTTCTTAAGCGTTGCTCTGTCATTAATACGGCAACTTTTGATGAGTCTTCTTGAATAGGGTGATGGTGGTTTCGGCACGTTAATCAACTGATCTTCAAGCGTTGTTTGGTTTTAAAGTGTTTGATTTGCCCTCCTCAAAAATCTTCACCTTTTTTGACTTATAACAAAATATTTTTGTAGGCTGGCATAATGTTTTAACTTAAAAATAATCTTATTAATGGGACTATTATAAATATATTATGACATTAAAAACTTTTTTTTGATTAGATGGAACACTGGCAAAACTACTGATGGGCATTTGTTGCTTTTAACCTTGTTTTTTAAGGAATTAGGCTTGGATTGGTATTGGTAAAATGAACTTTATCATAAATTATTAGATGTAACAGGCGGGATGGTATTAAACATTACATCAAAAAACTAAAAACCCCAGTTTGAGTGTGATAATGTTGATCTGTTTGCTAAAGAGACCCATGCTTTAAAACTAAAATTTTGGCGTTTGGGGGATGCGGGGAAAATTTTCCCTTTTGAGAACGGGTGTGGTGGGTTTGGGAAGCGCGTGATGTTTGAGATTGGCATCACCCACCCCACGCCGGAAGGGGATGCGTTGATTGCCAACACTTTGGGGCGGAGGCTTTGGGATTTTTGAGGTGAGGTGCAGGGATGTGGTATCAAATCTAAAACCAGCGGGGATATTTATCATTGGGTATTGATAAAATGGGTTTAAAGGCGGCGGAGTGTGTTGTTTTGAGGATTCGCATAATGGTATTATTTCGGCAACAGAGGCGTTTTTAAAAAACGTTTGTTACTGTCAATGAATATCCAAATCACACAGTTTTGAGGGTGCATTGTAGTGTTAGATAATTTGGGGAGCCAAACCCACCATTTATTGGTTTAAAAGGGGGATGCTATTGATGCAACTTATGAGTGTTGATTATTTGAAGGAGTTACATCAAAATATTGTTAGTCGCATCAAACGGAGGTTGTTAGGAGGGTTAGAAAAACTCAGTTAAATTTGCCAGTAAAATTTAGAAGAATTTAGGCAATAAAATTTATTTGAAACGCGAGGATTTAAACCCCCTTTTCATTTTTTTAAATTACGCGGCGCTTATCAAAAAAATTACTTTGAGCCCTGGCAATTAAAAAGGGGGTGATTACTTTTCAGGGGGAAAATCGGCGAAAAGGGGTTTTTTTCTGAAAAACTAGGTTTTTTTGCCGTCTTTTTGGATGCCTAAAATACCCCAAAAATTAAAGGGGATGCGGTTAAATTTTGGGGGGCAGAGGTGATTTTTTTTGGCAAAAATTTGATGAACCCTTTTGTTTTCACAAAATATCCTAAAAAAAGGGCTATACTTTTATTCACGCATTTTGATTGGATGTTTTTGGGGACAGGGGAAAATTGCATGAATTATTGGGCAATTAGAAGAGATTGATTATATTTTTATACCCGTAGGTGGCGGTGGCTTGATTACAGGTATTCCAGTGGGTTAAAACCTACGACCAGAGTTTAAAATTATTGGCGTTGAGCCGTTGGTTCTGCGGCTTCTCGCTAATTACCAGTGATCCCCATGCCGTTTTGGGGAAGTGGACACTTTTCCGAAGGGTTGGGGTTTAAAAAAAGTAGGTACTGAAAATTTACGCATTGCTAAAATTTTGGTTGATGATACCTTTTTTTTGGGAGTAATGATGAAATGTGTGCAGCGATTAAAATATTTATAATCAAAATCTAATTGTTGAACCTTGGGGGGCGTTGGCGTTGGCGGGGGAAAAAAACGCTAGTTGTCGATAAACACTTGCATGGTAACAATATTATTAGTATTGTCGCGGCAAATATAAATTTTTGACCGTTTACGCTAGGGCCCGAACGCGCGATTTAGGCGAGCATAATGAAGTTATTATTGCTGTTACCACCCCCAAAAAAGCAGGCATTTTAAAATTTTTTGCCATTTTGGAACAACCCCGTTCACGGAATTTAATTCCGTTATAACCGTCCGCCCAAGCGCGTATTTTCGTGGGTGTAACCAGCAAAGGACTTGACGAAAACAAGCCTTGATTAGCAAATTGACGAAACATTTGATGTGCTAGATATGATATAATTTATTGCAAAAAGCCATATTCGCTTTTTGGTCGGCGGTAGGGCGGAGGTAGAAAATGAAGCACTGTATCGTTTTGAATTTTCCCCAAACCCCCTTGTTTTTGCTCAATTTTTTACAGAAAGTAGGAACAAAGGGAACATCTTTTTTCCCACTATCGAAACCATGGTGAATTTTCGTTTTTGATTTTTGCAAGTGGATAATGTTAAGAGATTGAGCGAGTTTGACGAACTGGGTTTTTTTTATCAAAATGAAAAAAATAAAGCCATCAATATTTCCTTTAATCTTTTTACTCCAAGACATTGACGCCGTTCGGGCAATAACAATTTAAATCACCCCTGGGAAAGGGGCACAGTTTGCTCAAATCTTGTAATCCCCAAAACTTTGCTTTAATATTTTAGATAGTCAGTTGGTGGGTTATAGATTTTTTTGCGTACGCCAGATTTTTCCGATTTACTCAAATAGATCCACCCCCAGTATCGCAAGGGGTTTTGGGGATGCAATTTTTAGCATTTTTTTTCCACGACGGACACAAGGCAATTTTATTGAGGTGCGACTGTCAAAGATAACGCCCATCGTTTTACCAAAATTGGGCTTTGGGCGATTAACTTGCGTAAAAAAAATTTTGCAGATGGTGAAAATGCTAAAATAATGCGTTTTTAACTGAGATAAATAATGACTTATCAGCACATTCATCTGCCTGTAAATGGGAAAAAATTACCTTTTTAAAAGGGTGATTTTGGGCCCGTCAGCCAATTATTACCAAATTTAAGGCGATGGACGGTGGATGTGTCGCCAGTGATGAAAAAGTGATTAATGCGAGTTGAAAAAAATTATAAAGGCAAAAACCCTTCAATGGATGGATATTTGCTGGTGAAAAGCCAAGCATTTATGGCGAATACCTACCACAAGAAACACTGGATGCAATTAAAGCGTTTGCTGTTTCTATTAAAGGCCCTCTCCACGCCAGTGAGTGGTGGTATGCGTTCATTGAATTGGCTATTCGTCAGCAAAGACCTGTTTATTTGCCAACGGGTACAAATTTTGGACACGCGACACCGGTTAAAGCCCCCCAAAAAATGGATATGGGGGTTTTCAGGAAAATCCGAAGATATTTATGCTGGTATTGGTACCCAAGGCACTGAAGTTAAAAGTTGATTTTTTTCAAAAAGAAATGGGGGTTTCTAAAAAATTTGCTTTCCCCAAAACTTCGGGTATCGGATCAAGCCTGTTTCTCAACAAGGCACTGTGCGTTTTGGGGAGCAGCGATACAATATGCAATTGACAATGACAAAGATTCCGTTTCTTTGGTGCATAAAGGCAATATTATGAAAATTTCCGAAGGGGGTTTTTGAGATTGGGACCAACTTTCACAAAACGAATTTGGTGCAAGGTAATTGGCGATGGACCTTGGGTGAATTTAAAAAACCAAACACGGCCGATGATTACCGTTAAAGATGTGATTGCCGACGCCTTTTTAACAAATTTTTTACGCCCAGAAGAATATTCAGTGATTGCCACCCTTAATTTAAATGGCGATTATGTTTCCGATGCCTTAGCCGCAAAGTCGGTGGCATCGGCTTCCCTTTGCAAATTTGTCAGATAAATCGCTGTATTTGAAAACCCCCCGGCACAGCACCTATGCAGGGGAAAATAAAGTCAATAACCGATTATCTTATCCGCAAATGATGTTAAATTTTTTAGGGTTGACTGAGGCGGCAGATGCGGTGCTGACAGCAGTATGTGATTCAAAATAAAACGGTTACTTATGATTTGAAAAATTGATGGGTGCCACCTTATTATCTTGTTCTGAATTTGGCGATGCGGATTGAAACCCTTTCAAAAAAGAGACCCGATAAAAGATGATTTGAAAAGCCTTTTTTTTCATCAAATTACAAACTTTTTTAAAAAAAATCCTTAGCCCCTTAGGGGGGATTTAAAAATTTTAATTTAATAAAATCTGTCATTTTGCTAATCATCCCTACTTTTTGCAAAGGTCTCATTTAATGGTTTTTTTTAATCTTTTGGTTTTAATCAAAGTTAAATATTGACATTTTGTTGGTATTTTTGTTAAAACGGGAGAATATAATGAAAACATTAGTAAAAGTAGTTGTAATCGCCCCAATCGCAACAACGGCATAGTTTTTGGGGAATAATGGCAAAAATAAGATACAGTGGTGGCAATAATTGGGGCCCTTTGATTCTGGATCAAATTTGGCCCCCTGAATTTGGTACAATGGGGCCATTTAGTGGTGGTAAAATTGGGGCCATTCCGGTTTCAATGCGGGGCCATTCAATGGTGGCTCAAACTGGGGTCCATTTAAAGGTGCTAAAAACTGGGTGAATGACACAGACTTCGGTATAAATTTGACACTAAAAACAAAAATGATGCTAGTGGTTCAGGTGTGCTTTATGGGAAAACTTTGGGGCACGATGCTCGCCAAAGGTCAAGCGGTGGTTTTGCCAAAGGGGCCGATGGGTTTTGCCAAGGGACAAGCAGATGCATACGCAAAGGCTATGAGTTTGTTGCAAAAGGCTCTTCAAGTAATTTTTTATTAAAGAAAAGTTAAAAAAAAGGGCGCTTTGGGCCCAAAAAAAATAAATTTAGTAAAAAAAATTGATTAAAAAGTTTTAGTTATCTTTAATATCCCACTTATTCCTCGATTTTGTTGGTGAGCAATGGACTGTTAATCCATTTGTCGCTGTTCGGCCCCGAGAGCCAAATTCATAAATTGTAGTTAAAAATGTTTTAATTATAGTTATTTTGCTTTAAATTTATACAAATTTTTTTAAATTTAAATTTAAAAAATTTTTGATAAACAAGGAAAATCCGAAAAAACCCCTTTCCTTAGGCTTTTCGTCTCCAAAAGTATTGCTACAAAGGAAAGTTACACCTATCCCTAATTATTACCCTTACCCACAATTATTACCCCCATCCCAATTATTACCCTTTTTTCTTAAAAACAATAAACTCACTTTCAAACATTGCTATAAAAGCATTTAAAAAAAAAGTACCCTTTTCCCCTTGTTCCCCCATCCCCAATTAACCCACCCCCAATTAGTTACCCTTTTACCCCCAATTATTACCCTTTAAAAATTGTTACCCCCTTTTTTAGAAAATGATTTCAAAGCCAAAATCAATCCGCCTTTAAAAAACTACAAAATTTTATAAAAAAATTAGAAAACACTAAGGGCTACTTGAGCACTGAAATATTAATACCAAATAATCGAGAAAAAAGAACTATCGATATTGCAATAATAAATTTTAAACTTTATTTCATTTGAAAACCCCCTTACTTTTTGATCGTAAAACTGGCAATACAAAAAAAACAGAGCCAAGCACAAAGGAAATCTTGTAATAATTTCAAAACCCAGTTGAACCCTTTTCAAGCGGTAGAGATAAAAAAAGGAATTAATAAAATGGTTCAATCAATTAGAGAAGATTTAGAAATACACCACTTTTTTTAAATTTTAAATCCAACGGGGCTAAAAATATAAGAAAAGCATTGATTCAAGATACGGGATTGAAAAAAATTTATTTTAAGATTTGGCTATTATCTTTAACGGCTTTAATTATTCAAATCAAAAAAAAACTACAGATACAATATTTAAACAAATTAAGAGATTGCAAAAAAAACCAAACAATGGCTTTTCACTTTAACACAACCTTACGCCGCAACACCCAAATTTACAACAGTATTTCACTTTAAAGGGTTTTTTAGAGTTGCAGACGACGCATACACGATGCCGAACTTTTAACAATGCGAGTTAAAAAATTTCTGAAAAAACAAAACAACTGATATTTTTACGGGTTTAGCCAATAAGAAAAATGGCACAACTGGGGCAAAGGGGATCAGTTTTACCGAATTTAAAAAAACTAAAACACCAAGACTTAAAAAAAAAGGCTATTGGTGTAAAAAAATAAATCGTCAAACTTGTTTGGGGGTGAGTAAAGAACAGATTGATTTATGGATGGCTAATATTAAACCGAATAACCAAAGCAATCGAACAAACACTAATCGACCAAAATCCAAAATAAATCCAGCAACGCAGGCGGATATATTTACAAAATATTGGCTGGGAAACAACTTCAATTAACCAAGCAAATTAAGCAAGAAATTTTACTGCATTAGAAAGTTTTTTGACTGACAATGATATTAAAAAAAACCGAACAAACAAAGATAAAAAAAGCATATTAACCGTAAAAATAAATGGGAGAGAGTTTGAGGCGAAACAGTTGGGTACAGATGATATGCGGGGTTTTTGAATAGTTGGAAAAAATAACTGACGAACTTAAAAGAGATTTTAATTTTGGAGATTTTAATTTTTTAAATTTTTGGTTTGTCTGTATTTTTGAGAACGGTACATTACCCCAAAAAACCCAAACAACTTTAAATTTTTTTTATAGCAAACCCAAGAAGCCCCTTTTTTCTGATTCAATTTTATACTTTCTGATAAATCCATTGGTTTTTTTTATTTCAATGTTTCATGGAATCTTTGGGATTATAAAACTCAATATAATCATCTACATCCGTGGGTTTAAATCATGATAGTTTGGTATTCGTTTTTAAAAAAATCCTTTCCCTTTAGCACTTTCCAGAAGCGTTCAATGCAGATATTATCTGTTCTTTTGCCGTCCATTGAGATAGTAATCCCCGTTTTTGAGTCGTTTTGGGGGCACCCCCCTGGTATTGACTGCCTTGATCGGTATTAAATACCTGGGGGGGGTATTTTTTTAAAGCATCGTTGAGTACGCTCATACTAACTGTAATCCATTGTGTTGATATTTGGTATAAAAAGCCTTGGGAAAGCCAATAATAGGCCCTATACACCATACCCCCCGCAATCTTAATGTAGGTGATGTCTGTACCCCAAAATTGATTAGCTGGTTAATACCAAGACCCCCGGCCTTTTAACGTATTTTTTTTGGGGTTTGATTGGTAGGTATTAACCTGTTTAACCGCTAACACCGCTTTAACCCCAACGCTTGGCGATAACGAACGTGTTTAAAATTTTCCTTGTAACCGTCTTCAAGTAGGGTTTTTGATGCACTTTTTTTTACCGTAAATAGGTATTTTTCAAACACCTTGGTGATATGAGATTTAATTTTTTCTTTTCGCAATTGGGACGCGGTGTGTAATATGTTTTCCCTGTTAATCTCAACAGTTGGCATTGTTGAAATTTATGGTTTTTTGCGATGTTTAAGACGGCTTGAAGTCAACTAATTGTTTAAGATTAAAAGCCGGGGTTTTATTTTTGCTAACCATTCCTTTTTTACGGTTACCTTGCCTACCAGAGCCCCTTAAGGGTCATTTTTTTTTTGTGATTTAACGTCTTCTTTGTATTCTTTTTAAACCCCCTTGGGTGGCTCCCCAGCATTACAAGGAAGGTTTTCTTCCAGTTTTGTGGTTTTGTGGAAGGATGTTATGCTTTTAGCAAGTACCGGGCTTTTATTTTGAATAACTCCACTAATTTTGTTTTTTTAAAAGCTAGGTGTTTTGGTTCGTTTTTTTCCTTTTTTACTCCGATTTTTTTTTTTTAGTTTAACTTTTTTAAATAAGAAAGTTTAGATTTTGTCGAAATTGTTGGGGTTTTTTTAATTGGGAAATTTTTAAATTTATTTGGCATATTTAATCATAGTATTGATTATGACCTAGATGAACGAGTTACATTAATTACTGCACCAAATGGATATGGTAAAACCATAACATTAAAATGTATATACAATTTATTTAATGAAAAATTTGATTTTTTTCTAAAATTATCTTTTGATAAAATAACTTTTTCATTTAACAACAATAAAACTATTGAAATTATTAAATGCGAAAATGAAACTATTGAATTTATATTAAAAGAAAACGATGAGGAAATTAGTTCATTTGAATATCCTTCAAAAAAATCAATGCTCAGAATAAAAAAAAAGGCCCCACCCTTTTTTTATTGGATTTTACGCCACCTTATATTATAAGAATAGATAAAGAACAATGGGCAAACGAGTTAACAAATGAAATATTATCTTTTGAAAATATAATTCAACAATTTCGTGATTATTTACCTAAAGAAATTATTGAAGAATATGACATTGAAATACCAAAAGATTTCTCAAATATACTAAATACATTAGAAGTCTATTTTATTCAAGAACAAAGACTAGTGCTAAGACAGCCTATATCTGAACACAGATTTAGACGAGAAATAGTTATTACTGATACTATTGAAAAGTATTCAAATGAAATAGGCGTATTAATTCAACAGAAAATTGGTGAATATGCACAAATTACACAATCGTTAGATAGTAGTTTTCCAAAAAGATTATTTCAAGAAAAAACAGGTGCTAAAAATAGTGCCAGTTTAAAAGAAAGATTAAATAAATTACAAGAAAAAAGGAAAAAAACATCTAACTATGGTCTTTTGAAACTAGATGAAGATACATTTTTTAAGGAACAAGAGATTAAAGAAAGTGATGCAAAAGTACTTTCTCTTTATATCTCAGATAGCGAAGAAAAGTTATCTGTTTTTGATTCCTTAGTTGATCAAATTGAAATATTTACTAAAATATTAAATGAAAGAAGATTTAACTTTAAATCAATAGAGATAGATAAAGATAAAGGTTTTGTATTTAAAGCGAAAAATGATTTGTCTCTAAATTTAAAGCCAACTGAATTATCTTCTGGAGAACAACATGAGGTTGTTCTTTTATTTGAATTATTATTTAAAGCAAAAGAAAACTCTTTAGTGTTAATAGATGAACCTGAAATATCTTTACATGTGGTGTGGCAAAAAGCATTTTTGAATGATATACAAGAAATAATAAAATTACGAAGAATTGATGTTGTAATAGCAACACATTCACCACAAATAATTAATGAAAGATGGGATTTAACAGTTAACTTAAAAGCTTCAGAAAATGAATAGTTTAAAAAATGAAGCAAGTGATTTAGAAACTAAGCTTGTTGAAATTAGACTTTCAATTCAACATCCACAAAATCAAGATAAAGTTTTTGTTCTACTGGAGGGTAAAACAGATATTAAATTATTTAGAAAAATATTTTCTAATGACTATACAGATACTTCCTCATTAATTGGGAAAAATAAAGTAGTAGAAGCACTACAAACTCTGCATAATGAAAGTTTTACACAAGTTATAGGCATAAAAGATGCGGATTTTGAACATTTAGAAAATACACCAATTATTGACAATCTTTTTATGACTGATTATCATGATATGGAAATTGAAATGATAGAATCAAATGCATTAAATGCAGTTATTTGCGAATTCTCCTCTTCTGATGAATGTTATCGTAAATTCTTAAAAAACTTAAAAAACAATATATACGACATCTCTTTAGAAATTGGTTATGCAAGATGGCATAATGAAAGAGAAAAAGCTAAGCTAAAATTTGAAGGGTTGAACTTTAATAAATTTATTGAGGTTAAAAAATGTGAAATTAATTTTACAATGGATAATTTTTTAGATTCATTAATACAACATTCAACTAATACTTCAACATCTAATTTAGAATTAAAACATGGAATTAACAAACTAAAAGTTATGTCGCAAGATAAATTACAAATATCTAATGGACATGATTTGACAAAACTAATTGCTATGCTTGTTTCAAAACAAGACAATAGCGATAAATATAATACAAATCAAAGGAAAATTGAAGAATCGTTAAGATTGTCTTATACTATCAATGATTTTAAAAATACGGAACTATTTGGTAAGTTAGGTGATTGGGCGAATAGTAATAGTTATGAGTTATTCCATATCTAACAAAGAAAAAATAAAAGGGGACGCTATGCGGTTCCCCCATTATTTCCCAAGACAACAGCAAGTATTACTGCATTCAGATCAAGGTTCTACTTACAGGGCTTATGAGTATTTAGCATTATTTAAAGCAAATAACATTACCCAAAGAGAGTAGAAAAGGAGAATTGATAATGCAGTTGCTGAGAACTTTAACACACTCAAAACCGACTAGTCAATCAACAAAACCTACCAAACCCAAAAGCGCAAGCAAAAGTGCAATCTTTGAATATATTGAAGTGTTTTACAACAAGATTGCGACATTAACGATTGGTTTTTTTCACCCAATGATTTGAAAGTTTTATAAGGAGAATTACCACCCAACAAAAGCCTTTTAGGGTTGGGGTTTGGTTTTAATTGGGAAGCTCCAAAACCCCATTGTTCAATCAAAAAGAACAAGGGTATAATTTATTGAAGTGGTGTCCAGTCAAGTGGGGGAATCGCACCCTGTCCCCATTATTTTGTCCCCATTATTTCTGTCCCCATTATTTCTATCCCCCATTATTTCCAGCGGCAGCAAAAAGTGGCGCGACTTTTGCGCAAGCAAAAGGCGTGACGCTTTTTGCTGCCGCTGGATGGGCCTTGTTATGTTTCTTTTTTGTACG
>JACCHT010000006.1:45000-58583 GCA_013416635.1 Candidatus Thiodubiliella endoseptemdiera | reverse complement strand
TATTATTTCCCTATTATCTGTATATTTATCACAATCAAAAAAGAAATGGTGAGAATTTTCACATGGTGCGCCACAGTTACAGGAAGCATTTGATAAAATTTTACTTTACATAAATCGTAATTCAAGAAGGATGCATTGCAGCGAAGCTGTGTTAGAATTATATTTAGTTTTCTAGAACCATAAGAATAGTGTCTCGGAATTGGCATTGAGATTGAACTGCGGATTGCCTTTTTAAATTTAGATAGTGTGTCAAGATTACGCACTGAAAGATTAAGGTTATTCCATTCCCTTACTGTAGCTGAGACGAAAGAATCTCTAGTTAAAGATAGTCTACAGAATGGAACAATAATATCGTTGCCATTTCGAAGGGGATAAATAGTCGTACTTTGGATTGTTGGGGGAATAAGATCGAGTAAATAAGAGGGTGTGCTACCGTTTTGGATATTATATAATAATTGGAGCTTTCTCCTAGTTCTTCTTTCTTCCAATCTCTCCCAGCCAGTTTCTCTATATAGATATTCTGTGTTGGTAAAGATTGGAAGTCCGGTGATAATTCTAGCTGCCTCCAACTGTAGCCTCTCCAATTTGCACGAATTAGAGACACCACAGTTGTCCCAGACCTCACATGCATACTCAAATATTGGTCGAATGTAAATTAAGTATAATTTCTCTAAATTTTTCTATTTAATTTATATTTCAATTTACGCAAAACACATATGTGTTTAGAGACACTTTTTATTAAATTTGCTACATGTTTATTCCATTTTGCTTCCTCGCTAAATGTTATCCCCAAATGTTTATGGTTTGATTTAAGTGGAATTAATTTTCCATCAAAATAAAAATTAAAATTTGTTGAGTTTTCTACATTTTTAAAAAGCATGATTTCAGTTTTGTCTGGGTTGAAAGACATCAACCATCTCTTTGACCAGTCACCAAGTTCATGTAGATCATGATTTATGACATATTTTATTTGATCTTCATCTTGGCTTGCATAGCCAAGGGAAGTATCATCAGCAAACAAACGGCTTAAGGAAAGAAGCTTATCACCAATATCATTAATATAAACCAGAAATAACAGAGGACCGAGACAGACCCTTGGGGGACCCCAGCGACACAGACACATATGAGGACGACGAATCTCTGTTTACTACTTTTTGGTGTCTACAATATAAATAATTTTCAAACCATTTTAATAAATTCCCTTTTATTCCATAACAATTCATTTTATGTATCAAACCTTTGTGCCAAACTTTATCGAAAGCCTTTGAGAAATCACAGAAAACGAAGCAACATAGTTCTTTTTTTTCAAGAGAGTTTAAGATAGTATTATATAGTTCTATTAATTGGTGGACTGAGGAATGCTTAGGCAAAAAACCAGATTGATACTGGTAGATAAGCTTGTTTTGAATTAAATGGTTATATACGTGTTTGTATATAATCCTTTCCATTACTTTTCCGACACAGCTAATCAGTGATATTGGGCGGTAATTAGAAGGTAAAGATGTATCACCTTTTTAAAAATCGCTATGACATGCGCATTTTTCCAACTAGAGGGATATTTACATTGGCGGAGAGATTTGTTAAAAATAATTTGTAGTGGGATGGCTATCTTTTCAGGGGAAATTTTTAACATTTTGTGACTAATTTTGTCGGGTCCAGAAGCTTTGTATGGATCAATAATTTTTAAAATATCTACAATTTCACTTATGGTTACAAAAATCTCATTTATTACATTATTAGTTTTTATATCAAAGTCTGGAAGAGACACGTTCTCCTCCTCCAACTTCGATATAAGACTAAAGTATTTATTTAATAAATCACACTTGTCTTCATCTCCATACACAATATCGTCGAAGTTTTCATCATTTATAGAGTTTCTAAGAGGAGGAATACAGTTGTTTCCCTTATTTGATTTGATAAGCATTTTCATAATTTTCCAGTATGTTTTTGGATTGGACGAGTTTTCTAAAAGAATGTGATCTAAATTATTTTCAAAATTTTCTTTTGCAATTTTTTCATGTTATTTACTTTATTTCTCTGTTTTTTATATAGTTTAATATCCCTTTCCCTGTGAAATTTCAAAACAGTTTTTCTAAATCGGTCCCTTATGCGAATTTCTTTTCGTATTTCGTTGTTAAACCACGGCCTATCATTATTCCGAATAGTTATTATTTTTGTCGGGATACATTCCTGTGCTATTTTTAGGAAACACTTTGTAAATTTTTCGCACATTTCATCAACGTCATTCAAGTGGTCAAGTTTTTCATTCCAGTTAATTTCATTTAATTTTTCTTCAAACTTTTCGTAATTAATTTTTGATACTGCCAAATTTCTCTTTTAAATGATCGTGAGATATTTTTGGAACATTGAAGAATTACGACTGAGGCATCATGATCACTAATATTATCAGGTAATTTAAAAACATCAGAAAATACATAATTAATTGTGTCACTTACTATAATGGGATCTAATAATGTTCTACTATGATTTGTTACCCTTGTTGGTTTCTCTATTACATTTTTAAAGTTAAAAAGCCTCATCATATCAATCAATTTGTTATTGTTTAAAGACATAAGGTCAGAGTTCAGATCTCCAGAGATCACAATATTTTCGTTGACTTGATATGCTAAACCTATAGCATGATTTAAGCGTGCCCAATATTCAGAGTCGGTCCATTCAGGTCGATATGTATTACACAAAAGAAAAGAGTGACCTTTGGCATGAACTTCAACCCAAATCGTTTCATCTATGTCATTTTCAAGTTCGTGTTTCCTGCAAATGCCGATGTCTTCCTTTGAGTAAATAAGTAACCCGCCACCAGAATTAGTACGATCTTTTCGTTGAGGATTTTTATCAAATGAATCGAGTTCGATATCTCTGTTTTCAATGCTGTTGTCAAGATGTGTTTCAGTTAAAACAATAATATCGAATTCATCAACAAAATTTTGGAGAAAATTTATTTTATTTCTTATACTTCTAATATTGATATTGCATATGGATATGGATTTATCAGACAAAATATCTACCGCACTCAACGGTGTACTCGATATGTAAGCAGACTCAGGTCCAGGATTGGATTCAATATTGCCAACCAGTAATAAAATGTAAAACAAAAAGGATGAAGGCAACATTAACTTTTGGATTTAGACTTTGAAGGATTAAAAGTGAAGCAAATAGGAAGGAACATCGTAAGTTAGTAATTAAGATATCATGAAAGGTGTCAGAGCGAGAATCATAGCCGATATTAAGACTCATTTTACAGGCATGAAACAGTCCGATAGCCGCTCTATAAGCATCTGCGGGTGGGACCGCTGGAAGGTTAAAGGCGCGACAACGGCAAAATCAGCATTTTCGATCGTGCTGTAGTAGAGTGGCACTATCCGTGGGCGTACTGGTCAAGGCAAGTACCGGGTGGTGCCATGCCGCGGTTGTTTGAAGCAACTACGAACCGCACTTCCATTAACGTCATGCGGTGGGACGTGATCATCGCCGACGCCACTTCGTACCGACACCGGTGGTGACGCTACGCTGGAGTGCTCAGGGCCAGAAACAGAAGAACCTCGCACGCAGGAATCAGAGCACGGTCATCGAGCGGCTTTGAAATCGCCGACGCGCAGAACGCGAGATCGTATCAAACATAAAGCGGATAGCAAACAGTACTGGGCTCATTCAAATCTTTTACGAAGTCGAAACTCATTATTTTGCAGTCTAAATTCTGTGGTGAACAACCAATTTCGGCGGGTTTTCACGCATCTATGAGAGATGTGAAACTGGGAGTGTGACATCATGTTTTCCGACCGGTTCATGTGACACGATGTTTCCAGTCTGAACAAACAGGCGCCGAAAGAAATGGCTTCGAGAAAATGACATTTCGGAAGCCTAAAATTATCTCATGTACCATATACCGATGATTCATTAAAATAAAAAGATTCGCCGAATCTGGCGTGGAACTGAACCCATAAAATCGGGCATTGCGAAATGAAAATTTCCAGGACGTTCGGTGATTATCTGAGGCAAAACCTCTAAGTACCATTCAAAGCGGTGGTTAACCAGTCACCTCGAGTAGGTGGGTTCGATGAGTATCGAAATAAACATGGGTTTGGAATAGAATAGAGTTGTTGCGTTTGCGGGTTTCAAACCCTCGATAAATATGCGTGAAGTTTTCGATCAGATGGGTATCATGCAAACGTTTTCAGTGTCCATTGCCGTCTGGCTAATTTCGATGACAAATTCTTACTGTGCCGCATTCCATCGAAGTTCATGCATCGATGAAATGCGCTGAAGTCGGCCAGTATCCATTCAATAAATTGAAAAACCCGCCGAAATGATATCAACAAACTCGATACACTTCAATTTTGACTCTGAATCCTGAAGGCGACGCGACACCAGATCATCTTTTCAAATTCCATCTTCTTTCGACAGGCATTCAAACATCAGCATTTCAGCTTCTCAAACCTATCGATATCTTAAAAATTGACCAATCAACGTTCTTTCGGTCGGAACATTGGGCAGTGAAGATATCGACATCGCCATTCGAGTACATTCAAAGCAAATTCGTGACTTTGTTTTAGATTTGGATGGCCCGTTGCGCCGAAAGGCGATAAAATGATCAATCACCCATGAAGAATAAACCAGTATTGATACCCTGAAAGGCAACGTGTCAACCATGGCAACAGGTCAATATTTTCGACAAACCGTAATCGATCTACCCTGTAACGCAATATTGACTGACTGACCATACTGAATATTTCCGTTGCAATGATGGCTTCTTTCATTTTAATGGCACCGTGCAATATTCGATATTCGACACAACACCGATGTTCGTGAACGCGCACAGGCTTCACTGACGGACCTGTCGCGACGATAAATCCCGCTGTCACATATGCGCAATATCAACTCGTAGAAGCATGAAATAAAATAAATTTTCTCCCGAAATTTTGTTGACCAATTCGATATTATTGTTTAACTGGCTCTTATTTAACAGCATTGGCGCAGAGATATCGCTCGACCATTGAAATCTCAGCTTATCGTATATTACGGTGGCGGTACTGACTTGCGAAATTTGCGAGGAAACGAGCGAAAATCGACGAATAAACGATTTTGGTGAAATTCATGCTGCTTTGATGGCGGCCTCGAACACGATGGACCGACAAATGACGGGCGCGCCATCATGCTTTAACCGTCGGAATCGGCACAGCATATTGTTCTGGAAGATACGAACTCTGACGTATAACGAAACGGCAACGAGAACCGGAAATGAAGAACGGCTGGAAACGGCGCAAATAAACTGGTAAGTGACCCGGTAGATCCCGATGACTTCGTGAGCACGCAGTGAGCAACCAACGACACTGCGATGTTTTAAGTACTGACAATAACCAGTGATGCGCACTCCCCGGCGACCGAAAAGCTCAATGCCGCGATGCAAAACTGCGACGTCAAATGAGCCGCGAAAAGCGAAGAAAAAGGCAAGCCAGCTTTAATAACTTGACCGCATGATGATTGATGAAATGATGCCGGCTAAAAGTGTTTCCCAAAAAGCGGCACAGCCTCATTTAAGCAATAACTGATGAGCGGCAGGCCGTCGGACTGGCGAAGATACCCGAAATTGCAACCGATTTAGAAAAACTGTTTTGAAAATATCGCTTATATGAAACGAGAGGCAAGGCAAGCTGAAAAATTGCAAAAGTGCGTATTTTAGATCACGTGGCGAAATAGATCCCGGTCGAAAAACATGCGCAGGTAATAATCTTCGCCCGGAAATCGAATAAGAGGAAACGGCTGTGTTCCTCCTCAGCAGAAATATGGAAATGATGAAAACTTCGACGACCAGCTAATGAAGATGAACAGTGTTTATTAAATAAATACTTTTGGTCTTGCTGTCGAAGTTGGAGGAGAACGTGATACTCTTCAGACTTTTGATATAAAAATAATAATGCTTGTAAATGAATTTTATACTGAGAATGAAGTGAACATATTTTAAAAATTATTGATCCCATACGAAGCTTCTGGACCCGACTGAGTAGTCGCAAAAATGATTTCCTAACCAACCATCCCACTACAGAAACCCGGCGCAACAACATCTCTCCGCCAATAACCATCCCTCTGAATTGAAAAAATATACTCGCATTTTAAAAGGGTATACATACTACTTATGCTAACTGTCTGATAGAAAAAGTAATATGAAAGATATATACAAGCATCATTTAATTCAAAAGCACGAAGCGTATCGTCTGATTTTGCTAGCTTTCAGTCACCAGTAATAAGAGCATATAATATGTAAACTTTCTCTTGAAGAACTTATATTGCTAAAGATTTTGTTTCACTGAAATTTCAAAGTTTGACAAAAGGTTTGACACATAAAGCCAATTTTGTGAAAACCGGCGCATTGGTACCAGCCAGTAAACGAAGATTCCAGTGGAATACGCCGATGCTGGCCATTTTGCGCGAAAATACTAGAACTCTACGCCCATTTCCACCGGTTTTCGGCCAGCCGGTATTAGCACTGCTGCGTTCGCTTTACGCACAACGCTGCCTGGCACCGAAATAGTCCAGAAACTCCAAAATACATAAACTCATCGATACGCCGAGCTTTCAGTCCGAAAGAGATATTTATTGTGCCAGCAGGCAAGCTTTGCAAAACCAGCGAAAACTCAGCAAGTACAGCACCCGACACGACGAAGCCAGGCCGCTTAGTAAACCGCCGCTTATTTGAGACCTTTAGCGAGGAAGCAAACATTTCAAACGTGCGGCAGTAAAGTATGCCACAGCGCCTGTCGCTGGTAAATAAATTTAGAAGAGCCGCCACTTATTTACATTCGTGGACACGCTGTGGTGATGCTCGAGGCTAATTTTTGTTGGGCGGTTGAGGAGGCGGCTGGGAGCCCATCGCCGGACTTCCCGATAACGCAGCACCAGGCTGCTCTATGGCAAAGAGCTGGCGCAGGGGGTGAAGAAGAACTTCAAGAGCTCGAGCCGGCCATAACATCCCAAAACGGTAGCACACATAACTGTCTTATTCCCAACAATCAGGCCGACTACATCCTTCGAAACATGGCAACGATATTATTGTTCCGTCTGTAGACTTTATCTTAACTATTCTTCTCAGCATTAAGAATGGAATAACCTTGTGCTTTCGGTGCGGCATCTTGACACACTATCTAGAATTTAAAGGCGATCACGGTTCAATCTCAATGCCAATTCGAGACACTTTATTCTTATGGTTCTGAAAACTAAGCGCAATTCACAACACGGCTTCGCTGCAATGCATCCTTCTTGAATTTGATTTGCTCAAGAAATAAAAGTACAGCAAATACTTTCTGTATTTCAATAAACTTTTCATAATACTCACCATTTCTTTTTGATTGTGACAAATAACGCCGAATAATAGAGGAAAGCAGCTTGCAACTACAGCATTGGCTGTGATATTCTACTGACAAAAAGAAGGTGATCTCCACGCTGAAATATATTTCGACTTTAAACGTAACTTTAAATACTATTAAGGCAAAAGGTACAATTATAAATAATCTAAAGCACATCTTCAATGACATCTTTTTCTTTTCTTTATTTTTTCTTTTCAACAACATTATCTTACAGTCTTGTTTTGTATATAGTCATTCTTTAACGCTCAACCCCAACTCGCTCTTATTAACTATACATATTATATCTGCGCATCTTTAGCCCAACAATGTATTCGAGAAGAAAGAGCTCATAAGTTGAAACTTGTGTCCCGATCCATATTCCATATTTAACAATAAAAATATGTTTTAAACTAAAACTGAAACGCTGAGCCGTATTATTCAGGCAGGGAATATTACCATAATAACTATCAACTCAAGAGTACGGCTTGCATGCACGAAAGTATAATAAAGCAACTTTGTCGCGGAGTCATCCTGACAAACGGTAACGTAATGAAAATCAGTGAACACGCTGTATATAGTATGAAGTCAAGTGGGGAGATCATAATATTGCAATTCAGATATTTTATAAGGAGCGGTTTTTAAGCGCGTCGGTCGAAGCGAAGTGAGACACCGTATGGTAAAAGCTGATTGTGCCAGCTCTTGCTGAAGGCTTTATCGAGATTGCAATATCGAAAGTTGTTCACGGAAGGCTACTTTCGAGTTGACATTACTCTCTATGAAGGCAATAATTGCGCCAATATTTATTTTATTATAATACTATATTTGATGGTATTAGTGAACGTTGCTTAGGTTTTAGCTTGTCTTAAAACCCATAAAGTAATGAGTCGAAGAAACATACAACCACAAATATTGAAGCATTGCATTTAAACGAAAACAGCGGGTGGAAATTTAAGCTTCAGAAAATTGCGCATAATCATAATAAAAATAGAAGATGTAGGCACTGAAAAAACTGAATTTACTGCGTGCTGTATTTATATATTGTTTAACATCGAGAACCCGTTCCCCGGTACCTATCGAGGTATGCCGATACGCAAGCTTGACCGGCATCACTGCTGATTCGCCAAGCTAATAACAATAATGATAGCAGGTTACTACTCCACGAGCATGGAAACGCTTGAACATTTTATTTGTCGTACATTTGGCCCTTTGACTTAAAGCTGTTATGTTTAATTTTATTATTCAGAAACATATTATAAACTGAACTGACAATCAACTTTTATTAAAGTGACTTTGCATAGTGGCGTAACGCTCTTTCACAGCATTATTCACAACAATGTCTTAATAACTCGTAATGCTGTACATTATATCATTTAGCATTATTTGTTAATTTTGCAATAGGGTACGGTATATGTCATAGAGCTATGCATAACATGATTCGTATCGCATAGTCATTGAATATGTGTTAAATGAACTTCGGCTACTGATGTTTTAAATATTGAGAAGCTAAACCCTTATTTTTTTACTGCTTTTGATTTTAAAGACGTGCGACGTGACTTCGGGTATCGCTATGCAGACCCATGCAGTCATTGGGGTAACGGTTGTTTGTATTTTGCGCCATTTTTCGTACTTCGTTCCGAAATACTCGAAATATCTTCTTTTATATTTTGAATTTGCAATGTCAACAAGCACAATATCTTAGGAATTTTATGTTGATGATTGTGACACCTAATGATTATCCTACCTTTATACTGTCCATTGCTATAACTCACGACCGTAACCGCACATCTGGCTACCATCGCCGAATAATTTAACTGTACTACATTACAACCAGAGATAACATATTGCATTTGTTGACACGAGCAAAAACAATATTCTTATTATTGAACGTCGGACGGCCAACTGGCGATACCCGCATGCAGAATTATTTCCAAGTATGAGGATCAGTGCATCCCAGTCTTTGAAATGAGAAGCTTTTGAAGGAATATTATTTTCAAATTGATGATAATTTCGAAATTTCATGGAAAGGTAAAACTTTGAGAACTTAGGGGCTTCTTTTAGTGAAGTAAACGCTCGCGGTCATTCGCCAAACTGAGAGTCATACAAGCGGAAAACATTATTGTAGAAGCAGCCGGTAAATAATTCCTTTGTAAAATGCACTACTTTATTCCATACTACGTATAACCGCCATTACATCTGCTGTAAAAATCCTACGGCAAGCAGCGAAGCAATCGGTCATTAGAAACACAAGAGCGTAACATATTGACCGATAATGAATAGTGGATGAATCGATATGGACTCGAATGAACAACACAAGCTTTAGCAGTATTTCAACTTTACTATCGTGAGGCCAGACTAAGTATATATTAGGCTACCTATAACAGGCGACAGTGAATACTTTTATAAAACCGTAAATTGAACCAACATCTTAGGTACATGGAATACAGGAAAGTAGTCACAACATACGGTCGGCTTTATGGAATGCACATACATTGTAGTTTTAATAAAGCAACCGGTTAACGAACTTAATATTGGAGAAAGGTAACATATTCTTCGGAAAACTTGACCACTTCCGATTTACATGTATTATTGAGCTTTAATAAATTTTGTTTATTTTGCAGTATGTTTATGTTGATCCAGGCCTCTAATGGGTAATTTCACAATTCTTTAATCTTGGGGAATTTGTTTTATGATATCGCTTAAAATCCAAAATATAAAAGTCCACTGTGGAAATACTGCTGTATAAACAATGCCATATTTAAACGACGAATATGTACATTGGAGTATGGCGGTACATTTACAAAAATTATAGCCGAAAAAATGACAATTAAGCATGCGGCGGGACTTTGATATTAGCTGGCGAACTTCCTTCCGGAACACACCTGAAGCACCCCTAATCTTAGATTTCTGTCCCAATATTTATTTTATTGTTTGTCACTTGTTTCTAATAAGCCATTAACGTATCTGCCCTGATTTACAGCTTTCTGATTACTCCTTTTATCTTCCGTCTTTCTTGTTAATTGTGGATTTTCAATTGTGGCAATTGCCGGATAAATTTTGCATGTCTACCAATAAAATGTTTTAGGTTTTTGTCTACGTACTAGGGTGTCGTGGTCGTATATGATCGTTGGATTTACTTAACTGCCTATGCGATCAGGAACCCACATCACCACTGATATTTATGAGTTCTGAACCCCGCACATGCGAGGTATACTCGATACAACATTATGTGATAAAGTTTGACAGTGACTTGGGACGAATCGGTGTTTATCTCACGGTACTTTTCGGTTTCATCCGCAATAAAATTACCCGCCACCGAGATACCTGAAGCATTGTTAAAAAGTGGTGTTAAACACCATAACCATCCCTCAATCTACGTTCGTCTTCTCCAAACTAAATGGGCAATTATCCGTTTATGCTCGTAGCATACTTGACATATTACAATCATTGGATTATTCAAGTAAGAATTAATGATGATATTGTCATTTAGTACTTTAGAATTAAGTAGTAAGGTGGTCTGACCTACATGTATATCTCGGTAGTGTTTATCCTAATTTTATTTTTCGCGTCTTGTGAAATAACCAATACTAAAAATATAAATAACAATTCGCGAGGTTCGATTAAACATATTTGTCTGATCGTGCATATAGTTATCACATGACCTTTTTTTTCATATCAGATCACTTATTAGCCCTAAGTTCTGATATACCAGCAAGAGAGCCGGTAGTCGCGAGGAGCTGATGAGGGATCTGACAGACATGGCCGTATTATGATCTTTTTGTCATATACATGGTAGAAGGGGTTAGGGTTAGGGTTTTCCGGAAACTGACGAATTACAAAAGATACCGATTACGAAGTAGTAACGGAAAAGGGAGTGATATATTTTTATCCAACCCGCTAAGGGAATCTCGGGAAGATGTCTAATGCATTTCATTAGATTTTAACTTTTATATCACATGGTAAACAAATGCGTTATCACCTAAAGTATATGATAATATACAGCCGTACTTGATAAAGTTGACATGATAGTTTATCAGCAGAAAGTGATAATTACCGAGGCCAACGACCGAGGTGATTTTACTTCTTGGGTCGATAAATATCGTGTAAACCGATATCAAAAGTCTACAGTATTTTTATTAAATGACTTTGCTAATGTAAAAGGTTGTGATTGGTTCATAAAAATACACCGTCAATCAAAACATTCCATTTAAAACGAACGTCAACAGGATTTCCCCGATCTCCATTTGGGTACTTGACAGCAATGATACACTTATTGTCTACCTGTCGTGCAAGATTGTGCGGTGATCATAATGTTTTATCAATAAGAGCGATGTATGGTTTTGAAAGCGCCACTTTTTTTATAAATCAATTTATCATATATTTATAGTTGATAGCGCAGATTTATTTTCAGCTCAACATGTGTTATTGAAGGGTTAAATTAAAATAACGAATTACCAGATGTTTATTGATCTTTGTAACTGGTGTATTTGTTGATTGACGCGAATGATGTTTTGCACTTTGTGTTAACGTTTTAATATACATGACAGCGGCATCAAATCATTTGGCCTTTTGAAGAACCGCGTAAGGATACAAGAAACAGTACTTTTACTCTTTATTAGTCTGACTTTCATTTAACGCACTTGAAACAAAGAAACAAGTTTGCATACATGCGGAAACGTACGATGGTGGTTGGTAATCTCAAGGCCACAGGAAATTTGAAACTATCATATATAAACGTTGGGTAGAACCGAATGGACAATCAACGAAGTATTAGTACAATGCGCGAGAGCTGACAACATTGTGTACGCAAGACGCAGGACATGAAAATAAAACAAAAATACAACACGGAAAACCAAACTGATGAGCAGCACTGGGCCCCACCAAAAACAGAATTTGGGTAGAACCCGGGCGTAGAAGGGCAACAGTTATAAGACATCCGCAATGTTACTAATATAGTCATTATACGTTGGACACCACTATGTACAAACAAACAAAAATAACGTAAATAAGACGCTGATTTCCTCATAGAAACAACTGGAGATTAAAACTATAATATTTATAAACCTGTCTTAAGAAATCAATACGCAATTTTTCATATACCATTACATTAACAGCGATGAAGTATATAGCCAAAAATGGTTTTGTTCTGTTCAGACTGATTGATCGCGTTTGTTTTGTGGAAGCTATGTGAGGTTGTGACTATGTCGAGTTTGTCTTATTGACTATGTCTGAGTTTGTTTTATTGACTATGTCTGAGTTTGTTTTATTGACTATGTACAGGTTTGTTTTATTGATGACTATGTCTGAGTTTTTACTTATTATTTATAATGCGGTTTGTGCGTGGACTATGTCTGAATTTATCACCCAATGACTGTAATACGCAGGTTTGTCTTATTGACTATGTCTGAGTTTGCTTTATTGACTGTGAGTTTGTCTTATTGACTATGTCTGAGTTTGTCTTATTGACTATGTCTGGTTTTGTTTTATTGACTATGTCTGAGTTTGTCTTATTGACTATGTCGAGTTCTGTAATTTGGTTGTAAATCGTTTATATTTCCCTAGTACTAAATGGCTTTAGGCATAACGTAGTCACGAGACAATGACGTAGACATAACAATGAATAAGCACAGTGTTTGTGGTCATTCCTTAACGCCAATGGTGAATTCATCTCCCCTTAAGACATATAATAAGATTTGGGGACACCACGGCGCTTTCAAATTCATCCTTCCGACATTTTCTGTGTTTAATTTTCACGTTGGGCGAATACATTTTGCACATATTCTATATTTAAAACCTAAAAGTCAGCAACTAGGATATGGTCTATTAATAATTTATGGCTTTCGTTATCTATACATGATGATAAAATGGAAAATATAGATGACAAATACTAATATTTTCAATACTCCCTTTTTGTAGGTAAGGTTGCAATGGGGTTCACGAGCACATGTGTTCATCCTCGATTTTTTAGATAGTGTCGGTATACCATCTTTTAATTTCTGTGTTCATTTTTTTTTGTGTTGTTTTGTTTATCTTGGTTTTGCGGCGCTGTACGTTTTCTTGGCTCTGTGGTCTGTACGTTTTCTTGGCTCTGTGAGATTCTGTACGTTTTCTTGGCTCTGTGGTCTGTACGTTTTTCTTGGCTCTGTGGCCTGCCGCATTTTTCTTGGCTCTGTGGCCTGTACGTTTTTTCTTGGCTCTGTGGTCTGTACGTTTTTCTTGGCTCATGGT
>JACCHT010000006.1:30000-42500 GCA_013416635.1 Candidatus Thiodubiliella endoseptemdiera | reverse complement strand
GCGCAAAAAATGACGCAAGCAAACGAAATCACGGTATCATTGCCCGAAGCCGGAAATGGTCTTTTACTAGATAGTACAGCCGCTACGCTTTTACGTAGCGCGGTGAAAAAATACATTTTTCAGCGGGGTAGCGAAATGTCACCGCGTATTTATTCGCGAAAGCATTGCGCCAAAAACAATGCATACACAGGTACGTTATCGCAGGCGCAACCCGCTTACGCGTATTGTATATTCGTCGGCAAAATATTTTGTGTATACTGCTAATCGCCAGGTTTTGATCTCAGCCCAGCGAGATACGACTTGACACAACCGAAACTGTACGGCTTCGCTGACGCAGCGGCACCAACTGCTGCGGGACACACAAATAATAGTCCAACACCCAGTAGACTTTATTATAAACTTTGGTTGTTTGGCTTATTTTCCCGTTGCGAGTGAGCGCCGTTTTGCAACGTCTTTACGTCGCACGATATCTTCTATTTTGTGACGAGGGCGATCGGCTAACTTTGCCAATGTTGTTCTTTGCGTCGATAAGCATCAAGCTTTTAGCGGAGAACATATTTGACACCCGGCAGACTATGGTACCTCCAATATTGGCGGGCTCGCTTGAAGCCATTGTGTCATTCGCAAGCATTTGTTAAGCGACAAACTGCTTTTCAATGCGTGTGCAGGCCCCGCACAACTTCCCACCCCGTACTGCGACTACTGAGACGGCTGGCTCATGATGCGCATGTTGACCTGCGCGCACCTGGCTCAGTATGTTACAACATGATACTGCTGGCTTTGTTGAACGCCACCACGAAGTGATTTGCCAACGCAATCAGCTAGTCTGCTGCCAGAGTTTGCGGGCACTGTTTAGCAAATGCTGTTCGAGGTATTGTTATCGGCTGACATGTCGTACGCTTTGGCCAATTTAGCCGCTTTTATCACAAGGCTTCGCCACTTCGGAAATAACCTTCCGACACCGTTTCGTATTGCTGCAACCAATCGACCCGGTATGTGCTGGCCATGTCACCAGCGAGGCGATTTTGATGTTGTACCATCTCACAATGTTCAAAACTGCGCTGTTGTCGTGGTTTCCGGTATGTTGCGGCTGGCGTCACTTCGCAATTTGATGTCGACTCGTAAATTTCGGGTCGTAATTCGGCAAGCTGGGCCAATATGTAACAGTAGATTACCGGCTGGCATTTTCCCCTATGGCGTTCAACTACCATGATATAATAAAATTTGTGCAGGCTCTGTTTGATCTTCAATGCGACTGTAACTCACATTCGCGACGTCGCCGCAGATAGATACAACTGACTTTCGAACGCAATAAACTTCTGATCCAGCTTTGACAAAGTTGGTGTTGCACCACTCAATGAAACCGACCTTTGTGCATCTGATATATGTCGTGTCGAAACTATTACAATCCATGTCGGCTTCAAGGGCGTCGATAATGCCAAAATATTACTGTGAAAAGAATTCAAAGCTGTGTCCAGCTTTCGTTTGGTACAACAACACTGGGGTATGCCACTGCTAATGTTTTTGCTTCCGATACGGTACGCGGAACGCTGTGCCGATCGGCGTACTTTTGCTACTGACTGTTGCTGACCAGACCACCGCCCTGAAAGGCGCAACATCATCAACGTTCGACAGCGTGACAGGTATGATATTACGGTAAGAGGGACAACAATATATGGCTTTAGCCAGTGTACACAGGCTTTCAAAGATGCGGTGAAGCGCAGAATAAAGTCGCCTGAAATTTATACTCCATCCGTGCAACTCTGCTAGCACCCGCCGCGGTAAAAACCGAGCAATTCATGAAAATTATGGCTCAAGGCTGACTGATGATTGAGCACAATTCACATTTTCGGCAGGAAAAAGGCAAACGCCGGGAACAGTGATCGGCGATAACATGACATGCTCGCTGGAGGACGAGTCGTCGGCGCGCTGGTACGGTAACGCCGACTGTACATACTCGCTTATGAGAATGGGCTGGGCTGTATTGACAGGCATTTATCAATGGCCATTGTTCAGGTAAAGGGTTCACGAATACTACTGGAACTTACGGTACGGCGACGGTGGACATTTCAATTTTAAAATCGAAATTGGCATTGTTTACACCTCGAGACTTTGCTGCGCCGCCTCGTGGTGCGGTGAAGTAGCGACATGAGCGTGATGGCAAAGTATTCGAAAATTCAGCCGTGTACGGGCCAGGCGCGGCCTGCAACCAGCTAACGCTTACATTTGTTCAATCGCGACTGCTCGGCCGTTCGCGGCCGCGCCGCGGAAATGGCATAAATTTTGTAGGCGGGCGTTTGTAAATACGCACTTTCACGTCGTTACGCGTTTGATAAAGCGCCAGGCGCGAAAGCAAATTTTCTATATTTCAATTAAGCCAGACACACCCCGTATCGCCACGGTGCAAAGCGTTCTCTTTGTGTTGGCATTTAACACCGGCTGTTGGCCTGCTCTTACGGCGCGGTGCATTTTTGGTGGCAGCAGCCGCGACGACGACGCTCGCGGCGCTTTCATCGAGGAATGAATTGTGTCACTGATGCCTCGCGTTGTTCGCAGCGGGTAACTTCGTGCCGAGTACGCCGTCGCCAGCACGGCGTTCATTAACGCAAGCACATTCGCTGATAGGCTAACGTCGTTCGCAACTGACCCGAAGACCATGGCGTTGCGTGTTTTTGATAGTATCACGAAAACGCCGTATTTCAATATGATACCGCCCTGTTCAATTGAAGTTGATAATTACTGTGTTTTGGCACCGCTTTTCTCCGGTCGAAAACTCGGTCCCCAACATGATTTGACACGGTCGTTGTCTCCAAGTTAACCGCATCTTTATGATCAATACAGAGAGACGGCCCGGTTGCGTCGTACTTGCATGTGGACGATGGCCGTGCACTGGTTTACCGGCTGTCGCGTGAGTAGATGGTCTCGCCATGGGGCATGGGCTGTTTGCGCCATTAAGCGAACATTTCGGCAAGGTGGGGAGGACTGGCGAACTTTAAGTGTTTTCTTTGTTGAAACGTGTTTTCATAAAATGCTGATGCGATAAACGATCATAATCGTACGCTGATTTTTCGCTTATGTTAGGAAAGCGATCGAGACCGCCGTAAAGTCGTATTTTGCGGCGACGACTTTCCCGTGGGAATTCGATGAACAACTCGGTTTCATTACCGGTAGTATGCAATCGTGGTTTCCGAAACCAATCGGTATGTTTCGTCAAAGAAACGTTAAAATTCAGAACGTCGTTTGTACGGCGATATCAGGCAAAATGCTGGCGTACGCGTAATATCATTTTGCCGAGGTTATGGCGTGGGCCGGATATCGACTTTCTCGAACATAAATACGTATCGGTCGCGGTCATCGTTAAAACTGTCAGGCACGCCAGATATCAGGATGATAAGGTTTTGCTGTTTTAAATCGAAATCGGTAGTCGGCTCCGTCGAGCATTATTATTCGCCATTTGTTTACATTTTACCGTGCTGCGATATAAAACTCGGCACGGCTGGCAATAAATTCTTGGTACGGATCAGTACTATCGACCTGCGGCGATAAACAGGTGGACTTCTGGCTGCAATCGCCGTCGGCAGAATGCGCAAGGGTATAAGCAGGGAGCTGAAGGTCATCGAACGCGGGTGGGACCGCTGGAAGGTTAAAGGCGCGACAACGGCAAAATCAGCATTTTCGATCGTGCTGTAGTAGAGTGGCACTATCCGTGGGCGTACTGGTCAAGGCAAGTACCGGGTGGTGCCATGCCGCGGTTGTTTGAAGCAACTACGAACCGCACTTCCATTAACGTCATGCGGTGGGACGTGATCATCGCCGACGCCACTTCGTACCGACACCGGTGGTGACGCTACGCTGGAGTGCTCAGGGCCAGAAACAGAAGAACCTCGCACGCAGGAATCAGAGCACGGTCATCGAGCGGCTTTGAAATCGCCGACGCGCAGAACGCGAGATCGTATCAAACATAAAGCGGATAGCAAACAGTACTGGGCTCATTCAAATCTTTTACGAAGTCGAAACTCATTATTTTGCAGTCTAAATTCTGTGGTGAACAACCAATTTCGGCGGGTTTTCACGCATCTATGAGAGATGTGAAACTGGGAGTGTGACATCATGTTTTCCGACCGGTTCATGTGACACGATGTTTCCAGTCTGAACAAACAGGCGCCGAAAGAAATGGCTTCGAGAAAATGACATTTCGGAAGCCTAAAATTATCTCATGTACCATATACCGATGATTCATTAAAATAAAAAGATTCGCCGAATCTGGCGTGGAACTGAACCCATAAAATCGGGCATTGCGAAATGAAAATTTCCAGGACGTTCGGTGATTATCTGAGGCAAAACCTCTAAGTACCATTCAAAGCGGTGGTTAACCAGTCACCTCGAGTAGGTGGGTTCGATGAGTATCGAAATAAACATGGGTTTGGAATAGAATAGAGTTGTTGCGTTTGCGGGTTTCAAACCCTCGATAAATATGCGTGAAGTTTTCGATCAGATGGGTATCATGCAAACGTTTTCAGTGTCCATTGCCGTCTGGCTAATTTCGATGACAAATTCTTACTGTGCCGCATTCCATCGAAGTTCATGCATCGATGAAATGCGCTGAAGTCGGCCAGTATCCATTCAATAAATTGAAAAACCCGCCGAAATGATATCAACAAACTCGATACACTTCAATTTTGACTCTGAATCCTGAAGGCGACGCGACACCAGATCATCTTTTCAAATTCCATCTTCTTTCGACAGGCATTCAAACATCAGCATTTCAGCTTCTCAAACCTATCGATATCTTAAAAATTGACCAATCAACGTTCTTTCGGTCGGAACATTGGGCAGTGAAGATATCGACATCGCCATTCGAGTACATTCAAAGCAAATTCGTGACTTTGTTTTAGATTTGGATGGCCCGTTGCGCCGAAAGGCGATAAAATGATCAATCACCCATGAAGAATAAACCAGTATTGATACCCTGAAAGGCAACGTGTCAACCATGGCAACAGGTCAATATTTTCGACAAACCGTAATCGATCTACCCTGTAACGCAATATTGACTGACTGACCATACTGAATATTTCCGTTGCAATGATGGCTTCTTTCATTTTAATGGCACCGTGCAATATTCGATATTCGACACAACACCGATGTTCGTGAACGCGCACAGGCTTCACTGACGGACCTGTCGCGACGATAAATCCCGCTGTCACATATGCGCAATATCAACTCGTAGAAGCATGAAATAAAATAAATTTTCTCCCGAAATTTTGTTGACCAATTCGATATTATTGTTTAACTGGCTCTTATTTAACAGCATTGGCGCAGAGATATCGCTCGACCATTGAAATCTCAGCTTATCGTATATTACGGTGGCGGTACTGACTTGCGAAATTTGCGAGGAAACGAGCGAAAATCGACGAATAAACGATTTTGGTGAAATTCATGCTGCTTTGATGGCGGCCTCGAACACGATGGACCGACAAATGACGGGCGCGCCATCATGCTTTAACCGTCGGAATCGGCACAGCATATTGTTCTGGAAGATACGAACTCTGACGTATAACGAAACGGCAACGAGAACCGGAAATGAAGAACGGCTGGAAACGGCGCAAATAAACTGGTAAGTGACCCGGTAGATCCCGATGACTTCGTGAGCACGCAGTGAGCAACCAACGACACTGCGATGTTTTAAGTACTGACAATAACCAGTGATGCGCACTCCCCGGCGACCGAAAAGCTCAATGCCGCGATGCAAAACTGCGACGTCAAATGAGCCGCGAAAAGCGAAGAAAAAGGCAAGCCAGCTTTAATAACTTGACCGCATGATGATTGATGAAATGATGCCGGCTAAAAGTGTTTCCCAAAAAGCGGCACAGCCTCATTTAAGCAATAACTGATGAGCGGCAGGCCGTCGGACTGGCGAAGATACCCGAAATTGCAACCGATTTAGAAAAACTGTTTTGAAAATATCGCTTATATGAAACGAGAGGCAAGGCAAGCTGAAAAATTGCAAAAGTGCGTATTTTAGATCACGTGGCGAAATAGATCCCGGTCGAAAAACATGCGCAGGTAATAATCTTCGCCCGGAAATCGAATAAGAGGAAACGGCTGTGTTCCTCCTCAGCAGAAATATGGAAATGATGAAAACTTCGACGACCAGCTAATGAAGATGAACAGTGTTTATTAAATAAATACTTTTGGTCTTGCTGTCGAAGTTGGAGGAGAACGTGATACTCTTCAGACTTTTGATATAAAAATAATAATGCTTGTAAATGAATTTTATACTGAGAATGAAGTGAACATATTTTAAAAATTATTGATCCCATACGAAGCTTCTGGACCCGACTGAGTAGTCGCAAAAATGATTTCCTAACCAACCATCCCACTACAGAAACCCGGCGCAACAACATCTCTCCGCCAATAACCATCCCTCTGAATTGAAAAAATATACTCGCATTTTAAAAGGGTATACATACTACTTATGCTAACTGTCTGATAGAAAAAGTAATATGAAAGATATATACAAGCATCATTTAATTCAAAAGCACGAAGCGTATCGTCTGATTTTGCTAGCTTTCAGTCACCAGTAATAAGAGCATATAATATGTAAACTTTCTCTTGAAGAACTTATATTGCTAAAGATTTTGTTTCACTGAAATTTCAAAGTTTGACAAAAGGTTTGACACATAAAGCCAATTTTGTGAAAACCGGCGCATTGGTACCAGCCAGTAAACGAAGATTCCAGTGGAATACGCCGATGCTGGCCATTTTGCGCGAAAATACTAGAACTCTACGCCCATTTCCACCGGTTTTCGGCCAGCCGGTATTAGCACTGCTGCGTTCGCTTTACGCACAACGCTGCCTGGCACCGAAATAGTCCAGAAACTCCAAAATACATAAACTCATCGATACGCCGAGCTTTCAGTCCGAAAGAGATATTTATTGTGCCAGCAGGCAAGCTTTGCAAAACCAGCGAAAACTCAGCAAGTACAGCACCCGACACGACGAAGCCAGGCCGCTTAGTAAACCGCCGCTTATTTGAGACCTTTAGCGAGGAAGCAAACATTTCAAACGTGCGGCAGTAAAGTATGCCACAGCGCCTGTCGCTGGTAAATAAATTTAGAAGAGCCGCCACTTATTTACATTCGTGGACACGCTGTGGTGATGCTCGAGGCTAATTTTTGTTGGGCGGTTGAGGAGGCGGCTGGGAGCCCATCGCCGGACTTCCCGATAACGCAGCACCAGGCTGCTCTATGGCAAAGAGCTGGCGCAGGGGGTGAAGAAGAACTTCAAGAGCTCGAGCCGGCCATAACATCCCAAAACGGTAGCACACATAACTGTCTTATTCCCAACAATCAGGCCGACTACATCCTTCGAAACATGGCAACGATATTATTGTTCCGTCTGTAGACTTTATCTTAACTATTCTTCTCAGCATTAAGAATGGAATAACCTTGTGCTTTCGGTGCGGCATCTTGACACACTATCTAGAATTTAAAGGCGATCACGGTTCAATCTCAATGCCAATTCGAGACACTTTATTCTTATGGTTCTGAAAACTAAGCGCAATTCACAACACGGCTTCGCTGCAATGCATCCTTCTTGAATTTGATTTGCTCAAGAAATAAAAGTACAGCAAATACTTTCTGTATTTCAATAAACTTTTCATAATACTCACCATTTCTTTTTGATTGTGACAAATAACGCCGAATAATAGAGGAAAGCAGCTTGCAACTACAGCATTGGCTGTGATATTCTACTGACAAAAAGAAGGTGATCTCCACGCTGAAATATATTTCGACTTTAAACGTAACTTTAAATACTATTAAGGCAAAAGGTACAATTATAAATAATCTAAAGCACATCTTCAATGACATCTTTTTCTTTTCTTTATTTTTTCTTTTCAACAACATTATCTTACAGTCTTGTTTTGTATATAGTCATTCTTTAACGCTCAACCCCAACTCGCTCTTATTAACTATACATATTATATCTGCGCATCTTTAGCCCAACAATGTATTCGAGAAGAAAGAGCTCATAAGTTGAAACTTGTGTCCCGATCCATATTCCATATTTAACAATAAAAATATGTTTTAAACTAAAACTGAAACGCTGAGCCGTATTATTCAGGCAGGGAATATTACCATAATAACTATCAACTCAAGAGTACGGCTTGCATGCACGAAAGTATAATAAAGCAACTTTGTCGCGGAGTCATCCTGACAAACGGTAACGTAATGAAAATCAGTGAACACGCTGTATATAGTATGAAGTCAAGTGGGGAGATCATAATATTGCAATTCAGATATTTTATAAGGAGCGGTTTTTAAGCGCGTCGGTCGAAGCGAAGTGAGACACCGTATGGTAAAAGCTGATTGTGCCAGCTCTTGCTGAAGGCTTTATCGAGATTGCAATATCGAAAGTTGTTCACGGAAGGCTACTTTCGAGTTGACATTACTCTCTATGAAGGCAATAATTGCGCCAATATTTATTTTATTATAATACTATATTTGATGGTATTAGTGAACGTTGCTTAGGTTTTAGCTTGTCTTAAAACCCATAAAGTAATGAGTCGAAGAAACATACAACCACAAATATTGAAGCATTGCATTTAAACGAAAACAGCGGGTGGAAATTTAAGCTTCAGAAAATTGCGCATAATCATAATAAAAATAGAAGATGTAGGCACTGAAAAAACTGAATTTACTGCGTGCTGTATTTATATATTGTTTAACATCGAGAACCCGTTCCCCGGTACCTATCGAGGTATGCCGATACGCAAGCTTGACCGGCATCACTGCTGATTCGCCAAGCTAATAACAATAATGATAGCAGGTTACTACTCCACGAGCATGGAAACGCTTGAACATTTTATTTGTCGTACATTTGGCCCTTTGACTTAAAGCTGTTATGTTTAATTTTATTATTCAGAAACATATTATAAACTGAACTGACAATCAACTTTTATTAAAGTGACTTTGCATAGTGGCGTAACGCTCTTTCACAGCATTATTCACAACAATGTCTTAATAACTCGTAATGCTGTACATTATATCATTTAGCATTATTTGTTAATTTTGCAATAGGGTACGGTATATGTCATAGAGCTATGCATAACATGATTCGTATCGCATAGTCATTGAATATGTGTTAAATGAACTTCGGCTACTGATGTTTTAAATATTGAGAAGCTAAACCCTTATTTTTTTACTGCTTTTGATTTTAAAGACGTGCGACGTGACTTCGGGTATCGCTATGCAGACCCATGCAGTCATTGGGGTAACGGTTGTTTGTATTTTGCGCCATTTTTCGTACTTCGTTCCGAAATACTCGAAATATCTTCTTTTATATTTTGAATTTGCAATGTCAACAAGCACAATATCTTAGGAATTTTATGTTGATGATTGTGACACCTAATGATTATCCTACCTTTATACTGTCCATTGCTATAACTCACGACCGTAACCGCACATCTGGCTACCATCGCCGAATAATTTAACTGTACTACATTACAACCAGAGATAACATATTGCATTTGTTGACACGAGCAAAAACAATATTCTTATTATTGAACGTCGGACGGCCAACTGGCGATACCCGCATGCAGAATTATTTCCAAGTATGAGGATCAGTGCATCCCAGTCTTTGAAATGAGAAGCTTTTGAAGGAATATTATTTTCAAATTGATGATAATTTCGAAATTTCATGGAAAGGTAAAACTTTGAGAACTTAGGGGCTTCTTTTAGTGAAGTAAACGCTCGCGGTCATTCGCCAAACTGAGAGTCATACAAGCGGAAAACATTATTGTAGAAGCAGCCGGTAAATAATTCCTTTGTAAAATGCACTACTTTATTCCATACTACGTATAACCGCCATTACATCTGCTGTAAAAATCCTACGGCAAGCAGCGAAGCAATCGGTCATTAGAAACACAAGAGCGTAACATATTGACCGATAATGAATAGTGGATGAATCGATATGGACTCGAATGAACAACACAAGCTTTAGCAGTATTTCAACTTTACTATCGTGAGGCCAGACTAAGTATATATTAGGCTACCTATAACAGGCGACAGTGAATACTTTTATAAAACCGTAAATTGAACCAACATCTTAGGTACATGGAATACAGGAAAGTAGTCACAACATACGGTCGGCTTTATGGAATGCACATACATTGTAGTTTTAATAAAGCAACCGGTTAACGAACTTAATATTGGAGAAAGGTAACATATTCTTCGGAAAACTTGACCACTTCCGATTTACATGTATTATTGAGCTTTAATAAATTTTGTTTATTTTGCAGTATGTTTATGTTGATCCAGGCCTCTAATGGGTAATTTCACAATTCTTTAATCTTGGGGAATTTGTTTTATGATATCGCTTAAAATCCAAAATATAAAAGTCCACTGTGGAAATACTGCTGTATAAACAATGCCATATTTAAACGACGAATATGTACATTGGAGTATGGCGGTACATTTACAAAAATTATAGCCGAAAAAATGACAATTAAGCATGCGGCGGGACTTTGATATTAGCTGGCGAACTTCCTTCCGGAACACACCTGAAGCACCCCTAATCTTAGATTTCTGTCCCAATATTTATTTTATTGTTTGTCACTTGTTTCTAATAAGCCATTAACGTATCTGCCCTGATTTACAGCTTTCTGATTACTCCTTTTATCTTCCGTCTTTCTTGTTAATTGTGGATTTTCAATTGTGGCAATTGCCGGATAAATTTTGCATGTCTACCAATAAAATGTTTTAGGTTTTTGTCTACGTACTAGGGTGTCGTGGTCGTATATGATCGTTGGATTTACTTAACTGCCTATGCGATCAGGAACCCACATCACCACTGATATTTATGAGTTCTGAACCCCGCACATGCGAGGTATACTCGATACAACATTATGTGATAAAGTTTGACAGTGACTTGGGACGAATCGGTGTTTATCTCACGGTACTTTTCGGTTTCATCCGCAATAAAATTACCCGCCACCGAGATACCTGAAGCATTGTTAAAAAGTGGTGTTAAACACCATAACCATCCCTCAATCTACGTTCGTCTTCTCCAAACTAAATGGGCAATTATCCGTTTATGCTCGTAGCATACTTGACATATTACAATCATTGGATTATTCAAGTAAGAATTAATGATGATATTGTCATTTAGTACTTTAGAATTAAGTAGTAAGGTGGTCTGACCTACATGTATATCTCGGTAGTGTTTATCCTAATTTTATTTTTCGCGTCTTGTGAAATAACCAATACTAAAAATATAAATAACAATTCGCGAGGTTCGATTAAACATATTTGTCTGATCGTGCATATAGTTATCACATGACCTTTTTTTTCATATCAGATCACTTATTAGCCCTAAGTTCTGATATACCAGCAAGAGAGCCGGTAGTCGCGAGGAGCTGATGAGGGATCTGACAGACATGGCCGTATTATGATCTTTTTGTCATATACATGGTAGAAGGGGTTAGGGTTAGGGTTTTCCGGAAACTGACGAATTACAAAAGATACCGATTACGAAGTAGTAACGGAAAAGGGAGTGATATATTTTTATCCAACCCGCTAAGGGAATCTCGGGAAGATGTCTAATGCATTTCATTAGATTTTAACTTTTATATCACATGGTAAACAAATGCGTTATCACCTAAAGTATATGATAATATACAGCCGTACTTGATAAAGTTGACATGATAGTTTATCAGCAGAAAGTGATAATTACCGAGGCCAACGACCGAGGTGATTTTACTTCTTGGGTCGATAAATATCGTGTAAACCGATATCAAAAGTCTACAGTATTTTTATTAAATGACTTTGCTAATGTAAAAGGTTGTGATTGGTTCATAAAAATACACCGTCAATCAAAACATTCCATTTAAAACGAACGTCAACAGGATTTCCCCGATCTCCATTTGGGTACTTGACAGCAATGATACACTTATTGTCTACCTGTCGTGCAAGATTGTGCGGTGATCATAATGTTTTATCAATAAGAGCGATGTATGGTTTTGAAAGCGCCACTTTTTTTATAAATCAATTTATCATATATTTATAGTTGATAGCGCAGATTTATTTTCAGCTCAACATGTGTTATTGAAGGGTTAAATTAAAATAACGAATTACCAGATGTTTATTGATCTTTGTAACTGGTGTATTTGTTGATTGACGCGAATGATGTTTTGCACTTTGTGTTAACGTTTTAATATACATGACAGCGGCATCAAATCATTTGGCCTTTTGAAGAACCGCGTAAGGATACAAGAAACAGTACTTTTACTCTTTATTAGTCTGACTTTCATTTAACGCACTTGAAACAAAGAAACAAGTTTGCATACATGCGGAAACGTACGATGGTGGTTGGTAATCTCAAGGCCACAGGAAATTTGAAACTATCATATATAAACGTTGGGTAGAACCGAATGGACAATCAACGAAGTATTAGTACAATGCGCGAGAGCTGACAACATTGTGTACGCAAGACGCAGGACA
>JACCHT010000006.1:0-25000 GCA_013416635.1 Candidatus Thiodubiliella endoseptemdiera | reverse complement strand
CGGGTAAACGGCGGGAGTAGCGATAACCAGGTACAGCTAATGGGTGCTTGTGCAGGGGCAGCGGTAGCCTGCGCTTCGCTACCGTCCCGTCGAGGGCTCAGCACTGATAAATCGACCTTCTTCCCGCTAATGGCAGACCGCGCCATCGATGATACCTTCGCGCGGCCCTTCCATCGTTGGCCGTGCTCTGATCCCTTCGCTGCCTTCCCATCGTACGCTCTCTGCTGCTACCTTCTCGACTCGGCCCTTCCTCGTCGATGGTCGTTCGCTGCCTTCCCATCGTACGCTCTCCGCTGATACGCTCTCGACTCGGCCCTTCCTCGTCGATGGTCGTCCACTGCTCCCTTCGCTGCCTTCCCATCGTACGCTCTCTGCTGCTACCTTCTCGACTCGGCCTGGTTGAGCTTCTGGCTGGGGCTTTTATATGCCAGGATGGCTACAGCTGGTGCTAAAGGGCAAAAGAGCACCGGGATAGCTACCAGCTGGAGTGCCCAGGGCGCCAAGAGCCTGGATACTTCTGTGGGTGCAGGGCGCAAGGGCATACGTGATGCTTCTAGCTGGGTGCCCAAGAGCACCCAATGGCATCGACGTGGCAGTCGAGGAATTTCTTTCCTGATCGTCATTTGAGCGCAATACGTATGGACGGAAAGGAGCACACCAAGGTATCAGCCGGGGTGGGAAGGGTGGGATTTATGGTTAATTTCACTTACATGCATTTTGCCTTCGTCGCGGGAAAGAGCGTCACATACGCACACGACCATCGACGGTGAGTCCGAGGAATTTCTTTCGTCGTCGTCGGTGCGGGCAATCAGCCTACGACCATGAACGGAAGCGTACAGATGTCATCAAGGCAGTGGGAACGGTGGGAAGGGGTTATTTCGTTAAATTTTTACACCCCATGTACTTTTGCCTTCAGCAGGACAAACCGTATTGGCACAACGCTCATTGACCGGGTGCGTTGATTTGCCGCTAGCAGCGTCGGCGAAGCGCCAGCCTGACCGTGGACGTGTTCAGGAACGGAAGGTATCAGCAGGATGGGTGGGAAGGGTTATGGTTAATTTACACTTGTGCGTGCCTTCGTCTGGCGGAAAGTCGCATACGCACGGCCATCGACCGGTGAGTCCGGTGCCTATGCGTCGTCGTCAGTTGCGGGCAATCCCAGCTACGACGAACGGGAAGCGTACAGATGTCATCAAGGCAGTGGGAACGGTGGGAAGGGGTTATTTCGTTAAATTTTTACACCCCATGTACTTTTTACCTTCTTGGGACAAACCGCCGTGGTACAACACACGCTCATTGACCGAAAGTGCGTTGATTTTTTTTAGCCGTCGACGCCGGCACCAGCCTACGGCCGTGGACGAACGGGAACGGAAGGTATCAACGGGATGGGAAGGGTGGGAAGGGGTTATATGGTTAAATTTCCTTATGCATTTTGCGGCTAAATCGCGGGAAATGCATATGTGTCGACGGTGAGTCGAAATTTCTTTAAATCGTCGTCGGTGCAGGCGAAATCAACCTGATACGTGAAGCGTAAAAGATGTCATCAAAGGCGATGCGGAACGGTGAAGGGTTATTCGTTAAATTTTACACCCATGTACGCTTCTTGCGGGACAAACCGCCATTGGCACAGCACACATCATTGACCAGAAAGTGCGTTGATTTTCATATAGCCGTCGACGGCGCGGTTTCGGAACGGAAGGTATCAACGGGATGGGAAGGGTGGGAAGGGGTTATATGGTTAAATTTCCACACCCCATGCATTTTTTGCCTTCGTCGCGGGAAAGAGCGTCACATACGCACACGGCCATCGACGGTGAGTCCGAGGAATTTCTTTCGTCGTCGTCGGTGCGGGCAAATCGGCTCCTACGATACGTAATGCCGACGTGCAGATGTCATCAGGCAGTCAGGAACGGTGGGAAGGATTTATTCGTTAGGGTACACCCCATGTGCAGCCTATGGGGACAAACCGCCGTGCGGCACCAACGCGCTCATTGACCAGGGTGCGTTGATTTTTTCCCTTCTTAGCCGTCGACGCCGGCACCAGCCTACGGCCATGGACGAACGGGAACAGAAGGTATCAACGGGATGGGAAGGGTGGGAAGGGGTTATATGGTTAAATTTCCACCATGCATTTTGTAGCTAAAATCGCGGGAAGAGCGTCACCATACGCGCACGGCCATCGACGGTGGTCGAGAATTTCTTCGTCGTCGTCGGTGCGGGCAATCAGCCTACGACCATGAACGGAAGCGTACAGATGTTATCAAGGCAGTGGGAACGGTGGGAAGGGGTTATTTCGTTAAATTTTTACACCCCATGTACTTTTTACCTTCTTGGGACAAACCGCCGTGGTACCAACCGCATCGTCGATAGTCGTTGATTTTCGCTAATGGCCGTCGACGCCGGCACCCAGCCTGCATTGCATGGACGGTGAGACAGGTATCAGCAGGATGGAAGTTGGGAAGAGTTACGTATGGTTAAGAATTTCCTTACGTTTTGCCCTTCGTCGCGGGCGTCACCGCGCGACCATCGACGGTGAGTCCCGAGATTTCTTTCGCCGTCGTCGTCGGTGCGGGCAATCAGCCTGCGATAGCGAACGGGCGTACCAGATGTCATCAGGGCGGTGGGAACGGTGGGGAGGTTATTTCGTTAAGTACCCCATGTACTTTTGCAGCCTGGCGGACAAACCGCCATGGTGACAATACGCATCACATTGACCGAAGTGCGTTGGTGCACCGCTATGGCCGTCGACGCCGGCGCCAGCCTGCGGCCGTGGACGAACAGGGTGGAAGGTATCCGGGATGGGGTGGGGTTATATGGTTAATTTCACGCGCTGGTCGCGGGAAAGAGCGTCACATACGCACACGGCCATCGACGGTGAGTCCGAGGAATTTCTTTCGTCGTCGTCGGTGCGGGCAATCAACCTACGACCGTAACCGCAGATGTCATCAGGCAGTGGGAACGCGGTGGGAAGGGCTATTTCGTTAAGTACACTTATTAGCCGCGCGGCCTGTGGGGACAAACCGCCGTGGCAACACGCTCGTGACCGAAGTGCGTTGGTGCCATGTAGCCGTCGACGCCCGTATTACGGTCATGGACGAACAGGCAAGGTATCAGCGGGATGGGTGGAAGGGTTATATGGTTAAATTTCCACCGTAAATTTTTTGCCCTTCGTCATGAAGGCGTGCCGCTTGTGCATCGACGGTGAGTCGAGGTACAACAAGTCGTCGTCGGTGCGGGCAATCAATACCGACCATGAACCAGGCGTGCAGATGTTATCAGGCAGTGGGAACGGTGGGAAGGGTTATTTCGTTAAGTTACCCATGTACTTTTACTGTGTAGGACGAATATGCGTGGTACAATACGCTCATTGACAAAGTGCGTTGATTTTTTCATGCCAGCCAAATTAAGAACGCCGAAAATACCGATACGTGGACGGGCAGAGACAGAGGGTAATCAACGGGATGGGAAGGGTGGGAAGGGGTTATATGGTTAAGAATTTCCACTTACGCGTGCCTGATGGCGTCACATACGCACGACCGCATCGACGGTGAGTCGGAATTTCCGTCGTCGTCGGTGCGGGCAATCAACCTACGACCATGAGCAGGCGTACCAGATGTCATCAGGCGGGTAAGACGGTGAAGGTTATTTCGTCCATTTTATGCGCACCTTCGCCAGGACAAACCGCCGTAGTACAATACACGCTCGTAAACCGAAAGTACTTGTTGAGATTTTCCCTTCTTATGCGTCGGCTTGCCACCAGCCTACAACCGTAGACGGGCTGTTTCTTGAAAAACCCATCAGGATAAATTGAAGGTATATGGTTAAATTCCACCCCATGCGTCGCAGAAACGTCACATACAACCATCGGCAGTATGAGTCCGAAATTTCTTTCGTCGTCGTCAGTGCAGGCAATCAGCAACCGCCGAACGGAAGCGTACCAGATGTCATCAAGCAGCGGTAGAACAGTAAGAAAAGTTATTCATTAAGTACCGCTTTTACCTTCGCCAGGACAAACCGCCGTGAGCACAACACGCTCATTGACCGAAAGTGCGTTGATTTTCCCTTGCCGCCCGTCGGCGCCGGCACCAGCCTGACCGTGAACGGTACCAGGGGCAAGTATCAGCAGGATAGGTGGGAAGTTATATGATTCTTCACCCATGCGTGCCTTCGTCGCCGGAAGAGCGTCACCATACGCACGACCATCGACAGTGAGTCGAAATTTCTTTCGTCGTCGTCAGTGCGGAGCGTCAGCCACCGACCGCCAGACGGAAGCGTACAGATGTTATCCAAAGGCAGTAGGAACGGTGGGAAGGTTGACCAGTTGGTACGCACCCATGTACGCAGCTAAGGACAAACCGCCGTGTTTAATACGCATCGTGACCGAGTGCGGTGGTCGCTTCTTGGCCGTCGACGCCGGCACCAGCCTGGCGTGGACGGTATCAGCGCCAGGATGGGAAGGGTAGGAAGGTTATAAGGTTATTCCACCCATGCATTTTGCCGCTAAATCGCCGGAAGCGTCGCATACGCACGACCATCGACGGTGAGTCGAAATTTCTTTCAAATCGTCGTCGGTGCGAACAATCAACCGACCATGAACGAGGCCGTACGGGTGTCATCCAGGCAGTGGGAACGGTGGGAGGTTATTTCGTTAAGTACACCCAGCCAGCACTTGCATTAGCAGGACGAAACCGCCGTGGTACCTTACGCTCATTATTAGTGCGTTGGTACGCTATGCGTCGACGCCGGCTCAGCCTGCGGCCGTGGACGAACGGGAACAGTATCAGCAGGATGGGTGGGGGTTATGTAGTTTAAATTCCGTAAAATTTTTGCGCTTCGTCGCGGAAAGAGCGTCACATACGCACGACCATCGTGGTGGTCGAGGCCTAACAAAATGCGTCGTCGGTGCGGGCAATCAGCCTGCAGCCATGAACGGCGTACAGATGTTATCAAGGCGAGTGGGGAACGGTGGGGTTATTTCGTTAGGTACACTATGTGCGCAGCAGGACAAACCGCCGTGGCGCAACACGCATCGTGGCCGAAAGTGCGTTGATTTCATGTATGCGTCGTAACGCAATACGGCCGTGGACAGACGGAAGGTATCAGCAGGATGAGGGTGGGAAGAGTTATATGGTTAAATTTCCATGCATTTTGCCTTCGTCGCGTCATACGCGCAGCCATCGACGGTGAGTCCGAGGAATTTCTTTCGTCGTCGTCGGTGCGGGCAATCAACCTGCGATACGCCGACGTACCAGATGTCATCAAGGCGGTAGGAACGGTGGGAAGGTTGGCTACGTTAAAATTTTACTTTGCCAGCAGGGACCGCCGTGGCACAGCACATCATTGACCGAGGTGCGTTGGTGCCATGTAGCCGTCGACGCCGCGCAGCCTACGGTCATGGACGAACGAAGCAAGGTATCAGCAGGATAGGGTGGGAAGTTGTATGGTTAATTTCCTTGTGCATTTTTGCTCGTCGCGGAAACGTCACCATACGCGGCCATCGACGGTGAGTCGAATTTCTTTCGATGGAAGTCGTCAGTGCGGGCAATCAGCCTACGACCATGAACAGGCGTACAGATATTGTCAGGCAGTAGGAACGGTGGGAAAGGGGTATTTCGTTGGTACACCCCGTAGCCGCGCAGCTGCTTGGGGCAAACCGCCGTGGTACAACACGCTCATTGACCGAAGTGCGTTGATTTTCGCTAGCAGCCGTCGACGCCGGCGCAGCCTACGGCCATGGACGAGCAGGAACGAAGGTATCAGCTGAAGGATGAGGAAGGGTGGGAAGAGATTTATATGGTTAAATTTTCACACGCATTTTCGTCGCCGGAAGCGTCACCATACGACCATCGGCAATTGAGTCGAGAATTTCTTTCGTCGTGCGTCGTCGGTGCGGGCAATCAGCCTACGACCATGAACGGAAGCGTACAGATGTCATCAAGGCAGTGGGAACGGTGGGAAGTTATTTAATTTAAAATTTTACACCCATGTACTTTTGCAGCTGTAGGACAATCGCCGTGGTACAATACGCTCATTGACCGAGGTGCGTTGATTTTCGCCAGCCGTCGACGCCAACAACCTGCGGCCGTGGACGACAGAGACGGAAGGTTATCAGCAGGATGGGAAGGGTAGAGTTATATGGTTCTTCACACCCCATGCATTTTGCGCTTCGTCGCGAAAGGCGTCACATACGCGCACGACCATCATTGGTGAAGTCGAAATTTCTTTCGTCGTCGTCGTCGGTGCGGGAACGACAACTACGACCATATGCGGAAGCGTACAGATCATCATCAGGCAGTGGGAACGGTGGGGGTATTTCGTTAAATTTTACCCATGTACTTTTACGCTAGCAGGACAAACCGCCGTGGCACAACACGCTCGTGGTCGAAGTGCGTTGATTTTCGCTAGCAGCGTCGGCGCCAGCCTGGTCATGGACCGAACGGAAATTATCCAGCAGGATGGGTGGAAGGTTATGGTTAAATTTCACCCATGCGACTGCCTTCGTCGCGTCACGCTGACCGTCGACAGTGAGTCGAATTTCGTCGTCGTCGGTGCGGGCAATCAGCCACCCGACCATGAACGGAAGCGTACAGATGTTATCAGGCGGTGGGGAACGGTGGGGTTATTTCGTTAGGTACACTTGTACTGGCTGGCAGGACGAACCGTGGTACAACACGCTCATTGACCGAAGTGCGTTGATTTGCCAGCTGGCAGCGCGTCGACGCCGGCGCAGCCTGACGGACGAACAGGAACAGAAGATTGTAACCGGGATGGGGTGGGAAGGGGTTATATGGTTAAATTTCCACACCCCATGCATTTTTTGCCTTCGTCGCGGGAAGGCGTCATATGCATACCGACCATCGTTGGTGAAGTCCGGAATTTCTTTCGTCGTCGCAAATCGGTGCCGGGCAATCAACCACCGACCATGAGCAGGCGTACCAGATGTCATCCAAGGCAGTGGGAACGGTGGGAAGAGTTATTCGTTAATTTTACCCCATGTGCCTTCTTGGGACAAATACGCCGTGGTACAATACGTCATTGACCGAAGTGCGTTGATTTTCGCTGGCCGTCGACGCCGGCCGGCTACGTGGACGGTGGAAGGTATCAGCAGGATAGAGGGTGGGGGTTATGAATTTATTTTATGCATTTTGGCAAATTAAGCGTCACATATACTGCGACATCGACAGTGAGTCGAATTTCTTTCGTCGTCGTCGGTGCCGGGCAATCAACCGATGAACGGGCATTACAGATGTCATCAAGGCGCGGTAGAACGCAGTGGGAAAAGGGGTTATTTCGTTAAATTTTGCCCATATGCAACTAGCAGGACAAACCGCCGTGGTACAACACGCTCATTGACCGAAAGTGCGTTGGTTACGCTAACCAGCCGTCGACGCCGGCGCAACCTGCAGCCGTAGACGAGCAGAACAGAAGGTATCGCCAGGATAGGAATTGAGGGTTATATGGTTAAATTTTCACCAGCGTTTTGCCTTCGTCGCGAAGCGTACATACGCACGACCATCGGCAGTAGTCCGAAATTTCTTTCGTCGTCGTCGGGTACGGGCAATCAGCCGACCGCGAACAGGCGGCCAGATTATCCGGCGTGGGAACGGTGAGATTTATTGGTTAATTTTTACCGCCAGCGCTGCCTTCTTAGGTTAAGCCGCCGTGGTAATACGCTCATTGACCGGGTGGTGCCAGCAGCCGTCGACGCCCACGGCTCAGCCTGCGGCCGTGGACGAACGGGAACGGAAGTATCGGCAGGATGGGAAAGTTGGGAAGAAATTTATAAGGTTAAATTTCCACCGCATTTTGCGCTTCGTCGCGGGCGCGTCGCATACGCCGCACGACCATCGGCGGTGGTCAAAATTTCTTTCGTCGTCGTCGGTGCGGGCAATCGGCCTGCGATATGAACGGAAGCGTGAATGTCATCAAGGCAGTGGGAACGGTGGGAAGGGGTTATTTCGTTAAATTTTACATAGCGCGCAACTGGGACAAACCGCCGTGGTACAACGCTCATTGACCGAAGTGCGTTGATTTTTTCGCTGGCCGTCGGCGCCGGCGCCAGCCTGCGACCGTGGACGAACAGACGGTATCAGCAGGATGGGAAGGGTGGGAAGGTTATATAGTTAAGGTACCACCATGCGTGCTTCGTCGCGGGAGCGTCACGCTACGCGATATCGACGGTGAGTCCGAGGAATTTCTTTCGTCGTCGTCGGTGCGGGCAATCAGCCTACGACCATGAACGGAAGCGTACAGATGTCATCAAGGCAGTGGGAACGGTGGGAAGGTTATTTCGATTGAGGTACATGTGCCGGACAAACCGGTAACAACACGCTCATTGACCGAAAGTGCGTTGATTTTTCGCTTAAGCCGTCGACGCCGGCACCGGCCTGCAACCGTGGACGAACAAGGAACGGGTATCAGCCAGGATGGGGTGGGGTTATATGGTTAAGAATTTCACGCCATGCGTGTTTTACGCCAGCCTTCGTCGCGGGCGTCGCATACGCGCACGTATGCATCGGCGGTGGTCCGGAATTTCTTTCGTCGTCGTCGGTGCGGGCAATCAACCTACGACCATGAACGGAAGCGTACAGATGTCATCAAGGCAGTGGGAACGGTGGGAAGGGGTTATTTCGTTAATTTTTCGCATGGCGCAGCTGGCAGGACGACCGCCGTGGCGCAACCGCTCAATTGACCGAAAGTGCGTTTGATTTTCATGCTTGTCCGTCGACGCCAAGCCTCCAGCCGGTCATGGACGAACGGTGAAGGTATCAGCAGGATGGGAAGGGTGGGGTTATATGGTTAGATTTCGTCGCGGGCGTCACATGCGTGCATCGTGGTCGGTCGAGGAATTTCTTTCGTCAGTAGTCGGTGCGGGCAATCGGCCTGCGATAACGAACGAGCGTACAGATGTTATCAGGCGTGAACGGTGAAGAGGTTATTTCGTTAAGTGCCCGTAGTACGTAGCAGGACAAACCGCCGTGGTACCAACCGCTCATTGACGAAGATGCGTTGATTTTTCGCTAACCATGCGTCGACGCCGCCAGCCTGCGGCAATGGACGGTACGGAACAGAGGTATCAGCGGGTGGGAAGGGGTTATATGGTTAAATTTCCACCCGCGTTTTTGCCTTCGTCGCGTCATGCCGCACACGACCATCGACGGTGAGTCCGAGGAATTTCTTTCGTCGTCGTCGGTGCGGGCAATCAACACCGACCGCATGAACGGAAGCGTACCAGATAATCTCATCAGGCAGTAGAACGGTGAAGGTTATTTCGTTAATTTTTGCACCCATGCTGCAGCTATAACGGGACAAACCGCCGTGGTACCAATACGCTCGTGACCAAAGTGCGTTGGTGCCACTTCTTAGCCGTCGACGCCGGCGCAGCCTGCGGCCGTGGACGAACAGTATCAGCAGGATGGGGGTGGAAGGGATATGTAGTTCAATTTCACCCATGCGTTTGCCGTCGCGGGGCGTCACCCATACGCGACCCGTCGACGGTGAGTCCGGTGCGTCGTCGTCGTTGCGGGCGAAATCAGCCTGCGATACGTAACGTAGATGTCATCAAGGCGGTGAACGGTGGGGCTATTTTCGTTAAATTTTACATGTGCGCAGCTGTAGGACAAACCGTAAATGGCACAACACGCTCATTGACCAAAGTGCGTTGATTTTCGTAGCCAGCCGTCGGCATGGCTGCTGATCGTGGACGAACGGAAGGTATCAGCAGGATGGAAGAGGTGGGAAGGGTTATATGGTTAATTTCCGCATGCGTTTTGCCCTTCGTCGCGGGGCGTCGCATACGCGCACGGCCATCGACGGTGGTCGAGATTTCTTCCGTCGTCGTCGGTGCGGGCAATCGGCCTACGACCGCTGAACGGGCCGTAAAGATGTTATCAAGGCAGTGGGAACGGTGGGAAGGGGTTATTTCGTTAAGTGCCATGTACTTTACTAGCAGGACAAACCGCCGTAATTTTTAACCCATCATTGACCAGTGCGTTGATTTTCATGGCAACCGTCGACATGACGCAATACCGGCCATGGTTTTAGGAACAGAAGGTATCAGCGAGTTAAGGGTGGAAGTTATATGGTTAAATTTCACCGCATTTTTTGCCTTCGTCGCCGGAAACGTCATACGCGATATCATCGACGGTGAGTCGAGGAATTTCTTTCGTCGTCGTCGGTGCGGGCAATCAACCTACGACCATGAACGGGAGCGTACAGATGTCATCAAGGCAGTGGGAACGGTGGGAAGGGGTTATTTCGTTAAATTTTTACACCGTAGCGGGACGAAACCGCCGTGGTACAATACGCTCGTGACCGGGGTACGTTGATTTTTCGCTAACCAGCCGTCGACGCCGGCGCAATATACGGCCGTGGACGAGCAGAGACGGAAGGTATCAGCAGGATGGGGTGGGTTATATGGTTGTTCACCATGCATTTTTGCCTTCGTCGCGGGAAGAGCGTCATACGCGACCATCGACAGTGAGTCCGAGGAATAACAAATCGTCGATAAAGCATTTTATTTTTGTGTTACCAAACGACACAGCAGAGATGTTGCAACAACACAATAGCCTTATTCTATGCTCATTTTTACACAACCGATACATCAGGTATATAAGATTTTTAAGTTTTATAAGGATATTTATAGCTGTTCTTTTTATTTTAACACAATTTTAGATGAGTAACGCTCTCTTGGTGCTCTTGATAATAAAAGTATCTTTGGAGCTTTAATACAACTATCAAAAATATATACATTTTAAAAAAACCATTATCAAGGATAAAAAAATAATGAAGGATTTAACATTAATATCACGTTTAATATTTTAACTTAATAATCAATTTTAAAATCATCAATAATTTTTTATAAAATTTTGATTATAAGTTTGACTGACTAATATTAATTTTTAACAATCTCTTTGTAAATTAACATAATATGAGTCCAATCTTTGTATTATTATTCAACATATATAAGTAAACTAAACTTTGTTATTCGTATGCATCATCTTTGATATTAATTTTATTTGCATTCTAGTATTCTAATAATAAGTAGAGTTCTTGCACTACCAATTAAAATACCAGTGTCTCAATTATTTTAGTATAATAATGCACTCCTTAGTTTAGTTGTTGTCTGTACGAAAATAGTGATAATGATTGTAATAATGTGATTTCCATTAATACATTTTTTCCACACAGTAATTCTGTTCATATAATACTAAAAATAATTATTATCTAACTCATAGCCTAAATAATTAAATATATTAGATTGTATACAAAGCCATTACCGGTTGACACTTCCACTTGAATGGATCTAAAACAACCCTTCAGTTGGACCAAATGCGTTCATAAGATTTCAATAATAAATCAATCAGTTTTTTGTGTTGGTGATATTTATTGCCTAATGTAATTCAGCGGCTGGTGACTTCCAAGGTTGGTATCCTTTAGCCGTAAATAAGCGCACTCGTGCCTATATTCCATATACTTTTTATCGCTCTGCATTAGAATATTTTTATAAAACAAAATGCCCGGTATTCGCCTGCTTCACATAAGCAACTTAATAATTTATCTGCCCTCATTTCAATAAAAACGACCGCATGATTGTTATTGTCAAGTACTTTCGATACATTTCGTATTAACAGTACTATTGCTCATATATATCATTAGCGGTTCCATACCTGCTCTATCTTTATAATTTACCAAGTAAAACCAGGTCTGGTAGTATCATTTGCACTATTATCTTAAAATTATACATACCTATTAATCATTGTTATATATCATATTTCTGTTAATCATTTTCTCATACCAGGATTTATACAAAGTATGCCTAGATGAATACTTTAGCGGTGAATGTATTGTACTTTGTTGAATAACAAGAATCGCTTATAAAATTTCATTAGTCAACGCGTAGTAATGCGCAAGTCGCCGGGTATTAGAAAATCTTAAAATCACCAGCAGATTTGGGTGCCAGATATTCTTATGGTGGAATGAGATTGTGGTGTTGACAATTAAATTTTGTATTTTAGAAACTATTGCTGCGATTATCTTTATTTAATAAAATAAGCAACGCGTTACCAGGCAAAGACGGTAAACGGTTGTGGCCAGTTGCGTTTCTTTTGCGGCTGGTGATATCTGTTGAATCGTCGCCAGCAACTTTGGCGCAAAATATCAAGTTGATGCAAAAGCATCGTCTTTTACCTTGCCGGTAGCATGCGCATAGAGTGTAAAAAATTCGTTGATGCATTTTACGCAAAGCTGGGTGTAGCCCTCATAATCACAAAGGAAAACATGGAAGTAACACAACACTAAGAAAAACCAAAGAACCAGCAACGCAGGCATCAGTAGCCAAAGCTTCATTAGCGCGCAGAACTTTAAGAATGTCCGCTTAAGATGACCTGTGAACTTATCATAGCCACTGGTCAAAATGACAATCCGAAGCGGCGTTAGGTGCTGAGATGGAGCATCATCTCGGCTACCCAAAGCACAGGCAAGATAATGGCTCTGATAATACTCGTAACGGCTATTATCCAAAGATTGTTAAAGGCAATCATGGCGAAGTGGAACTTGCTATTCCAAGGGATCGCAATGCTAACTTTGAGCCCATCATTATTGAAAAGGTAAAACCAGGCTAGGTGCTTTGATAGTCAAATATTAAGCCTGTATGCCAAGGGTATGAGTACCCGTGATATCGTAGGCAACCTTCAAAGAAATGTATGACGCAGACATATCAGCAACACTGGTATCCAATGTAACACAGGCAGTTATCACTCAAGCGATTGAATGGCGTAATCGTCCACTGGATGAAATTTATCCAATTGTCTATTTAGACGGTATTGTTATCAAGGTTAGGCAAGATAAACAAATTATTAAAAAGACCATGTATATCGCCTTAGGTGTTAATCTTGATGGTAAGAAAGAATGTTTAGGTTTGTGGCTGTCCAAAAATGAATCTTCCAAGTTTTGGCTAGGCGTCCTTAACGATATTGCTAATCGTGGCGTAAAAGACATTCTGATTGCTTCAGTGGATGGATTAACAGGATTCCCTGAGGCTATTAATGCTGTATTCCCACAGGCTGATGTTCAACTGTGCATTGTTCATATGGTTAGAAACTCACTTAAATATGTGGGTTACAAGGACAGGAAGCAGGTTGCCAGTAGCTTAAAGCAAATTTATCAATCTATCAGCGAGGATGAAGCGCTACTTGTGCTTGATGAATTTGAACATAGATGGGGTCAGCAGTTCCCAAGTATTGGTAAATCATGGCGACGAAATTGGGATAATGTTGCTACTTTATTTTGCTTATCCTGAAGCAATTAGAAGAGCAATCTATACGACTAATGCCATTGAGTCTTTAAACTCAGTGATTAGAAAATCTATCAAGAATCGTAAGATTTTAATCATGATGATTCTGCCTTTAAGGTTGTCTTTTAGCCATTGAGGCAGCTAGTAAAAATGGACGATACCAATACGAAATTGGTCAAGTGCAATGAATCAGTTTATAATCCTACATGAAGATAGATTAAAGGATTATGTCTGTTTTTTAACGAGGACTTTACACAATCTGGTTTACAGGGTCAAACAATTTTCTCAACTGCTAAAATTGATTCAACTACTGTTAAATTTTGGGAAAGTGGAAAAGAAACCTTCGGAAAAATGATTGAGAAATTGAAAGAATTTGTCAGTGTATAAATTCACCTTGTATTTTTTCAATTCTTCTAATCCGCTCTTTTTCCCATTCATCAATTGGGTCAATTTCATTCAATATTTCATAAGATAAAAAGTTTCATCAGTAAATTCTAAACCGTATTTATCTTGCATATATAAATATATTCTTGCTATATCACCACGAGAATCTTTAGGTGCTCTGCAACTCTAATTTTAGTTTTTGTTTTATAAATCTCAAAATCACAAGCACCATATTTTCTTTCTTCACTTTCAATCATAGAAAATTTATAGTTTGACCTATCACCATTAATCTACCAATAGCAGGAACTAAATTCATTAAATCATTATGAGCCTGTTTAAATTCAGGATTGTTTTTCTCACAATATTTTCTACCATTAATACCTTTTAGTTTTGTTCCTTTACTCCAGCACTTTCTCCCTTTTTTCAGTAAGTTTTGTTATCCAATAAGCAGGAACAATATGTTCTGCTTCTATTCTTTTGCTCTCTTAGTATTTTCCTAACTTCTATAAACTTTCTAAATCAACCACTTTTCCAGTGTATGAGCAACCACAATAAAAGTTTCGTTATGGTCTTTGTATATTTCTTTGTAAAGAAGTCTTTTTGGCTTTTGAAAATGATGATGGGCTTTGGGAAAATACAGAGAATAAAAGTAAAATTGTTAAAAATAATAAATATTTTGTCTTCATCAAACACTATGTGCAACTTGTTGCTCTTGCTCTTGATTGTTTAAAACCATAGTGCTGTAGTTTGTAACAATTGCTTCAATCATTGGTTTCTGTTTTTCACTACCACCGACATGATAAAAATGTTCTCTTGTTAAAATATTAAACTTACTCCACAAAGAATGTATATATTCATTTTCACGAAAATCATTGTGATGCCATGTTGATAAAATAAATTTACTTTCTGTTTCTGATAGTAAATTAAAAGTTTCTTTTCTTTATCCTCATCCCACCCATTGAAATAATCTGCGTGTCTTCAATATAAGGAGGGTCACAATAAATAATATCGGATGATGATGTATCTGCAATAGTATCTTCAAACGATTGACACTTAAATTCAAAATCTTTTTCTTTTAATAATTGGCTTACATGTGCCATGATTAACAATTTTAGTTACATACGCTTGAGCGAATCTTTGTGGCTTTCTACAAAAAGGAATATTAAACCCTCCTTTTCTATTAAAACGAATCATTCCATTAAATCCTGCTCTATTAAGAAATAGAAAATCTAATGGGTTATGTTTTTCATTAAACCTTTCCGTAATTCATAATAATGCGATTCACCTTTTTAAAAGCAAAGAACCTTCTTTATTTAAAAATTCCTAACAATATTTGAATCAATTTTTCCGTCTTTTATTGATTGATAAAATTAATTAAATGGGGTTGGTATCACACAATAAAGCACATTTCGGAGCAATATTAAATGCAACTACTCAGTTCCCATAAAGGCTCTACCCACCTACCATCAAAATCATTAGAAACAATATCATCAATCCAAGGACTAATTTTGTTTTTATTCCTTGTGATTTTATTGGTGGCACTTTACTTTCATTTCTTTGAAATCCTATTATTCTTTAAAACAATTAATGAAGAATCGCCCTTTCTATAATCAACAAAATCTTTTAAAGAAGTAATTTTTTAGTCTCTCTATTTTTATCAGAAATAGTAATTTTTCCATAGTTCATCCAATAATCATCAAACCAAGATTCTCCAAGTTTTGAAAATACACCACGACCATTAATAATATCGTCAATATTGTTAATACTTCCAATATTTGCAGTGTTTCCGCTACCACTTTTTATCACTGGCAATTTTCCACTTCTGTAACAAAAACTGAAAATTACTTACAACAGATGTAATAGAATGCAATGCTTCAATATTGTGACTTTTTGTTTCATCTATGGAAGAGCCTTAGCTTATCATAAATAATCCCAAACGAAATGTCCTGCGTATTCACTATAAGAAATTGTATATTTTTTTACTTGTCCTATCTTCAAGTATTTACCATGAGAGCCTAGTGTAAATCCATTACACAAAAATGATTTTTAGGATTCCTATAAGTGGTTTTAAAATCTACTGCGAATTTAACACTTGTGTCATCTGATTTTACAAATGATATATCAGGATAATATTTTGATGCTCTGCTAAAACTACTTTATACCCATGTTTTTGGGCGAACTCCATAATTTTTGGGAACAAATGAATCTCTAAAATCTTAGAAACAATCTTGGTATCAGAAGAAATTGTATAAATATTTTGAAAAACATCGATGAAGCCTTTGATTGTCCACTGTCCATCTTCGGTGCTAATATATTCCTGTAACCTAAAACAAATTCTTTAAGTTGGGATTCAAATTCTTTTTCAACATGCGTTTATAAAATAATAATATAGATTTATTTTATGAAATTATAAATTTGTATTCTTGTTTTAAGTGATGTGCAAATATAAAATAGACATGACTTAATTTAACACCACTTCTCAATTAAATTTATATTATGACTTTGCGGTTGATTTTTTATATCTTTGATTTTATTAACCTTAATCACTACTGGATTTTGCCATTAATCCTGCCAAAATACATGTTCCAGTTGCTAAATTCGGATAGAATCAGCGGAAACTTTATCTAAATAAGAAATAGTTTTCTCAACTGCCAATAAATCATTATTGTTTATCAGTCTATGTAAAAAATAATTATGTAATTGGGATATAATTGTTGTTGAAATATCTGATGGTCTTTGACTGGAATAGTCATAAAAATTAAATTTACGACCTTCTTTTATTATTTCTTCAAAAGTTTCAAGGCGATAGTCTTTCCACTCTTTGTTTCCCGTCAGAATTACTGGAAAATGTATTAGCCTCATCTACAATTATATGTAATAATGGTTTTATTATTGTCGTTTAATTCTATGTCTTTATGCAATACTAAAACATTGTAAATTTACGAATATCCTATTAAATTTCTTCAAAGTCAAGCAAGTCTACATTCTTTTTATTTGGAAATTTGTCCTCTTTATTGTTAAAATCTTTCTTAAATCTAATTATTCGTTTTTCAAGCCTTTTATAAGGAGGATAGATGTTCTCTATTTCGAAAAAACCTTAATTCTTTCATCAAATCTTATGATAATTTTTAAACCTATTTTTTTACTTGAATAATTGTCAATATTTGCTTAAATACAGCTTATCGTACTTTTTGCTTAAAATTATCTTTAGAAAACTTCTTCAAGACAAAACTATACTTTTCCGTTCCTCCAGTTAAGTGGTTTTGAAAATATGAGCCACATCTTTTATACTTTTCGTTATTTAAAGGAAATTAGCCAATTCATATAAAAATTCTGTTGGTATTGCTTTTATCAATATTTGATACTAACAGATGTTGATTGTATTATTAAGTTCTGAACATAGGTAAAAGTCAGTATTATTTAATTACTTTCTGTAAACCTATCTTTAATTGCCCTTTTAAGAAAAGGCTGCTGAGTTTTTCTGTCGCCTCCAAGAATATAGACCAAAAAGTAACATTTTCTATTGTAGATTTTGTTATTGAAATTTATCTCTTTCATCATCTTCTCGATTCTTTTGGTTGTCAAATCATAAGAATTTTACTTTCTTTACTAACAATCGCATCTTCAATATATTCACCGTTAAAATCAATAATTATAAATTTAGCTATCTTGTAAAATTTGTATTATCCTTATATTTTTCAAATAATTGGCGATATATTTTTGCCAAAGTATAAGACTTGCCACTACCAGTGTTGCCGAAAATTCCAATATGACTGGCAAATAATTTATTAATTCCTAGCGATATATCAACCCGTCATCAAATTCTAACTGCCCAATTTTATTGGCTTATCTTCACTATCTACAAATTGATGAATATTGTTAAATTCTTCTTTGGTAATTAAAAACAAGTATTTTCTATTAGAGGTAATTCTTTAATACCTCTTTCAAATTTTCGTTCTCTAAATACCCTAAAATTTTGATATTTAGAATTCTATTGATTTTGTCCTTATTATTTGTGTAATTCTTTTTGGCTATTATCTTTATTTTCTTTGATTAATTCACCTTCAATTTTTCCGATAATTTCTTCAAAATCTTTTTAATTTTTACATACCCACCAACGGTTTATATTTTGAATAATATCGCCTTTATATAAAATAGATGAAGTATTTTTCCTGTATCAATTCTAACCTTTACTGCCTGACCAATAACTTCGATAACACTACCAACTCTAAAATTGAATTATCTGCAATATAGTTTTCTGTAGTAATTCTATTCGTCATCTTCCTGTTGATTAATTTTAGTATTGTCTTGTGAATTTTGATACTCTTTGTTAAGTTGCTCAGAAAGAAATATTTATCTCTTTAAAATCATATTTTTCAGTAAGTAGATAAATATTATTATTTTAGCCTCATCTTTTAACTTTTATAAATCTCACTATCCTTGTCATGCACAAATATATATACAATGCTTGTTGGGTTTGTATTTGCAACTCTTAATGTCAATTCTTAATATGTTCGTCTGCAAATGAAAATCCTATAACAAATAAAATGCTGTTTTCTTTCTCTAACTCATTGTTGTATATTCTTAGCAAATCATAATGAGTTTCATTTAAAACCGTGGCTTCAAATTTCTTTTTGATGGATTGACAATCATCAGTTTGTCATATTTTCTTTAAATTTATCATCAAGGATTTTCTATTTTACTTACCAACTTTAAATCTTTATCTAATTCTATATTTTTATCTTCTGCACACCAAGAAACAGAGCCGTGCAATTTAATGATATTGAATACTGGTATTTCCGAAGTATTTTCATAGTGAAGACTAGTTTTGTAATAAGATTTCTTAAAATTACCTACGCTGTATTTAGGATTGAATCTTCCGTAAAATCCATCATTAAACTCAATACCTGTTTCTTCTAAGGCAATCTCTGAAAAAATATCAACATTGGTAGTAAATATATTTACCTGCTTTGAAAGTAGGGAGGATTCCCTCTGTAAAATTAATGCATTAATGGTTTTATAAAACTCTTTATATTGACTCAATGTATCTCGACACTCTTGTGAGCGTGAAAAATCTATTTCTAATAATTTCTATTATTCGATATTGACTTATCAAAATATTCTTTCTTGATCTTTGTTTCTTCATCTGAATTTCCTGACTCTTCAGCCTCTGACAATCTCTTTTCAATATCAGTTAGTGTTTTAAAAACGGCATAGAAACACCAGACCCAATAAGGAAATTTATATTGGCACTCGCTATACTTTTCTTTATATTCTTATCGTTATTCATGTTTATAAATTATATCATTTTGCTTGAAATTTCCTACATACCACATCAACCACCCACACAACCCTTGCCAAAGATTCTTCTCTAATCTTAGTTTCAATCTCACTTGAAGTTACATACCACTTTTACCTTATAGCCTGAAACAGTGCTTTCTGTTGAAGCGGAATTTCTTTGATAGTATCAAGAATTCCATTAATTCGTCAACGGTAAAAGATAGTTTTTCTTTTTAATTTTACCCTTAAATTCATTTGAAATATCATTTTTGATTTTTGTGGCTGTTTTAGATGGGTGTTATTTTACCATTTTGGTGGGTTTGGGTTGATTTATGCAAGGTCTCCTTTTATTTATATTTTACACATAACGACCAAGCATCATCGGCAGCCAAAATCGGCGCGACGAAGGAGCGGTGCTTTTGGCTGTCCGAGTGCATGCGTTTGTTAGGCATTACCGTCTGCCTGACCTTCTTCTTGTTGGTTGGCACGATTAGCATTCCAAAAGGTGTTAAATATAAGACGAAAAGTAAGCCACCAAGCATAGATTGAATATATATTTTGGCTTTCCTCATACCCGATAAGACCGTGCGCTAATTCATTTCGTAGATTAGGTCCGAAAGGATCACAAAATATTGCTTTTAATTCGAACGAAAGATCTTTTCCAAAGATATCTTCTACCTTTGAATTATCCATTAGCGTGCTAAGACCGTTTTCGTTCTCTATGCCGTTAATATCTATATTGGTTGTCTTTTCCCCATGTTGTTTTAGGTGATATCTAACTAAGTTTTCTATCTGGGGAATAAGCAAATGCAAAGCACTAATAAAATCGCCATCGAAGCCTTGAAAAATCGCTTTTGCCATAAGCCGAATTCTATCTGGTGGCACTACCGGAGACCTTTTCACAACCGAATAAAAATCCGCCTCCTTTAATCTGTGCTCTTGCCTAATTACTTCAAGAGCCGGCCAGATATCACCCTGCACTACCAAGCTGAGTTCCATAGCGTAGTGCTTAACCATTTCTGGCCAGATGACTGATTCTTGATTTTCTCCCCCAAGATCAGCAGCAGGTTTCTTTGCAATTACTCTACCGTCTGATGACATATGAGTAGCTGCAAACAATGACCGCAAGGGGTGATTCCTTATCATTTCCTCAGAGAAGCTTCGTATTTTGTCAGCTCGTGCCCCTCTGTAGACATTTGCAAACTGCAATAGCGCTTCCGATAACTCTTTTCCTTTTACCGCCTTCACTGAGTTTTCGATTAGTTCGCTGATATCGATTGAGCCAGATGTAATCTTGCCCATTTCATTAAGTGAGTTACATTACCCCAAAACCTCAAAACAACTTTCTAAATTTTCTTATATAGCAAACCCTAAGAAGCCCTCTTCTTTTTCTGATTCAATTTTATACTTTCTTGATACACATCCATTGGTTTTATATTTCAATGTTTCATGGAATCTTTGGTGATTATAAAACTCAATATAATCATCTACATCCGTGGTTAACTCACTGATAGTTTGGTATTCGTTTAAATAAATCCTTTCACATTTAGCACTTCTCCAGAAGCGTTCAATGCAGATATTATCTGTGGCTCTGCCTTTGCCGTCCATTGAGATAGTAATACCCAGTTTTTGAGTCGCTTGTGTGCACCTCACTGGTGTATTGACTGCCTTGATCGGTATTAAATATCTCTGGTGCGGGTATTTTCTAAAGCATCGTTGAGTACGCTCATCACTAACTGTGAATCCATTGTGTTGGATATTCTTGTGATAAAACAGCCTTGGAATGCCAATCAATAATAGCAGCCATATACACCATACCTCCCGCAATCTTAATGTAGGTGATGTCTGTACTCCAAACTTGATTAGCGTGGTTAATACCAAGACCTCGAACTTATAACTGTATTTTTATGTGCTTTGATTGGTATGGCTGTATTAACCTGTTTAACCGCTAACACCGCTTTTAACCCCAACGCTTGGCGATAACGAGCCACTGTGTTTAAACTTACCTTGTAACTCGTCTTCAAGTAGTTGTTGATGAAATTTTTTCCTCCGTAAATAGGTATTTGTTCAAACACCTTGGGGATATGAGATTTAATTTTATCTTTACGCACATTGGTACGCGGTGTGTAATAAAAATTTATTTCCTGTTAATGCTCAACAGTTGGCATTGTTGATTAATTGATAAAGGTTGTGTTGCAGATGTTGAAGACGGCTTGAAGTCAACTAATTGTTTAAGATTAGATAAGCCCAAAGTTTTTAAATTTTGCTAACCATTCCTTCTCTACGGTTACCTTGCCTACCAGACTGTTAAGCGCTCATTTTGTTTTTGTGTTTTAAAAGCTCTTTTTTTGTATTCTTTAACCGCCTTGGATGGCTCCATGGAAATTTCAGCATTAGCAGGAAGGTTTTCTTCCAGTTTTGTAGGTTTTGTGGAAGGATGTTATGCTTGCTAGCAATCTGTACCAAGGTACTTTCATTTTGTAATAACTCAAGCCTAATTTTGTTTTAAATGCTGAGGTGTATTTGGTTCGTTTTTTACTATTTTTTTACTCCGATTTTTTTGTTTTAGTTTAACGGGTTTGAAATAAAGTTTAGATTGTTGTCGGGTTTTGGGGTTTTATAAGTTTTCCTGCCTCATTCATTAGCCCCCTGAGTTCAACGATCCTTTCTTCAACATTGTGTTGATCGCGTAGCGCTTTCGGAATTGTTCTGTATTTATGTATCGCGCTTTCATAAAAATAAAAACTTGCGGCAACCATGTTGATAGCCTCCTTGACCCAACACTCTGCATTTCTAACAATCATTACTGTGGATTGTGGCGCATCTTCTGATTTTTTATACCATTCTGATGCTGCATCTAAATAATCTCTTGCCCTATGAAGATCGCCAGAGTCTTCAAAGTAAGTAGCTAGCGCCTCAAGTTTTTCAGCAATATCCCTATTATCTTTAACTCCCAAGTGGTGCTTTGAAAGTAAATCAGCTAACCAGTTGGCCAAATATCCATCTTCCGGTAAAGATTCTTTCAGCGCCTCAACTATTTTTGACTCTATCTCTTTTAACCTTTCGCCAGCGCCAGCCTGAAGCATTAAACATAGCTGTATAGCCCTATCCCAACATTCCCGACCATCTCGACCATCTCGAATCCAACTTTCGGTACCGATTTCAATACTTCTATAATTATCTATCGCAGAGAGTGCATGCTTATGATTCCTCGGCTTTGATAGCAACCACGCTATATCTGAAATTCTTGCACATAATTTTGGCTCATCAATAAAAGGTATGATTTGTGAAAAAAACTCAATGTCTTCATTTTTAAAATCTTCTGGACGTGCCGAACGTTTTCCATCCATAACTATAAAAGGTGCAAAAGGCTTGTTCGAACTATTAGGCTTCAACATCATTGAGCAGGCATCTGCAAGTAACCAAAGTACTTTCCCTGCTTCTAAATTACCTTCTTCTGTAGCCTTCCGTGCTTTCGACGAGAGCTGTTGCCACATGGATGAATAGTCTTCTCGACGTGCTTCTTCCAATGCCTCGCGCCAACCACAAGCATTAAAGTCATCCAATGAAATATTTGTATTCTCTGGGTAATGTCCCATGATGCTCCAAACCTATTTTATGCCTAACGGCGTGGCAATAACCCGCCTAGTAATTTATTTAGAGTTTACTCTATTTTAAATTCTCTAGGTCGGGTTGATTGCTTGTTAGACACCGCAGGCGGATAACGAGTTAATCTACTATTGCCACGCCGTTAAAACTACGGGCAGTCGGCTGGAATGATTTGTTAGGTGAATTTAAAATCCTTACAATCAATTTTTATTATATCTTTTAACTTTTTTTTCAAATCTAAATATTTCTTTAGTTTCTTGTGTTGTTCTTTTATGCTATCATAATTTTCAAGTTCTTTATAAGGTGTGCCAAAATAGATTTTTGTAATATTTCCTATTTTCCTTGTAATTCCACACGCACTACTATCTTTAATAATACATCTAAATTCATTCTCATATTCCCACTCTGTTGTTTTGTGAGTTAAAATTTCTTCTATAGAATTAAGTGCGTCATATTTATCACTATAAATAACTTCTTTAATATTTTTACAATTATTAACCTCTACCTCAATAACAATACCCATTCCAGCATTAGCATAATGCCCCCACATTAATTGATTATTTAAGGCATTTTTTCCAGAAAAAGAACAAATTTTATACTGTAGTTTTTGGTTTAAGGTTATATTTTTATTTTTCTGATTGGTAGAAAAAACACCTTCATTCATATCGTTAAAATTTAGAAAATCACAACAGTAAAAGCCACTATTAATAATATATTCAATTCTCTTCAAATCATTACAATCTGCTAATGGTCTAAATTTATATAATTTCATTTTATTAGTTTTTTGTAGAATATCGACTTGCAAATTTACTTGCAGCTTTTTGTTAAAACTATTTCCCAAATTTTTTGTGCAAATTTTAAAATTTTAAAATTAATATTGAAATTATTAAAAATATAACACCAAAAATAAACCAAAAAGAGCCGTCTATTCTAGGAAATTCATAAATCACAATAACCATAACATATACCCCACAAAAAAGAGTAACAATAAACAAAGACCCAAATATTATATCACCAACTAATTTTAATTTATTCATGCCATCCACCTAACGCCTGAATTCACCTGACGCGTTAGCGGTCAGGTGGAATGACTTGTTAGGTGCTTTTATAGTATTTTTCATTTAATCACACTCTGACCCTAATTATTCATGTTTTTGTTATGTTTTGTAATTTCCACTTAGCAATCTGACTATAATCTGTGCCCATTTAATGCTATCAAAGACCAATGGTTTTATTACTGGTTTTGTTCCATGTACATCAGACATGTTGGCTCTAAGGGATTGCATTACATATGAGGCCTGATTCAAAGCACCCTCAAAATTTTTATTAAACGGGATAACACCTGATTCTTTCCAAGCAAGATCTTTTAGTTCTTTGCTAATAGCAGAAAATACTCCAACAGAGTTAAGAGCCACTTTACAACGCTCTTGGAATGACGCAGCACCTGCATTACCAAGATTGTTTAATTGATAAATCTTATTGGTAATGCTATCAACTGCACCACAAGCCGCAGATAATGCTCCACTCAAATCACCATCTCTGAAACGCACGGCAGATTTTATTAAATCAACCTTAGATACTTCATCCAGTTCTTCAAGATCGCTTCTGTCTAGGATTTCAATAGGAATCACTGCTCCGCCAATGATTTGCCAGCCTAGTCGAGATAGATATTTTTCTAATTGCTGTTCAATCTCATCATGTCGCTCTAGCATTTCCTCAATTACAATATTCAAAAAATGGCGTTTTTCTTTATCATCGAATTCAGATAATCCTTGCTCTATTTCGGTTATAAGTTGCCCTTTGCTTACGTTACTCCCTGAACGTTGAACCAAATGGGCAATTTGCCTGGAATCAAATCCTGCGAGCCCAACAATTTCCTTAATATCATAGAAGGAAAATCTGTTTTTTAAAACTGCGCTTGTAGCACTCCAAGCAGAGTTGATATTAAAGTCCATAGCAAATCCATGTATAATTAAACGGTTTTCATATTGTACTTAATTTCCACACAATGCTTTCAACAATTTCAGGTTCACAGCGTTGTTTAAGGCATCATTGGTTGAGAGGTAACCGATTATTTTTCTGTTTTTAATAATCATTGGCGGGGAATTTGAAAATTCGTTAAATGGGGAATAAGAATTAAACTCATTTCCAAAAGTTGAGAACTCATTCCAAATTGAGCTGCTGCTAAACTCATTACCGTATGTCCCGAACTCGTTAAATATGGAATCAGAATCAAAACTATTTGTAATTTTGCCGAGATAGGTGTTTTCAGTGTCTTGAGGCAATCACCACTGAACCATCTACTATTTGGCACAATTCATTTGAATTTGCAGTCGCACAAAAATCAGCAACATCAAACAGGATATTAATCTCCGCACGTTGTCTCCCTTTGAAACATAACGTTTGAGCCTGTGGGGCTTGAGGCGCGAAAAG
>JACCHT010000005.1 GCA_013416635.1 Candidatus Thiodubiliella endoseptemdiera | reverse complement strand
GATGAATATAGGCTTTTGCCGTTGATGTCGTAATAATTAAGCTGCCCGAATTTATCAATGTAAGAAAAAACAGCGACGCGTTTTCTACCACTGATATAGATAATGGCACTCGGTGCAGTACCCCGATTGCCGATGATGATAAAACGGTCGCCTTTGCGTAAATCTTTGTTGAAGTCAATTTTCCACGAGAAAATACGAACAATATTGCTGACTGTTTTTTGACTGATGTGGGCTTTTTGCGCGTCATAATTGAGTGAACGGGTGATATTAATCGTCACTCGTTCAAGGGCATTAGTGCTGCTAAAAAATAGAGTGGCAATTAAAAGTAGTAGATATTTACGCATAACTTTGGGCAATTATGCATGCCACTTCACGCGTTATTTTGTCATTGGCAACGGCATCTTCTAATGAAGTAATACGGCTGTGTGGCACGCTGTCTAAAGTGCGTTCAATAATCTCAGCGATATCTAAAAATCTGATTTTGTTGTTTAAAAAGTAATCAACTGCAACTTCGTTGGCAGCGTTGAGTGTACCCATGGCGTTACCGCCTTGTTTAAGCGCATCAAATGCTAATTTTAAACAAACAAATTTATCCAAATCAGGGGCATAAAATTCTAGTGGTGAATTATCCGCTAAGTTTAACGGTGCAACGCCAGAGGTGATTCTATCGGGGTAACTTAGTGCGTAAGCAATTACTGTGCGCATATCTGGATTGCCAAGTTGTGATAGGGTTGAACCATCGTTGTAATAGACAGATGAATGGATAATAGACTGTGGGTGCATTACTACATCGATATTTTCAGCGGGCAGATTGAACAAATAATGTGCTTCAATAAGTTCTAGACCTTTATTCATCATCGTGGCAGAATCTACTGAGATTTTACGCCCCATGCTCCAGTTTGGATGGGCGCAGGCTTGGTCAGGGGTGATGGTTTTTAATTGTTCAATGGGGGTGTGCAGGAAAGGCCCTCCGCTGGCGGTGAGTTGGATTTTACTTAACCCTGATTTGCCACTTTGTAAACATTGGAAGATGGCACAGTGTTCGGAATCCACGGGGATGAGTTCGGCGTTATTATCTGCTACTGCTTGCATAAATAAATCACCCGCTAATACCAAAGATTCTTTATTCGCCAACATAATGCGTTTTCCCGCCTTGACAGCGGCTAGGCTTGACGGCATACCTGCGCTACCCACAATCGCTGCCATGACATAATCGGTTTGGTCGTGGGCGGCGATGGTGTTGAGTGCATTGCTGCCGTGCAAAACTTCAATATTATTAACGACTTTGGATAATTTTTCAGCCGCCATTGCATCTGCCATTACCACAACCTTAGGCTGAAATTTCTCACACAATACTCTCATCTTTTGCCAGTTAGTATTAGCACTTAAGGCAAAAATATTGAATTTATCAGGGTGTAACGCTATCACCGCTAGCGTGCTATCGCCAATGGATCCAGTTGCGCCGAGAAGGGTGATGTTTTTCATTGTGTGTATTGGAGCAAGATTAATAGGCTGGTAAAAATGGGTGTGGCGGCTAGCATTCCGTCTAATCTGTCAAACATTCCCCCATGTCCAGGGAGGATATTGCCAGAGTCTTTAACACCCGCTTCACGCTTGTAGATACTTTCATACAAATCGCCAATCACGGAAAAAATGCCAGTAACGAATCCCAGTATCAAAAAGCGCCAATCTAAATTATGGGTTATTAGCATCCATAAGCCCGTTATTATTAACACGCCCAGCAATCCGCCTATCACACCTTCAACGGTTTTTCCGCCACTCAGTTTGGGTGCCAGTTTGTGCTTGCCAAAGGTTTTGCCTGAAAAATAGGCAATACTGTCTGCACCCCAAACAATGAATAATAGTAATAAGACGGTGTCTTGATTGATTCCCTGTAATAGGGGTAAGAAAACCAGCGGTGCAATTAATAAAAACAAACTGATGGCTTGATTAAAGGTGTTGTTACTGGGTTTTTTATGGGGATAGTTAACGACTAAATATAAATTTTTAAGCCAAAATGCGATGCTGACGAATCCCAGTAAAATAAAATACGATTCTAATACCAACACGGGTAAAAAGTTTTCAAAAATAGGCGGCATTAAAGCGAGTGTCATTATAAACCACGATAGCAATGCGGGTATTTTGCTGAGTTTGGTAAACTCAACTCCGATGATGACTGCCACTATTGCCACAGCGATTGCAAAGCCAGTAGGTGATTGAAAAATCAGCCATACAGTAACCAGTGCCAATATACTGCCCGTTAATATTCTTTTGACCAACTCACTCATTCCGCCCTCCATATCGCCTATCACGATGATTAAAACTTTCAATCGCTTTGTCTAATTCGCCCGTATCAAAATCAGGCCATAGCGTGTTGGTAAAGTATAACTCGCTATAAGCCACTTCCCATAATAAAAAATTACTGATGCGTTGCTCGCCACTACTGCGAATGAGTAAGTCAACTGTATTGCCTTGTAATGCTAAATACGATGCAAAAGTTTGTTCATTCAGTTCATCAGCAGCCACTCCGTCAATAATCGCCTGTTTGCAAGCATTAACAATATCCCATTGCCCGCCGTAATTTGCCGCAATTATTAAAGTCAGACCAGTGTTGTTGGATAATAATATTTGAGCTTCGGTTGCCATTTTTTGCACATCAATTGGAAATAATGACATATCGCCGATAATTTTCAAACGCACATTGTACTTATTCAGTTTTTTAACCTCTTTTTTAAGCACACTTAAAATAACTTAAATAACAAGGTTACCTCTTCATCGGAGCGATTTTTGTTTTCACTGCTAAACGCAAATAGCGTCAGTGTTTCAATGCCAATTTTGCCACAATACTTGACAATCGTCTTTACCGTGTCCACGCCTTTTTTATGTCCTGCAATTCGTGGCAACAGCCGTTTTTTTGCCCAACGACCGTTGCCGTCCATAATAATTGCGATGTGTTTAGGAATATTCATAAGGGGCAAATTATACCTATTTAACGATAGGTGGACTGTTGCAACAATCTTGTAGAAAGCAAGTTCATAGTTTATAATTTTGAGACCACTTAATTTTTAACAAAAGAGGATTTAAAAAAATGAGTTTAGCAAAAAGAATTATCCCCTGCCTTGATGTGCGTGATGGGCGTGTGGTCAAAGGCACTAAGTTCGTTGATATTAAAGATGCAGGTGACCCTGTTGAAGTGGCAAAACGCTATGACGATGAGGGGGCAGATGAGATTACTTTTTTGGATATTACTGCGTCTCATGAGGGCAGGGATACGACGGTGCATATGGTTGAGGCGATTGCCGCGCAAGTTTTTATTCCGTTAACAGTGGGCGGCGGTATTCGCAAATCAGCGGATGTTCGGGTGATGTTGAATGCAGGGGCAGACAAGGTGGCAGTGAATTCTGCGGCTATTCACAATCCTGATTTGATTGCTCAATTGAGTGAAGAATTTGGATCACAATGTATCGTTATTGCCATTGATGCAAAAAAAGTGACAGAGGGAAAATGGGAGATTTTCACCCATGGCGGGCGTAATACCACAGGCATTGATGCGGTTGAATGGGCGGTGAAAATGACTACAGGTGAAAATGGTGCAGGTGAGGTTTTACTCACTTCAATGGATTGTGATGGGGTTAAAACAGGATTTGATTTGGCACTGACAAAAGCAGTCTCTGATGCGGTAAGTGTGCCAGTCATTGCGTCGGGCGGTGTGGGTAATTTAGCCCATTTATCTGCTGGTATTTTGCAAGGGGGTGCTGATGCGGTATTGGCTGCCAGTATTTTTCATTTTGGTGAATATACGATAGCACAAGCCAAACAAGCGATGCGAGAAAATGGCATTGAAGTTAGGCTTTAGCGTATGATGTTGCACTTTATGCGTGGGAGATTTTTATGAATTCTAAGAAAGAATTATGGGTATTGTTGGCATCTTTTGTGTTGCCGATTGCACTCGGTACGGCATTTTTTTATTGGAATCCAACTGCCTTTACTGGCACTACCGTCAATTACGGTGAGTTTGTTAATCCGATTATTACCACGGAAACAGAAGATGTGCGTTTTTCTAACGATACTCAAGGCAGTTTACAGGGGTTGTGGACGCTGGCTTATGCCACCAAAACTTGTGAGAGTGCTTGCACACAGGTATTAAAGGATATGAAAACCATTCGCATTTTGATGAATGAAGATATGCGTCGTATTCAAAGAATGTTGTTAATTAATGGTGCGACTGATGTGCAGGAAACGGGTCTTTTGATTGCCCATCCGAGTGCGACACTCAGTCAACAATTGGCTAAATTTCCCGATAATACTTTGTTTTTAATTGACCCGCTTGGTAATGTGATGTTGCATTATAATCCACAGGGTATCGTCATTAAACGCGTTATGAAAGACCTTGATCGTTTGTTTAAATACTCAAGGATTGGTTAATATGCCTTCACTTAGCGTTCTACTCGGACTGTGTAAACTCAAAGTAGTTGCTTTAATTTTGCTGACTGCAGTAGTGGGGATGTTTTTAGCGGTGCCTGCACCATATTTGCCGGATGCGATGTTGGTGATGACTGCCTCAGTGGGGATTTCAATGGCGTCTGCTTCAGCGGCGGTATTTAATCATATTGTCGATGAGCAAATTGATATCCAAATGGCACGCACTGACAAACGACCTTTGCCACAAGGCAAGGTGAGTCGCAATCAAGCGTTAGTTTGGGGGGTGTTTTTAGGGGTGATTGGTTTGGGTATTCTGCAGTTGTTTGTGAATACAATTACGATGGTACTAACCTTTCTCTCGTTGATTGGGTATGCAGTGGTTTATACAATGTATTTGAAACGGGCTACACCGCAAAATATTGTGATTGGTGGGGCAGCAGGGGCAGTGCCACCGATTTTAGGCTGGACGGCAATTTCAGGTACGCAAGGTATTGAATACGCATTTTTATTGTTTTTGATTGTGTTTATTTGGACGCCACCGCATTTTTGGGCATTGGCAATCTTTAGAGTGGAAGAATACAAAAAAGTGGATGTGCCGATGTTGCCCGTAACGCATGGCTTGGCTTATACTCGGTTGCAGATTTTGCTTTATACAATTTTGTTATTTTTGGTCACATTATTGCCTTATTTAGTGGGTATGTCGGGGTTAATTTATCTTGTTTCAGCCATTATTTTAGGGCTTATATTTTTGGGATATGCGATTAAAATTTACACCCATCCAGAGGACAATCGAATCGCTTGGCAGACATTTATGTTTTCGGTCAATTATTTAATGTTGTTGTTCATGGCATTATTAGTGGATCATTATTTTTTAATAACTTTATAAGGGCAATACTATGAAAGGATTAGGACAAGTATTTAAAGCAGTTACTTCAGCGATGATTGGTGTGGGTAAAAAAGAAAATCTGATTAAGGACTTTGAACGCACTGAAAAATCAGGTCCATGGCCTTATATTATTGTTGGTTTTATTATGACGATTGGTTTTATTATGACAGTGATTGCCGTGGTAAAGTTGGTGCTACCTTAGGCGAGCGACTGGTCTGGCACTATTTGTGCAATCTATACTTTTGGATTAGAGTTTTATGTAGTAACGCTAAAACGCTCAGTAGTAATAACAGTGCCACGACATTATGTAGCGTTGCAATTGCCATTGGAATTGAGAACAATACATTGAATATGCCCAAAGTAACTTGCGTGGTTAATAAGCCACCAATCAGCACCAAGTTTGATTTTAGGTACGAGTAGTTTTTGCCAAAGGTATAAATTAATAGTCCAATAAATAGTGTTGTGACTAATGCACCAATGCGATGTAGCATTTGAATGCTAGCACGAGTCGCATTTTCTAATACGCCAAATTCATAGTCGTGTTCTGCACCAATCGGACCCCAATACAGTGCATTGACAAAATCCATTGTCGGCCACCAAGAACCTAAACAAGTTGGAAACTCTTCGCCACAAGCAAGTGCTGCATAATTAGTAGAAGTCCAACCGCCCAAAATAATTTGCAAACTTAATATTAGTAAAGTTGCTATTAATAATACTTTGTGTCTTTTTAAAATATGTCGATAGGTAATCGGAGGGCTACCTTGATTAAGCAGCATCCATATGAGCAATGCTGTGGTGGCAAATCCACCAATAAGATGTGTGGTGACAATACCAGGATGTACCATTAGCGTTACTGTCCACATACCAAAAGCCCCCTGCAACATCACAAAAAAAGCAGTAAATACAGGCAATCCAAGTGATTGACGGTATTTAGTTTTACCTTTGACGACTAAAAAGAACAGGGCAAAAATTGCCAGCCCTAATAAAGAGGCGACATAACGATGTACCATTTCTTTCCAACCTTTGGCGGCTTCAAGCGGGCGTTCGTAGCCCTCAAATTTTGTGCCATCAGCGTGGTCAGGAACAGTGAGTTGTCCGTAGCAAGTTGGCCAATCAGGGCAACCCAATCCTGCATCACCAAGCCGTGTGTAAGCACCTAGAATAACGACAATAAGGGCAAGTACAATGGATATTTTTAGTAGTTTTTTAAACATGGTGACATATTATACGAGACCTTTGCATAAATAGGGATGATTAGCAAAATGACAGATTTTATTAAATTGGAAATTTTTTAAATCCACTCCTAGCAGGGCTAAGGGTGTTTTTAAAAAGTTTGTAATTTGATGAAAGATGGCGTTTTGATGATTATTCATATTTATGCAAAGGTCTCTATACATATAACTTAGAGAATTAAAAACTTCAGTACAATTTGGGGATACTTGTTAATAAAATTTTTAATTTTATTAACATAAGTTATTTTTAATTTTATTAACATAAGTTAATAAAGGTAGTATAATCCTCAGGAATTAGTTCAAAGATAGAAAATGTAAATTTGACAAAACCCTTACTGCTACAGCATTTCAAAAAATATTGCCATAAAGTTTAAATTTTTGAAAGCACTATGACAGCAAGGCTTAAATCATATTCACTTGTTTTACTTTTGAATCGAGATAACAGTTTTCGATATGTATATGCATATTAAGAATGGGGAGATATTTTTTTATTTTGGAGGGTGTATGAAAAGATTAACAAGGCTTTTAAGTATTATGGTTGTGATGATGTCAACCAGTGTATTTGCCGAGTATGAGTTTAATATGACTGAGGGTGTTACTTCAGTCAGTCATGGTATTTATGGTTTACATATGATGGTATTTTTGGTATCTGTGGTAATCGCAATCGTCGTATTTGGTGCAATGATTTATTCGTTGATTATGCACAGAAAATCAAAAGGTGCCGTTGCAGCCAACTTTCACGAAAGCACTAAGGCAGAACTTATATGGACGGTTGTTCCAATAATTATTTTAATTAGTATGGCAATTCCAGCCTCTAAAGTGTTGATTGATTTGGAGGATACGACCAAGGCTGAAATGAGTATTAAAATCACAGGTCATCAATGGAAATGGCAATATGACTACCCCAAAGAAGGCATTAGTTTTTTCTCAAATTTGGCACAAAGTTCCAGAGAGGTTATTCGTGGAACAGACGCAGAGCGTGAAAACGCCGAACACTACTTATTAAATGTAGATAAGCGTTTGGTATTACCAGTAGATACCTCAATTCGCTTCTTAATCACTTCAAATGATGTTATCCATAACTGGTGGGTTTCTGATTTTGGCGTTAAACAAGATGCGAACCCAGGTTTTATTAATGATGCGTGGGCTAAGATTGACAAAATTGGCACTTATCGTGGACAATGTGCTGAGCTTTGTGGTAAAGACCATGGGTTTATGCCGATTGTGGTTGATGTGGTTTCTAAAGCAGATTATAAGCAATGGGTAGCTAAACAACAAGCAGCAGCGAAAGCGGCAGTAGCAAGTGCAACCAAAACATGGTCTAAGGCTGACTTGATGGCCAAAGGTAAAAATGTGTATAACACTAACTGTGCTGCTTGCCATAAGGCAGACGGTTCAGGTACACCTCCTGTGTTTCCTGCAATGAAAGGCTCAACAATTGCTAATGGTCCAGCGGCTGCACACATTAACATTGTTTTAAATGGTAAGGCAGTAATGCCGCAGTTTAAAGCATTAGGCGATAGCGACCTTGCGGCAGTAATGACTTATGAAAGAAATGCCTTTGGCAATACAGGTAGCGTTATTCAGCCTACCGATGTTAAATCTGCACGCTAATCAAAGAAATTAAAGGAGAAAAAATATGACGACAATAACACACGACGATCACCATCACGGACCTGAAAAAGGCTTAATGAGATGGGTCAAGACAACGAACCATAAAGACATTGGTTCGCTTTATATGTGGTTCGCTTTCACTATGTTACTAATAGGCGGTGCATTTGCAATGGGTATTCGTGCTGAATTATTACAGCCAGGGTTGCAATTGATGGAGCCACAGTTTTCAATCAATTGACGACTATGCACGGGCTAATTATGGTGTTTGGTGCGATTATGCCAGCATTTGTTGGCTTGGGCAACTGGTTGATACCAATGATGATTGGTGCACCTGATATGGCGTTGCCACGAATGAATAACTGGTCATTTTGGATTTTGCCATTTGCAGGCAGTATTTTACTCAGCACTTTCTTTATGGAAGGCGGTGCACCCGCATTTGGTTGGACATTCTATGCGCCACTCTCCACCACTTTTGCACCAGATAGCACCGACTTCTTTATTTTTGCTGTGCATTTATTGGGCTTCTCCTCCATTATGGGTGCAATTAACATTATTGCAACCGTTTTAAATATGCGTGCACCAGAGATGAAGTTGATGGATATGCCGTTGTTTGTATGGACATGGTTAATCACCTCCTTCCTATTAATTGGTGCAATGCCAGTATTAGCGGGTGCAGTAACAATGATGTTGACCGATCGCAACTTTGGCACTGCATTTTTTGATGCAACAGGTGGCGGTGACCCCGTATTATTCCAACACATCTTTTGGTTCTTTGGGCATCCTGAAGTTTATATTATGATTTTGCCAGCCTTTGGTGTTGTGTCGCATATTATTCCAACCTTTGCACGCAAACCGTTATTTGGGTATTCTTCAATGGTCTATGCAACCGCATCAATCGCATTCTTATCTTACATTGTATGGGCACACCATATGTTTTTAACAGGTATGCCCGTTGCAGGTGAACTCTACTTTATGTATGCAACAATGCTGATTGCAGTGCCAACAGGGGTTAAAGTATTTAACTGGATTTCAACCATGTGGCGTGGTTCGATGACTTTTGAGGCACCTATGTTATGGGCAGTTTCATTTGTTTTCTTATTCACGATTGGTGGCTTCTCCGGCTTAATGTTAGGCATTGCACCAGCAGACATCCAATATCACGATACATATTTTGTGGTTGCACATTTCCACTATGTCTTGGTAACAGGTGCATTGTGGTCAATCATTGCGGCAACATTCTACTGGTTACCTAAGTGGACAGGTAAGATGTATAACGAGTTTTTAGCCAAAATACACTTTTGGTGGGCAGTTATCGCCGTGAATGTTTTATTCTTCCCTCAGCATTTCTTAGGTCTTGCAGGTATGCCTAGGCGTATCCCTGATTACTCACTACAGTTTGCAGACTTTAACTTTATTTCATCCATTGGTGGTTTTGCATTCGGTGCATCGTTCTTCTTATTGACTTATATTGTGATTGATTGTATTCGCAATGGTAAGCCAGCCACTGCCCGCCCTTGGGAGGGTGCAAAAGGTTTAGAGTGGACACTAGAGCCAAAAGCACAATACCATAGCTTTAATACACCCCCATCAAGAAAGTTAATTGAGGCGGAGTCTCAAAATTCTTAATGAACGCTAAAATAGACCGCCAACAGGCACGCAAAAATGCTGTTAGAACGGCGGTCATTGTTGGTATTATTGCAACAGGAGTATTTGTAGCCACCATCGTGTTATTTAACCCGACGACTGGCTAAATATGGAGCGAAAAAAAATAACGAGAGGGTTTTGGATAAAATTAGTATCAGCACCCATATTGATGTTTGCCTTTGCTTATGCAATGGTGCCTATTTATGATGTTTTTTGTGAGATTACTGGATTTAATGGCACAACCGGTAGAATAGAGTCAGAACAACAATATGTGGTGGATGAACAGCGTAAAGTTGAAGTGAGTTTTTTTGCGATGACAATGGGTGGTTTCCCGGTCCAGTTTGGACCAAAAGTGCATTCGATGACCATTGTTCCTGGTAAGTTTTATACAGCCAGTTACATTGCTAAGAATAACACGGATAAAACCGTTATTGGTCAAGCAATTCCAAGTGTAGCACCAACAGATGCTGCACTGTATTTTAAGAAATTAGAATGTTTTTGTTTTAATAAACAGGTGTTTAAACCGCATGAGGAAGTGGAAATGACCTTACGATTTGTGGTTGAACCAGAACTGGATAAGCGTATTAAAGATATAAGTTTGTCCTACAATTTTTTTAAACTTGAAGAATAATAAAGGGGAGAGAGTATGAGTAAAGAGCAAGCATATTATGTACCAGAGGGTACTTACTGGCCAATTATTGGCTCAATTGGCATAGCCACATTATTTGTTGGTTTTGCTAATCAAATGCATGGTGTGTCATGGGGCGGTTCAGTGATGGCACTTGGTTTTGCAATCGTAGTATTTATGATGTTTGGCTGGCTTGGTCAGGTGGTCAATGAAAGCACTAATGGTATTTATAATGACCAAGTGGATCGTTCATTCCGTTGGGGTATGAGTTGGTTTATATTCTCTGAAGTAATGTTCTTTGCTGCTTTTTTCGGTGCATTGTTCTATGCAAGACAACTTTCAGTGCCTTGGTTAGGTGGTGCAGATAACAATGTCTTTACCCCAGATTTGTGGAATGCCTTTAGTGCCTCGTGGCATCAGATGGCTTTCTTGGCACCAGGTGCGGAGTTACAGTCAGGTACAGTAATGAGTTTCCCAGCAGTGCCAGATAGTGGCATTGCAACGGCAACACCTGCTGATGTAGTGAACCCATGGGGCTTACCTGCATTGAATACAGCGTTACTATTGTTATCAGGTGTAACACTCACTTTTGCTCATCACGCATTGCGCGCTGGACATCGCAATCAAATTGTTGGCTGGCTAGTAGCAACAATTGCTTTGGGGTCTGCATTCTTAGGTTTTCAAATTATGGAATATGGACACGCCTACCACGAAGGTTTAAAACTAACCTCAGGTATTTACGGCTCAACTTTCTATATGCTAACGGGCTTCCATGGCTTCCATGTAACTGTTGGGGTGATTATGTTAACCGTGATTTTATACCGAGTGCAGAAAGGTCATTTCAGTGCAGAAAACCACTTTGGTTTTGAAGGGGTTGCTTGGTATTGGCACTTTGTTGATGTTGTATGGCTAGGATTATTTGTCTTTGTTTATTGGTTGTAAGTATAAACTGAGATAATAAAACCCCCTTAACTGGGGGTTTTTTATAGAAAATTTTAGGAGTTGTTATGACAGAAGTATTAATCGTTATTGTTATTATTGCCATATTGGTGGCATTAGGATTTGGGCTTATTGGTATGCTTAAAGGTGGAAAGCAAGGTTCAGATAAGATGTTTAGGTCCTTAGTAACTCGTGTGGCTTTATCGGTGGCACTATTTATTTTTGTTATGTTTGCTGGTGCAATGGGCTGGATTAAGCCAAATGGAATGATGATTGACGCACCAGCTGTGCACCAACCTGTGCAAAAATGATGAAACGCAGTTTCATTCTACCTGGCATACTAATTTCTCTCACTTTGTGGGGGTTGATGTCATTAGGCTTTTGGCAATTAGATCGTGCCGATGAAAAGCGTGCGATTGAAAGTGCCATTGTGGCAGCACAATCAAGTCCCGCACAACTCGTTTCAGACGCTAACGATTTGCTGAATAAAGAACATTATCAAGTTCTACTCAAAGGTTATTACGATAACGACAAACAATTTATCTATGATAATCAAATCGTCAACAGCACCGCTGGGTATTATGTCCTCACCCCTTTTATCCTTGCAAACAAAAGTACCATTTTAGTCAATCGCGGTTTTGTACCTTGGCATGGCAATCGTGCAAAGTTAACCGATATTAAAATCAGCAATAATGCCACTACTATCAAAGTTCAGCTAATCGCCCCTAAACAACGCATAAAACTCAAGCAACAAAATATTAATACAACTTTCCCAGTCCTAATTCAATCGTTGAATATGGGGCAACTCTCTCAATTATCTGGATACCAAATTGTGCCAATGCTAGCGCAATTAGATGTAAAAGCTAACAATGGCTTTTATCGCAAATGGAAGCCTTTTTATGGCAGTGTCGACAAACACTTGGGTTACGCCCTGCAATGGTTTTTAATGGCATTGGTGTTGAGTTTTATTGCAATTTATTTATTAAGAGACCTTTGCATAAATAGGGATGATTAGCAAAATGACAGATTTTATTAAATTGGAAATTTTTTAAATCCACTCCTAGCAGGGCTAAGGGTGTTTTTAAAAAGTTTGTAATTTGATGAAAGATGGCGTTTTGATGATTATTCATATTTATGCAAAGGTCTCATTAAGTAAAAATAGCAGAAATTGAATTTGATTAAGGTATGCTTATTATTTGACAACCTTTATGAAGATAAAAAAATATGCATAGAAATATACAAGATGATTTAAAAAAGGCTGATTTATTTTCTGGATTTAGCACATCTGAATTGGTGCAAATAGGTGGACATAGTAGTTATCAAATTTTAGAAAAGAATCAAACTCTTTTCCAGCAAGGGCAAGAGGCCACTGATTTTTTTCTAAATATTCAAGGGCAAATAAAATTGGCATTTTTATCAGAAAAAGGCGATGAAAAAGTGATGCCCATTATTAATAAAGGGCAAAGTTTTGCAGAAGCCATTATGTTTTTAGACAATAAGCGGTACCCATTAAATGCAACCGCACTACTCTCTAGTGTTGTATTGCGTATCAATATGCAGTGTTATCTTGGTATTTTAGAAAAATCACCAAAAGCCTGTTTTAAAATTATGGGTAAATTATCACAACGCTTGCATTGGGCAGTGAATGAAATTAATAATTTAACCTTACATGATGGCACCTGTCGACTGGTTAATTTTTTGCTTAACTATAGACAGAAAGGCGATAAAACAGCAGGTATTTTTCTATCGGTGTCTAAGCAAATTTTAGCGTCTCAGCTTGCTATTCAGCCAGAAACACTTTCTCGTATTCTAAAAAAACTCTCAAAAGAAGGATTGATAGAAATTAATAAAAACTATATTAACTTACTTGATGTGGATAAACTCCAAGCACTAGCTAAATTTTAAAAAATTGACTTATGTCAAAGACTTTCCATTATGTTTCTATTAACATAATCTCTGATTAAATTGAAAATAGGAGAAATAAGCATGTGTAGTATTTTAAAAAAGATAAGTTTAGGTGCTGTATTAATATTAACATTATCGGGTATCGCTACTGCAGAAAGTGCGGCAGGATATATTGCTAATATTGGCGTCCAGTCAAATATACAGGGTTTAGAAAGGGTAAAACAAATTTTGGTCGCACCCCCTTTTCTTCCAAAGCACGAACAAAAATATTCGGGTAAGCCTAGAATTATTGAGATGGAAATGATTATTGAAGAAAAAGAAATAGAGATTGAACCAGGGGTGTTTGTTCAAGCGATGACTTTTAATGGAACCAATCCAGGTCCAATGATGGTTGTGCATGAAGGTGATTATGTTGAATTAACTTTAAAAATCCATCAACCAATTTTTTGGTACACAATATTGACTTTCACGCATCAACAGGTGCTTTAGGTGGTGGTGCTTTAACCAAGGTTGCCCCAGGTCAGCAGGTTGTCTTACGCTTTAAAGCCGATAGACCGGGTACTTATGTTTATCATTGTGCACCGGGTGGTACAATGATTCCCTACCATGTGGTTTCAGGCATGTATGGTGCCATTATGATTTTGCCAAAAGATGGACTTAAAGATAATAAGGGTCATTTAGTAACTTATGATAGGGCTTATTATGTGGGTGAACAGGGTTGGTATATTCCTAAAGATAAAAATGGTAAATATAAGCGCTACCCCAATGCGGTTGCATCGATGAATGACACCTTAAAAGTTATGAAAAAACTCACGCCAACACACATCACTTATAACGGCAAAAAAGGTGCTTTAACGGGTAAAAACGCAATGAAAGCCAAAGTCGGTGAAACCATATTATTTATCCACTCACAAGCGAATGAAGATTCTCGTATTCATTTAATTGGCGGTCATGGAGACAATGTTTGGACAGGAGGCTCATTTAATAATACGCCAACCGTTGATAGAGAGACATGGAGTGTTTTAGGTGGTGAAGCAGTGGCTGCAACATATACCTTTAAACAACCTGGTATATATGCTTATGTTAATCATAACTTGATTGAAGCGATTATACTGGGTGCTGCTGCACATGTCTCTGTTGAAGGTGAGTGGAATAACGACTTGATGGAACAAGTTCAAGCGCCCACTAAAATAGAATAATAAAACTTCTCTAAGACCCGTATGGTGTAGAGATAGATATGGCCTTTAGTCTTTATTATTATAAATACAGGAGACCTTTGCATAAATAGGGATGATTAGCAAAATGACAGATTTTATTAAATTGGAAATTTTTTAAATCCACTCCTAGCAGGGCTAAGGGTGTTTTTAAAAAGTTTGTAATTTGATGAAAGATGGCGTTTTGATGATTATTCATATTTATGCAAAGGTCTCACAGTAATGATAAGGCTAAGGGCCATATTTTTATGCATAAGATCAAACAGTTTATTTGGGCTCTTATTTTGGCAGGGTTGTTTTCAACGACAAATGCGCTTCCTGTCGGATTAAATACAGGTAGTTTTTCTATTAATTCAAGTGTAGCCTCTTTGATGGACTGGTATGCACAATTATTATCTAAAGATTCACAAAGTAAATTTTTAGATTATTATCCTAAGGAAATTCAGCAAATAAAAATAATCAAAATAAAGTTGATTGATTCGAAACAAGAAAATCGTCATAAATTTAATGTCGAATTGTTATTAACCTATAAAAACGCTAATAAGTTGATTAGCAAGACTGTCAGTGAAGTGCTTGTATTTTTATTGTCGCCATTAGGCAAGCCAGAATTAAATAAAATTATTAAAGATAAGGGAGAGTTTGCAACGGCAGCAAGTGGCAAAAATTTCAATCAACTCTATTATCAAAAACGACAGTTTGTTTATGCTTGGCTTGCTTGGCTCGATGGAGATAAATATAGGCTACCTACCATTGAAAATAAAGCAACTTATGTGGTTAATATAGCAGGGAAACAGATACAAGGCAGTGTGTTTTCTAGTTTAAAAAAACGCAGTCAGTATCTATATAAAGGTAAGAATTTATTGCATTCTATGGATGTTAAAGCATTAAAAAATAATAAGTTTATTTTTAATCTTGTTATTCAATATAAGGGTGTGAACGCTAAAAATCAAAAAGTAATAGCGAAAATAAAACAAACTATTCATGTTAAGTTAAAAAATAATATTTGGCAGATAATTAGAATTCAAGAAAAACATTTGTTGCCTGATATTGCCCCGTGGATTGGATTCGTATGTTAAAAAAAATATTAATAACCATTCTACTGATAAGCAAATTTTCCTTTGCACAAGAAATGCCTATTTTAAGTGGCATTGGTGGAGAATTTTCTGCCATAAGCTCAATGACTGGAAAGGAAATTAAGTTCAGTAAATTTAAGGGTAAGGTTGTTCTTTTGTCATTTGGCTATACTAACTGTTCAGATATTTGCCCATTTACCTTGGGTTATTTACAACATTTATACGCAAAATTAACAGCAAAAGAGAAACAACAGATTCGCATTATATTTGTCACTGTTGACCCAGAATATGACACACCAAAACATTTAAAAGAGTTTATGCAGCATTTTAATAAAAATTTTATTGGATTGACTGGTTCGAAGCAGACAATAAAAAAAATTACCGACTTATTTCAAGCGGAATACTCAAAATTAGCAGAAATCAGTATTCCAACAGAGTACATACGCAGAGTTAATCAAAAAACATTTAACAATGAAGTCGAAAAAAAAGCAGATAAATCCTCTCTTTTCTCTCATACAGTGGCTATTTATCTTATTGATAAAATGGGCAATACGCGATCTTTAGAGTACACAGGCACAGCAACGAAAAAATTTATTGAAAAAATACAGGTACTAATAGATGAATAAAATTATAACAATAGGTTTATTAATTTTTTTGGCTATCTTTTATGTTATTAATAGTCAAAAAAGTATACAAATAGAAGGTTTTTATATTGTATTACCCCCTAGTTCAAAAAGTGCTTCTGGGTATGGCATTATTAAAAATAAAAGCAATAAGCCAGATGTGTTAATAGGCGTTAGTAGCGATGATGCTACTGTTATGCTACATCAAACGCAAATACATTCAAATATGGCGAATATGGTGCATCATTCAAAATTTTCTATCAATGCAGGTAATTCTTTAATATTAAGACCGATGTCTTATCATTTAATGTTGACGCATATTTCTAAGTCTGCTCGTCACTCAATAAAAATTAAATTCGAATTTAAAAATGCTGGCATTATTGAAATAAAAATACCCATTCTTGATAGCCATAAATATAATTAATGGCATCAATATTTTTTAGACTTGACCTATATCAAGGAATTTATTGTTGAGTGTAGTTATTATTGTAAAATAGTTTGAAATCTATATTCAGAGAGACCTTTGCATAAATAGGGATGATTAGCAAAATGACAGATTTTATTAAATTGGAAATTTTTTAAATCCACTCCTAGCAGGGCTAAGGGTGTTTTTAAAAAGTTTGTAATTTGATGAAAGATGGCGTTTTGATGATTATTTATATTTATGCAAAGGTCTCTCAGAATAGTAACAGGCTAATATTTATTTTTAAGGTTAAATAAAAGGAAAATACTATGAAAAACTATACAAATTTCTTCACAATAAAAAGACTGTGGATAATACTATCAGCAAGCTTGATATTATCTTTTCTGCTTTACTTTACCTTGGTGGGCAGATTTATCAACAAGCACCGCCTATTCCTAATGCAGTAAAAACCACTAATGGCGTTATTATTTACAGTAAACAAGATATTGAAGATGGACAAAATATTTGGCAAACCACAGGCGGTATGCAGCAAGGTTCAGTTTGGGGGCATGGTAGTTATTTAGCACCAGACTGGAGTGCGGATTGGTTGCATCGTGAGGCTTTAAATTTATTGGATGTTATTAAGTCTAATAAATACAGGAGTAATTATTTAACTGTAAGCGAAAAAAATGCCTTATATACAGGCGAACTCAAAGAGGTAATGCGTAAAAATACCTATGACAGTTTGACAGGTATTACAACGGTTAGTAACGATAGAGCTATTGCCATCGGTAGAACAGAAGCCCATTTTGTTAATTTATATACATCTGATAGCACGGAATATAAAGCGCTAAGGGAAAATTATGCATTTCCTATCCAGACCATTTTAAATAAAGAGAAAGCCAGGAAACTCAGTGCTTTTTTCTTTTGGACCTCTTGGGCGGCGTCCACTAATAGACCAGACGACGATATAACTTATACCAGTAATTGGCCACATGAACCATTAGTGGGCAATACCCCACCTCCATCAGTATTGTTATGGAGTATTATTTCAATAATTTTATTATTGGCAGGTATTGGCGGTATTGTTTGGTATTATGCATCACAATTTGACGATTGGCGTGAGCAATCAGCGCCAGAAAACGGTATTGCAAAACAAGATTTCATTGAAAATACAAAAGTTACGCCCTCAATGCGAGCAACTGCCAAATATTTTTGGGTCGTTACCGCACTGTTTTTATCTCAGGTTTTATTGGGTATTGTTACCGCACATTATGCGGTAGATGGGCAAGAATTTTATGGCATCCCCATTGGAGATTATTTACCTTATGCGGTTAGCAGAACTTGGCATACGCAATTGGCCATTTTTTGGATTGCTACTGCATGGCTGGCGACAGGCTTGTATGTGGCACCGTTGATTTCTGGGCATGAGCCTAAATTCCAGCGTTTTGGCGTCAATTTCTTGTTTTTTAGTTTGTTATTGATTGTTGTTGGTTCATTTGCAGGTCAATGGTTAGCAGTTAATGGTTTTTTTGAAGATTTAACGCTGAATTTTTGGTTTGGACATCAGGGCTATGAATATGTAGATTTAGGGCGTTTTTGGCAAATCTATTTATTTGTCGGTTTGATGCTGTGGGTGGGTTTATTATTAAGAGCTTTGCTACCTGCCTTTAAGGATAAAAATCTAAAATCATTATTATTTGTTGTTGTATTGGCGACTGTTTCTATTGGATTATTGTATGCCGCTGGCTTTATGTGGGGCAAAAATACCAACATCGCTATTATGGAATATTGGCGTTGGTGGGTAGTTCATCTTTGGGTTGAAGGTGTCTTTGAAGTCTTTGCCGCTGCTATTATTTCGGTATTATTCGTGCGCATGGGTTTGCTGCGCACCTCTGTGGCAACAACGATGGTGCTATTTACCACTATTGTCTTTTTAGGCGGTGGCGTGTTAGGGACTTTGCATCATATATATTGGAGCGGAACACCTATATCAATTATTGCCGTTGGCGCTACTTTCTCTGCACTTGAAGTAGTGCCTTTGGTGGTGATTGGCTTTGAAGCTTACAATCATAAAAAATTAGAACATCAAGCCGATTGGCAAACTAATTATCATTGGCCATTTATGTTTTTTAGTGCCGTGTTGTTTTGGAATTTAGTTGGTGCTGGATTATTTGGTTTCTTAATCAACCCACCTATTTCTCTTTACTATATGCAAGGTTTGAATATCACTGCCAATCATGGGCATGCTGCGTTATTTGGTGTTTATGGTATGCTGGGCATCGGGCTGATGTTATACGCTATGCGTGGGTTGACTGATGTCAGAAAATGGGATCATAAATTACTTAAAATCACCTTCTGGTCGCTTAATATCGGTTTAGCAATGATGACTTTCTTATCGTTACTACCGCAAGGCTTGTGGCAAACTTACCAGAGTATAGCTACCAGTTATGTCTCTGCTCGTTCAGTTGAATTTATACAAAGTGACATTATGCACGCTTTAGTTTGGGCGAGAGTGCCTGGCGATATTGTTTTTTCTGTCGGTGTCTTTGCTTTTGTATGGTTTGTGTTTAAAGCATTTGTTGGAAAGAAATAAAGAGTATATTGCTTGTTAGTAAAAAAGTAATTATTTGAGACCTTTGCATAAATAGGGATGATTAGCAAAATGACAGATTTTATTAAATTGGAAATTTTTTAAATCCACTCCTAGCAGGGCTAAGGGTGTTTTTAAAAAGTTTGTAATTTGATGAAAGATGGCGTTTTGATGATTATTCATATTTATGCAAAGGTCTCTATTTAATAAAAAACCCTGCTTTTGCAGGGTTTTTTATTGGACTATCTAATCACATCAAAGTCTGGATTAAGTCTCAACTCAAAATCTTCTGGATTAATCTTAGTGTTGACTTGCATATTATCAAATGAAATGTAAATAACCTGATCCAGTTCGTTTTCTAATGAGATGGCGGACAGTTGGTTGCCAACAAAAC
>JACCHT010000004.1 GCA_013416635.1 Candidatus Thiodubiliella endoseptemdiera | reverse complement strand
TCTTAAATTTGTTTGGGGAAAAACCCGTTAAACCCACCATTTTTTTTGTCCTGTTCCATGCCAATTTCCCAATGTGATATGTCTTTTTGTGTTGTTAAGAATGGAGGTGATTTTCATTTGTTGATTTTGGGTGGAATTTATTTTAACCCTTTTTTTCATAATGTAGGGCATGGGAATTTTTTCTGATATTCAAAAACGCAAAAATCTTTTTGAATGATTTATGGGAATCCTCTACAAAAAATTTCCCCATCATTTTTTTTCCCAGTGAAAAAATATTGGCAATTGTTCGCCTGAATTTAATTTTGGGGGGGGGGGAAATTTTATGATCTTCCTTCTGCACTTTTCAAACAAAACCCTTGTGATGACAATGTTTGTCTATGGCAAAACAGGCAAATTTTAGTGAAACCCCCTTTGCGACTTGGGGTGGCAAATTGTTTCGGCAAAAACCCTTTTTTTTTGGATTTTGTTGTTAAAATTAAAAAAAATTTTTATTCCATAGTACAAATAAACTTAATACAATGTTCCAAAAGTTTAGACAGGTATTTGTGAGAAGCAATTAAGTAAACTGAAGGTAATTTAACCATGGTTAAAATGCATTTTGAAAAAAGAAATTTGATTTTTCCTTTTTTTGAAAGGATGAATGTGAGGGAAAATTCATTTATCTGAGTTTAAAAATTGGATGGCTTTTTAGAAAAAAAAGTTTAAAGGTACTGGTATCGGGTTTTTATGGGGCCCTTTCCAATATTTCAGTTATAGGGGGTTTTTCTTTGACCTTTTAAGTACAAACTTCATCACATAATGTTGTATCGAGTAAACTCCCATGAACCCTTTTTTCAAATTTCCCAATTTTGGGGATACCTGATTACAGGAGGAAATCCAACCACCATACCATCATGAGGGATTTAATGTTTTTTTTTTTATATATATATATATCTTCTCAACAAACCATAAAATGGTCCAAAATTTAATATTAAATCCAAAAAACTTATCTATTTTGAGATTTGATCCAAGAAATAAGGGAAATTTCAAGACTATTTAGCTAGTTTTATTACCCCACCTCCTCCCCCTGGAGTCAAGTTGGGGATGTATTATGACCCTAAAAGGAGTTTTATAGAGGAGGAACTAGCAGGTAAAAAGTCTCCCAGATCTAAGGCTGATAGGAGTAAAGACCCCAAGGAGATTCGTTCGAACAAAGACAAGAAACCAACTGATAAATACAAATAAAAAAATAAGAAAGATGATAAAAAATCTAGAATAAAAAGATACCAAAAATCAAAATTTAAAAAAGATGAAAAAAATCAAAATCGAAAAAGAGGGCCCGAAAGCAAAAACCCAAAAAAGATGATGAAAAATCAAGCATAGGAAAGAAGATGATAGGTCAAGAGGAAAAAAAAAAAAAAAGATAAAAGAAAAAAAAAGTAAAAACCAGATGAAAAGGGTGGCCGGGGGAAAAGTGAAAAATTAAAAAGAAACTGAACAAAACCTGGGGAAAAAGAAATTTGTTAAAAAGGTTACCAAGGAAAAAAAGAGGATAAAACAATGGCCAAGAAAGAATCATAAAAATTTAAAAAAGCCCAAAGGGAGGTGTTGGGAAATCCCCTGAAAAAGGGGGAAACCCAAAATTTTTAAAAAAGGAAAGGAAAGTAAAAAATCAGATTAAGGCTTTTAAAGAACAGGAGCCTCAAGAAAACTACAACTGAAAATATTAAAATTTCCCTCCAAAAGAAAATATACATGAAAACGAAAAATTCAAACTTATAAAAATTTAAAACACACAAAGGTATTACCAGAAATTTGGGATTAAGAAATCAATATGGCTGAAAAAGAGGGAAACCCCTGGAACGGCAAATCAAAAAAAGTTCTCCAAATCCGGGGGAAAAAAATAAGGATGGTTTTAAAAAAAATGTCACAAAAAAGGGAAAAAAAAATTCCAAAGGAAGTCCAGCCTTTGATAAAAGGTCGAGGTTCCTCAAAAGGTGAAGGTCACAAAAAAAGGGCAGGAAGTTCGAAAAAGTTGTATAGTGCTTTCAGAGTGATTCCCTCAATTTAGAAAAGGCAAAAGTGAAAAGGAAAAAACAGCCCGAAAAAATGAAAAAGATGAAAAAACACAAGATGAGAGTTCAGCCAAACAATGAACAAAAATTAGCTGATAAAAACCCTTTAGAATGGTAGTGTTCTTAGGGTCACCGGGGGGTAACTGATGTTGTCTCCCCCGAACTGTCAAAAAAGGGGGACCATTATAAGAAGATAAGTCACCTGATCTCAGGGAAAACTTAAAAAAAAAAAGAAAAACACTTTCCCAAAGGGTTTGGGAAAAAACTAAGATAAATTTTTGGGTTTTTTGAATCCAAAATATCAAAATTTTTAATTGATAATTTTTTTTCCCGATATACAAATTATTCTTTTTTCTACTGAAAAGCAATTTAAGTGATGTAAAAATAACTAATATAAAAAAAAAATCTACATTTTTAGTTCTAAATTTTGCATAAGTCCCAAGGATTTTATCTTTGTTTACAATTTTTTAAATTTATTGACAATTTTGCCCTTGCCAATGTCAGCATGGAATATTGAAATGTAAATTTTTATTTTTTTTTTAACAAAACAAGAGGGAAATTCATGAAAATTTAAAAAAAATAATTTTAGGTTAAAAATTTTTTTAATGAAAAACAAGAAGGGTTTAAGATCTTGTTATTCAACAAAATTGAAAAATGGGGTTTCAAAACCCAAATCCCCTTAAAAAAATTGGGTTGGATTTTTTTAATTTTAAAAAAAATTTCTTTCTTTTTGAAATATTTTATTTTGTTGTTTCCAGGGGTAAAGGGGGTTTTGTTTCCCTTTGGAAGATAAGGGGTTCAGCCCGTCTGGTCTTCATGGGGGATAGAAAAGGGTTCACCCCCGCGGTCTTTTTGTGTGATAGATAGGGGCAGCCCCCTTTTTTATGGGGATAGATAATGGGTTCTACCCTTTTGGGTTTTCGTGTGATAGATAATGGTTCTACCCCCTGCTGGTCTTCATGTGTGATAAGGCCCCCCCAGCCCCGCTGGCTTTATGTGTGTGATAATGGGTTCTAGCCCCGTCTGGCTTTTATGGTGATAGAAAGGGTTCTACCCGTCTGGTCTTCGTGTGATGAAAGGGGTTTTCTACCCCCCGTCTGGTCTTTATGTGTGATAGATAGGGTTCACCCCCCTGTGTGGTTTTTGTGTGATAGATAGGGTTCTACCCCCGTCTGGTTTTCCGTGATAGAAAATGGGTTCTAGCCCCGGGTTTTTCGTGATAGATAAGGGGTTCAGCCCCTGTCTGGTCTTATGGGGATAGATAAGGGGTTCTCCCCGTCGGGTCTTTATGGTGATAGAAAATGGTCCACCCCCCTTGGTCTTCATGTGTGATAATGGGTTCACCCCGTCTGGTTTTTTGGGTGTGATAATGGGTTCTACCCCTGTTGGTCTTTTGTGTGATGAAAGGGGTTCTAGCCCCTGGTTTTTGGTTTTTCTCCGGGTTTTTGTGTGATAATGGGTTCTACCCCCGTCTGGTCTTCATGTGTGATGTTTGGGTTCTTTTTTTAAGGGCCCCCTTTGGTCTTCTTTTTTTTTGTGGGTGTGATAAGGGTTTAGCCCGTTGGCTTTGTGTGATAGATATGGGTTCTACCCCCGTCTGGTCTTCATGTGTGTGATAATGGGTTCACCCCCCTGTCTGGTCTTCATGTGTGATAGAAAAATGGGTTCTAGCCCCGTCTTTTTTGGTGATAGATTGGGTTCTAGCCCTGTGGGTCTTTTGTGATGAAGGGGTTCTCCCCGTTTTCCCATGTGTGATGAAAAGGGTTCACCCCGTCTGGTCTTCATGTGTGATAGATAAGGGGTTCAGCCCCCTGGTTTTTCGTGTGATGATAATGGTTCTACCCCCTTTTGGGGTTTTTATGTGTGATAGATAATGGGTTCGCCCCAGTCTGGTCTTCATTTTGGTGATAATTTGGGGCAACCCCGGGTTTCGGGGATAGAAAAGGGTTCTACCCCCAGTTGGTCTTCTGGTGATAGATGGGTTCTAGCCCCTGGTCTTCATGTGTGATAGATTGGTTCACCCCCAGTCTGGTCTTCATGTGATAGATAATGGGTTCACCCCCTTCGGTCTTTGTGTGATAGAAAATGGGTTCTGGCCTTTTTTCTGGGATAGATTGGGTTCTCCCCGTCTTCTTCCCTTTTGATGAAATGGTTCTACCCCCGTCTGGTCTTCATGTGTGATAGATAGGGTTCTACCCCCCTTTGGTTTTTGGTTTTTCCCCTTGTTTTTTGGTAGATAATGGGTTCCCCCCCCCTTGGTCTTCATGGGGATGGAAGGGTTCGGGCCCCTCTTTTTCTGGTGATGTAATGGGGTTCACCCCCTGTCTGGTCTTCAGGGGATAGATTGGGCACCCCCTGTCTGGTTTTAAAATGGGGGTTTGGGGATAGATAATGGGTTCTAGCCCCGTCTGGTCTTATGTGTGAGATTGGGTTCTACCCCCCGTCTGGTTTTTTGGGTAGATAGGTTCTAGCCCGTCGGGTCTTTTTGTGGGTTTGGGTTCCCCCTGTCTGGTCTTTTGGGGATAAAAGGGGTTCACCCCCTGTTGTCTTTGTGTGATGAAGTTTCTCCCCCGTCTGGTCTTTAAAATGGGTTTTATTTTTGGGGATAATGGGTTCTAGCCCCAGTCGGGTTTTTTTATGTTATGAAAGGGCCCCCCCAGCCCCGTCTGGCCCTCGGTATAGTTTGGGCTAGCCCCAGTCTAAACCCAAAAGACTGTAAAGTTGTTATTTGGGCTTCCCATTAAAGCCACAGAATTTAAAAAAAAAGGAGTAATGATGGGTGGGTCGAATCAAGATAATGTGCCCAAGTGGGTGACATACTACCTTCTGGCTCTTGTTTCGGGGGCTTGTATAAAGATCTTTTAAAGGGGTGGTCTTTCAAAGTGATGTCGTAATTATATCATTGGGTGTCTTTCACCTGATATGCTGAAAAAATTTTTCACCTGGGATTAAACAAACACTTTTTTGCCTTTTTTGAATTTTTTTGTTAATCAGTTTACATATATATAATTTTGCTACAAACCCCTATTTCATGGGGAAGAAAAAGAAAGTGGATGAAACATCTCAACTGACAATTGATCGTAACGGGTTAAATTTGTTTTGTATAGTTCTTTTGGGGGTTTTATTCCCCAGGGGCTGTAACTACCGGGAATCGTGCCTATCATCACAAAAAATTGTGATTTGAATCCCCGGTTTGGGTACCAAACAACATTATGTCATAAAGTTTTTCGTACTTTGGGGGTCGTGGTTTTACGGTACTTTTTTTTCCACCAACAAACTGACTGCCCGTTTTAGCTGGGAAAAATTTTGAAAGTGGCATTAAACACCACCACCCCTTTTTCGATAGTTTTGCCCCAAAACAGTGACCAGGGGTTTAAATTTTATTGTCCGCTGTCCGGTTTAAAACAAAAATTTGTCGGATACCTGATTTCGTTTTTTTAGTTTCCGTCGGACATTAAAATCTTCAATTTATGCTACATCAAAGTGATGATGCAGTCTAAAAAAATGTTGGGAAAAGTATATAAAATATTTGTGCATTAAAGGTCTTTGTACCCTCCTTCGCTTTTTGGGTTAAATATTTAGCATATTATTTCAAAGTTTTATATTGCATTTTTTACCGCTTTACAAAATGGGAAATTTAAAAAAGAGGGAACCCTAAAAAAAAAAACAAAAGTTTTCTGCATTGGAAAAAAAGAACAATAAAATTCAATTCTTGTTCCATTCCAAATTTTTCAAAAAATAAATAATGATAAAAAATTTTTTTTAATAGTTGAATACATCACAAAATAGTATGAAAAAAGTCAGGCCCATACCAGGGATTGAAATTTATTTTACAGTTTTACCTTGACAAGCCTTGCCCGAAAAGTTTACCTTAGAGATCGATGAGCATTCCAAAACCTTTTTAAAAATTTTTTTTTTTTCTTTAAAAAAATTTTTTTTTTATCGCCTTTAAGGGGGGCTATTATTATACCAATGTCCACTGTCCCCGTTCCATGTGCTTTTAACTTAAGAACCCAACTTTTAAAATTTTTCAGAGTTATTGAATTGATGGACGGTTTTTGTATACTTTATGGTGAAATTTCGAATTTTCATTCCAGAGTTTACTTTTTCATCAAATTGTGTAAGCATTTTTGAGTGCTTTTTGAGAACCCTGGAATTTCTTTAAACTTAAAATTTTTTTTAAATTGATAGTCTTATGGTCTGTATACTTTTTGGTGAAATTTCAATTTTTCATTCCAGAGTTATGGGATTTTTTACTCCGGGGGATTTTTAAATGTCAGCTGTAAATTTAAAAATTTGGCCAATTCACTTCAAACTTTGAAAGTTTTTGGGAATTGATAGTCTTTATGGTCTGTTTTTTTGGTAAAATTTGTTTTTTCATTCCAAGTTTGGGATTTTATTCACAAAATTGTGGCATTTTTTAGATGTCACTTTTTGAGAACCCCTTCACCAATTCACTTCAAACTTCGTACTGTTATTGGAATTGATAGTCTTTACTGATTTCTCAAAAAATGTTGTTTTCAATTGTATAAATATTGTATAAATGTTCCAATTCATGTTTATGGTGCAGCTGTTGGTGAAATTTAAATTTTTCATTCAAGAGTTATGGGAAAGAAAGTCTTTACAAATATTGTATGAATTTTGAGGGGCCTTTCTTTGTTTGGCAAGCTGTTTATTTATGCTTCATTTACACTCCAGAAACCATGAAAAGGCAGGTTTTTGTGTAAAATTTTTTCAAAGACCCCTAACAAGGCTCCAGTTTTAGCTGTTCCCCCAATCAGAATTTGGGGGATTCCAAATTTTTTCTTAATACCCCAAGGACTATTTCAAATATTTAATTTCTAACCCTGGTGACTTAATAATAATTTTTGTTCTATTAAATTGTCATTGAAAGTGCAGAGAAGGCAAAACCTAAAAAACCCCAAACCATTTCAGTTGGGCTCGGTGATCCAGCTCGCCCACAAAAGAAGATATCTTTAAAAACAAAGAAATCACCCATCAGACAAACGAAGCCCTTTTAAAAAAATCCCCCCAAAGAAATGACATTAATAAACAATCGGGCCCAACAGAGCGGGGTATATGGATGCAAAAAAGAAGAACGAGAAGAAGAGAAAAATCAAAAAATTCATAATGGGAAAATTCAATGAGATTAATTTCATCCCAAAAAAATAAACACGAAAGATGGCGACTTGATAGAAAATTGAAGAAATCATTTCAAAAAAGAGTTTTGAGAGTGAGAAATGGGGAAAACATAAAGTGTTGGTCAATGATAAAAACCATAGTATTCAGAAGGGAAAATCGAGAAAAAAAATTTTTAGAAAAGACGTTTTCCCGAAAAGAAAAGGAAAAGAATTATCAAAGGAAAAAGGGAAAAAAAAATTCAAATAACAGAAAGTAAAGAAAAAAAAAGGAAGGTAAAAAAAGTGAAAAATAAAAACAAAGAAAAGGGAGTGGGATTGAAGATGATAAAATGTGGATGCAAAAAAAGGGGAAATGGACCAGAAAAGGAAAACTCTAAAAAGGGGAATGAAACAGGAACCTCCTGTTAAAAAAAAGAGATATGAAAGAAAGAGTCTATAGTTGATGAGTCTACATTTGTACCAGACTATAATGAACAAGCGATTCAGAAGGAGGGTCAAAAGGGGCCAATCTAGTGCTAGTCATCCAACAGGAGGGAAAAAAACAAAAAAACACAAAAAAAGGGGAAAAAAAATAAAAAAAAAACAAAACACAAACAAAAAAAGAAGAAACACAAAAAAAAACCCAAGGAGGAGAAAAAGTCTGTAGAAAATGAATGAAATGTTATCACACACGGATGGTGCTGTATTGAAATTTTGATAAATTTGGCCCCCATTTGTTTTTGTTAGGGAAATTGTTTTTTTGGGGATTGTTGATGATATTAGAATAACATTGATGAATCTTTGGGAAAAAATGTTTTTATTATAAATCATGAGCCCAACTCGCCAGATTGAAAATTTTAAAACACATTTGATACTTATATGATGTAATGTTAGTCACCTATCAACATAAAAAATTCAACCAATATTTTGAAAAAAAAAAAGATTATGGTTTTTATAATTTTTAAATTGAAATAGTTAATAGCATTTTGTACATCTCAGGTCATATACAAGAACTACAGGTTTTACTTTGTATGAAAATTAGTAAATACCTTTCAAATCCCCTTTTAGTAGTGAAAATCACTGCACAAATTTATGATTTACCAGCAGTGATTATTTTATTCATTATGAATTTTATCACTGGTCCCCCTCAACAAGTGACCAAAAAAGGTTTCCCAACAAGGGGCAAATATTATTTTTAGGCCTGATGTCAGGGTTTCTATGGGTTTTTTTCAGTTTTAGTCGTTGGTTTCATTGATTTTTTGCTACCGATAAAAGTTTTTTAAAAAATCTTCTCTGAAACTACTTTCCCAATTTTAAACTTTCATGAATACAAAAAGTCCTTGATCATGGTGGACTGCATTCAAATCATTTGCTGATAGTCGTACCCCTCCAAGATGGGTTTTCAACTAAAAAAAGATAATTTTTTAATGGGCTGAAAGCAGCTTTTTTTAAATCAGAATTGTTTAAAAATTTTTAAATTAAAATATAATTTGGAGCGGTCCCCAAACAAAATCATAAAAGAATTGTAAAATTTTCAGCATAATATAGAGGGTTTTTTCTGGGGGATTTGTCAAGTGGGCTTCAAGGTTTTTTTAAAGGAATTTGGGTTTCTTTATTTTTAGCCATGAAAAAGGGTTTTTAAAAATTTTTTAAAATATTTTCCAATTTTAAACATGAATAAACCCTAGTCCTTTTTAAAAAAAATTTGCACTAAATTTTTTCTATGGGTCAATACTAAAATTTGTCTTTACTTTAATAATTTTTTAAGGGGAAAACATTTTAATTTCCAAGAATTGTAAGAAATTTTTGAATTTTAAAAAGGGTTAATTTAGGGAAAGGGTTTTTAAAATAATTTAAAAGTGGGAAAATTTAAAGGCTGGTTAATTTATAAAGGTACTTCCCAACCTTAAAAAAAATTTTTTTATTTTTGTGCATTAGGGGGGTCTTTCAAAATTTATTTTTTTAACCAATAAAAGATTGAAAAAAATAAAAACAAAAAAATTAATTTCTTTTGGGTCTCTTCTTGGTTTATAACAAATTAAAATAATTTTAAAAATTTTTTAAGAAAGATTTTTTTTAATAAAACAGGGGTTTAATTTTAAATGGGAATTATTTTTCCTATAGAAATTAAGTCAAAAAAAAGGGGTTCTTACCCCCGGCCCCCAAAAGGAAAGGGGTATTTTGTTTTGGGCCGGGGTTCCTTTTGGGTTCCTTTTTTCAATTAAAAGATATTTTTTCAAAAATTTTTCCAGAAAACCTGTTGTTTTTTAAAAAAAAAATCTGTTTAATTTATACAAAAAATCTTTTAAAATGAAATTTTTTAAATTTTAAGGGAGATTCCTTTTTACTTGCTTGGGTTTAATTTAGTTATTTTAAACCCCAAATTGCCCCAATAATATGTTCTTTTTTGCCCCCATTTTCTCAGCAACTATAAAATGGCAGAAATTTAGGTTTAACAAGTTTCATATAAAGGGAAATTTTTCATACCCGGGGAACCCTTTTTTTGGGAAACCCATTGGTTTTCCAAACTTTTTTTGCCTTTTGTTGATTTTATACATTTTTTAAATTTTTAAGAAGCACTTTTTTCGTCGTTTTTTCCTATCAACAAAATTTTTGGGAATCTGATTTTTGGGTTCAAACTTAAAAGGTATCCCATATTGGGGGGAAGTTTTTTTGGACCCGTTGATTTACTACCCGATCCAAATTTTGTTGTTTTTTTATATACATTGAACATATATGATTTTTCCCCTTTTTTCCTTCCAAAACTATTGAGGGGCGAAATTTTGATATGTGGTCACAAGCTTCATATAGGTCCCCCATAAGGGGGAGCTTTTTTGGACCGGCCAGATTCCTACTTCCTGTTTCCCAAGGTGGGTAATTTAAAAAATTACATTTCTTTTTTTTAAAAAAATGGGTTAATTATTTGTAAAATCCTTGTCAAATTTGCTGAATGTTAAGTTTGTGTGAGAGGGTCAAAAATGTAATAGAATTGGTACGGGTTTTAAAATACACAAAAAATTTACAAAAATTGAGGATAAATAGTTTTTCCAAAAATGATGATACAAATAAAAACCGGAAAAATTCCCTTTCAGGTTTTAAAAAAAAAAAAAAAAAATGAATAAGGTTTTAAAAAATGGCAATGCAATTTTCTATTTGTTGAAAAGCATTTTGGGTTTTTATTTATTTTGGCCATCATCATCTTTCATCCTATAAATTATCTTACCACCCCGTTGTTCCTCTTTTTTGAAAGGGGAAATGATTTATTTTCTTTTAAATTTTGTTAATTGATCATGAGAAGTTGTAAAATTCATCAAGTTATGATGTTGACATAATTTTTCATATTGTAAAAAAGGGGGAAAAATGCCAAAAAAAAAATGGAAAATTTGATTTTGTTTTTAAAAAAGGTTTTAACATGCCCTTTTTCCCTAATAATCCCCCAATTTTAAAGGATACCCCCTTTTTTAATTTTTTGGGCCATCGGGTTTTAAATGGTTGGGGAAAAATGCCCGGGGAAGAGTTTTTTTGAAAAGCCCAACCTCAGATGTTTTGAAATTTTGTGTGAAAATATTAAAAAAAGCACGGGGGAAAAAATTATGATAATCTGACTGACTTAAGATTTTATGTTGTAAATATTTTTTGAAAGGGAGAAAAAAACTTAAATTGTCTCAAACCGATGTTTTGGGGGACTGTTTTTAAAGAAGCACTAAATAATTCGGTAAATTTTTTTAAATTTGATCTATCCCCGGCAGACATTGGTTTTGGTCTATCCCCTTACAAAAGGCAAAACATTGGTTTAATACCAAAAAACAAACATCATCATCTAAACAAAATGTGGTTGTTCTGACAATATGATATATGTGAACAAATTTTATTGAAAGGGTTTAAAAAATAATCACCACCAGTAGTACAAAATTAAAAAGTGCTGGTGAACAAATTATTATGAAAAAGACATCAAATCATCTTTAGATTGAAGGATTGACTTGTGACAAAACCAATGTTGAAAAAAAATGATTTAAATGGTTTATAAAATATCTAAAATAAACTTAGTTATCTCTCCCAAAAAAACCTCCTTGCCCTTCATCTTAACCGAAAATTTTGGTTTTTAATTGGTTTTGGGATGGTTGGCCTTGAATGCGGGAGATCTTGGGGTTTAAGCATCGGGGTTCAAAAACCAAAGAAATATAATGCGGTAGATCTTGGGTTCAGCCCCCCTGGGCAAACCAAAAAATATATAATTTAGCCTTTAACCCCGTTAAGCAAGTTGGGTTTAAGAAAAAGCAAGGGATTGGTTCGGGAAATTGGGGTAATGTGTCCAAAAGGATCAAAAATTCAACCCCTTGGGCTGTTGTTGTCATCATTTCATAAAATGTAATTTGTTCTCGCCGTGATATCGTCGAAATTGCCCATTTGATGATGAAACAATTGATATCAAATATTTCAAATTTATTGGGTTTTTCTGGAAGACTCTTGGGGCCCCCTTTTAGATGCCCCCCAAGTCGTAAACGTATGATAGTTGGGTTAAAACTACCTATGCAATCAATGCCCAGCATTGTGAGGGTTTGGGAAAAAACCCCCCATGACAATGTGTACTGATACAACATTTTTAAAAGTTTGTCAGTGACTTAGGTCGGTGGTTTTTCCACCAATGAAACCGACATCAGATATAACTGAAATATTGTTGAAAGTGGCATTAAACACCATAACCCAACCCTATTATATTAAGATGTAACCGCACAGAGGGGGAAATTTTTGGTTTTTTTTAATTATCATTGATAGGGTTTTTTGCCCCAAATTTAAGGGGGGACATGGACCCTATGTTCTTTGTTCCTGGGCCCGGGGGTGGTCCAAAGTCCAAATGGGGTTTCAATAACCCTTTTTTTAAACTCGAGAATCAGGAAAAGTAAAAATTGTATGTGACAAGAGCTCAAAAATGATATGAAAAATCGATTTTTTTACCAAAAATGAGTCGAGGTCTGTTGGTTTCCTTTCGTGGGGGATCAATATTTAAAATGCAAATTTTGTTAACAACAAAAAAAACCCGGAAAAAAACATAGTAATTTCTACTCATTAAATTTTAACGCTAAATTTTAAAATTTTAAACATTTTGAGGGAACATTTTCCCTATTGGCTCTGTTGGGGTTTTTTTTACCCCCTTTATTTCTATTGATGTGCAACGGGTTTTTTAAAACAATTTAAACCCAAATTTTGGGCCGATTTTTTAAAATAAACACCTCAGGATGTATTAAGACAACCCAGATTTAGATTGGGCCCCGTGGTTTCAGACGTTGTTGGGGTTTTTGATCCAGGGGGAAATTTCTTTTTGCTGCCGCACAAAAGGGGTTTTTTCCCCTGGACTTTTTGAACAAGGGGGGAACCAAAGTTTCAAAGATTGTCCCAAATCAAAAAAGTACTACGAATCTCCTGGGTTACCCTTTATACAAAATTAAAAACCCAAAATAACTTTTTAAACTGGACACTTCAATAAAGCATGGGGTGTCCCCAACTTCACAAAACTAACAATAACCTGCTTGTTTTATATTTAATTCAAGAATACTAGTATTATATCTCATCTTTTTTCCCAAAAACGTTTGCAGTAAAATTTTCGGCACGGTTCGGGGCATTTCGGGGGGTCTTTCCGGGGGCCGCAGGCGGTTTTTCGCGCGCATGCGCAAACCGGTTTTTTTCCTTTTTTGGGGAGTACCAAAAAGTATCATTGGATGGAAAAACCCGATTTCCACCGGATGTGACGTTACGTGATCCCGGGGGGATTTTGGGAAAGGGTGCGCATGCACAACCAGAATTGGGAAATCCGCCCTAATGGGCATTTTCCCGGGAAAAAGTCATCAAACGCACCCTTTTGGGGGTTCCCCCGGAAACGTGATCGGAACCCCTTTGGGTGCTCTTTTAGGGCGCGGTCCTATAACCTTATCATTTTCAGCCCTTTCACTGGTTATTGCCCCTTTCCCCCCATAAAGGGGAGATTACCCCAAAAAATTACAAAAATTTGTTGTTTTCCGATATATTTAATGTTGTGTAGTACTTCCCAAATAAATCTATAAGTCCGCGTTCTCCTCGAGGGGTTCTAAAAACCCCAAAAGTCAAAAAGAATGAAATGGTACATTTGATCCCCCAAAGTCCCCAATAAAGGTCACTCTGCATTTATCCAGGGTTTGGCCGACTATAACTAAAAAAATTACAGGCCATTAACCTTTTTTTTTCCTTTTTTTCATATAACATTTTTTAAAAAGAACAAACACAATTTGTACAATGGTCCCTCCCTTTCCCTGGGGGTTTTTTAACAGCCTGGTGGCCTGTCATGCCGGGCCTGCCCTCGATGAATGAAAAGGGAAAAAAGCAAGATGTCCGCAATAATTCCCTTCCCTTTTTGTACCCCGGGGATTGTAAACCCAAAAGGCAGTGTTTGTTCATGAAATTCACAAAACGGATTCGTGCGGTAGCTCGGGGGTTAAACTTTGTATTCTCCCCTTTTAGTTGGCGTCGATGTATATAGCGACCCAGTGTTGTTTTCCCCCTTTGATGGTCTGGGTCCGTATTTCCACAAAGGGGGCCCAAGGTAAAATTTAATAGTCTAAAATTGTTTCTGGGTTAAAACCCCTTTTTAAAAACCGGTCTTTGGGGGCCCAAACTCAGGGATTCATTATACTGTAGTCCGCTTGTCTGTTTTACCATTTCGATCACGTTGTCAAATTCTGCATACAGGACGACGTTGATGGTCCCTGCCAGAGCTTCGGCGAAATGAATCTCCACACGTAAATTGCCCTGTTTTATCAGTTGAAACGTTCCCACTTCCGACATATCCGGAGTCAGATCGAATCCAAATAAGGTGTTTCCTTTAGCGTATTCCTCTCTGGAGATGGTATTTCCTTCGTCTTGATACATCTTTCCCGTACTGGTATAGAGTCCCATATAACTGCGAATATAACCTGCGTTTTCAAAGTCGGGTTGTAACGTTTGGCGGGAATCTGTCGTCCGTCCACGTTCAGTGCCACAAAATTGATCTTGTAGTGTTTAAAATCGAAAGGGATTTTCGTAATAGTCCCATTTAAGGCATCACTGTCCACGCAACCAATCACCAGTCTTTTCGGCAACTGTCCCAAAAACATGTTGTCCTGGACGTAATTCATGTTGCCACGGGGAACCGTATCTACTTTGACTTCTATACGTCGGATGGGGTATTTACAGCTGGTCTTTTCCAAAGCTTTGACGTGACCCATTCTTACGGCAGGACTTAACTGTACATTTCTCACAAATAAAGCGAGATCCTTGATTTTGATCTTATAGTTGTCGGCATCGGCCATTAGGGCGAACACGTCTCGACTTCGTCGTAATTTGATTTTCAGATCGACGTGATTCAGTAAATATTTCTCTTGACAAAATAAATCCAAGTGTAGTTTTCCCATCATCTGTACAGACTTGCTTTGGGCCGTCAATGCTTTCCGGGACGTGAATCCTTTGTTATCGGTTGTTCTCTTATCTTGATGTCCCGGTGTATCCTTGTACCACATGACTCCCGTTAATTGAGATTCTTTGGCAGCTGGGCCATAGCTGAGTAATGTTTCTATGTAAGCTCTGTAAGGGTACAAGCTGGTCGGTGGTGAAACCAGATTTTCGTTGAGGCTAACACTGACATCACTAAAGAGGGAATGCATCCATAAGTTGACAGGTCCAACGTCCGCTCCGCCATCCAATGCAGTATCGTCGTCATCCACGATCTGTGCTTCCACAAACAGGTAAGTATTAGCCAAGTCGATGTAGTCGTCCCCCGCCCCACTGACGGCAAATTCGTAAGGTCCTTGATCCGTCAGAGCCGATGTCAATCCTTTCTGCTCCCAATACCCATAAGCCACACTGGTCTGTGTAGGTGGAACTTCAAATAAATCCAGTTCTGATTTCGTGCATTCGCATGAGTTGGGATGTACAAGTGCCATTCTTATCCGAAATGTCATTCGATGTGTTCCGTTGCTTGGTCTGCCGACGTCTGGTCTTTTTTCGCTTGGCAGGTCCTTTTATAGCTCGTTGTCCTGGGGTCCTACCGTGTCCATAGCTTTCTGGAGTAAGTTTTGTCCTGTTGATTTCAATCGTGATTTGCTGCCTGTTTGATATTTCTTCCTTGTACGACATCTCCGGCAATATTTAATCCCGTTTTTAAAGCCTCGCGTCTAGGGTCTTTGCTCCCTTTTTCAACAAAGGCATGGCTGCTTTAAAGAGTCCTCCAAAGATACTGCCAAGTCCATGTCCTCTTTGATATCGTCTTCCCGCAAATACCGGATATCCTTTTCCGCTTGGTGTATGTAATAATCGTGGTAAGCTTTCGTATCGTAACGATGAGTTGGTTTCATTCTAGAGAGAATTCTTTTCGTTTTCTACAGTGAAGTGTCACCACCACTCGTCCTCTTTCGAATGGCACTATAGAGCCCGTGTCGTCCCTTATATCTATTTCCACGGTCTGAAATCGTCGTTGTAACAGGGGACAGTACTGTATCGGATCAAACACTCGGGTGATCATTTCTCCGTCTCTTCCTTCCACCGGTACGATTCTCAATAACGGTACTTGGGCATCTCCCACCATTCTCGGTTCCACCAAGGGACAATACACGTACAGAGAATTTAATCCTTTCTTGACGTCCGCTACCCAATCTGAAACATACTCCCCCGCCGGGAATATAGCTTGTCTGAATCCTAACATGGATTGTATTAAAGGACTGATGATGACTTGACAATCTTTTTTCACTTTCAATTCGATTTTATGATTGATTTCGTTGAAACCCATGTCGAATTTATTCTTGAGTTCCGTCCTGTGTTTTTCCCTCGATGGCTTTATGAATCCTTTTCGGGAAGGAATAGTACCCATCCGGTAACAAGACCAAATGCTTTTGTAGTTCTGACTCCTTGTAAAAGTGAACCTTCAACCAGGCTTCGTTATTCTTGACGTATACCAACTGTGAGGATACTGTATCTCTGCCAATCCGATTTCCCATGCTCCGTCCAGATCCATTATTTTCGGAAATTTCGTCGTGTAATGAGTCAACGTATTGTTCGGAAAGTAATTCATGGAACTGTTACTAGGCAAGTCAGGTAAAACATGCTTCGTCTTGATCGTGGGGTTAGGTAACAGGTATCCCAGACAACTGCTCAACAAGGCCGTCCACAAGGTACTGTTCTCCGATTCGACCGTCAAGTTGTAAATGCTGACTACGATAACCGTGTACAGGATGAGTACCTGACACAAAAATACGACCTCCGAACGTGGAGTCTTCTTTCCACAAGTCACCCAAGACGATACACTGTCCGTGTCACTCGGTGCCATTCGCAAGACTGACACTTCAAACCGCGACGCCTCGCTTTTGTAGGTCCTGTTTAAAGATCCAGCTGTTGAAGGACTCTGGATATCCGAGCCACTTGACTAAATACTGAACTCTTCTTCCTTTCTCTTTTTCAGAATGCTTTCATCTTGTATACGTCGTCTGTCTTAATGACTTTCTGTAATTCTTCGGCATAGAATGTTCCTTCCAGAATTTCACCGTGGTCGTCTTTGACTAAGTATACCGGGGGTCTGGTTTCGATACATTTCACTACCGTAAACAATTCTTCAGTCCAGTTGGGTAAATATCCTTTCTTGAACGTACGCTTGGCTTTGCTGAGTCGCACTCTATCTCCGGGAGAAAATTTGCACGATTTTTTGGGTCCCTTTCTTCCATATAGCCTCTTGGACACCGTTGTTTGGTTAGCCCACGTGATTCTGCAGGTGGTATGCCTATGGTTCTGTGAACGGTGTGGTATAAGATGCGACCATCTCGGATAGAACGTCTACGTAGGTTAGGGTTTCTCTGTGTGTGAAATACTTCCACATCTTGGTTTTCAATGTTCTGTTAAAACTTTCAACGATACTGGCTTTGGTCTCCTCGTTGTAAGTGGTAAAGAAGTGCACGTCGTGTTCTTTGAGAAACTTTTGAAATACTCGGTTGGTAAATTCAGTTCCTTTGTCTGTACTGAAAGTATCGGCGCCCCCCGATTTGAAATGACTGAAACGCTCTCTTAAGTCTTCAGTCTTGTCTTCAATGGAACGACCCATGCATATCGGGATAACACGTCTATACATGTCAACAAGTACTTGAATCCTTTGTTGTAAGAAGACAATTTTGCCAGATCCACTAAATCCGCCTGCCACTGGTGGTCAATTCCATAGACTACAACGCGTCTCCTGTGAATCTTCGTCTAGTTGGTTTATGCAAAGTGTACGTGTCCTGAGACTGTAACCATTCTCTGACTTCTTTCTTCGTATAACCTTTCGGCTTAAATTTACTCAATCCTCCATAACTGGCGGGAGCTAAAGGTTGTAATAGGTCGACTCCATGTTTACAACTGCCCTTCGTGGTCTCAACCTCCGTTTTAAAAGTCGACCCAGTTCTGGACTTCTTTCCTTCTGTTTCTTGGTGTTTTTGGGGAGTACGGTCTAATAGGGGATGGACTCTGTTGTCGTTTGCGAGATCTCGGTGTTCTTTTTGGTCTGAGTGATGTATCTCCAGCGGTCCTCGTGACCAATCAAATCTTGTGGAACATTTGCTTCTCGTAAGGCTTCTCCGAATGTTTCCCATCCTTGTGGGTTGAAATATTTCCTTTTGCTCAGCACGTCGTTGACTAAATCCACCACGTTGCTTCCTTGAACGGTTTCTCCCTTGTATTTCAGTTCCCCTTTCTCGTTCCAGCTAATGTCGGGACTGCTCTTCATTTTTTTCAACAAGAGTTGTACCTTGGCCTTCATTGTTTTTGGTACGCTTTCCAAAATTTCGTTGTCGATCAGGTCCTGTTTCACGGGTTCAGGTGCGACTGCCACGGGTCTGGGTCTGTAATCGTCGTAGACGTTCAAATATCGAGTGAACGATTGGTCGTATAGCTTGAGACGTTCGTCTGCCGACAGGTCTTCTCTTTCTAGTATGGTTTGCATCTTCTTATCCAAGGTGTCCATGACTTTCACGCGTTGTTCCACTGGAGGTTTTGGGCGCTCTTGAGTCTGGTGGTATCTATTTATTAAGGTTAGTTCCTTCATTGAAATAATGTAGAGAGCAACGGTGCTACTACAGATGCAATCGGTGCTAGTAGGGATCCCAAAAATCCACCTTTCTGTAAGATCGCTTTCTTCTTTTTGAGAGAGACCGACTTTTTCGTCAGTGCTCTCAATCCGGCCTTATTTCTCTTGAGTTTTTCCTTCTGCAGTTTAGTTAACGGGACGTTGCCTCTTAAAATATTATCGGCACACTCACACAGACAGTCGACGAGACTGCGATCGGCTTTGGTTATGAGGTGTTTACGAATACACGGTTTCGTCTTTTGTAAGTATACTATATCACTGCCGTGCTTTTTCAAGCGCTGAGAGACCATGTTATTCCCTCAGCGTCTGATGCAAGAGTGACAAGAAACGGGATGTAACATCCTTTTTATGACTCGACATACGCTTTCTGTTCCTCACCGGGAAAGATGAAGGTTCTTAATCTCAGGATATCCGGCGTGTTTTGTTTCATATCGATCACCATGTAGCCGTGAGGTCTGGCCGTAGCTCGGGCAAAGGCTTCCAGGAAAAATTGCGTTCTCCTGGGATACATTTGGTGTGCTAGCGCCATGATCTGCGATACGTCTGTCAGGTTTTGAATAGAACCATGTAATGGGCATTGAGACTTATGGTTCTATGGTGTTTTCCTCGATGAAACAGATTCTGAACGATGTACATGACGCTGATGTTTCTGTGGTGACTCTTTTTCGTAAACAGTGAAGCCACCCTTTGATCCGTTTCGTCCATGAGATCGTCCAAAATGATCAAATGTTTTCTCTTGGATCTAAATTATCCAGATCCGGTAAACCTTGTTGAAATTCTATCCCTTCTACGGTTCCATACAACGTCTGATATTCACCATAACACCTAAGATCCGATCTGGCTTGGGAGTCATCATGTGTTTGATATTGTGAACGAACCGTCGGACAAACATCGATTTTCCACTGCCTGTAGGTCCTGCAATCACACTGGTAAACGGATGTACCCATGGCATGAAATGATCGGGATCGTATCCGTCTGGAACCCAAAAAACCGGATTATTGGTTTTCAAAATATAATAGGGTTCTTCTTCATTACTCTGTGAGTATTGCTGCTGCTGCGGCGGACGGGGCAATATCCATCTGTCAGCGAGGCCGGCGGTGTATATCCCTCTGTCATGGCGGCGGCTGCGCATACTCCTGGTCAGCGGCTTAGGTTATTTGTAGAATACCACAGTGAGAACGCGACGTGTAGAAAACACCCAATTGCACCCCACCAACAAATTAATAAAACCCAAGAACCATTTGTTTTGTCCTTCCGTGCCTTTTTTCTTTTCTAAAATGGGTTCAATCTTCTGCGCCGTCGTTCGTCTTTAATGACTTTCTAAATTTTTCGGCAGCTAGAATGTTCCTTCCACAATTTCACCGCCAGTCGTTCTTTTGACTAAGTATCGGGTGTCTGGTTTCGATACATTTCACTACCGCAAGCAATTCTTCAGTCCAGTTGGGTATCCTTTCTTAACGCAGTACGGCTCGCTTTTTGCTGAGTCGCACTCTATCTCCGGGAGAAAATTGCACGATTTTTGGTCCTCTTTCTTCCATATAGTTTCTTGGACAATCAAGTTGTTTGGTTAGCCTACGTGACTTCTGGTGAAAAGCCTTGGTTCTGTGAATCTAAAAAATGGCAAGATGCGACCATCTCGGATAGAACGTTTACGAAGCTAGGTTTCTGCAGTGTGTGAAATACTTCCACATCTTGTCCTTTTCAATGTTCTCTTTAAAACTTTCAACGATACTGGCTTTGGTCTCCTCGTTGTAAGTGCAGCAGCGTATGTCGTGTTCTTTGGAGAAACGCTTGAAATACTCTCGGTTGATAAATTCAGTTCCTTTGTTCAAAGTCTGTAAGCGTATCGGACGCCACCTGATTTGAAAATGACCTGAAACGCATCTTTTAAAGCCTTCCCGTCTTGTCTGTCAGCGTAATGGAATGACACATTGATATCGGGCTGTACGCCGCTACATGTCAACAAGTGCCCTAAACTCTTTGTAAGAAGACAATACTGCCAGATCCACTATATCCGCCCGCTACTTTGTGCGGTCAATTCCATAGGATCTTCAAACGCGATCCTCGGAATCGTCGCCCAGTTGGTTTTATGCAAAGTGTACGTGTCCTGGACTGTGTGTCCATTCTCCTTCGACTTGTTTCTTCGCATAGCCCTTCGGCTAATTCTACTCAATCCTCCATAACTGGCGGGAGCTGAAAGGTCGTAATAGGTCGACCTTATGTTTACAAATCGCTCCCTTCTCTGTGCCCCCAACCTCCGTTTTAAAAAGTCGACCCAGTCTCTGACTTCTTTCCTTCTGTTTCTTGGTGTTTTGGGGAGTACCACCCTCGGTGCTAAGTTTACGTATTGCCCGGTCTTTAACTGACTTAAGTGCCTAGGTGGGATAATGCACCTCAAGCCCACAGCAGGGTGTCAAATATCAATTTTGATATTGAAAAAAAATTGTGGAGAAGGGTCTCGGCGCCATCCCGCTTGCGCGTTATGCTCAAGGACGGCAAAGTTCTTGCCCACCTTTGGCTAAGTTAAAGGTATTCGCTCCGGGTTCTTTAACTTCAGCACTCAAGCTGCCTAGGTGGTGGGATGGCTTAAATTCTGCTCATTAGCAGGGTGTCAAATATCAACTTTGATATTTGAAAACAAATTGTGGAGGGGGGTCTCTATAAATATCCCATGAAAAATATATCAAGGACGGCAAAGTTCTTGCCCACTTTTGTGCCTCGCATGCTCCGCTCCTGCACCCGACTTAAGTGCCTAGGTGGGATAATGCACCTCAAGTCCACAGCAGGGTGTCAAATATCAACTTTGATATTTGAAAAAATTGTGGAGGGGCCTCATAAATATCCCATGAAAGTTATATCATACGGCAAAAGTTCTTTATCTCTTTGGCTAGAAGTTAAAAAGTATTGCCCAGGTCTTTAACTGACTTAAATGCTTAGGTGGGATAATGCACCTCAAGCTCGCAGCAGGTTGTCAAATATCAACTCGATATTTGAAAAATACTCAGGAGTATGGGTCTCATGGGCCAATGTCTGCCAGAAGTAAAATATATCGGGCAAAAGTTCTCGCCCACCTTCGGCTAAAGTTAAATGTATTGCCAGGGTCTTTAAATGGCCTCTGCAAAGCCTAGGTGGGATAATGCACCTCAAGCCCACAGCAGGGTGTCAAATATCAACTTTGATATTTGGATTTGGGGGCGAGGGACCTCTTGCATATCCCATGAAAATTAGACGTTATATTCAAGTAAAAGTTCTTTTGCCACTCGGAGCTCTATGTCGAAGGAAATTGCCCGGGTCTTTAACTGACTTAAGTGCCTAGGTGGGATAATGCACCTCAAGCTCATTAGCAGGGTGTCGTAAATATCAAATTCTATCAGATTTGGTGGGGAGGGGGACCCTATTGCCACTTCCCAAAGTTTCCCTGAAATCAAAAGTACTGCCTGGGCCTTTACTCAATTTAAAGTGCATTGGTGAATTAAATTAGTTGTTTGACACCTTTAAATACACAATTTAAAAATAAATAGATAAAACAAAATAATAATACCTTATTAAATAAATAAAAGTGTTACACTCTAACATGCAGGGTTTATATTTTGTTTATTTTCATAATATGTATTAAGCAGATTCTCCAATGTTCTATATTTACATTTTTTGTAGATTGATGAGACGTCTTCATGTGAACGGGGAATCTTAGGACTTTATTTTGTTTGACAAAGCGCTGGCAAATCCAAATTATATACCGGTTTACATGAAAGTATATTATTTGTTTACGCTGTGTTTGTTTAAAGTTGGCCGACTGTTTTCTAAGCTCGCCATCCCTAAATATATGTTTGTCTTCGTTATTAAGCTCAGTAAAGAGAAGACATATTTTATGTACGGGTGAACATGGGAAATAGAACATAAAATGTATTGTCTTTTACTCACATGAGTGTCTGTGTGAGATTCTGCACCTTATTTCCACAGTAGTGTGTCAAATGTCAACTTTGTATTGTGGAAAAGTAAGTTCGCAGCAAATATTTTGTGGCGCCTGCGACATGACGATTCAATGTGTTGAATGTGCAATTACAGAAATATATTTATTATTGGTCGCTAGAAATCTTTAAAGCAATATTTTGCTCTTTATATATTTTTGGTTTTGAGACAGCTATCTCCTTATTGGTCACTGTGAAATTGGTCGCTAGCTTGAGCCTGGTAAGAATTCCTCCAATAATAAAACAAATAATCACCTTCACTTCAAAATTTATCTGCTCAAATAGGACCAAATATATGACGTTAGTTGAAATTCATGTTCTTGAAGGTTGTATGCGACACAAAATGTGTGATATACATTTTTTTATTTCATCCTCATTTTGACATATATTGTGACCTTATAGTAATTGCTTATAAATGTGAAGAAAACCATGATATCAAACCTTTGAACATGTAGATCCGCTGCTTGGGGAAGAGCTGACCACTTCAGTCTAAAGTAGGTATGATAAGGGCAGAAATTGGCCTAAAAAATAGACAAATTATAAATGAAACGTATAGCTTTCGTTGTTTCTTGATTTTATAAGACCTTTACCCCAACTACTATTTTGGTAACAATTTTCCATATTTGCACGCGATGACGTCACACTAGTCAATGAAAGTCTACCGCTCTCGAAAATATAGAAATTCAAATAAGAAATGTGTATTTAATGTCAATTTTCAGTATAACTCACGCGATACCAATCTATGAGCCGTAGTAATATGAGATGTCGCCATACATAAACACATATCTCATTTAATTTTTGTGTTGGTACCCGAGTGTGGAGAGTATGAAATCTGCAATCAAAAATAATTTTAGGTCGATTTCTCGTCAGCGGCCATTTTTTATTGCTTCGACCGTTTTCATCCGTAATAGACAGAAATAGAAATCGACCTTTTAATCTCATCCAAAATAAAGTTGGTCATCTACGCCGCTTCCAAGTCTACGTGTTGTCTCGAAACCGCGGTATGTTCCGTTTTGATTGTTAAATGTACCTGGAGGTGATTTACTGCCGACCTGATTTATTGAGCTGACGTGTTTTTTCCTAACCCCTGCGGAAATTTCATGCGTTACCCTTTAATGCCTAATATCCCCACAATTCACAAAAAGCAGAAAAACAAAGTAAACCAATGGGAAAATTAGTACGTCAGATTTATTCCGAGTAGAAATTAACTATTGACAATGTAAACATACCCGGAACTTTCTATTTTCAGTAGTCCCCTTTTACTTTTTCTTATTTTCACTTTAACAAACAAAAGTGTGGATACAGAAAGTTCGCGTCCCCTAAAAGGCAAGTGTGCGTCAATATTTCATATTATTTAACCTTTAAAAATCGTAATTTGGTGTGTCCTGAATTTGGCACAAAAGTTTTACCAACCTTTATTTACAATATTGTTTGTCCATCCTGTGTTTTTGGCTCTCACCCTTCTACCACACCTCCTAAGGCGATATAAAACTGTACCAGCCTCATCAATAAATTAATAAATAATAAATTCAGATTCTCTTATTTAAAACAGAAATTCCTCAATTTCACAAAACCACGATATTTGTTCAATTTGTTAACGTCTTATCAGCATTAGTCCAACACACCTTATTTTTCTTTAAACCGCCTGTCGATGTCCGTGTACCACAAATAAAATTCCCCACCCCCTCGCCTGTACCCCCCCATTTTTTCCTTCTTGTTTCAAATCCAAACTGATCAAATGCAAAATATCCAGAATCAACAAATGAATAAATATACATAGATTTCTTTCAAAAATTCATCTTTACCATGCATTGTCGTGCGTGTTTTAAATCGGTCATCCAAATCTTAATGCCTCGTATTATTCTTAAGTTCAAAGGAAGATAAAAATATCGCTAAAATTACCTGTGGGTGTTTCCCCACTTCAACCTCCGCACATACATAGAAATCGCAGCAGTCGTCCTAAAACTTCCTACACATGGTTTTATTCTATCATATAACATTGGACCCTATAGGAAAAATGTTCAAATGCCTTCTTCGAAAACTACTTCGTACAAAATTGGAAACTTCAAACTGCCCAGGAATGATCATTGGAATGCCCTTTTTACCAAAAGTCACGTTTCTTATACCGATCGGAAATCTAAGATGTATGCCACTGTACATAGATTAACATTGGACCCTATGGGGAAAATGTTCAAATGCCTTTCTCAGAAACTATACAAATATGATTAAAAGCCAACGCGCATGAATGTTCATTGATGGTCCTCTACAATCTGCTGTTTTTTGTTCCGATATGAGATTCAAATGGCGCTACGGCAGTGCGACTTAGCCATCCTTGTAATTCTATGGGGAAAAATGTTTAAAAATACTTTTCCGTTCCGCCTTTAATAATGTCCGCAAACTGCCCAGGAAATTGTCCTTTCTACAAAATTTGTGTTTTTTATGCCGATCGGAAATCCAAGATGGCCACCACCGCAATACATAGATTAACATTGAACCCATGGAAAATGTTCAAATGCCTTCAGAAACTACAAATATGATTAGAGCTAAACTGTGCGCTTAGTGCTCGCCCTATTGGATGGTCCTCAAACTTTACGTTTTTTGTTCCGTAGATATGAAATTCCCAAAACATGGCTACGGCAGAACTTATTAACATTGGACCCTATGGGAAAATGTTTCAAAACGCTTCTTCTCTGAAACCAATTGACACCCGGAAACCCGTAACCGCCAGGAATGAACATTGGAAATGTCCTCTACAATGATTTTGTTTTTATGTTTCCATCCGGAAATCCAAGATGGCTGCCACCGCAATACCTAGATTAACATTGACCCTATGGGAAAAATGTTCAAATGCCTTCTTCTCAGAAACTACAAATATGATTAAAGCCAAACTGTACATGAATGTTCCGCTTCGGATGGTCCTCTACAAACTTTACGTTTTTTTTGTTCCGATATGAAATTCAAAATGGCGGCTACAGCGCGAATTTAAAGGTTTAATACGCAATTTATGAAAATGTTTCAAAACGCTTCTTCTCTGAAACCACTTGAACAATTGAAACCAAACTTCCCATGAATGATCATTGGAAGGCTCCCTTACAAGGTTTCTGTTATTTTTATGCCGATCGAAAACCCAAGATGGCTGCCACCGCGCGTCATATAGATTAACATTAACCTTATGGGAAATGTTCAAATGCCTCTTTCTGTGATATTACTACAAATATGATTAAAGCCAAACTGTACATGAATGTTCATTGATGGTCCTCTACAAACTTTACGTTTTTGTTCCGATATGAAATTCAAAATGGCGGCTACGGTGCGAATCATTTAACATTGAACCCTATGGGAAAAATGTTTCAAAATGCTTCTTCTCTGAAACCACTGACAATTGAAACCAAACTGCCCAGGAATGATCATTGAATGTCCTTACCAAGTTACTGTTTTTATGCCGATCAGAAATCCAATATGGCTGCCACCGCAATACATAGGATTTAACATTGGACCCTATGGGAAAAATGTTCAAATGCCTTTTCAGAAACTAAATATGATTAAAGCCAAAACTGTACATGAAAATGTTCATTGATGGTCCTCTTACAAACTTTTGCATGTTTTTGTTCTGATATTATGAAATTCAAATGTATAAGCAAATGGCAGAAACTTGCTTAACATTGACCCTATGGGTGGAAAATGTTTCAAAGCTTCTTCTCTGAAGCCACTTGGACAATTGAAACCAAACTGCCCAGGAATGATCATTGAACAAACTTTTACCAAGTTACTGTTTTATGCCGATCGGAAACTAAGATGGCTACCACTGCAAGACATAGATTAACATTGACCCTATGGGAAAACAAGTTCAAAATGCTCTTCCTCAGAAACTACAAATATGATTAAAACCAAACTGTACATGAATGTTCATTGGAGCCAATCCCTTACAATCTTTAAGGTTTTTGTTCCGATATGAAATTCAAAATGGCGGCCAGATCAGTTTAATTGAACCCTATGGGAAAAATGTTTCTAAAATGCTTCTTCTCTTAAAACCACTTGGATGCGCAAGTCTTTGAAACTAAACCGCCCGCAGGAATGATCATTGGAATGTCCTTTACCAAGTTAATACTTTTTTATGCCGACTCGAAAACCGCAAAATATTTGCCGCCACCGCAATACATAGATTAACATTGGACCTTTTCTTTGGGAAAAATGTTCAAATGCCTTCTTTCAGAAACTGTATGCGGCGATTAAAGTTTCAAACTGTACATGAATGTTCATTGGATGGTCCTTCACAAACTTTACGTTTTTTGTTCCGATATGCAGCACCAAAATGCGTGCTACGGCAGAACTTGCTTAACATTGCAACTTATGGGGAAAAAATGTTTCAAAATGCCTTCTTCTGAAAGTCCTACTTGGACAAATTGAAACCAAAACGCCCAGGAATGATCATTGAATGTCCTTCACCATGTTTTTTGTTTTTTATGTCGATCGGAAATCCAAGCATTTGCCGCCACCTACCATAGATTTGCATTTCAACTTAAGGAAAATGTTCAAATGCCTTCTTCTCAGAAACTAAATAAAAGACGCAGCCAAAACTGTGGCCATGAATGTTCATTGATGTCCTTCTACAAACTTTTCGTTTTTGTTCTTGATATGTACCAAAATGGCGGTTAAGCAGCGCGATTTTAGTTTTAACATTGAACTCTATGGGAAAATGTTTCAAAAATGCTTCCTCTCTGAAACCACTTGGATAATTGAAACCAAACTGCCTAGGAATGATCATTGGAATGTCCTTTTTACCAAGTTACATTGTTTTCTATGCCAACTGGAAATCCAAGATGGCCGCCACCGCAATACATAGATTACCAATGGACCCTTTGGGAAAGCAAAATGTTCAAAATGCCTTCTTCTCAGAAAAGTTCCTTTCACAAGTGATTAAAGCCAAACTTCGTACATGAATGTTCATTGATGGTCCTTCGCCAAACTTTACGTTTGTTCCGGCTATGAAATTCAAATGCGCTTTGGCAGAACTTGTGTTTAACATTAACCCGGCAAAAGCAAAATAAGTTTCAAAAATGTGTTTTCTTCTCTGGAAACCACTTGGACAATTGAAACTAAACTGCCCAGGAATGATCATTGAATGTCCTCTACTATAAGCTTTTGTTTTTTGCGTCGATCGGAAATCCAAGATGGGCTGCCACCGCACATATATAGTAGATCTTGCATTGGACCCTATGGGAAATGTTCAAATGCCCTCTTCTCAAAGCCCAAAATATGACACATAGCCAAACTGTACATGAATGTTCATTACAACCTCTACAAACTTTTATTGGCTTTTTTGTTCTGATATGAAATTCAAAATGGCGGCTACAGCAGGACTTAGTTTACTATTTTGACCCCATGGGAAAATGTTTCAAAATGCTTCTTCTGAAACCACTTGGACAATTGAAATTAAACTGCCCAGGAATGACATTGAATGCCCTCTTTACCAAGTTACTGTTTTTTATGCCGCCGACTTGTATATCCAAGATGGCTGCCACTGCAGGACATAGATTAACATTGGACCCTATGGGAAAATGTTCAAATGCTCCCCTTCTCAGAAAACTACAAAATATGATGCAAAAGCTAAACTGTACATGAATGTTCATTGATGGTCCTCATAAATTCTGTTTTGTTCCGATATGAAATTCCTAAAATGGCGGCTACAGCAGGACTTAGTTTAAATTATTTTCAATCTCTATGGGAAAATTTTCTTCTGGGCAAAATGCTTCTTCTCTGAAAGTTCCACACCCACAATTGAAACTAAATCCGCTCCAGGAAATGAACATTGGAATGTTCCCGTACCGTTACTGTTTTCTATGCCGATCGGAAATCCAAGATGGCTGCCACTGCAGTCATATAATTAACATTGACCCTATGGGAAAATGTTCAAATGCCTTCTTCAGAAACTACAAAATGATTAGCGCTCAAACTGTACATGAATGTTCATTGGATGGTCCTCTACAAACTGTACGTTTTTTGTTCCGATATGAAATTCAAAATGGCGGCTACGGCAGGACTTAGTTTAACATTGGACCCTATGGGGAAAATGTTTCAAAACGCTTCTTCTCTGAAACCACTTGGACAATTGAAACCAAACTGCCCAGGAATGATCATTGGAAGGTCCTCTACAAGTTTTTTTTTATGCCGATCGAAATCAAGATGGCCACCACCGCAGGACATAGATTAACATTGGACCTATGGGAAAATGTTCAAATGCCTTCTTCTCAGAAACTACAAATATGATTAAAGCCAAACTGTACATGAATGTTCATTGATGGTCCTCTACAAACTTTACGTTTTTTGTTCCGATATGAAATTCAAAATGGCGGCTACGGCAGGACTTAGTTTAACATTGGACCCTATGGGAAAAATGTTTCAAAACGCTTCTTCTCTGAAACCACTTGGATAATTGAAACCAAACTGCCCAGGAATGATCATTGGAAGGTCCTCTACAAAGTTTGTGTTTTTTATGCCGATCGAATCAAGATGGCCACCACCGCAGGACATAGATTAACATTGGACCCTATGGGAAAATGTTCAAATGCCTTCTTCTCAGAAACTACAAATATGATTAAAGCCAAACTGTACATGAATGTTCATTGGATGGTCCTCTACAAACTTACGTTTTTGTTCCGATATGAAATTCAAAATGGCGGCTACGGCAGGACTTAGTTTAACATTGGACCCTATGGGAAAATGTTTCAAAACGCTTCTTCTCTGAAACCACTTGGACAATTGAAACCAAACTGCCCAGGAATGATCATTGGAAGGTCCTCTACAAAGTTTGTGTTTTTATGCCGATCGGAAATCCAAGATGGCCACCACCGCAGGACATAGATTAACATTGGACCCTATGGGAAAATGTTCAAATGCCTTCTTCTCAGAAACTACAAATATTATTAAAGCCAAACTGTACATGAATGTTCATTGGATGGTCCTCTACAAACTTACGTTTTTTGTTCCGATATGAAATTCAAAATGGCGGCTACGGCAGGACTTAGTTTAACATTGGACCCTATGGGAAAAATGTTTCAAAACGCTTCTTCTCTGAAACCACTTGGAAATTGAAACCAAACTGCTAGGAATGATCATTGGAAGGTCCTCTACAAAGTTTTGTTTTTATGCCGATCGAAAATCCAAGATGGCCACCACCGCAGGACATAGATTAACATTGGACCTATGGGAAAATGTTCAAATGCCTCTTCTCAGAAACTACAAATATGATTAAAGCCAAACTGTACATGAATGTTCATTGGATGGTCCTCTACAAACTTAGGGTTTTTTGTTCCGATATGAAATTCAAAATGGCGGCTACGGCAGGACTTAGTTTAACATTGGACCCTATGGGAAAAATGTTTCAAAACGCTTCTTCTCTGAAACCACTTGGACAATTGAAACCAAACTGCCCAGGAATGATCATTGGAAGGTCCTCTACAAATTTTTTTTTATGCCGATCGGAAATCCAAGATGGCCGCCACCGCAGGACATAGATTAACATTGAACCCTATGGGAAAATGTTCAAATGCCTTCTTCTCAGAAACTACAAATATTATTAAAGCCAAACTGTACATGAATGTTCATTGGATGGTCTCTACAAACTTTACGTTTTTTGTTCCGATATGAAATTCAAAATGGCGGCTACGCAGGACTTAGTTTAACATTGGACCCTATGGGAAAAATGTTTCAAAACGCTTCTTCTCTGAAACCACTTGGACAATTGAAACCAAACTGCCCAGGAATGATCATTGGAAGGTCCTCTACAAAGTTTCTGTTTTTTTATGCCGATCGAAAATTCAAGATGGCCACCACCGCAGGACATAGATTAACATTGGACCCTATGGGAAAATGTTCAAATGCCTTCTTCTCAGAAACTACAAATATGATTAAAGCCAAACTGTACATGAATGTTCATTGGATGGTCCTCTACAAACTTACGTTTTTTGTTCCGATATGAAATTCAAAATGGCGGCTACGGCAGGACTTAGTTTAACATTGGACCCTATGGGAAAATGTTTCAAAACGCTTCTTCTCTGAAACCACTTGGACAATTGAAACCAAACTGCCCAGGAATGATCATTGGAAGGTCCTCTACAAATTTATGTTTTTATGCCGATCGGAAATCCAAGATGGCCGCCACCGCAGGACATAGATTAACATTGGACCCTATGGGAAAATGTTCAAATGCCTTCTTCTCAGAAACTACAAATATGATTAAAGCCAAACTGTACATGAATGTTCATTGGATGGTCCTCTACAAACTTTACGTTTTTTGTTCCGATATGAAATTCAAAATGGCGGCTACGGCAGGACTTAGTTTAACATTGGACCCTATGGGAAAATGTTTCAAAACGCTTCTTCTCTGAAACCACTTGGAAATTGAAACCAAACTGCGAATGATCATTGGAAGGTCCTCTACAAAGTTTTGTTTTTATGCGATCGGAAATCAAGATGGCCGCCACCGCAGGTCATAGATTACATTGGACCCTATGGGAAAATTTCAAATGCCTTCTTCTCAGAAACTACAAATATGATTAAAGCCAAACTGTACAGAATGTTCATTGGATGGTCCTCTACAAACTTTACGTTTTTGTTCGATGAAATTCAAATAGCGGCTAGCGGACTTAGTTTAACATTGGACCTATGGGAAAATGTTTCAAAACCTTCTTCTGAAACCACTTGGACAGTTGAAACCAAACTGCCCAGGAATGATCATTGGAAGGTCCTCTACAAATTATGTTTTTATGCCGATCGAATCAAGATGGCCACCACGCAAACATAGATTAACATTGGACCTATGGGAAAATTTCAAATCCTTCTCAGACCTATAAAATGTTTCAAAGCCTTCTGCCATTGGAAATTGAATACTGCCGAATGACATTGGAAGGCCTCTACAAGTGATTTTTATCGTCAATCGATCCACGCATACATAACATTGGACCTATGGAAAATGTCAAAATCTTTCGAAACTACTTGATTAAACCAATCAATTTCATTGGATCCTCTAATTAGTTTTTCGATAGAAATTCAATGCCCTGCAGGACTTATTTCATTGGACCTATAAAATTTAACTTTTCTCTGAAAAAATTAACACGGATGACATTGGAATTCAAATTTTTACATAAAGCGGATATTAAGCCTTAAATTAGTTTTCAAATCAAAATAAAACAAGATCATTGGAGGTCCTCTACAAATTTCTGTTTTTTTTGGATCGAAAATTCAAAATGGCCACGGATCTAGTTAACATTGGACCCTATGGAAAATGTTCAAATACTTCTTCTCAGAAACACTGAAGATTGAAACCAAACTGCAGAATGCATTGGAAGTTCCCCAAATTTTTTTCCTGAATAAATGGCCACGCAGATAGAAAAATTACCTTGGGAAAATGTTAAAATACTTCTCCGAAATACAAATTATAAAAAACCGGAAAATTTGAGGTTCTTATAATTTTAACATTATAATGGAATTCAAAATTTACTAGGGGGTTATTTCATTGCCTTTTAAAATGTTAAAAGGGGCCCTTTTTTAAAAATGTTTAAAAAACCCTCCAAATTTCATTAATCCAAAAGTTTGTTTTTTCCCTAAAATTAAATGCTTACATTTTTACGGGAGAAAAAAACCTTTCTCAAAAACTAATTTAAAAATTTAAGGGTTAT
>JACCHT010000024.1 GCA_013416635.1 Candidatus Thiodubiliella endoseptemdiera | reverse complement strand
TGTTCTGACGTTATATAGTTCTATAATTATTATCCAATTAAAGCGCAGATTCGTAGCTTGCGCATGGTCACAGTCGCTTCCGATTTCCTGATCATGCTAAACGGAAAATGGTCGTCTCAAAAGTTCCAAGATGAACAAATCAATGAAAAATTTGGAGTAGCGTTCTCCGATGGCGATATTTGTATTTTCTGTTACAATATCAACGTAGAAAGCATACCATCTCAACCATATTAGATCGCGAACACGGATGATTTTTAGTATTTAAAACGCCCCTAAACATGTCTGAGGAGAACGTCGTACATCGTTGGAAGTGGAAAGTAAATAGTAACGTCAACGACGCTGGTTGTAACACAGGTGTTATCGTAGGTATGTATAAACCTTCTTCTCAATGTTTTAAACGTACGATTTATTTTTTGCATTGCTTCTTTTCAAGTAGTTTATGAAAAACTTCTTGTCAATTTATAATACTTCCAACTTGCGTTCAAAACAAAAGTAAACAAACCGAAAAGGGGGGGTGTAAACAGAGATGAAAGTTTTCCTCTAATCCGCTGATTTCCTCTTTTTTAAGGAAAATATTTGGAAATAAAATGTTTCTAGCTTGGTCCAAACAACTAGAAAACGAGGGTATGGGCTCTAGAATAGGAGTTTCCTCTTTTTTCATCAGTCAATCACTTTCTTCTATACTATAGTCTGTGTACAAAATATTTGTTTTTTTTTATACTAGACTATAGTCTTCACTCTTCAGAAAGTTAATTCTATTCTTATTTTTGTCATGGTGCTACATTTTTATTTGTATTTGCCAGCTTCCATGGATACTCGACCATGATTGAATATTTACATACTAAATTCAAATAAAAGTAAACAAAATGTTATAACTTATTGCATACATATGTATTTATAGACCAATGAAAAAAAAATACCAGTGTTTCTGCTAATATTCTCGAAAAGGGGAAGGTAGTATAAGTAGACAAAACATATATTTTTACCTAGGTTATACAGAACAAGGATCTGACTTTAACTTTGTCCAAAAATGTCAATAAAAACTTTGGGGTCAATACCAAAAATTTGAAACTCTGGTAATTTTTTTTGTCTAAATACATTGTGAATTTATATTTATTATAATAGGTAGTTATGAAAGGATAATAAGTACAATGTAGACTAGTTAGAACTGTTTCTTTGTGGTCCCTTCCAGCTTCTGTTGTTTTTTTCCAGTTTACCTGACCTTATGCTTTGCTGGTCAAAGACATGTGTGTGATCCAAGCTGGCCTTGGGATATTACCTGAACTTAGGACTGCAGGATAATATACAGCTGATCATGAGTTCATAATTTATATCATAATGAAATATTTAGTTTTACATGTAGCTGGATTTATTCAGACGACAATACATGTGACAATAGATGATGTATTTCAAAAATGCACCAGATATTTCCTGAATAATAAATGAATGAACTTAATATTTTGGTTGTTTTCATTGAACATGTTTTAAGAAGCAAATTAGAATAGTAATGGGCAAGACTGAAACTTTGACACGGAGAGTAGGGTTAGGGGGTGGGTTATGGTGTTTAATGCCACTTTCAACAATATTTCAGTTATATCGTGATGGTCAGTTTTATTGGTGGAGTAAACTGGAGAAAACCACTGATCTGTTGCAAGTCACTGACGAATTTTATCACACAATAATGTGTTATCAAGTACACCTTAAGTTACCATGAGTGGGATTCGAACGACATGGAGAGTAAGATTGAAACAAATTTACTTGCTCAAATTGTAATAAAGGGAAACCTGAATATAAACAGCATCCTATATAAACAACATAACTTTATTTTAAATAAAGTTCCAGGTTCCAGATGTAGCCTTTTGTAGGAAATGTGTAAACCGTGCAAATAATATCCATCTATTTTAAACACAAGCTGATCTTAAGGAAGTTCAGTTTAGAGGTGTTTCACTATCATGCTTGTTGGGTGGTTGATGCATATACCATCACTTTCAGCAATTGTACAGCTACATTATGATTGCAAGACATTGAGGTAGGAAAACAAAAACACCTACATGTATATCAAGCCGACCAGTTAAATTTTCGGCAAGGGGTAGGTGTCTGGAATCTTCACCCCTTGGGGGGATTACATATTGGTGGTATATATGAAATGAAAAGTATTTAGTTTAAGTTATTAGTTACTTGAGGTTATAGATTTTTAAAATATCTTTAATTTGGTACCTTGATGATCAAATTCTGACTAGAAACGATGGAGTAATCTTAAAAAACGTAAATTTACGCAACAAATTTTAAAGCAATGGCAGCCATTTTGTTTTCAAAATGGCCACCATTATGACAATTATTCCGTAATAAAATGCTAAAGCAAATAAGAGGTCATTGGTACAAACCTACATATCCATTTTTTTTCAGTGATATTAATTATATTGATAAAAAAATTGATCAAATTATCTTGGAACAGGTTCCCTGTCTGAGGAATTTTATGAAAAAATGGCAGCCATTTTGAACAAAATGGCAGCCATTTCTTGTGTCGACAAAAAAACATCACGTCCAACAGAATGTGCACAACACTGTGGTATTGTCTTCAAAATTTTGTACGGATATCATTTTTAGTTTAGGAAATATGAAGCTTTTTGTGTCATTTTTCCATATAACTGCTGTGAAACGGTGCCATTCTCAAATAATGTTGAACACTAATTGCACACCCACCTTTATGGATTCATAATTCCACAAAAAGATGTAAAAGGTGATTCATATGTTATAATTGCACTCAACACAAGTATTTCTACACACAATTTCTTCTATTATGATGTCAGATAAGTTATTTTCTGACAAAATTATGGCAATGTGAGGAACATGGTTGGGATGAAGGAATAAAATTTGGGCTCCAAGGACGGTAAAACAAATGGCGAATATTACTTCAAACATGTTCAGTTTCATTTTTCTGACAGAACAACTTATAATCTATGGAAAAAAACAAAAGTAGAGACATTATCTGCTGTTTGCACAAAAAATCAGAACTCTAAAACAGTCATTAAAACCATTATTGATGGCGGCCATCTTGGGAAAATTATTGACCAAAAATAGGCAATTTCAAATGCTCATAACTTTTGAACCCTTCATCCGATTTTTACAAATGAAGGCTCAAAAGTCTTCTTAGATTGAGCTCTATCTAATGGTTAAAAAACAGCAAGCATCCCCTGTAATTGATTTTTGACTGGCATCTCTATAACCAGATTGTATACCTCAGGTTATATATACTGAAGGGAAAAATGCAGGGTCAACATTTTAGGTGATTTAATATTATTTATTCGAATGTTTTTTCAATATTAATATATAAGGATAAAAACACAAATTTAATCAACAAGTTTTTAAAATTTCATTAGATTTTAATCAATAATTCATGAGTAATTGAAACCAATTTAACAGTACTAATTTATTTAAAATTGAAATGGAGTTAACTTGTCAATATCACCGTATGCCTAAGCTCATCTGTTACAGCCCTGATTCTCCTGTGCATGGAGTTCATCAGAGCATTTATCCTTCTCATGGGGATATTATCCCACTCTTCCAACAAGGCAGCCCTTAATTGGTCGAGAGTAGCGGGGGCATTCCGACGCCCCTTACTCTCCTGTCCATTTCGTCCCACAGATGTTCGATTGGGGACAAATCTGGACTGTACAGGAAGCCAATCGAGTGGGTTAATGTTATGATTGGTGAGAAAATCTTGACAAACTCTGGCTACATGGGGCCGGGCGTTATCCTGCTGGAAAATTAGGTGATGCTGTTGCACAAATGGAACTGAACCCGGGCGGGGATGATTTCATCCCTATATCTTACGCCTGTTAAATTACCGGCTATCACAATCAACGGCGACTTTAAACCATGGGATATCCTCCCAGACCATAGCGAGAGCCACCCCAAACATATTCCTCTGGGAAATGCAGCATCGGCGGCGTTCCCCACAACGTTGGTATACACAAGCGTTGACCGTCTGAAGCGAAAAGAATGAACGCTGACTCATCTGCATACCTGTTAACCACCTCCTTTGTGCGGGGTCTCGCATAAGAGCCTTATCTCCCATGGACTGGGTCTCCTGCACAGGAGACATTAATCTCCGCATGATCTCCCCGGCAAAAATGTTCTCACGATTTTTGGGGGTTCCTTCTGTTCCTCCCGTGAACTTTGAAGTATTTAAGCGTTGAAGAAAAGTCAGTACGGCCGAGTGTGGGCGCAGGTGTGGCTGCGGAATTTTGCGTTTGGGGCTTACGGGGGTACTTTGAATGGTAAGGTAGATAATATTTAATGATATCCGGTTATTGATCTGTTTGACACCTTTACAGGTAAGGGTGGGTCATGGTGATTAATTAAAGGTGTTGATGATTATGCACAACAATTGGCCTCCACTGATTGACAGTTAATTAGAGGTTAAGAGGAAGTGGGTTTGTGGCACACGCTTAGATGATTAGAAGTGTGATAGCGGCAATTAAAAATAGTTATAAGCGATTTATTGCAAACAGGAGTCAGACTAGTTCTAATAATAAAACTTCCCTAAATGTACAAACTTACTACTTAAAAGGAACACAAGTTTGTCACAGGAGCTACATTATTGCAGCTAGGAATGCGGGCAACCTTTGATGCGAGGAAAACTTCTTGGTAGATCAAGCGTGCAATGAATTCATCACCGGATTGAGTTGTTATGAAGCTTGTTTGTGACCAAAGTGATCAAAAGTATTATTTAAGGACTAAGTTCCAGGATGGAATTGATAAACCACAAAAATGCCGAGACGTATGCTATCACTCAACGCACCAGCAGCAAAGTGACTTTTTAATTTTAGTGCTCTATGACTTTGTGTTCAAGAAAATTCTGTCTTATTGTTAGGCCAAAAAATATATGTGTGTTTCTGCGGTCTTGCTAGCGACCCTATGAATTTTTACACAGAATTCGGATAACCATTTTTGTTGTTTAACCAGCAGCAATGTTTTATTTATTCAACTGCTAGCTTTTTGTCGAAATTGAGAGCAAAGAAGGTAGAAAAACTGCATAATTCGTCATTTTACGGAAATTTCGAAAATGAAATATCGGATTCCGGAACCGGGAACGACTATTTCCGGTTTTGCCGATAATAAAAAATTAAAAATAATCGACCGACCGACCCTAGATTTTTTTGACATGTGACAGTAAACACACATATATTTTTGGCCTTATATTTATATGATTATGAATGATTACATGAATAAATTATAAATACAGTTTTTTATCCTTCATTCATCATATGAAACACTATTAATAGAACAGAAATGTAAACAATATACAAAAATGTATATTGAAATGGGATACAGTTGGTTCAAATACTGGTAAACAAAAGGAAAACATCAATAAACAATAAAACGTAGCCTTATGCATCAAATAAGTGTTCGATAAAAATCTCCAGTTATGAGACCAAATCTCCAGCCAAAAATTTACAAATCTCCAGTTGTAGCATAGCAACTCTATCACATGTATGCAACTACAAGGTACAATTTTGATAGTTTAAAGAAACCTACTCCCCTTAGAAGAGTTGGTAGGGGGGAGATCTCCCTAACAGTTCCCAAGAGGTTACAGGTATGGATCTGTGAAAAGACCTGTCTCATTGGAAATTGTCTCTGGAACCATGTGCCTTAACCAAACCATACGACATGCGTGGCGTTACTTGCGGTGAGAGGTAAACCAATGTAAAGATTAAGGCGGCTTCGCCAGACCAAACTCTGATTTTTGGGTGAATGTGGCGATTATGATTGCCTACCGTAGTTAAAGCGGTTTCAGTGGCGGTAGGTAAGCGATTACGCGGGTGGGCAATACAAACTTAACCCTGTCTTGGCGTGGCGTCGTTACGCCGCGGGCGTCCCGTCGCGGGGCGATTCGACAACCCTTCCAGTATCTCTGAGCGGCGACAAGGCGGCTCTGAATTGGAAACATTCGCAAATTGCAAAGCAACTTGTTGTTGCCTTTGACCTTGCATTAGCAATGCAATAGCCTGACCCCTCTGAACTTCCGTCAGCCGTGGCATGATTACAAGAGATTCAAATTAACTTTAAATAGTGGAAAGCGATGTGTATACCTCAAGAGTATAAAGTGGTATGACACGATGTGTTGACGAACTTGTTATCATTATTCTGCACATGTTATTTGCTTTTTATCACTTTCTCTATGTCACATGATACCTTTCACGGTTGAGTAACTTTAGACACCGATTTTAGTGCACACTGACCAAGCCACTCGTCTGCCCAGTTTTCGTAATTTTACGCCACGCAGTTAAAAAATAGGAGCATATTATGTTACCCTGCGTTTCTTTTTCCCTTCAGTATATATAGGGGGCGTCTCACAAGATTTTATTGTAGAAAAAACATACATTAACTTTGTAAGTTACATGTATTTATAACCTGGAATGTGTCAAAGATAAACTGCCTATATTCAATACTGATTGATTACAGGTGTCAGCAAAGCAGATCATTAGAAATCAATACTCACATACCTGCACAATAGCTGGCTGATGTCAATGTTAAAACATTTTATAATAGTTATTACTAATTGACTGTATCAATGATAAAATACAAAATGCATGTTGAAATCTGGAACCAATATCTATTGCATTCGTCCCATTGAGAAATATACAAATTTTGAGCGTTTCTACCAAAAAATAAAATAAATCCCTTCCTTCCTTGCAAGTTTGTTGGTATTTTTTTTTCTTTCTTTTTTTGAAATATATTTGGATTTAAATGTACCCATACCCAGTTGCATTAGGTATTTTAACTTCATCTTTTGTCAAACATCTGTGTATTTGTTCAGATTGTTTTCACTTCAATAATGTGTACATAAGCGGCGTATTTCAGCCTTTTATATTGTAGCAGCCAAAATAAAACACATCACTTGATACAAAGCCCCAAAATAAAGCACACCACCGATGCCAATTTTTAACACACCAAAATTAACCACCCCCTTTTTACAAAACCTTAAATAAATCCTCCACACCAAAATATCGATTCCTGACATACAAAGTCAAAAGGTGATAGACCAGTTTTGTGCTAAAATTTTTGAAAAAATCCTGAACATTCTGAACATTGACTGAAAATTCTGAACAGATTCTGAACATTGACTGAAAATTCTGAACAGATTCTGAACATTGACTGAAAATTCTGAACATTCTGAACATTGACTGAAAATTCTGAACATTGTCTGAAAAGTCTGAACAGAGTATGAACATTCTTAACATTGTCTGAAAAGTCTGAACAGATTCTGAACATTCTGAACATTGTCTGAAAAGTCTGAACAGATTCTGAACATTGTCTGGACATTTTTTACTAAATATATCATGTGATATTTCAATTATTATTAATTACTTTTTAAATACCTTGCCAAAAGCAATGTAAGCTTTTGCATCCGATAGATCCGTTAACTTTTTCATATTTTAATCTTCTCCTCTGAAACCCTTAAGCCAAATGAACTGAAACTTGGTAGGAAGCATCTATAGAAGGTCTCTCTAAAGATTGCACATTTTGTCGATCCATTGTAAACATGGCCACCACAGGCAATTCTTGTTCCTGAATTTGTTCAATTTTTATTATATTCTTGCGGTACACCCATCCCATAATTCACAGCATGATATTCTAAAGGGGCAAATATATGTAAAATAAATTGCTTCAAGTTGTGATATAGCAGAGATGTGCTTTTAGTATTTTGGTGTTTGTAGTGTTTTGAAGGTAAGATTGGGAGGGCTTATTATTATGCTCAGTCCTCATCTAAATCTAGATTGGGAGGATCTTGTTGTAACCAGTGTTTCTTTTCTATCCACATTCTTGGAGGCGTCTAGGCTATTTCATTTTAAGCGTATGGTGGGAAGGGGCATTTGTTGTGGATAAACAATCCATTAGGCAATACCAAAAACAGAGGGAGAAACAATGTATTGGTTGTGGGCAATGGTGTTTCTCACAGCTTGTCTTTCAAAAGATTTCTGTGTTAGTTACAATCAGTCTTTCATGTCAGAATATATCATTGCTTTTCCCTCTTTTTTTTGTGGCTCTGCTGAGTAACCTTTCCTTCACCTCTTACCATTCAATCATGCTAGACAAATATTAACCAATCAGATAACAACTATTGTCAGTTAACCTTTTATGTCCAATCATATTAGACAATTGTTAAAAATATTTTTGACAAAACAGGTAACAACTCTTGTCAGTTAACCATTCATTCACCTTTCATCATAGAATCTTAATTTTCCTTTTCAAATTCACTTCTGCAAACTTTACTTATGCACCTGTTTGAAACACAAGCATGTTTATTGGTCCTTCATTATTGGAGAGATAAGAGGCATTCAATTTAGTTTATCTAAAAACATCATCCTTTAAATTCATCTCCAATAGCAAAAAGTTTTAAGCAAATTTGACCATGTAAATGCAAGCTGACTTGTGTATTGTGGTGTTTTGTAAACGGTTAACATGTGACATGTGCCTTCTATTACAGAAAACCCTCTAAGGAAAGAAACTGGCTGAAGTTTCTAAAAGAAAAGTTCTGATGATAGGGATGATAAACCACAGAGAAAACCTGTTGCTAGCGCCGAAGAAGGCAGCGTTCTCAGATTCAGATATGGGATGAGGAATTTATTCTAAAAGCTGTGACAAAAGGTAATAAAAAAATATAGTAATCAAATTTAATTTTTTATGCCCTGCGACAAAGAGTCTGGAGACGCCAGTAATTTACCTATCCGTCTGTCCGTTCGTAAATGCGTCAGGATATAGATACATGGTTTGTCCGGCTATCTCCTCCTACAGTTTTGGGCTTTAACTTTAATATGTTGTATGATGTTTATGTGTCTCTAGTACAAGGTCGGATTCACAAACTCAAAAATTGTGTTAATAGTCGACCTAAGTCTGTATTTAAAGACCAAGAAGCTGTTAAGTGTCTTTCCTCTCTTCATGACAAATATGTTATCGTTCCTGCGGACAAGGCTTCCAACAATATCGTGTTTGTATGTAAATCATATTACTTCGAATGCCTAATCAAGGAATTAGGCATAAATAGCAACACCTCTAGTAATACCACATACAAACCAACTTCGTTCGACAAAGATGAAATCCTAGCTAACCACAGATCATTCATGACCTCTTTAAACATTCCCTCTGGTAAAGAGTCTGAGGATTTACCCTATTTATATTGGATACCTAAACTCCATAAGACACCATACAAAGAAAGGTACATAGCGGGATCATCAACTTGTTCGACGAAAGAATTGTCTATTCACCTGACAAAGATTCTGTCTGCAGTAAGAGACAGCAAGAGAAATATTGTGAAGAGCTTTGTTTACTTGTGTAGTGGCATAAATAACATGTGTTTTGGACGTACCTTTCGGGTTTGATGACAGTGGTCAAGTCGGTACTGAGGTGTGTGTGATAGGTGGGGCAACTTCAGTTTTGGGGTCATGGGTTTTCAGTGTGTGCAGCAATGTGCGGCTTCTCCCTGCTGACATGGTGTTTGCTGTTGTGCAGGGGCAGTAACAATTATTCTGTTGATTTCCTGAAATGTAGTCTTCATCTGAGAGACAGGCTGCTGGACCAGGGCTATAGAGGGATTAAGCCTTGTTCGATCTTGGAGGTTTATATTCCGGTACCGAGATCTTGTCGAGGAAATATGTTCCGTCTCTGCAGAGGGTTGTATGGGCCGATGGATTTTCATGGTGAGGGTGTATGGAGATGGGTTGTCAAAACAAAAATGTCAAGATATTTTTTATCAATGTGTGTGATGTGAGGGTATTTTTGACATTAAACTTAAGCTGGGTTTGTGGTGCTGTTGTGGCAGCTGTTTTGCCCTGTTTTGTTCAAGTATTGTTATAAATACTATTTATAGTGACGGCGGAGACTTTGAGCTGTAATGAAAGGGGAGGTTTGTGGCTTTTAAAATCCTGATTCAACCCACCATTTCTTTAGAAATGCCTGTACCAAATCCAGGGTCCTTCACGGTGTTCACAGTTTTCGGTTGTTGACTGATTTAGGTCTGTTTATATATACTTATGAGTTTTGACTTTCCCTTTTGTAAGATTGCACCGGGAGTTGTTAATTTTTGTTGTACCCTTATATACACACATAATGGAGGTGTGCATGTCCACAGGATTTTGATTTTCTTCAAATATTCTCAAAATGACAGGTAGTTGGACTTAGTAATTTTTTGTACTAGCTGCATAAAGGGAACATGGTTTGTCCGGCTAACTCCTCCTACAGTTTTGGAGCTACAGCTTTAATATTTTGTAGGATGTTTATACACATAATGGAGGTGTGCATGTCCACAGGATTTTGATTTTCATCAAATATTCTCAAAATGACAGGTAGCTATTGTTTTTGCTCCGTTTCTTATTATTATTTTTATTTTTATTATTATTATTACATCACCCGACATTAGGAGTGATGTAATACTATTCGTTACTTTTCACTATTATTATTATTCTTATTATTCTTCCACACATTTTTGTCCGCTCTATTTCTCGGAGATGCCTTGATCAAACTTTATGAAACCTTGTAGGAATATCATATGCCATGTGAAGTTGTGCTAAAGGGTTGATTTTTTTCAAAATGGCTGCCGTTGCCATGGAAACGGCCAAAATGCTAAAAATTGAAAAAACAAAATGATCATAACGGGTTTCTGCGTAAACGAAATTGATGAAACTTGATAGGAACAACATCCACATCTAGTGGAACGAGATAAGCCAGAATGTCGAATCGGTTGGATAAGAAGCTTTGCCACAGTTGCCATGGAAACAAAAGGGGGATTTAAAATTTGGTTCCCTTTCATCAAACTTCATGAAACTTTGTAGGAATATCCACACGTGGTGTGGCCCAACTTTTGGGAGGTTGAAAAATTAAAATGGCGGCTGTTATGCATGGTAACCAAGGTGCAAAAATGTTAATTCACTCCAAGAAAACTTCACAAAGAAAGTTTTGCAGTAATGTTTCCCGTCACATCCACATCTAGTAGAGCGAGACAAGTAAAAAATCAGAATGGAGTAAGACAAACTTTTGCACGCCAGTTATAGCTGGAAATAAAAAAAAGGGGGATTTTTAAATTTTTTGATTTCTTTTCATCAAAACTTCATGAAACATTATGAATGCAGTCGGTGGTAATATTCTCGTTTCTTTTCACTATTATTATACCGCTCAAGGGGAGAGTACCTCTGTCCGTCCGTCCGTCCAAGATATTTTTCGTCGCATTTTTTTTTTTTCTCAGTAACTGTTGATGGCAGAAATCTGATATTTGGTCACAAGCGTCATATAGGTATACCATATTGTGGGTAGCGTTTTTGGACCCGTCAGATTCCTACTTCCTGTTTGCCGACTTAGTTGGTTTTTATACACATTGAACATATATGCACATTTTTCGTCACATTTTTTTTTCACCAAAGCTTTAACTATTATTGATGGCAGAAATCTGACATGCGGTCACAAAACTTCATATGGAGTACCCTATAATAAATTGGGAAGCGTTTTTGAACCCATCGGATTCCTACTTCCTGTTTGCCGACTTTGTTGATTTTTATACACATTGAACATATATGCACATTTTTCGTCACATTTTTCTCAGCAACTATTGATGGCAGAATCTGATATTTGGTCACAAGCTTCATATAGGTACCCCATATCGTGGGAAGCGTTTTTGGACCCATCAGATTCCTACTTCCTGTTTGCCGACTTTGTTGATTTTTCTACATTGAGCACCTTATATGCTCTTTTTAGGTAAATTTTTCTCAGCAACTATTGATGGCACAAAATCCCTGATGTTGGTCTAAGCTTCATATAGGTACCCCATATCGTGGGAAGCGTTTTTTGACCCGTCAGATTCCTACTTCCTGTTTGCCAAAGAGCGGGGGTATCATAGGTGAGCATTAGCTCACAGTTCATCTTTATTATTATTATTCTTTACATTTTTGTCGGCTCGGCTTCGGAGATGCATGAACAAACTTTATGAAACCTTGTAGGAATATCATATGCCATGTGAAGTTGTGCTGTTAAGGGTTGATTTTTTCAAAATGGCTGCCGTTGCCATGGAAACGGCCAAAATGCTAAAAAATTGAAAAACACAAAAATGATCATAGCAGGTTACTCGCCAAACAGAAATTGATGAAACTTGATAGGAACAACATCCACATCTAGTGGAACGAGATAAGCAAAAAAATCGGAATCGGTTGGACAAACTTTGCCGCAGTTGCCATGGAAACAAAAAAGGGGGGATTTAAAATAATTTTTGGATTCCTTTCATCAAACTTCATGAAACTTTGTAGGAATATCCACCGTAGTGTGTGGCAGCTTTTGGGGGGTTGAACAAATTCAAAATGGTGGCCGTTGCCATGGTAACCAAGGTGCAAAAAATGTTAAATTCACTTCCAACTTCACAAGTTTTGCAGTAATGTTTCCTGTCACATCCACATCTAGTGGAATGAGATAAGCCAAAAAAATCGGAATCGGTAGGACAAACTTTGCCGCAGTTGCCATGGAAATAAAAAAAGGGGATTTAAAAAAAAAATTTGTTTTCATCAAACTTCATGAAACATCGTAGGAATATTCACCGTAGTGTGTGGAAGCTTTTGACGTGTTGATAAAATTCAAAATGACGTTACCATGGAAACCGAGGTACCAAAATAATGGGGTGGGGTGACGTCCGCTATTGCTTTGCAATGGCAATTCTAGTTATTATTATTATTATTATTCTTCCACACATTTTTGTCCGCTCTATTTCTCGGAGATGCCTTGATCAAACTTTATGAAACCTTGTAGGAATATCATATGCCATGTGAAGTTGTGCTGTCAAGGGTTGATTTTTCCAAAGCGACTTGCGTTTGCCATGGAAGCGGCCAAATGATAAAAAAATTAAAAGAACTACAAAAGCAGTCCTTAGCAGTTGTCGTAAACAAGTGATGAAACTTGATAGGAACAACATCCACATCTAGTGGAACGAGATAAGCCAAAAAAATCGGAATCGGTTGGACAAACTTTGCCGCAGTTGCCATGGAAACAAAAAGGGGATTTAAAACAAATGTTCACAAAATGACAGGTAGTTGATTCATTTCCTTATTACTTTGGGTACGCATAATGGAAACATGGTTTGGCAACTGGCTCCTACTACAGTTTTTGACTTGTTTATAATTTCTTATGGTCAGGCGGGGGCATCATTTGTGTCTTACAGACACACTTCATTTTTAAAAAATCACTCCTAACAAAACAACTTTGTCCATAATTATCAAGTGCGGGGGCATACTTCTTTTCTAGTTTTTATTAGGACATCTGGGCGGTATTTTATGTTGTTTTATCCGAGACTTTCACATTTTTATTGGCAAGAGCTGATGACAAACCGACGGTTTTCAATAACTCTGACATTTGTAACAACAGTAGTCAATGATGGTCTGTAACTGTGAGCTTTCACTAATCTTGTTTACATTGCTAGTACTGTTTTGTTCAGTCCATGTTGATCTTGTCATTCGACTTTGGTGACAGCGTATGGCCTTTTGAGGACAGCGGTCTGTGTTTGTTTATATATAGGAATTGGCCGTTTGAGATCTAGGGAGATGGTCAGCTTGAGTGGGATATCATTAGCCAGTTCAACCATTCCGCCGTTTGTTTGTGTCCAAGGCCAGCTGTCCAACGCCATATAGTGGTCTTTCTTTGTGTTTGAGGTGAGAAGTGGTTGTTGGTTTGGTACCATTGGAATTGTTGACCATAACTGTTTTAAACTTTCTCTTTTCATAACTTGATCATAATCACAGGTACAGTTCTAGGATATAGGCTCTCCTTATTGTAACAACCCTTTCATACGCTTTTGTCACCAATTATACGATGTGGTACTATTGTTTAGGTAAAAGGTACTTGAGCTGATGTCAAATCACAGCTGTCAAAGGTCGCTCAGTTTAAATCCTGTTTCCTTGCCGTCCTTAATTCTTATATTTGGTTTGGAGTCACTTTTCAGTTTTGACTTTCCCAAAAGGTGGTTCTTTAGTAATTTGAAATATCAGGGTTGAAAATAGCGCAGCCAAAGTCGGAATACCATTTTTTAGCTGCAGGACTACTTTTAAGTTTGGAGCGTCACAAGAAAAGCCAGATGGCCCATTGCATATAAAATCTACCCACCAATCAATTTTATGTACATTGATGAAATGATGACAATCCTGGGTAAATCAAAATTCACATGATAAACATTGTTACATCACCCGTAACGTAACAAATGTAGAAATTTAGTTTTCTGCTATGGTCAGACTTTTTAAGCTCGCCTTGCCAAGGAACCGGTGGCGAGCTTTGCATCACTTAGCATCCGTGGGTCCGTTAACTTTTCACATTTTAATCTACTCCTCGCGAAACCTCTCAAGCCCGATGACTGAAGCTTTGTGGAAGCATCTATGTAGGGTGCCTTTTGCCAGATTTGCTCATTTTGTCCGATCCATTAACAAACAGTAGCCCACCACAGGCAATTCTTGTTTCGATTGGCGATTTAATAAAATCCTTCTCCTCACAAACTGCTTGGTAGGATAATTCTGACAAGAATGCTCATTTTAGATCGCGTCCGTTAGCCTTGTATGCAAACATAGGTAAGCCACAGGCCATTTCTTGTTTCTGATTGGTTAAATTCTTTAAAAAAATCACCTCACTCTGAAACACATGAAAGGCCAAAATGAATCAAAACTTGGAAGCATTCTTGGGAAGGTCTCTATCAGATTGCTCATTTAGTTCCGATCCGTTAACAAACATGGCGCCACAGGCCATTCTTGTTTCTGATTGGTTGATTTCTAAAAAATCTTCTTCTCTGAAACCGCTTTCCCAAATGAACTGAAATTTGGTAGAAAGCATCTATGGAAGGTCCTCTATAAAGATTGCTCATTTAAAGGTGCGATCCATTAACAAACATGGCTGCCACAGGCAATTCTTGTTTCTGATAGGCCGTTTTAAAATCTTCTCCTCTGAAACCGCTTGTCCAAATGAACGAAACTTGGTAGGGCATCTATGGAAGGTCCTCTATAAAGATTGCTCATTTTGTCCCGATTGGTTAACAAACATGGCCGCCACAGGCAATTCTTGTTTCTGATTGGTTAGATTTCTAAAATATCTTCTCTGTTAAAGAAAGATAACTCTTGTTTAAATATAGATATCTGTATTCAAAATGCAGTTATCTCTATACAATTTTAAAAATCTTTACTTTTTTTCTCAACTGCAAAATACATCAATACAGAATAGAGTACAATAATATAATAACATATAAAACATCATACAATCTATATAGTAAAGTACAATTAAATCTTCTTACAATCTTTTCCAATATATAATCATATGTATATTGCAGTGAGTTTTTTTTTTTTTTTTAGAATATAAAAGATGAGAAAAGAGGTATTTTGCAGAGTTTAAAATTGTTTACTATTGATATATGTGATAAATATTTTTGTATAATTAGGAAAAAAAGTAGATAAGAATTTTAGTGTATTTTTAAAAAGAAAAAAAAAAGACATTGAGAAGATGAGATTGTACTTTATAATAGCGTCTATATGTAAAACTTTTATGGTCTGGCCTGGTGCAAACAATCAATTGGACTATAACACTGTACCAGATATACAAAAGTATTATTTGGATGGATCAAACATTCATATTGTTTTAATTATCCCGTAATGAGTATACTATAAAGTATACTATAGTATAGTAAATATAAACAAGAAAAGTATATTTAGATAGACTATATCAGTTAGTATTTAGTGGAATCTCTATGGAAAGGGAATTTACATAAGAATAAAAACTATGTCAACAATCCTCAAACAGTTTTTCAAAAGTACTCCAATGTAATTGAAATTCTGCAATTCTTTGATTTCGGACAGCAATCATTTTTTCAGTTTTATATAAATTTATCAAACAGGCTTTAAGCGAATGAAAGGATAATTTTTTCTTCAGACATCTGTTTGTATATATATAGTATTTTATGTTTAGTAAAATGGCATTGTATACATCATCTTTATATACTTTATCAACATCCCCAAAAATTAGAGTCTTCTTTAAAAATGTTTGGTTTATGTCTTTGTCACCGAACCAAGAATTTACTTGCCCTAGAAGATTTTGTACATTTTCACAACCCCAAAAAATGTGTTCAATGGTTTCATTTTCCTTTTGGCAAAAATTACAATTTGCATCATCAATAATTTTAATTTTTTCAGGAAATAATTAGTAGCCAGAATATTGTGGTTTATTCTAAATTGAAACCAATGTAATTTTGTACATGCTGTAGCTTTAAATGGGAGTATATAAATTTGTTTCCACTCATTTGAATTAATATCGAAAACTGTATTCCATTTTCTTTGAGCTGTAGGAACACTACTGTTTTTATTTAGAATTGTGTACATATCTTTTGAACCTTTAGAACTTCGAAAAATATTTTGTAGAGATGATGGGACAAAAGGAGTCTGTAAATTAGATGATTTGTCTCCATATGGATATAATTTTAGCATTTGTCGTAAAGAACTAATAACCCCATTATATTGCAAAAATTTACACAAAATCCAAATTTGTTTGAAAACTGATCTAAAGTCAGAAAAGAACCATCATCATTGACAAAATCGTTAACAAACTTTACACCCCTGTTGAACCACTCTGGATAAAAGATAGTTCTTTTGTCAATTTTTACCTGTTTGTGTGGCTATGATGGCGAAGAAGTTTGATAAAATAACTGTTTTCGTCTTTTTCAATAACAGATTTCCAAGCATATAATACATCCTTCCAAAATTGATTTTTTACACTTTCTATTACTTGTTCTATATATCCACTACCGCCACATGATAGTTTATTTATATCAATTGATGACATAAAAATATTCTGCCATTTACAATTGTTGAAAAAGAGTCTCCTGATCCATGTGGACTTCAAAGCCAAAATAAAAGAATGTATATTAATCATCTTAAGTCCCCCCTCTTGATACTTCTTTTGCATGATATCCTTTTTCACTCTATTAACAGATGATTTCCAAATAAATGTATATAACATAGCTTCAATATCTTTAATAATTTCTATACTAGGGTTTGGAAGTGCAATAAAAAGATGGTTAAGTACTGGCAGAATTAGTGATTTAACCACAGTAATCTTACCTATAGGAGTTAAATTTCTTTTGTTCCACTGTTTAAAGAGTCCTTTCATTTTTTTTAAATATTTTTCATAATTGATCTTTGTAATTTTAGAAATATCAACATCGAAATTTATTCCCAGAACAGTAAACGTAGTTTTTCCCCAGGAGAGATTCCAGTTTTCACATAGTCTATCACTGCTGTATTTTTTGCTTCCTATCCAAATAACTTGTGTTTTTGAAAAATTTATTTTAAGGCCTGATATCTTTTTGAACCATTCCAATTCCAAAAGTGTTTCATTTAATGATTCTTCTGATCCATCCAAAATTACTGATGTATCATCAGCGAACTGAGAAATTTCATGTTCTGAGTGCAAGACTTTAATTCCTTTTATTTTAGGGTTTTCTCTTATTTTTATAGCCATTATTTCAGCACATAGTATGAATAAATAAGGGGACAACGGATCCCCTTGCCTACAGCCTCTCTCTATACGAAAAAACTCAGATAAATTCCCTCCCTGATTGACTGCAGATTTAATGTTGTTATAAAACGTTTTAACCCATTTTTGAATAGATTCCCCAAAATTGAAATTTTTAAATGTTATTAAGAAAGTTCCATGATATTGAGTCAAAAGCCTTCTCAAAATCTATTAACAAAAATAAACCAGGTATATCATTCTCCTCTGCATATTCCATTATATCAAACAAAAGCCTAATATTTTCCCCTATGTACCTACCTGCAATAAAACCAGTCTGATCATTATTAATTAATGTGGGGAGAACTTTTTTAATTCTATTTGCTATCACCCCAGACCCTATCTTATATACTGTATTCAACAATGAGATTGGCCGCCAATTTTTTAGAAAATGTCTTGATTTGTCTCCCTTTGGTAAACATGTGATTATACCTTGTTTTTGTGTAACAGATAAACTTCCTAAACTATACCCATAATTTAAAGAACCAATAACAAAAACTTTCAGATCTTTCCAAAAAAACTTTAAAAACTCTGATGTAAACCCATCTGATCCAGGACTTTTGTTATTTTTCATTTTTCAAAATTTCCCCAGCTTCAAAGCTCCCAATTTCCCCTTCTAAATTATCTTTTTCTTCTTCTGTGAGTTTTCTTATACTTGCCCCCTTCAAACCCTCCACTATATCTTTAAGACTACAACCTTTATCTTCATCTTTATTTTTGTACAAATTTTCATAAAAATATTGTACTTCTTTTAATATCTCCTTCTGATCTGTAACAATTTCCCCATTATCTTTTTCAACTTTTGGAATTATCTTACTGGTATAATTTTTAGACTCTAGCCCACAAAAATATTTTGTTGGCTTTTCTCCTTCATCTACCCATTGAGCTCTTGATCTTACTTTACC
>JACCHT010000023.1 GCA_013416635.1 Candidatus Thiodubiliella endoseptemdiera | reverse complement strand
GATGTAATTACATATACAATATTGGTGTATTGACGGTAAATATAGAATTTATGTGGCGAGGCTTAGAAACGGGGAAAACGAGCTTTTAGCGAGTCTTTCCACCGTTTTCGAACCACTAAATTTATAATTACGTCAATAACCAAAAATTCTATTACAATAAAATTGGCAAAAACTATTTAATTTAATAATAAAGAAAAAGATAACGGAAACCCCATTGATACCTCAATAGTAGTTCCGGTAAGGGGCGTGGCTTAATAGCTTTATTAGGCTAATGTGAAAAGTGTTATTATGACAGGGGTGTGGCTTAATAGCTTTATTAGGCTAATGTGAAAAGTGTTATTATGACAGGGGTGTGGCTTAATAGCTTTATTAGGCTAATGTGAAAAGTGTTATTATGACACTGTCATAATAAAGCAACAGTTTATTTCAACCCATTTATTATGACAAAAAATAACCCAATTGCAGGATAAATATGTTTATGAGTCCTCTATGCTCTATTCTGTTCTGGTATTGTACTCCTGTATTTGACGGAGCACTTCCACTTGGGATATTTTATCCTAACCTACTTTAATTATCCATGAAAGGATGTGTTTAAAAAAAATTTATGTAAAATGTACACTAAAATAGTTTACTATAAAAATTAAATATGTAATAATTTATAATAGGTAAAATATGAAATACTTACCAATTAAGATGTTCTTTAACTGTGAAAGTTTAAAGCTTACGACTGTTAGTTGATACACACACGCTCATTCAGCTTACGACTGTTAGTTGATGCACACACGCTCATTCATTTATACATGTTAACTCGGGTTTTTTATCATTTTTTTTCATTATTTCTCTACTGAACTTTTTTCATCTTTTTTAAATTTATTTTTACATTTAATATTATTGATTAAACTGATCTGTTTTATGTCATGTACTGTTTTGAACTATATTTCACACCTACGTAGATTGTTGTACCAAGATGTTGTTAAGTATAATCTAATATTTTGCTTTAATTATTTCCATGGCTTAGTAGTCAGTGTTTCGACAATATATTTAAAATTATTAAAACTTGGAGTTCTCAAAAATGTAATTATGCTTAGATCTAAGGATGTCCTCGCTCATGCATACGTGACCTTGGCCGATTTTGGCTCTCCTGTTTAGAACCTTTGGTATTCTTGCTCCAAAAAAGATCTACGTTTTAATTAGAGTCATAGATTTTTGCCTTTGCCTCTGCAATTTTCAGATTAGAACGGTTCTGATGATGTTGTATATTTTTGTTTTTCATTATTTTATACAAGACATATTCATCGGAAGCCCCCAACACAAAACTGAAATTTTCATCGAAAAGCCAGCTAACATAGGGCCGTTATCACGAAACCCAAGCGCGAATCTGGATTGTCAACAAAAGCACCACAACCCCCAAAAACCTGGGTTATCAACGCCATATAAATGTTGTTGGTTTTTGCTTTTTGAAATGAGAGGTGATTGTTATTTTAATAGATATTTGTGATATTATTGACATCACTGTTGAAACTTTCTTTTTTCATAGCATAAAATGTCTCATTCATAAAATCATGTATCTGGCACATGTCTATCATACCTTATATGGTATCCACTTCGGTATATTATGATATGCAAAATATGAAATACTTACCAATTAAGACTTTCTTTAACTGTATAAACAAATTATTTAGGCCTATAAACTTGCGACACTGCTGTGCACATGGATCATCAATTTATGATTGCTTTTCCAGTTTCAAGGTTCCAGACAAAATATTATTAAATTTATAATTTATGTTAATTGACGTGATAGATAGAAATGCACCGGGGTATGTCAATTTGTAATGTCGACACCTTGTATTAAACAGCTTTGTGATAACACAAAACTTTATTTAACACTGCAATTGACAATTGAAAGACAGGATTATTTCAACGATGTTTTGATTGAATCTTACAGTTGTATTTTAAATTTTACAATTGTTTCCCATTTTTTTCGAAATAAAAAGCCGAATTAAAAAAATTTCCAAGATTGTGGGCGCAAGATGCCCACCTTGTTTTGCACCGTATACTAAATGCACGAATTTCATCCGTCAAAGATTGCAACTGAGTTAAATCAAGTTGTTTAATATCTTTTGATAATTAACTGAATCAAGCACGCATTAATAATAAAGTGTTTTATATGTATGTATTATACGCTGACACCTTATTGTAAAATAAACGCTTTTGTATTGTAAATAATCTTTATGTTCACCGTCTGTGCTTTTATATCAATTTGTTCGTCTTAATGACTTCGAAGAGTTTCAGCCTTTTGCATACTCTGTTGCTGGATTTAGACATTAAAGGCACCATTCTTTTGGCATTAGAAGGGCTGGAATGGTACGGTGGCAGGTACACAAATAATCGATTGATAACGGTGTACTTTAGCAGATGATGGGCGTTTTAATCACCTAGAAATCAAGTTTTCTCAAAGTGAAAAACTACTTAAACGCCTAAGTTAAACTCAAAAAGGAGATTGTTCTAGGCGTGGCAAACATTGGACCCACTGTCCTCGGTAGGTACTTATGTTAAAACCACAAGATTGAATGCACTGATTGAGACCCAGATGTTGTTTCTGATTGATACCCGCAATGCCACGAATATGGTATTTCGGCAGTTTTCAAGGCACAATCCTAATACGAAACTTTTAGAGAATTTCCGACCTACACCAAAAAAAATCTTGAACAATATCAGACAAAAAAGTAGCGATGTTTTGTACAGGCGGTATTCGTTGTGAAAAATCTACCGCTTATTTGAAATTACAGGGTTTTAAATTGTCTATCACTTACAAGGCGCAGTATTTTTAAAATATTTAGAAACAGTCGATGAAGCAGACAGTCTTTGGGATGGCGAGTGCTTTGTACTGACGAACGCGCTGCCGTTAAGCACAATTTGGCAATAAGGCAATACGACCAACGCCACGCTTGCCGCGTTATCCGATTACCGATGTCGCACAAAACAGCATCTACATTATGAAAAAGGAGTTTTTGTCCGTTGTTCACGGCACTCAAGGTTCTGAGTCGCAAATCAACCGTTATAAAAGAAAGGCAACACCAAATTGAACTGGCAAAAATCCGTGGCGAAGAACATATCGGCGACAATGCCGCACGCTATTAACGCCAAAGTTAAGAAAAGCCAAAAGCAGAGCAAGCAAAATAATAAAGTTTTTTAGAAATGACATTCCCAAACTCAAAACAAGATTTAACCATTCAAGCCAACTTATTAGGGCATGATTTGACTCAAACCCGCTGGGGTGTATTCTCCCTCAAAAGTGATTGATGACGGTACGGCATTGTTAATGAAATATCTCAAAATCAACGAAACAGACAAATGTTTAGATTTAGGCTGTGGTTATGGTCCAATCGGCTTAGCTGCGCTGCCAAATCCTGTCCAAAAAGGGAGGTGCAGATGGTAGATAAAGATTTTGTTGCCGTTGAACTGTCAAATATCAACGCCAAACGCAACTATCTTAGTAATGTCAGTTTATTTATCGGACCTACTTTCTCGCGTCAATAAAGATAATTATTTCGACCGTTTCCTAATGTCCCTGCCAAATGGTAGAGCATCGTGCCTTCAGTATTATTCTTTATGATGCCTACGATGCACCTCAAACCAGGCGGCAAGATTACCTTGTTACTATCAAATAATGGCTTGCGACATTTTGTTAAAGATAACTTTAATTCTGTTTTCGGCAACTACAAAAAATAAAGCAAGGACAAAAAGTATACACTTTCAAGCAACCAAGTAAAATACTCGGTTATTATAATTACAATAATTTAAAGGAGTAATACCTCGATATAATGCAAAAAAATTCAAAAACAAGTCGCATAGTGCACCACCGTTTTATATATGAGCAAGGCACGCCACCCCACACGCTTTTCTTTCCTCCACCGCCCACAAACACTTCCGCTTCAACTGGCGTTGAGTTTTCATATGTTAATAATATTTTTGACGACCAGTTATGCAAACCTACCTGCTTTTGCCGACTGCCAACTTTTCCCACAAATTTATATGAACAGCGAACTTGTTGGTGGTGGTGATATTATCGTTGAAATGGCTGAAATGGGTACACTTAAAGGCGAAATGGAAAATGCAACCGAGAAATTTAACAACAAATAATAAACACCCTTGATTTTTTAAGCAGGCTAAAACAAACAATTACCAGCACTTTAGTGTTATTTTTTGAAAACTACTACAAATTGTGCAGCAGTCGACCGTGTTGCTTTCTAAGCCAAACATCCGCTTGTTTATGTCTACAGGCATCATTGTTGTTGGTAATTCATAAAACCTTGAGTGATTTTACACCCGTATGTGCCAATTCATGGGCAATTACTATCTCAATACCGATATCGGTGCCATTATTAAAAGGTAATTAAGGTTAATATTATTGCTGGCACCACAAGAGCCCCAACGACTTTTTTGCGCTTTTTAAAACGCACTTTATATTTCAAATCGTAGCTTTTTCGGCAAATTGCTCAAGTAAGGGTATAGCAAGTCTTGATAAATTCTTTCTTTGTAAAACCAATGAAAAGCTTTATTGCCTTTATGTTGAATGTTGAGCTTGAAAAGATTGCCCATCAAAATTAAGAGGATTACCTGATCCAATGTGCAAATAAAGGATACCACTCACCCAAAACAAATATTGATTACCAATTTGCATACCCTGTTTTGGGTGGAATTTACTTTCATTCGCCTGTTTCTTCTGAATCCAGTTCTGTTTCTCGTTGATAAAATTCTCAATTTTTTTTACACTCAAACGCATCGGCGCACGAACGAGTAAACATGCCTGTTTATCAATTTGCAAAGAAAGCGTCTTACGCTTAGAGCGAATTAGTTGATAGTTTATCATTTAGACCTTAGTTTTTATTATTTTCGCATAGCATTATAAGCATTTTTTAATAAATAGTTAGATGTTCATCTCCATTGAATTCAATCGTTAAAATTTTAAAATGAAAATACTATGGCTTTATTACTAGCCAATTTTTGGTATCCATCAAATAAAATAGAAAAAAGTGAAGTGATAAAATATTTTTTTGAAAACAAAATAGATTATGAAAGCACTAGAAACACTAAAAAATGCGAGGAAACCTTTTCTCAAAAGTTTTTAATAGAGACCTTTGCATAAATAGGGATGATTAGCAAAATGACAGATTTTATTAAATTGGAAATTTTTTAAATCCACTCCTAGCAGGGCTAAGGGTGTTTTAAAAAGTTTGTAATTTGATGCAAAGATGCGTTTTGATTACGAGAGCGTAAATTAAAACCAAAAACTCTTTAAAGCTTTTTGATCAGCAATACGTAACTGAACGAAGTACATCAAATGAATAATTGATCATGATGTAAGTATTCTGACATACTTTTCAGACATTATGTATTAAAAATGGGACTGTGAAATTAAAATAATTAAAGATATATCTGAAAGGAAAGAGTCAGTGAAGATTGCATTAGTGTACTGAAAGATTACGTCCAGTCTATATATTTCTCTTATCGTGCTATATGTTGAGTTTGTGACACTATAGAAATAATTAATGTAATTTTAGGCGATTCGTTTAATTATTACAGGACTTTTGTGGCCGCGCTGGCGGCTGCTGATTTACATCTACATTAGCACCTAAGCAATCAAAGTGCATATCATCACTAAAATAAGTTTTCTTCAAGAGGTGTTTTTCGGTACAAATTTATGTGATAATGTTTGTCAATGACTTGGTCGTCGGTATTTCGATTTCATCCGCTGATGGAATTGAATGCAGCATATATGTGAACAAATATGTGAACTCTACATAACTGGACATATAAAGGTTGATGAACAGTCGTAGAACTCTTACATAACTGGACATATAAAGGTTGATGAACAGTCGTAGAACTCTTGGTAAACCTGACATTTGCAAAATGTTGATGAACCGTCGTAGAACTGTTGCAAATCTGACATTAAAGGTTGATGAACTGTCAGAACTTTATATATTTTACATTTAGTGCATAGCGACAATTGTCATCCTTTTCTATATATATATATATATATATATATATATATATATATATATATATGGAGTGGATGTGGTCGAGTGGTCTAGGGCGCTGGACATAAGGCTAAGCGATTGGTGCTGCAGTGTATCAATGGTGTGAGTTCAAATCCCGTCGAGGGAAGAAACAAAATTTGACAGCTCAAAATCTAATTCTAACACTGTTTGGTTTAATTTTCAGACGTATATAAATCTAATTCTAACACTGTTTGGTATATATACATATATATATATATATACATATATTAAAAAGTCAAATGAAATCCGTATGCTGGTACATATAAAAGAAATTAGTAAAAAAAGAACAAAACGGATTTTTCACAACATTCTTGTACTAACGTTTTCACTGCTGTTGCAGATCTTCAGGTACAATAAACGTATTAACAGCAATGAAAACGTTAGTACAAGAATGTTGTGAAAATCCGTTTTGTTCTTTTTGCTAATTTCTTTATATATATATATAGGAGTGGATGTGGTCGAGTGGTCTAGGCACTGGACGTAAGGCTAAGCGAATGGTGCTGCAGTGTATCAATGGTGTGGTTCAAAAATGACAGCTCTAAAATCTAATTCTAACACTGGTTTAATTTTCAGACGTATATGTATATATATATATATATATATATATATATATATGAGCATGTCTGAAAATATATATATATATATATATATATATTAGTTCTTTAAGTTTATTTCCTGTGACTGTATAATGAATTCTTCATTATCCTATACAATATATTAAAAATTGCTGAGTTAGATTGCTGTCAAATTATAATATTAAGTATATATGTACCATCTACACACGCTTATACACATGTCTTACGTCTATCCCTAGATTTGCCTTACGAGAAAAGGTAACACTACGACTATTGAAGCTCCTTTTGAAATGGGAGTGGATGTGGTCGAGTGGTCTAGGGCGCTGGACGTAAGCAAGGAATGGTGCTGCGGTGGGTAAATGGTGTGTGGGTTCAAATCCCGTCGAGGAGGAAACAAAAAATTTGACAGCTCTAAAATCTAATTCTAACACTGTTTGGTTTAATTTTCAGACGTATATATATATATATATAAATATATATATATATATATATTTTTCTTATGTTTATTTTGGCCTCGAGTGTGGAAGATAGAACACCGAAGATGCCGCTAAACACGCATCACTGGGTGGCTTGGAACGCCGATTTTTCGACTAACAGTCAAGATAATATGCTCAACTGAGGAGACATATATATTTGTACGATGTTGCATTTATTTGACGACCTATGATTGGATAAAATCATTCCTAAAAATAACGATAGAAGGCAGAGCCATATATGGAAATCTAGAGAATAAGATTAATACGCTTTACTGGCCAGTGGAATCTATTATTGCATAATTTGACCTTGACGCTGTCCGAAATAAAGAAATATTGTAATCGATAACTGAGACGACGTATGCCAAGTGTACTTGACCAGGCTCACTATATATATATGTGTGTATTTCTAATTAAACACAACTTACGTTAGTCCGCCGCCACATCACAGAAAAAAAAAATTGAAAGGTGCTGAAAAGACAACCACCAACAATCGTACGGAACTCACTCGCGTAATTAAGGCATTGAAGCTTTAAAACTGACGAAATTATGTGGATTTATATACTGATTCTGCTATAAAATGAATGGAATTAACGAGTGGATTATTAATTGGAAGAAAAAAGAATTGGAAAACCAGCGCTAAAAAAGACCTGTAAATGTGATTTATGGCAAAAATTAGACATACTTAATCAAAAATATCCCATAAGCTGGCATGCTGGCCATAGTGTATGTAATTTAGCGGTAATGATATGGCGGGAATTTTATTGGCGAATCAAGCTATGGATAGTATAGGTTAATTATAATATTACTTTAATAATATTAATAAATATAAAATAGATTCTAAAAGTCTTTCTTTTTGTGAATAAATAGACATCTTTAATTCAACAAATTTAGAGCAATAAATGAAAAATTGGTATTTATTATTTGATTGGTAGCTGCATTAAATTTTAATGTATTGGCTGATGAACAGATGGTGTTGCTGTATTGGGCGATGATGCAACTGAAGAACAAATGCAAGCAGGAGAGATGGGGCAAGTCAAAAGCGCGGAAGATATTGATGATGAAGACCAGCGCGAGGTTTGTGTGGTTGATTATTTTGCACAGCATAATTTAGAAGAAGAGCCTAGTTGCGATTGCCATCAACAAAGAATTTGTAACCTGCATTATGGGGAGTTAAACAAAGACTCAAAAAGAGTCATTTTTATAAAATAAAAAGCAAAACAAAACAAAAAACTTAAAGTATTAGTAGTAAGTGCTGCATCAGTAGCATTGTTAGCATCAACGGCGGTAACCGCTGCCAGTAGGTGTATTGTTAGTGTTATGGAGGTGGCGGGTATTTCTCGTAATCAAGATAACAAAGCCAATTATTCACCTAGCATGCAGAAAGACTTCCTGCGTCTTTGTCCGCCATTCTGTATCTAACCAACCAACTGTTTGCACCTGCAGCAGTTGGAGACAGTATCTGAGTTAGATATTATCTACGCACTTCGCGATATTGCGAATGGCGATAACTCTGCAAAATGGTGATTGATGCACGCACACCAGTTTGGACCACAGCCAAGAAAGGTGGAACAATTAAAGGTTCAGAATATTTCTTTCTGCCAAATCCTAAAGTCATTATTGCTAAAACATCCAGATGCAGCGCTGAAATCTTAACTAGCAAGTTTGGTGTTACTGAGCAAGATGGCATCTTTAACTTTACTAAAGCTAAGACTTTGTATTTGTTCCTGCAAATGTCGTGTGTAATAATCACCTGCAGCGATTAGAGCATTACTTTCTTTAGGTTATCATCCAGAAAATAAAACTTAAGTACTATCGTTCAGTATGAATGCATGGCATTCACGTCTTAGTACTGCTGGCAAATAACCCCACAATTATTGTTCAGGAGAGACCTTTGCATAAATAGGATGATTAGCAAAATGACAGATTTTAATTGAAATTTTTAAATCCACCTAGCAGGGCTAAGGGTGTTTTTAAAAAGTTTGTAATTTGATGAAAGATGGCGTTTTTGATGATTATTCATATTTATGCAAAGGTTCTAGGAGATTATGAAAATTAAAATTATTATTTATTGCACTGACTGCTTTATTTTTACTGTTTGTAATACCACGGTGCGCCAAAGGCAAGTGTGCCAGTTGGTATCGTTAAAGCTGCGTTATGGAAGCTGTGGGTATTACTTCCGCAATCAAGATGGCAAGAATATTCACCCAGCGTTTGCAAAGACTTCAAGCGTCCTTGTCCACCATTTTCCTGTATTCAAACGCAGCATCCGTTTGCCCCTGCAGCCGTTGACACTGTAACTGAATTGATATTATTCACGCACTTCGCGATATTGCGAATGGCGCTAATGCGATGGTTATTGATGCTAGAACTCCGGCTTGACCACAGCTAAGAAAGGTGGAACAATTAAAGGTTCGGTGAATATTTCTTTCAAAAGTTAAATTCTAAAGTTGTTGCTGGGACCCAGATGCAGTTATTGAAATCTTAACTGGCAAAGTTTGGTGTTACTGAGCAAGATGGTGTCTTTAACTTACTAAAGCCAAGACTTTGTATTTGTTCTGTAATGGTTTGTGGTGTGGTCAATCACCTGCAGCAATCAGAGCGTTGCTTTCTTTAGGTTATCCTGATAGCAAGCTTAAGTACTACCGTGGAGGTATGAATGCATGGCATTCACTAGGCCTTAGCACCGTCGGTAAGTAATCTTTTGATCACCTTACTAAAGGAAAAAAGGGTGCTTTTAGCGCCCTTTTTTTTCATCTTATTATTTCTGGATATATCGCCAGTCGTTGCTGATGCGCGTGCAGATTCGTGGTATCAAATTGGGTATGATTATTCACAGAGAAGGCGTAATGACGATGCGTTTAAATGGATGATGCGTGCTGCTGATGCAGGGCATATTGCCGCTCAAAATAATATTGGACTGAGTTATTTACACGGACTGGGCGCAGAGAAGGATGAAAAAAAAGCATTTGTGTGGTTTGAAAAATCTGCCAAGCAAGGATTGTCGTATGCTCAAAGTGAATTGGCAATGTTGTATTATCGACAAGGCAAAGTAAAACAAGCAGAGCAATGGTGGTTAACAGCAGCAAAACAGAATGATGAATTATGCATTAGCGACTTAGCCTCGTTATTTTTAGAACAAAATAAACGCAAACAAGCGCACATTATTGGTTTCAAGCGAGTCAAAATAATCATCCTCAAGCGCAAACCGCGTTGATGAATCAAAATGAAAAATAACAATAATATTGGTTTTTCTATTGGCACAAAATACTATCGCATTTTTTCCAATGCGTCATGCCAAAATTACCAGAACTACCAATGTTTGGCGATTTTAACTAAACCACCGGCACTAACTTCAACAAATTTAGTAATAGTGAGCCTACAGAGAAAGACGCGTAATTAGTCAGATAGAAGAAGCGGTAATTGATATGATGAAAATTACTTTACCGCTGCAAAGAGGTAGAAAGTACAATTTATATGAAAGTGAAACAGACAGTCAAAAGGCGGTAAAAGATATTTTGCACAATCGCGTGACAACATGCAAATTGGGACGATACCATCAAACCATTACGCACAGGGTCTGAAAGGCTGCACACACTGTCAGTGCAAAATGCCTGTTAGGTAAAGAAGCCAACATTATGATTATGTACCATTTTTCCTTACTCGTATGAACGCATTGATGCAGCATTGACTTTACAAGGAAAAAGGCATTACTAATATCGTGCTGGATTGCTCATGGTTGTGGTGCACATATGCAGCTGGTTATATTGAAAATATAGTGATAATAAATTTAAAGGCTTTGTTGGCATTGGTAAGGGTGTGCAAATAAGATTATAAGCAAAATTGGTGAATGGTTTTCCATTGTATAAAATGACAGTACCGATTTTAGGATATTTTTAAGCCGAGCAAGATTTTGCAGGAGTGAGAAAAAATGGCTAAGTATAGAGATGGGCTAATCAAGCAAGCAGGTAATAAAAAAATCAGCACAAGTTATTATTGAAAACGAAAGATCACATTACAAGAGCTGAAGGAGCTGTTAAACGCCTAACGGATAAAGTGGGCACTTGGTTAAATGCGTTGTAAATAGTCAAGCTTTGTTGGGAAAATCAGCAAGCTTTCTGGCTTTCCAATATTGAATGGACCACGCAGTTCAGAACCGATGTGTTTTTTACTACTTATCGAAAGTTCGCAATGTATTCAATTTTTCTTTGTTGGCATAGGTACGAAACCATTTGTTGCCGATTTTACATGACCGATTTCATCTTTAAAAATAATATCTAAGATGTTAACCATGTGGGCGAAGTTTGATTGCTTAAAGCGCGCTTGAATTTCAAGTGCTGCATCCAAGCCTCGGGCTTCTAGCACTCTCGGCACTAACGCCATTCGTGCCAATACATCATAATCGGTATCCGGCCGTCATTTCCATAAAGCCAATATGTCCGTCAAAATCACCGTATTGATAGCCCAACTCACTAGGTGGTAATTATTCAGCAAAGTGAAGTGTTGAGACTTTCAAAGGCCACCTGAATCCAATCTTGGTAAAATTGTTCAGGCATCATCTGAAAGGATGTAAACAGCATCTAAAGCCAAATTAATCGCATTAAATTTATATGGCAATGGTATTGACAAAGCCTAAATCTGATTTATTGCGTTGCGGCACAGCACCAAATCTGACTAATTTCAGGGCTTATTCAGGGCCTACCTGGATTTTCAGTTTTTGAATCTGGAGTATTGCATAATCCAATTGATGATTATTGCAAAGTGTTTGTGAAGTTGCTGTGTGATTTGATTTTTTCATCAATACGCTCACCTTATCAAAGCACAAATGCGCCAATTCAAAGGCGTTCATATTTGCCCAATTGAATATTGGCCACCAATTGCCAATCACCGATTTGTGTGCGAATCGCCTTCAGTGTTGGAAAACCGACAAGCAGCAGTCAAGGCCGACGCACTTGACGATTTTTCCCTTCAGTACTTTTAAGCTCAATCCATGCAGTGGGGATATTTTCCGCATACGAATTGGTGGTACGCCCATAGCCAATCAGGGTTGTTTAACGATTTTTGCCTTGGCAGGTTTGGTGAGTCCATCTTTTGAGTATTATTCCTGGCATAATTGCTCAATAGCATCATCGAGACTTTGCCATCAACCTGTACAAGGTAGTTTTTTTCTTGTCAAATTTCGGGTGTGAGATTTGCGCTGTAATTTTCCATCATTCAAGTAGTAACAGACCTTCTGGAATCTTTGTCTAAGCACTGCCGGGTAAAATCCTTTTCATTGATGTAGGTAGATAGATTTTAGGAACGCCCACTGAATTGACACAAAACCCCAAAATGGCTTATTAAAAAGGACGATTACCCATAAATATTTTTTGCTCTTCAACAAAAGCATCAAGTTGTGTACTGAAATGGCAGTGAAAATCGGGGCAATAGCAATATCCACCAACCGAGAAGCGAAACTAAATTTAATTCAAGACTAATTTTATAAGCGCTATCACTAACGCAGTAAAAAATCCAAGCCCCTTGTAATTGCTTAAAAACCATCTTTGAGTTGCATATCAATGCGTCAGAGGTTAAAGTATTTATAGTGGTAAAAGTTTGATTTCAAAGGCACTTTTATTAATGCTTACCGAAGCGATAATCTCATGCTCAGTTTAGATTTAAAATACTCGCAGACGAACACCAATTAAGGAATTCGATAGTCATTGATTTGATTCACCAGTTGATACATTTGATTGCACGAATAGGGGACAATGGCACTTTATATAGATTTGATGCATAACGATTAAAAATGGCTAAGAAACAAAACAAACTCAAATAATTGCCGTGAATAAAAAGCACGACACGACTATTTATAGAACAAAGCCTTGAAGCCGGACTTTCGAAGGTTGGGGAGGTAAAAGCCTGCGATAACAAAAAGTACAAATCAAAGAAAGTTATGTTATTTTAAAAATAACGAAATTTTATTCGGTAGTCATATTTCACCACTAATACAGCCTCCACTGTCAATGCAGACCCAATAGGACGCGTAAGTTGTTAAATCGTTTAGAAATCAACAGGATTAAGGAAAAATAAATCAGAAAGGTGCAACTGTCGTGCCACTCAAACTTTATTAAAAGTGAGGCAGTAAAGTTTAAATCGGTGTTGCTAAGGGAAAAAAAGAGCATGATAAGCGCCAAGACATCAAAAGAAAAAGACTGGAAAAGAGACAAGCAAAGGACTTTAAAAGAGAGTTTGAAGTGATGATTGCATTTTTTATTAAAAAGCGTTGACACAGGTAAAAGCTTCTGTTTATAATTGACTTTACTAAATGCAGAGATGCTGAACGACAATATAGTGTTTTCATCTCAAAACAAGTAAAACTTTTTAGTACTTTTTAAATAAAAATTAAAACTTTCAAGGAGAATGAAAAATGAATAAATCAGAATTAATTGATGCAATTGCATCAGCAGCAAATCTTTCTAAAGCAGATGCAGGCCGTGCATTGAATGCTACAACCGACGCTATCACTAGTGCAATGTCTAAAGGCGACGGCGTTCAACTAACTGGCTTTTGTTGTTATGACTGCGCTGCGCGCGCACCTCGGTCAAAACCCACAAACAGGTGCTACGATTCAAAATCAAGGGCATCTAAAGTTGCTGCATTTAAGGCTGGTAAGGCACTTAAAGAATCTGTAAACGGTTAATCTTTAATCATTTAGAAGAAAAGCACTCTAGAGTGCTTTTTTCGTTATGACAAAAGACGCTAAAACCTGCTCCGTTAAATCAAGCACTCACCGTGAGTTGTTTTGCAACATTAGGGCGAAAAACCCTATCGCCAACAATTGATGGTGGATTTATAAATATCATGAGTTTGATGGATAAGATGCTCAACTTTAAAAAGCTTCCGTGACAACAGCTGAAAGATACCACTTGCGTTGAATTGCCCAAAGTGGCAAAGCAAGACCACGCCCCTCGGCGGTGTGATTGGGCGGCAATTGATACGGTGCAGATAATTTTATTGAAACTGTGTATATTCCTTCTGATGACAGAGGTACACTCGTGTATTTCTTCACAAGTGGGTTGTTCTTTGGCATGTACTTTTGCTCAACAGGAATGCAGGTTTAATCGCAATCTCAGCACTGCAGAAATTATCGGACGCGATGCTACCAAATCACACGGAAAGACAAAGATGACAAGCGTATTTCCAATGTGGTATTTATGGAATGGGTGAGCCGTTGTTGAATGAAAAAGCGGTTTATCCCGCCTGTGATTTGTTGTTGATGATTTAGCATTTGGTTTTATCTAGACGCAGACGATATCAACTTCGGGCGTGTTCCCGTGCATACGTTGCGAATGGCAGATGAGTACCCGTGTTTGGCAGTATCTTTACGCACCAGATGATACTGCGTAATGAATCTGCGCCGATTAATCAAAATACCCAATTCAAGAATTACTATCAGCCTGTAAAGTATATCTAACGCAGGCACGCAAGAACGCCATATTTTATTTGAATATGTGATGCTGAATGGGGTGAATGATAGCGCTGCACAGGCCAAAAAATTAGTGAGACTCTACTTAAAGGATTGCGCAAAAGTGAATTTAATCCCTTTAACCCCTTCCCAAAACTCAATATATCACCTCAAAAAGGTTACAATTGCCTCATTTCAAGATGTTTTATTTGATAATGGTATAAAATTACTATACGAAGAACGCGTATGAAGAGGTGGATGCAGCTTGTGGGCAAATTGGCAGAAAATTATTGATAAAACTAAACGCATAAAGGTAAATAATAAGATAAATATGGAAGGGATTGAACACCATTCTAAAACAAAAGAACAAAAAACAATAAAAGTAAAATTGCTGGGAATTACAATATTAATACTTATTATCATTACTTTATTTTTTTCTAGTAATAAACGCCAGAGTTCAGCCCAATCTGATTGTGATTAAAGAAGCGGAAAAACAAAAAAGACTAAAGTGGTTATTACCCCCGTTAAAGTTAAAACTAACGTAGATTCAGCCTAAAAAATCTGATATTTTAGAAAATTTAGATGAAGTAATTTAATAATGAAGCCAGTACATACAATCACCAGAAAATCCAAGCAAGAAATTTTTGTTGGTATGTGGCTATTGGTAAGTGATGCACCGATTGCCGTGCAAAGCATGACAAACACCAATACCAATGATATTTCAGCAACAGTTGCACAAATCAAAGAACCGCAAAATTCAGGTGCAGATTTAGTGTGCGTGTTTCTGTACCGACGATGGCAGCGGCAGAAGCTTTTTAAAATCATCAAGCAAAACCAGCGTCCCTTTGATTGCCGACATTTTGATTATAAAATTGCTCTTTAAAGTGGCAGAATATGGAGCAGATTGTCTGCGTGTATTAATCCAGGCAATATCGGACGCGAAGACAGAGTTCGAGAAGTAGTGGCATCCGCTCTGATCATAACATTCTATTCGTGAAGCCGGTGTCAATGCAGGCTCATTAGAAAAAGACCTGCAAAGAAATACACTGAACCCACGCCCGAAGCTATGGTGGAATCTGCGTTCAGACATATTGATATTTTGGATAGATTGAGTTTTGATAATTAATATAAAATTTCACTAAAAGCCTCTGAAGTGTTTATGACAGTATTTGCCTACAAACAACTGGCAACACAAATTGACAATCCTTTACACCTGGTATTGGCCGAAGCAGGTTCATTCCGATCAGGCTCGGTGAAGTCGTCGGTGGGTTTGGGCTTGTTACTTGCAGAAGGCATTGGCGATACCATTCGCGTTTCCTTGGCCTCCGACCCTGTGGATGAAATCAAAGTTGGCTTTGACATTCTAAAAATCATTGGGATTTAATAAAAGGTGTTAATTTTAATCGCCTGCCCATCGTGTTCTCGCTGCAATTTGACGCGGATTAAAGTCAAAAGCTGAATGAATTAGAAGCCCGTTTAGAAGACATCAGCGAACCAATCGACGCAGCCGTCATCGGTTGCGTGGTAAACGGACCAGGAGCAGAAGCGAAAGCGCAGTCGGTTGACTCACAGGTGGCGAGCCTAATCTGATGTATATATCAACGGACTCACGCATTCCAAAGTGCAAGCAATGAAAGTTTAGTAGATACTTGGAAGCACAAATCCGTGCAGTCAATAAAAAGCCGGATTATCTTATTTGCTCTTTTGTAGGCTTTGTAACGATAAATAAATTGAATAACAAAATAACCTGACACCGAACTAGTGACGGAAACAATCAAGCAGCCCAATAAAAATGGTTGCCAAATTAGGCCAATACCGCCATGCATACTCAAGCGACATTACAAATCTTTTGCTCACTAACGCAAGTTTGAAAGAACCCACGCACCGGAGTTTATACCAGGCATAAAATCGGTGGCATGGTGAGTGGGTTGGTAATCCAAACTAGGCAATAGATACCGGTAAATTAGCATTGAATATGACGTACAGCAGGTGCGGCTAATAGCATCGAAGGCGGCACGCACAAAGGCACAAAATAAGCCAACAGCAAGTCAGCAGCGGATTTTTCTATCATTGAAATTCCACAGGTCAGGGCGTGTAGATGTTTGCTCTAAATCCAGCCAAGATATTTGTGGTTTTTGAGTTCGTTAGGGCTGAGAGTGAAAATTGAATAGTTTTTTCAACGCAACATTAATGATGTTTTAGCGGTTAACCCATATTGTTGATAAAGTTCTTCTGTGAGCCTTGTTCAGTGAAATCATCTGTCAAGCCTAAAATTTGTAATGGGTGCGTTGATTTTTGTTGGTGTAAATATTCACTAATTGCACTACCTCCACCCGGAGATGGCATTGTCTTCAATAGAAATCAATCTGTTGATGTGTGCGTGTGCTATTTTGCTAATCAGTGCTTCATCTGGGAAGGTTTCTATCAAAACGTATATCAATCACAGTTGCACCAAGTTTCATCGCTTCTAAGGCAATTTTAACAAAATAAGAGCGCAAAAATAGCAGTTTTACTGCCTTCTAATAAAATATTTGCTCAACCTCAACGGTATCTTGTGTTTCATAATGTTCAATATTTGCCGAGCCTCGTGGGATAGCGAATACATGGCCAGGTGAATCCATTTTAGAGCAGTATTGAACATTCGAACATCTCAAAACCAGCTTGCTAGGTATCATAACGGCAGATTAGGAACGCAGCGTAAAAACTCAAATCAAAAACACCCTGCATGAGTAGCCCCATCAGCACCTACCAAACCTGCAGTAACGGTCATCAAGTAAAAATAACATTCAAATTTTGCAAAGCAATGTCATGAATAAGTTGGTCGCAACCTCAGCTGTAAAAAGTGAATAAATGGCCACCACAGGTTTTAGTCCTTGCGTTGCCAACCCCTGCAAAAGTAATAGCGTGTTGTCGGCAATACATCAAAATATTGCTCGGGAAATTTTTGCTCGAACTCACTCATTCCAGAGCCAGTACACATCGCTGGCGTAATGGCGATCAATTTCTTATTTTCAGCCGCCGCATTAACCAACCAACGACCAAATACAGTGCTATAACTATCTAATCCAACAGCATTGTTAGCGCCATCAGTAGCAGGAGCAATGCCGTGGAATTTACACGGGTCATTTTCCGCACTGTTTAAGCCATAACCTTTTTTGGTAATGATGTGTAATAATCTTGGCTTATTTTGAGCCTTTAAATTTTGTAGCGTCTTAATTAGTGTGGGTAAATCGTGCCCATCAATCGGACCATAATAATCCAATCCCAATTCTTCAAATAAAGTACTCGGTAATACCATGCCTTTTAAATGTTCTTCCTGAGCGTTTGGCAAATTCACGCATTCTCGGCATTTTGTCTAAAATATTCAGCGATTTATTGCGCATCGTTAACACACTTTGCCAGAAATGAGTTTGGTGAGATATTTACTCATTGCACCGACATTTTAGGAGATACCATATCGTTGTCATTCAAAAATAATCAACAAATCTGCATCACTATCCCCTGTGTGATTCAACGCTTCAAACGACATTATCCCTGCACTCCGTTAGTGCGCCATCGCCAATTATAGCAATGGATTGTGTCCATTATTATTAATACCATTGCCACCGCAACGTTGAGTGCTGCACCTCGATAGAAGTAGAAGAATGCTCCAGCACTAAATCTGTCATGTACACTTTCTGAGCGTTTAGTAAAGCCAGAGATACCCTCTTTTTGACGCAGTGTATCCATTTTATCTTTGCCTTACAGTGAGTATTTTATGGGTATGCTTCCGATTAATCAAATACAAAAGCTGTCTTTTGCGTATCAAATACACATACCGAAGAGCAAATTCGACATTTCAACCGTACCAAGATTGTGGGCGCAAGATGCCCACCTTGTTTTGCACCGTATACTAAATGCACGAATTTCATCCGTCAAAGATTGCAACTGAGTTAAATCAAGTTGTTTAATATCTTTTGATAATTAACTGAATCAAGCACGCATTAATAATAAAGTGTTTTATATGTATGTATTATACGCTGACACCTTATTGTAAAATAAACGCTTTTGTATTGTAAATAATCTTTATGTTCACCGTCTGTGCTTTTATATCAATTTGTTCGTCTTAATGACTTCGAAGAGTTTCAGCCTTTTGCATACTCTGTTGCTGGATTTAGACATTAAAGGCACCATTCTTTTGGCATTAGAAGGGCTGGAATGGTACGGTGGCAGGTACACAAATAATCGATTGATAACGGTGTACTTTAGCAGATGATGGGCGTTTTAATCACCTAGAAATCAAGTTTTCTCAAAGTGAAAAACTACTTAAACGCCTAAGTTAAACTCAAAAAGGAGATTGTTCTAGGCGTGGCAAACATTGGACCCACTGTCCTCGGTAGGTACTTATGTTAAAACCACAAGATTGAATGCACTGATTGAGACCCAGATGTTGTTTCTGATTGATACCCGCAATGCCACGAATATGGTATTTCGGCAGTTTTCAAGGCACAATCCTAATACGAAACTTTTAGAGAATTTCCGACCTACACCAAAAAAAATCTTGAACAATATCAGACAAAAAAGTAGCGATGTTTTGTACAGGCGGTATTCGTTGTGAAAAATCTACCGCTTATTTGAAATTACAGGGTTTTAAATTGTCTATCACTTACAAGGCGCAGTATTTTTAAAATATTTAGAAACAGTCGATGAAGCAGACAGTCTTTGGGATGGCGAGTGCTTTGTACTGACGAACGCGCTGCCGTTAAGCACAATTTGGCAATAAGGCAATACGACCAACGCCACGCTTGCCGCGTTATCCGATTACCGATGTCGCACAAAACAGCATCTACATTATGAAAAAGGAGTTTTTGTCCGTTGTTCACGGCACTCAAGGTTCTGAGTCGCAAATCAACCGTTATAAAAGAAAGGCAACACCAAATTGAACTGGCAAAAATCCGTGGCGAAGAACATATCGGCGACAATGCCGCACGCTATTAACGCCAAAGTTAAGAAAAGCCAAAAGCAGAGCAAGCAAAATAATAAAGTTTTTTAGAAATGACATTCCCAAACTCAAAACAAGATTTAACCATTCAAGCCAACTTATTAGGGCATGATTTGACTCAAACCCGCTGGGGTGTATTCTCCCTCAAAAGTGATTGATGACGGTACGGCATTGTTAATGAAATATCTCAAAATCAACGAAACAGACAAATGTTTAGATTTAGGCTGTGGTTATGGTCCAATCGGCTTAGCTGCGCTGCCAAATCCTGTCCAAAAAGGGAGGTGCAGATGGTAGATAAAGATTTTGTTGCCGTTGAACTGTCAAATATCAACGCCAAACGCAACTATCTTAGTAATGTCAGTTTATTTATCGGACCTACTTTCTCGCGTCAATAAAGATAATTATTTCGACCGTTTCCTAATGTCCCTGCCAAATGGTAGAGCATCGTGCCTTCAGTATTATTCTTTATGATGCCTACGATGCACCTCAAACCAGGCGGCAAGATTACCTTGTTACTATCAAATAATGGCTTGCGACATTTTGTTAAAGATAACTTTAATTCTGTTTTCGGCAACTACAAAAAATAAAGCAAGGACAAAAAGTATACACTTTCAAGCAACCAAGTAAAATACTCGGTTATTATAATTACAATAATTTAAAGGAGTAATACCTCGATATAATGCAAAAAAATTCAAAAACAAGTCGCATAGTGCACCACCGTTTTATATATGAGCAAGGCACGCCACCCCACACGCTTTTCTTTCCTCCACCGCCCACAAACACTTCCGCTTCAACTGGCGTTGAGTTTTCATATGTTAATAATATTTTTGACGACCAGTTATGCAAACCTACCTGCTTTTGCCGACTGCCAACTTTTCCCACAAATTTATATGAACAGCGAACTTGTTGGTGGTGGTGATATTATCGTTGAAATGGCTGAAATGGGTACACTTAAAGGCGAAATGGAAAATGCAACCGAGAAATTCTAACAACAAATAATAAACACCCTTGATTTTTTAAGCAGGCTAAAACAAACAATTACCAGCACTTTAGTGTTATTTTTTGAAAACTACTACAAATTGTGCAGCAGTCGACCGTGTTGCTTTCTAAGCCAAACATCCGCTTGTTTATGTCTACAGGCATCATTGTTGTTGGTAATTCATAAAACCTTGAGTGATTTTACACCCGTATGTGCCAATTCATGGGCAATTACTATCTCAATACCGATATCGGTGCCATTATTAAAAGGTAATTAAGGTTAATATTATTGCTGGCACCACAAGAGCCCCAACGACTTTTTTGCGCTTTTTAAAACGCACTTTATATTTCAAATCGTAGCTTTTTCGGCAAATTGCTCAAGTAAGGGTATAGCAAGTCTTGATAAATTCTTTCTTTGTAAAACCAATGAAAAGCTTTATTGCCTTTATGTTGAATGTTGAGCTTGAAAAGATTGCCCATCAAAATTAAGAGGATTACCTGATCCAATGTGCAAATAAAGGATACCACTCACCCAAAACAAATATTGATTACCAATTTGCATACCCTGTTTTGGGTGGAATTTACTTTCATTCGCCTGTTTCTTCTGAATCCAGTTCTGTTTCTCGTTGATAAAATTCTCAATTTTTTTTACACTCAAACGCATCGGCGCACGAATCGAGTAGATGCCTGTTTATCGACTTGCAAAGAAAGCGTCTTACGCTTAGAGCGAATTAGTTGATAGTTTATCATTTAGACCTTAGTTTTTATTATTTTCGCATAGCATTATAAGCATTTTTTAATAAATAGTTAGATGTTCATCTCCATTGAATTCAATCGTTAGGTGTAAAAATTTTAAAATGAAAATACTATGGCTTTAATACTAGCCAATTTTTGGTATCCATCAAATAAAATAGAAAAAGTGAAGTATAAAACATTTTTTGAAAACAAAATAGATTATGAAAGCACTAGAAACACTAAAAAATGCGAGGAAACCTTTTCTCAAAAGTTTTTAATAGAGACCTTTGCATAAATAGGGATGATTAGCAAAATGACAGATTTTATTAAATTGGAAATTTTTTAAATCCACTTCTAGCAGGGCTAAGGGTGTTTTAAAAAGTTTGTAATTTGATGCAAAGATGCGTTTTGATTACGAGAGCGTAAATTAAAACCAAAAACTCTTTAAAGCTTTTTGATCAGCAATACGTAACTGAACGAAGTACATCAA
>JACCHT010000022.1 GCA_013416635.1 Candidatus Thiodubiliella endoseptemdiera | reverse complement strand
TTATCTGACAGTAAGGCCCGTAATCTGCGTGACGAAGTCGCACGAGGGATTGAAAAAGATATCGTTTGGTGGTATAAAGGCGGGGCCACAACAGAAAAACAATATGATTTTTTGTGTGACAATCTTGAAATAAAGTTGCATCGCTACCCAAATATTGTACTTTATTTATGGTTGGGAACGTGTGACTTGACAGTTAAGCAACATGATGGATTGATTGAATTAAAATCCAGAGATAAGTCGTCTGCTAATGATTTAATAAAGCAATTCAGAGACATTTACACTTTCCTTAGAGGGTTTCCAACTGTAGAACCTGTTTTATTAGAGCTACCCCCATATTCAATTTATGAGTACAACAAACATAAAGGTCGTGAGGATACAAAATACAGAGATGATGATAAAATTCTTCATGAACATATTCGAATTGTGAACACCTTTGTCAGGGAAACGAACCTTATTTACAGAAGAGAATCCCCAAGATTTTCGTTAGACATTGAAAACTGTAGGAGAGATAGATACAAGAAACCCAGATATATTTTTAGATTTAGTACATTTTACTATGATGGTATACACCCAATTTCTGAATTAGCAAGACTTTGGTTGTTGAGAATTTGTCAGAAAGTTTCCCAGGACTGTGCATAGATGAGCAGAACACCCAACATTGTGTCATATTTGATTGTTTTAATAAAATTTGTATGTACATGTATTCCCGATTTTGATGTTTTTGAATTTAAACTGTATGAGTTTAATAGTTTCCATTACTGGTGAGAACAGTCTCGCCATGGTCGCAATATTTTTGTTCGGTGGGAACAGTCTCGCCAAACTCGTGAGATTTTTTTTCTAATTAACATGAGTAACACTAATGATTCTTTGCATTCGTCAAAACCCGATTATTCTATTGAACAAGATTTTGAATCGAAATCACATTTAAGCGATTCATTTTTAGACGGACAAGACTTCACGCATTTATTTTCTTATCGCACGCCATCTGTTGACTCACTTCATACTCCGACAAATCATTCTACATTACGAAAATTAGCAGTTAATTTCAATAATATACCTTCACGTTTATCATTTCATCCAGACACAACCGCCGACTCTCGTTTACATAGAAACAAAATGGAACGTTTGAAGTTTCGGAATTTTACGCTATCCCGGGGTAATGGGGAAAAAAATTTTTTACGAATTTGAGTCAGAACCTTGATGCAAGTGACTACCAAAAAGCTAGGTTAGCCGCTTTTCATTTACATTTACGGGGCCCTGCGTTAACCTGGTTTAACTCACTAAGCGAGGAGAGTAGGGAAAATTGGGTTAGTGTTAAAATTCTCTTTAAGGAGAAATTCATTAATTTCAGTGGACATGGGGCTAATGTGCTCATGCACAGCGAGATATTTCAAAACCTCACTTTATCTTCAGGTCAAAACGTAGAAGACTTCTTCTGTCAAATATATGAAAAGGGAAAATTATTAAATAAACCAGAACATGAGATGCTCTCGAAATTTATTAGTGGTTTACCAGAGCAAATGTCATTTTTTATCCGCGCCGGGTTGCCACAAGATATGGAAACAGCACTGACTGCCGCAAAAATGGCAGAAGCTTGTGGATACAGAAAGCACGAGGACTCTATTAATGCCATATGTACTTTTAAAGATAAACCTCGAGAAAATAGAAACGCTGAGAAAAATGAAAATGATGAAATTCGAAAGTTGCGACAACAAGTCAAAGAATTAAACGAACTAGTAACTGCTAAAAAGGAAAATAGGTCCGAAAATTCTTCATCGGCCTCCGCATCTGAAAAATCTGAAATCGCGGAATTAAAGGAGCAAGTTCAGTTGATCACGGCCATGATATCGGACATGAAAATGCAAAGCAAACCGGACCGGTCAACAAAATCTGATCAAGTTAACACCGACCGCAGAAACTTTGTCGGTCCGCACTGTTTTAAATGTAAAGGTCGAGGTCATTACCAGCGAGAATGCAACTGGGATGGGACGGGAGAATTTTTGTCGCGTGCGAAATGTCAGTTGTGTTTCCAAGAGGGACATACAGCGAATGTATGCGCTAAATTCGTACGGGGAAACCGACAAAACCCGGGGGACAGGCACGGTCGTCCGGGGTAGGATCGGAAAGTGCCAGTATGGACTTCAGTTCGGAAAAGAAACCTCAATTTTTGTATATAAATGTGTTTTTTAATGACTTTAAGGTTGCAGCGCTAGTTGATTCAGGCAGTTCTATTAACATTATGTCAAAAACTTTATTTGATTCAATTCCTGAGCAATACAAACTATCATTTGAGCGATTAGAATGTTCAGAAATTAGATTAGCTAATAATGAGACAATTAAGGTTTCTGGTGTTGCAAATATTGAATTGAGTATTAAATCACAAGGTACGCATTTTATTGATGTATATATTCTTCCAGTTACTTCTCATCCGCTCATTTAAGGTCGGACTATTTAATGAAAAACAATGTTGTGCTAGATTTCAGCAAAATGACTTGTAATTTAAATTCTGCAAATGTGCAAACGCAAAGACGACTAAATTTAGACCCAAATACTGAAACTATTGTGTGGGCTCGAGTGCCAAACTATGTTACAATCGGTCTACAGGGTGTGTGTTCCAAAAGTAAATTTTCTTGTGGCAAAGGTTTGCTAGTGGCAAAATCTGTTGTTACAGTATCGAACAATCAAAAAGTACCTGTAAAACTGTTAAATCCGACAAATGAAACCATTGTGATTCCGAAGGGGGCCGCAGGTAGGGGGAATTTTAACGTACTTAACGCGAATTGCTGTGCATCTTTTCAATATTTTAAAATAAAATTTAAATAAAACAAAAATTTCGGAACTCCGATGTAATGAACCCAATTTTTCTAAAGTGAAGTCTTTGTTTAAATTACCGGATAGTTTAGAGGAAACTGAACGCGATAAACTCATTGAATTGTTACATGAAAATCTTGATCTTTTTGTCACGGATGATAATCCGGAATTAGGATTTACGCGTGTTGTAGAACATAAGATTTTACTAAAACCGGACGTGGTTGGGGAAAAATTTGAAAAAGGGAAATTTTAAATTTGGACAATTTGTTGGAGCAAGGCATTATCGCTCCCGTCAGCGAAACGGAAGATTTATTAATTTCAAGTCCGATAGTTTTAGTTTCAAAGCGGTCAAAGAATGCAGGCAAACCTTCCGCACAAGACTTTCGATTCTGTTGTGATTACCGTTTTCTAAATTCACAAACCAGAGAATTTAAATATACAATTCCGGATTTGCAAGAACTCACTGAATCTTTTAGCGAAATTATTCCGAACTTTATATCTTCCATTGATCTTTCTTCCGGATTCTTTCAGATGGGTCTTTCTAGTGACTCTAGTCAGTATACCGCTTTCAATACATGTTTCGGGACTTACAAATTTTTACGACTTCCCATGGGCCTCAAAACTGCGCCGAATACATTTCAATTACTTATGGACAAGGTCTTACACGGGTTAAAATTCAAATCTTGTTTATGCTATTTGGACGACGTCTTGATCTGTTCGGAAACATTTGAACAACATATGTCTGATTTAAAAGAAGTTTTTAGGCGATTCCGAAATGCTGGTTTAAAATTAGGACCCAAAAAGTGTTCGTTCGCGGCGCAGTCATGTAGGTTCCTTGGTCATCTCATCTCTAAAGACGGTATCCGTCCACCACCGGATCGTGTGAAAGCCATCACCGAATATCCGCGCCCGAAAAATGTAAAGGAATTGAGACGACTTTTAGGACTTTTCAACTGGTTCCGAAAGTTTATACCTAACTACAGTGCGCTTGTAAATCCGCTTACTAGACTTTTGAAAAAAGGACAACTATTTCATTGGCGTAACGAACAAGAAACAGCATTTAGCGATCTCAAGCAAAAACTTACAAATTCCGAGATTCTGAGATTTCCTAAATACGATTTGACTTTCCGGTTAAGCGTCGATACGTCATCGAGAGGCATTGGATACATGCTATACCAGCTTGATCCAAATGACAATACTCAGAAACCGCGTATAATCCGTTTTGGCTCCAAATCATTGAGCCCATGGCAGCAATCATATGGGCCAGACAAAGCTAGAACTGTTAGGGATGGTTGTGAGTATACTTGATTGTGCCGATTATTTACGCGGAAATTCCTTCGTAGTTGAATGTGACCATCAAGCCCTCAAACCATTATACCAAAAGCAATTCAAAGGGGCTATCTACGAACGGTGGATGTCAATTCTTCAACAGTTCTCGTTTGAAATAGTGTACAAAAAGGCGGAAGATATGCAAGTTCCAGATGCATTATCTAGGTGCGAAAATGTCAAAGCGGACGTAGTTGAAAGTCCAGTTGAGGACGACCCCTTTTTCCCGTACGTATCTGACAAAGTGGGGCAAGTCATTCTACCTAACGGCCAAAATTTCTCCGATCTAATTGCTTCAAAATTTGCCGACGTTCAAGCAGTCAATTTGAATGAGAATACGCTAGTTTCAGAAAAAAGCGACCCGTACGATGCTGATACAGACGAAATAGGCAGTGACACTAGTAGCAGAAAAACGAAGCGAACAGTGCGTTTACGCGGTCAGCGTGGAACAACACAGAACAAAGATCACGAGAGTACAGTGGAACAAACTTTGAATAACTCTGTTTTTCGAACTTTATCGATTTCCGCGGGAAAATGAAGGAACTTCAAGGTCAGGACAATGTTTTGTCACAGATAATTGACTATTTAGAAAATGACAATTTACCTGAATCGCAAAAGGAAGCCAGGCGTATTTTATTACAATCGGCCGATTATGCCGTGATAGACAGCATTTTATTTCATTCTAGAATTACAAAGGCTAGGCGTAACAAAATGATGGGACATTATCAAATTGTCGTTCCTGATGCTCTTATAAATACGGTGCTTAAAGTTGTCCACGATTCACCTCTTGGTGGGCATTGTGGGATTAACAATACCTTGGACCGAGCAAAAGAACACTTTTTCTTTCCTAGAATGGGAAAAATCATAACAGATTATGTTCAATCATGTCATCTTTGTCAAATTCGGAAAGTCTCAAACAAGAAAACCAAACAGTCAATAGTGTCATTTCCGACGCCCGCCGAACCATTCCAAGTGTGGCAAATAGATTTATGTGGTCCGTATCCCGTGTCACCAAATGGTAATTCATATGTATTTACAGCTGTCGACATGTTCAGCAAATTTATGTTTGCTTATCCATTGAGAAATAAAGACGCCGCTACAATTTGTGAAGCTTTATATCATATGTTCACCACCTATGGCGTTTGCCAAACATTGATATCAGATAGGGGCAGTGAATTTACCAACAAATGTGCAGCTGAATTGTGTAAATTACTTGAGGTTACGCAGGAGTTCACGCCGGCATTTGCACATCACTGCCTAGGGGCGTGTGAACGACAACACAGAACGTTGGCCGAACGTTTAACAACTCAGGTGCTGAAAGGAAAACCATGGGAAAATGAACTACATTCAGTAACATTTTCTATGAATTCATGTGTGAATAACAGCATTGATTTTTCCCCGTTTGAAATTATTTTTGAAAGGGCCAAATTTTCCGCTGATGCAATTTCACGGAGAATCTTTAAAAGATATACCAATGGACATGCGAACGTACTTTCAAGAATTGAGTTCCAAATTGAATACGATTAATGACATTGTATATGAAAATGCTAAAGCATCAGGTCAACAAATGGAAGAAAAAGAAAATATGAAAACAAACGAATTGAAATTACAAATCGGTGACTATGTGTATTTACAGTGTCAACCAACTGGCGCTGGTAGAAAATTTAAGCCGATTTTTGAAGGTCCATTTGCGGTTAATAACATCATCAGTGCGCATCTTATCAAGCTCCGAGATCCTACCGGAAAAAAGAAACTAAAAGATCCAGTGCACATAAACAGACTTAAAATAGCTCATATCCGTGCACCCGATCCAGCACATTGTTTAGCACCGTCTCATACAGAGAGCAATGACACAGAGGAAACCCAATCCGATAATTCAAGTGCAAATAATCAGGATATCCATGTACCGAAAAAAAGTACAAACATTGAACAACCGATATGGAGATCTAATCGTAATATCATAAAACCTGTGCGATTTAGAGACGAAAACTTTATAACCAATGAAAAAGAAATTGAGGACTCGCTATCAACAGATTCGAGATCTGAGAAAGTGAAAAGAATCCTGGCGAAGAAAAAACATGGTAACTCTTTTCTGTACCTTGTACAGTTAGTCGGTGAACCCTCACAAAACGCTCAGTGGAGGTCGATTTCACAGCTATCCAGGAAAGCACAAGACTTGTTAATTTCAAGACCACCGCCCCTGGTGAAATAGATCGGTGATCAGAACATGAACTTGTATAATGACATTGCTGTGATGGTGAAAACTGTGTCGCCAACACTTGTTCCTTCTAATGATTTGCTGTTGTATATGGTACATGTTGCCTTGGTGATAACTGTATCGCCAATATGTCTTGAACTTTGGAATATGGTTAGCTTCCTTTTAGACAGTGATTTAGTTTGCCATGCAATTGGTGATAACTGTATCGCCAATAAATCTTGAACTTTGAGAGTATGTTTGACCCGGTTGATAATTATTGCTGGTGATAACTGTGTCGCCAACAAATGCTGTATATACGGTTTATTTCTACTGTTTGTTATTTTGGACCTTTTACGAATTATGAGAAAGTTGTGTTTCCGTTCTGTTTTTTAACTATTTATGGATGATCCATGGATGAACTTTCCTTTGTTTTGGTGATATCTGTATCGCCAAGTATGGTGACTAACAATATAAAATTTGATTAAATATGATGCTACTAGTTGGAGGGGTGATTCCCGATTTACATACTAGGTGAAAACTGTTTCGCCAAAGCTTAGTGTTATTTCATATACACTTGTGGACTTAAACTGCTTGTTTTATATACAAAATGTACTTGTATTACTTTTTGGTTTGTGCATATTTAGCTTGTGCGTCTGTTACCTATTTAAATTTTTATTATACTCATATCATTACATGTCAAAGTGTGCAACAGTATATTAGAGTCTGAAAGTGGCGTAGGAGATTTTGTGATTTGCTTGGAAATAAAACCTTTGTTTCAATGCTTATAAGCTAGTTAGGAGTTTTAAGGTCTCCGCTAAGAATTCATTGACATTCGTTATTCAATCGATGGAGCCAGTTGAATATTTTTTATTCTCTATTACGCTATGCTTTTATAAATGTGCTATTGTTTTAAAAAGACATCATTGACTCTTCAAGCACTATATGTATTTGTATGAATGGGTGCAGTCGCAGAGGAGTGGGATGTTAGATCTAAGAGAAAGCTGGATAATTTTTATATGATTTTCTTTGTTTGCTTCAATTTTCACTTTAATATGTTCTATTTGTATATAGTATTGTAGTTTTTTCCCATCTGTGAATCAACCAACCATTTTGAAATTTCTAAATTTCATTTTTAGGGGGCGGGATGTTGTATATCTATTTTTGGTGTTTTCATTAATGGTTGGATGTTCACAGACGGATATATTGCGGCAATCCGGAATCTGGGGTTAGCCCGTTTCCGGTTTGTCTTATATACGCTCTCTGATAAAATCCGCGAAGGTAGCAGACACACATTTTGTATTTTAGAGTAGAAATTATTACAAATTTAACAATTTTATTCGTATCGTTATATTTAAAGTTCTTAAAGATAAGAAACCAGCCATGCAGAGGAATCGATCCTGGGATAAGATAAGTTTTATTTATAGTCGGCAAATTTAAATAACAATACAACACAAGCCCTAGTGGGCTTTTGACGGACATAATGAGGAATATATAAGGAATGCCTGGATATTTTATTTGAAATAACTAGGAAATATCATATAGATCATAGAATCATTCTAAGCGGAGATTGGAATTGTGATTTAACGGGAAAGGTCTCTCCAAGACAGAAAAAAACTAGAAGCATTCCTACAAGAATGTGGATACCTCCATAAAGCAACAGGGCATACCTTCACGCATCCAAATGGTCATGATTGTTTCACAATAGACTACATATTTCTGCATCAACAGTTTGATAAAGAAATGACAGAAGTCATTAAACTAGACTTATTACCCAAAACACCTCGGATCACTACCCATTAATCACACAACTGGTCGCTAGCCTAGATATTAAGGAAACTGAAGGAAAAACCTGGATTTACTAGGACAAACTGGGAAAAAGTAGACAAAGATGAGTATCAACAGATTTTGAAAGCTAAATTAGAGAAAATCTCCTTTGAGCAAAACCATGAACATATTGACACCCAAACACTCATGGATATATTAATAGAGGCTAGCCAAGAAGTAGCCCCGAAACGTACCAAGCGTAAAGCGAAGCATATGAATATCTGGAATGACGAAATAGCGATTGCGTTAAAAAGTAACAAGAAAGCATTATATGAATGGAAATTAAATGGCAAACCGCAAGACGGACCATTTAAAGATCAGAAAAAGAGTACTAAAGCAAAACTGAGAGGAGCCCAGAGGCGTGAAATTGCCCTCCAAAGGAATATGAATATGGAAGAAATCATGAACGCCCAATTCAGAGATAGTAAGACATTTTACAAACTTGTAAACTCCTACAGAAAAAGACCGTCAGTTCAGATAGAAGAACTCATAGTTGGTGATGAGACATATACAACCCCTGAGAACATCCTAGAAGGCTGGAAAACACTTTGAGACACTAGCAACACCAGCAGAAAATGATACTAAAAACTACACCAATACTGAATTCGACTTAGATCTTATATATGAAATATGCACAGAAATGAATAATGAACTTACTTTCTCTGAAAAAGAATTAGAGGAAGCAATTAGATCCTTAAATTCAAAGAAGGCCCCAGATGTATATGGCCTAACAGCAGAGCATCTTAAGTACGGAGGTAGTACACTTGTCAATTACCTAACTGAGCTCCTAAATAACATCTGCAAGGCTGACAGCACCCCAGACCTTATCAAATTAGGAATATTATCACCAGTTTTCAAGCGAAAAGGATAAAAAATGAGGCTAAAAATTACAGAGGAATAACAGTACTTCCGGTAATAGGCAAATGTTTAGAATTTCTATTACGTAATAGAATAAGAGAAATTGTAGATGAACTACAAAATAGGCTACAGAGAGGTTTCACCCCGAAGGTCGCTCCACTGTACTGTGCCTTAATCTTATATGAATGTATCCTAGAAGCACTAGACAAGAAAATCCCCATCCATGTCGCTTTCCTGGATGCAAAGGCAGCATTTGATGTTGTAGGTCACACAAGTCTGTACAGGAAGTTATTCCTATCGGGAGTAAGAGGAAAATTGTGGCTCCTCACATACCATCTGAGTCAGGGAGCAGAAACATCAGTAAAATGGAAAGGTACTGCAATGGATCCATTCGCCGTCTCACAAGGTGTGCGCCAGGGAGATGTTCTTAGCACCGATTTATATAAGCTATACATAAATCCACTGCTAGACCAAATAGAGGACAGCGGTATAGGTATGCAGATAGGAACAATTCCCTGCTCGGCACCAACATGTGCAGATGACGTCTCATTAATAGCAGATAGCGAAAAAAAACCTCCAAATCTTAATTGACACGGTAGTAAACTACAGTAAACAAGAAAATTATAAATTACAACCTGCAAAGAGTGCAGTAATGTCTTTCAATACAAATATGGAAAACCCTGGTTATAACCACACTATCAACAATGAATCCATACAAAAGCCAGATACTATAGTTCATCTAGGGATCACTCATCACAGAAACTATAGGAAAACAACATCTACACAAATCCAACAAAATATGGAAAAATCCAGGCGCACATTGTATAGTCTCTTGGGAGCTGGGTTACATGGGAAGAATGGACTAAACCCAACAGCTTGTATACATCTATTGCAAGTCTACGTAATTCCTATTCTGACATATGGGCTAGAAATATTACTTCCATCTAGGACTGAGCTTCAAACTTTGGAAATATTTTATCGAAAAATACTAAAGCAGATACTTTCAATCCCAACAAATACAGCAGATCCAGCCGTTTACATCCTGGCAGGTGTGATACCGATAGAAAGCCGGATACATAAACTAGCTCTAGGCATGTACGCCAATATATGTAGGACAACAAATTCAATTGAAAGGGAAATAGCAGAAAGACAACTAGGAATGAAAGCAATAAATGATAATAGCTGGTTTTCAAAACTTAAGCAAATATTAGCTATATATGAACTCCCGTCAAGTCACAATATCCTGGATCTACCACCTACAAAAAACGCCTGGAAAAAAATGGTCAACAAAGCAGTTAATGAATACTGGATTGAGCATATTAAGAAAATGTCAACCTATTTCAAGAGCTTAGATTATTTGAATGCCTCCAATTATTCCAATGGAAAAGCACATGCAGCCCTGGCTAGTGTCCAAACGTCAGCTAGAGATATAGCAAGACTTCCTGTCAAACTGCGTCTCATGACAGGAACCTACTATCTGCAGAGCAACAAGGCAGCATTTAACCAAAATAGGATTGATCCAACCTGCCTGGTATGCCAGATGGAACCAGAAACATTAGAACACTTTCTACTTGATTGTAATGTCCTAGCTGAAACACGTGAGCCATATATCTCAGAGCTCAATGTTCTAATAAAAGAATGTCATCCCTGTGTTAAATGTAATACTACTAATACATTTATACTCAATTTACGTAGTATTCTAGATCCTAGCACTGTGTGTTGTGGTTGTGACTGTAACTGCTTGAAAACCTTATATACCTTTGAGCATGTAACCCGTAGATTATGCTTTGCATTGAATACTAAAAGAAACAACATATTAAAGACACTACCTAATAATAGGCGTAAAGGTCTTTAAGGGCAGCCACCCCATGCTTTTCTTACAAAAGCATTTTAGATTTTAAATTATACAGCAATAATTAAGTGATATATGAACTGAATCTTACTCAAATTTGTGAGGTGGTCCTACTATCAAGACAAGACAAGACAATGGCGGGTTTTCCCGGTCGATCTTTAGACCTCACTAGAAAACTTTGTTTAAGTTTCAAGTTAGGGTAGGGTTAGGTTTGACGCCATTTCAACAATATTTCCGCTATATCGTGGCGGCTGCCTTTATTGGTAGAGAAACCGGAGACGAGTATCCGGGCTATACTTTTTATTCATATTGTGAAAAATTCCACATGAAATTCATTAAAGAAATTTTAGGGGTTCACTGCAAAGCATCAAATGTTGCATGCCGAGCAGAACTTGGAAGATTACCTTTATGGGCAAAAATCTCATTTTCTTGTATAAAATTTTTGGAACATCTTTTGACATCTGAAAATACCTTAGTATTTAAAAATTTTCAAGCTACTAAAAACTTTAACCCATGGGCAAAAAAACTGTACTCCATCTTTAATAGTCTAGGATTTTCTTATATAGCGGAGAGCAATTGTTCAATTAAAGCACTCCTACCAAATATAAAACAAAGGTTGATTGATCAATGTACTCAGGAGCAATCCTCTAAAATTTATAGTTCAACCAAACTAAAATTTTACCAACATTTTTATGATTTTAACTGCCGTAGTGCTTATGTGGATATCCTCAGAAACAAAACAGAGAGGTCAATTTTATGTAAAATAAGGTTAAGTGCACACAATCTTGCCATTGAAAGGGGGAGGCACTTAGGTTTACACACCAGTGATAGAATTTGTACTATATGTAAAACTGGTGACGTAGAAGATGAAAGTCATTTCTTGTTTAAATGTGAAAAATATTCCAATTACAGGAGAAGTTTTCAATGTAATATTTTGAGTATACTACAAAAAAATCATTTATCTGAGAATCAAATGCTCAAATTTTGTATGAATAGTAATTCATTAAAAGTATTAAGAGTAACTTGCTCTTACATTAATAATTGTCTAACTCTTAGAAATGAGATTATTCAGTATTCATAATAGTGTCATATTATTGTGTTTTCTATTCATAAACATGAACTGTAACTTCACTTTGGGCCTTTGCCAATTATTGTAATTGTGTTTGTGCCAATAAAATATTTGTATTTGTATTGTATTCTAATAAACAGCTACTGGTCAGCTGTTTTCTATCCAGAGTTGTCGGTCCTACACTTACACTCTAGACCTCTAAGAGTGTAAGGACCGACAACTCTGGGTAGAGCTTCTATTTGTACACTTTCCAATAAATCGGATTCCTTTTTTGTGCAGTTACCCCATACTACATCGCCATATTCTAAAACGGGTCTAATAAATGCAAAATATATACGTATAAGGGAATATCTATCTAATAAATGTTTAACTTGTCTAAGTAAAAGTAAACGAGAGCATGCTTTTTTATAAATATCATCTATATGTTTTTTCCATGTAGCTGATGATTGAAATGTTATTCCAAGATGACAGTGATTATCTGTTTCATCAATTTCATCTCCATTTAGTCCAAAATATACAGGTGGGTGCTCCCTGTCCCTTCTACTAAATACAATATTTTTTGTTTTTTGAGGATTAAATTGAATTGCCCATTTTTTAGCCCAGTTGGAAATAACATTCAAGTCATCCGTCAGAGAAGTTGCTGCTGCAGCATGATCATTTTCTACTACTACAAATAAGGAAGTATCATCTGCAAAAAGCCGGATGTCATTATTTATATCATTCACAATATCATTAATATAAACAAGGAGGAAAAGGACCCAACACAGAACCTTGGGGAACACCTGCTTTAATACCCTTAAGAGTTGAAGAGAAACCTTCCGAGACAACTTTTTGTTGTCGATCTGAGAGGTAACTTTCAATCCATGATATTAATTGTTTGTTAACTCCAGTCAGCTTAAGTTTGAAAAGAAGGCCTTTATGCCAAACTTTGTCAAAGGCCTTGGAAACATCACAAAAAACAAATCTTACATCCCTCCCCCTATCCATATTACTAATAATATTATGATATATTTCAATCAGTTGATTAACAGTTGAGTCATTTGGTTGAAAGCCAGATTGACACTTTGACAAGATATTATTTGTTTTCATATAATTAAATAAGTGTTTAAATAGAATTTTTTCCATAATTTTACATGTCGCGCCCGGCCACTAGTTAAAAAGATAGTTTTGGGGTGAATGTGGATTACCTTTACCTTTAAAAATTGGACTTACATGAGCTATCTTCCATAAGAGAGGAACCTGTTTTATTGAAAGAGACATGTTAAAAAATTTTGTTAGTGGTTTAGAAATTGAATAAGCAATATCTTTTAGTAATCTAGGACTGACACCATCAGGGCCAGCTGGTTTATTTACATTTAAAATTTTTAACTGGTCTAAAATTTCCTGTTCTGTTATGATAAATTCATTCAAATGACATGGCAGAGGTGTAACATTATCAGAAATAACTGGTTCATTATCAATATTAGCTATATTAGAAAAGTGAGTATTTAGAATTTCAACTTTATTAGAAGGGTGAATAAAAATTTGGCCATCATGTTCCAAAAATGGGGGTGGATCTCTGGCTTTAGTAAAATTTGATATGGATTTAGCAATTCTCCACCATTTCCCAGGAGGAATATCCTTGTTTAAAAGTTCAGAGGTAAGTTTATTTTTATATTCGTCCTTTGCTTTTCTCACTAAATCAATAACTTCATTCCTGATTTCTAAAAATTCCAATGATCAGGGTTGTTTGTAGTTTTAGCTTTATAATGAATTCTGTTACGTTGTCTGATCTTGTTTCTAATTTTATTATTCATGAATGGTTTATCATTTGGTCGAACTGTAATAGTCTTGGTAGGTATATATTTTTAACAGCATCATCTAAAATTTTAAGAAAATTAGAATACACATCATTAATATTATCAGAATTGAAAACTAGATCATCCCAATTTGTAATATTCAGTTCATCAGCAAGCCCTTCAATGTCAGCAGCATTATAATTTCTTATTTGCCTTTTAAAGGAGTGTTGTTTAAAGGTTTTAAATGAAATTTCAGCTAAGACAGGAGCATGGGTACTGCATACTGGAGTAAGGACATCCACTGAGTTAATCAAATTTTTTCGGTTAGTTATACATAGATCAATACAAGTTCCTGTCTCAGTAGTAAAGTTTGTGGCTTCAAATACTACATTTTCCAAATTTAAACGATTTAATATCTTTTTAAAATAGTTACTGGAGTTTGACAACATGTCACAATTATAGTCGCCAACTAAAAAAAGTGGTAAATCAGAATCAAGAGCTTTATCTACAGACTCACAGAATAACTCCCATATATGTAAATTAGAATTTGGAGGCCTATATATAACACCAACTAAAAATTTGTCATTATTACTATTTCGGATTTCGACCCAAAGTATTTCTAAATTATTAACTGATAGATCAGTACGTACTTTGTAATATAAACTATTCTTCACATATATAGTCACACCTCCACCATGCCTATTTCTATCTAGTCTAACTGGATTTTGGAAGCTCTTTAATTTTATTTTATCATTATCAATAGATTTATCAAGATGTGATTCAGATATACAAATAACATCATACTCTTGAAATTCATGTTCAATCAGGTCTAATTTAGGTAGTAAACTACATACATTATTGTGTATTATTTTTATATTTTTTTTATTATTCAATTGTGGACCTGGATTAGACTCAATACCAGCTATCAGTAGGGCATATTTTATAACATAACTAGAAACAATACCAAACTTAGAAATGGGTAGCACAGTAACCATCAGGTTCATACATTTTACAGCATTATATTCTAATAGCATAATTAATTAATCAAAACTATCATAATTCATAATAATGACATATTCCAGGTTAAATAAAATAATAAACCATTGAAACACAAAATAGTTGTGTACACTTATAAACAAGACACTCACAATATAAGAAACGCTTCTGAAAAAACATTCATCATCAGACAAGACATATTTACATAAGAAAAATATATATACATGTGGGTTAATTCTGAATTTGTCAACAAAAAACAAATTTTGCAGATAGGGAAAAAAAGAAAAGAAAAGAAGTAGATAAATTTGAAGAGAAATTGATGTTCACAGTTAACTTTAATTTAATTCAGCCTGTAATGAATTAAATGCCTGTGATGTTTAAAGTTTCAACATATAAAGTGTTACTACCATTCTGAGTCACTGATATGTAAGAGGTCTAAATAAATTGCAAATGTACATGTACAACACAAACACAATTGATTCTTTGAATTTTCACTCATATTTCCAATTTCATGGTCTTGCTGTTCAGTTCATTAAACTATATATATCAGTTTAGATTTAAAGTTTAAATAAAGGGTCACCCCAAGAGGAGAAACATTATGGATATACATTATTACTATATTGTATACCCACAAGAGACAAAATATGTCATTATACCCATAGAGTATAGGAATATATGAGAAGTAACCCAATCTTGTTTGTCACATGAGTGGATCATAAAATATAATACATGTACATGTAATATGAGTTAAGTAAACTTAATTTTGTATACATTAAACCTTGCTTAGTCTACACAATTAAACGTACATTTTATTTCAGAGATATTTTTAATATATAGCTACAGAATATATGAGAAAACCCAATTAACTCATGTACACTGCAGAAACATTCTTATTGTGTTAAAAAAACAAACACATCCAAGTGGCATTAAAAAAAGAAAGAAAAAAAACACAAGAAAGGAAGTATTTACACCAATTAGCAGTACACTTTTGCTTAGCCTGCATGAATAAAAGTATTTCAGCGATATGAAAATGCAGCTGGACATATACAAAAAGTTCAATGGATCCGGACTACATGTTAGAACTGAAATGATCAATATTATTGAACAAATCTGAAAAGAGTATGTGAAAAAATTAACAACAACTTGGAAACCTAGAGGGTAAATCTACTATATTATCCATAAATTATGGATATATACACATCATATTATGTAGACAGAGTATGTTCCAAGTACATTGTACTTCTTGCCATTCTCTAACATACCTACAGAATAACTGGGACCTGTTGGCAAGTATTTTATATACACGTAACAACACCTGTTTATCCCCATAATAGAACCTTGCATATGCATAGTTTTGTTCAATGACAAGTGGAGACCAACACATGTTTATGATGTACAAGAGTCATAAGTCATTCTCAAACTCTGTGGGACAATCAGCAACATACAGTAAGAATATTACTTCGGTAAGAAAAAAGGGTAAAGCTACTATATCTGGATCAAATGTCCATTCGTATTGGTCATTTTATAGATTTTTGTGTCCGTTTGTGACTTGTAAAATATGGTTCAGTTCAGCAAGAAATAATTTTACAATGTCAATGGACTGATTGTCCAGCCACAGTACAGTCAGAGACACAACGTGACAAATCACTGTGACAGACGTATCACTCCTAGTGACACCGATAAATCCCTGCTCTGCTCAATCTATACTTATTTTACCCCTTATTTTGATGTTGCCTTTTATAGCAACACTCCAATTGCAAAAAAAAAAAATAAAAAAAAATATCATGAACAAAAAAAATACATCCAAATCACCAAGATGAATGACACGCCCATCACAGCGACCCATCACGCTATGTCTCAGACTGGATATATACTATAAATGAAAATATCTATGCCTATGAAGTATGAATTCAATGCCAATGGTCCTGTATAATATATATTTATATCATAATAAATTATTTCATCATCCAGACTGGACGCACGGCACAATGTAATTTTCTTACATATATGTATTATGGGTGAATTTCCGACCCCGATGACGATGTATATCAGTTAAGGGAAATATATGGCAACATGGGTATAAACGGAACACTGATCGCTTCAGACACAATAGTATACATGTTAATAACAACAATAAAAGAATATTTGAATATTTGCATTTCCGTCTTACCATAATATGATGTTTAAACAAACAACCAAGTTACCCAAGTTTGCAACCATATAGCGCATACATGTACTATCAGTTTATGAACAGTAGTACAAAACACACTGGATCTGATTCTCACAAACCATCCTGGTAAAGTTATCAGAACAGACACCATACCAGGCATCTCGGACCATGACATCGTATACTCAGAATTTGACCTCCGACCAGTCAAGCTACAACAAAAACCACGGACCATCCCTTTTATACAACAAAGCTAACTGGTATGGAATGAAGATAGACCTGCAAAACATCAAACACACCTTATCAAATATGTTCAAGGACAATGACTGCCAAGTAACCAATATGTGGAATGTCTTCAAAGAAACAATAACAAAATCTGCAGTAAAACACATTCCACAAAAAAGAACTAAGGTCAAAGACAGCAGACCATGGATAAATACAGAAATTCGAAAAAATCTGAGAAAGCTACAAAGACTCTACAAGCAGAAAAAGAAGACAGGTGACCAAAATACAAAAGAAAAGTACAACCAACTTAAACATCATACTCAAAAGATCACACGACAATCATACTGGAAATATATTGAAAATATCGTAACACCAAAGGAGGAAGAACCACACTCGGGAATGAAAAAATTCTGGACATACATAAAACACAAACGTAAGGACAACATAGGAATTTCCTCTCTGATGATGGATGGCAAACTGTTTTGTGATCCAGCTTCAAAATCTAACATACTTAACCGTCAATTCAAATCTGCATTCTCAGCAAATTCTAAATTCACGAAAAAAGAGTTTATAAAATCTAAAAGAATGGACCCTAGCATTAAACATCAAACAATGAAACCATTTAATATCACAACAAATGGAATAACAAAACTACTAAAGAACCTTAATCCATACAAAGCACAGGGACCAGACAACCTCTCACCAAGAATACTCAAAGAACTAGCTGATGAGATCTCGCCTCTCCTCCAACTTATCTACACAAAATCCTTAGATACAGGAGAAGTACCAGCAGATTGGCGTACAGCTAATGTCTCCCCAGTATACAAAAAAGGACTAAAATCTGCAGCTGAAAACTATCGACCAATTTCACTAACATCTGTTTGCTGTAAGATCCTGGAGCATATCATTGCAAGAAACATCATGCAACATGCAGAAAAAAAACATTTTATATCCACTACAACATGGATTTCGAAAAGGCCGTTCCTGTGAGACACAGCTCATTGAATTTGTAGACGATATTTCAAAAAATCTTCAAGAAGGCCGTCAAACCGACATACTTATAATGGATTTTGCCAAGGCCTTTGACAAAGTAAACCACAGTCTACTAATACATAAACTGAGATACT
>JACCHT010000021.1 GCA_013416635.1 Candidatus Thiodubiliella endoseptemdiera | reverse complement strand
TTATAAAGGCTTTTTTTTATATGTGCTTTTTTTGATCAAAAAAGAAGTTATTATAAAAATTAATGGAGGTTGAAAATAATTTTTCCGACTGATACTTTTTGGCGTAACAAACGCAGGGATTAAACTTAATCGAAATTATAAATCTAAAGACAGTCTGTCAAAAAATACGCAAAGAGTCAGGTAACCGATCTAGTAACAATTTAAGGTTATTTGATGAATTATTTCAAACACCTTTATTGGGTAGCCAAGTGTTATCGTATCCCCAAACAACCGCTAAATATGTTGTGATGACCTTGTTAAAATTGGGGTTTACAAGAATTAACCAATAATAAACGCAATAGATTGTTTGTTTTCCAACCCTACCTATCTTTATTAAATAAACCGTTCCCAATACAAAATGATGAAAAAAAATAAAAACCCAGATGATAAAGGCCACTTTGAGAATATGGCGGCAATCTTTATCGCAGAAACTTTAATGACCGCAGTTACCGAATTAAAAGAAGCTATGAAAAATACAAAAATGATGGGGATTTTTGGGGGAAATTTTAAAAAGACGATTTGAAGCTAGTGGACGCGAAACACCACTTTATCATGCGAAAATCCTCAGCGAAAAACTTGGCGGTGCGCAGATTTATCTCAAACGAAAGACCTCAATCACACTGGCGCACATAAGGTCAAATCCCATTGGTCAGGCACTATTAGCAAAACGCATGGGTAAAACCGCATCATTGCTGAGAGGTGCTGGTCAGCATGGCTTTAACGGAAAATTGGGCTCGCTTAGGGCTGGAATGCGTGGTTTATATGGGCGAAGTTGAGTGGCGCGTCGGGGCTCAATGTCTATCGCATGAAGCTGGGTGCAACTGTTGTGCCTGTAACTTGGCTCCAAGACTTTAAAAGATGCACTAAACGAAGCGATGCGTGACTGGAACCAACATTGATAACCCCTTTTTATATTATTGGTACAGTCAGGGCACATCCTTACCAATGATGTGCGTGACTTCCAAAGCGTGTTTGGGCCCGAAGCCAGCACAATTTGCCGAGCAAGTTGGCGGTTTGCCTGATGCACCGTTGCTTGTGTGGGTGGCGCTCAAATGCAATTGGTTTGTTCCACCCGTTTTGACGATGAATCGGTTGAGATTTATGGCGTTGAAGCGGCGGGTCGCGGTAGAAAGGTGCCAAGCGCACATGCGGCACCACTTTGTGCAGGTAGTGTGGGTGTATTACACGGCAATCGCACCTATTTAATGGAAGACAAAATGGTCAAATCATTGAAGGACATTCATTTCAGCAGGTTTGGATTATCCGTGTTGGTCCAGAACACGCTTATTTAAAAGACTCAGGTCGTGCTCAATATGTGAAATTACTGACAAAGAAGCACTTGACGCTTTCCATGTGCTTACTAGAGTTGAAGGTATTTTGCCAGCATTAGAGTCTTCTCATGCGATAGCATACGCCATCAAACTTGCTAAAAACTTGGTAAAGATAAGATATATTGTTAATCTTTCGACGGTGATAAAGATATTCATACTATCGCTGAAATCAAGGCATTGAATTTTAATTTAATTAGAGCAAAAGTATTCACTTTTAAATGATATTAAAAAAATAAGGCAAATATTTGACCTTATTTAAGTTTATGTATAATTAGAATCAAATATTTGACCTTTTTTTTATAATGCATGAACTAAACACAGTTTCAGAAAAGAGTGGAAAGCCGCTTATCATTTGATAATCCTTGGGGGGAAAACCAACCTGCGTAAACGGTATCAAGATTTCCAAGCGCATTATTTTTTGCCGTTTTAAAAATTAACCCAACAACTTGTTAACAGGGAATTGTATTAATGGGCCAAGATGGTAAAACTGTATGGCTTTCGGTGATAGACGCTTGCAAAAAGGCGTTAGCCAATATAAATTTTATATGTATTTTTGGAAACACCGTTATATATTGGGCTATCGTTAGAAAGAATAGTAAAATATGTTTAAGATATGCATCAACACAGTCGTACAAAATTGTATATTATTTTGATGAAATTCAGTATTTACCTAAATGGGAAGTGCATTTAAAACCCTTAGTGGATTCTTATCCTGCTTATAAATTTTATTGCCAGGATCTGCAGCAGCAGCATAAATAAAAGGAAGAGAGGTAGACGATTTACAGATTTTTATTGCCACCTTTAACTTTTTGCAGAATACTTATCCTTTATCGGAAAAGAAGGCTTTTAATTGAGAAAAGAAATGATATTTTTGTTGCTGCAGATTTTGGGAAAGCATTAAACCTTGAATTTATAAATTATTTAAATTATGGGGTTATCCGAGCAGTATTATCAACTGATGTACAAGAAGATAGCGCTAGATATATTAAGAGCGATATTATTGATAAAGTGCTGTTAAGAGACTTGCCAAGTCTTACGGCATTAGAGATGTGCAAGAATTAAATAAATTATTCACTGTTATTGCTTACAATACCAGCAATGAAATTAGTTTAGAGTCGCTGTCTCAATCGTCTGGCATTTCTAAAAAACACCTTAAAGAAATATCTTGAGTATTTAGAGGCGGCATTTTTAATCAAAATAGTGCATCGTGTGACATAAATACTCAAGAAACTTCAACGCGTTACCAGATTTAAAGTGTATCTAACTAACCCATCAATACGAGCGGCATTATTTGGTACCATTAAAGATGGTGATGAGGCGATGGGCGCACTGGTTGAGACAGCAGTATTCAGTCAATGGGTTCACCACAATTATGTTGATTTATATTACGCCCGTTGGGGCGATGGCGAGGTCGACATTGTCTAATACAAAGCATATTGGTGCGTAGAGATTAAGTGGTCTGATTTAGTTGTTAAAGACGCCAGAAAACTCAAAAGTTTTACTAAATACATCAAACAAAATAAAACTTTAAAAATGAGGTCACCACCAAACAATTCATCAAGAGCGTGTCATTACGACGCGTTAATTAATTTATACCTAGCGCTTTATACACATACATATTAGGAAAATTATTTTGAAAGTGTACAAACCACAAAACAAGGCACTTATTTTGAATAAATTCATTTTTAATTGATTTGTTTCTTAGCCACCACCATAGCACTTAATAGTTGAAGCAGCAACAGTGAACAGTGGAAAGCGAACGACCTCCCAACCAAAATTAAACACAAACCAACTCTGTGATAGTGAGGCTATTCGCTAGCAAAAATTAAAGTCATTAATAGATTGCACTTTAAATTTTCATTCTCATGATAAGCGTGTGGCATAAACTGTGCCGCAATAAATAGAAAATTCCAGCCAAGTCCCAATAAGATTAACGCTGCCCAATACTCGTGCAGACTATGGCTGTAGCCGATGACGATACAGGCTAAATACAATATGATGCCGATTATCATCATTTTCCTGAGTCAAATAATTTAACAACCATTGGGGTAAATAAAGAAGGTAGAAACATCGCAATAACATGAGACTGAATCACAAATTTGGTTTCGTCTAAAGAGAAACCGTCAATAATATGCATACTCATTGGTGTGAAGTATGATGTAACTCATCACCACATAACCACGGTAGCATCGGATATAGCGATGATGAATACAGGTTGTTTGACGATAGTTCTTAGACTTCTGCGATTGTTTTGTTGGATTGAAGGAATTTGATTTGATTGATAAAACCATAGCAACAAAATGCAAATAGAAAACAGACACTATAACAAAACGGCAACAAAAAGTATAAAACCCCAAATTTTCCCCAAGTTTGAAAAAGGGGGCCTGCAGACAAAAGCCACCAATAAGCCCCACTGAAGCGGGGGATTAGGTTTTACAAATTTTCACGAAACCCCGAACTTTTCATGGTTGGCGGAACAAAAAGAAAGTAGCAAACAAAATAAATAAAATATTCAACCTAAAGCCAAGGGAAAAATGCAAAAAAGCAATTGTAAAATAAAAAACCCCAAAAAAGGGCCCTTCCCCAAATTTAGAAAAATAACTTTGCATAAATGGGGATGATTAGCAAAATAAGATTTAATTGGAAATTTTTTAACCAAAGCAGGCTGGGGGTTTTAAAAGTTTGAAATTATGAAAGATCGTTTTGATGATTATTCATTTATGCAAAGGTCTCATAATATAAACAACAGGAATAATGCTACTGGCAGATACTCACACAATCATTGCACTCGGTAGGTTGATAAACTCGACATTGCGCAAGAATGACCAATAATTCCTCCAAGGAAAATCACAAAACCGTCAAAGACATAAATAATGAAGCCTAATGCAATAACCAAACATTGCGAGTAGTAAGTACATTTTATTTCTTAGTTGGTTTTTCCAGTTTTTAGCGAGCCCGCTTTACGAATTTAAACTAAGTTGGCTATCGGCGCATCTTTAGTGATGGTTGCCACCAATTTACGCGTTTTGCCATTTACGGGGCGATGAGTGGGAATCGAGCCAATAAACGCACCATCTTCAAAAGGTTTGATTTATTAATGCCATCATTTGCAGTAATCACGCCAGCACCGATATTCACACCCCGCCCATGTCGTATCACCTACATAACTTGGTGGACTTTTGAACCCTGCCAGGTGATTTTTTCACTTCAACAAAGTTGCCATTTTGGCGTTTTCACCGATGTTGCGTGACGAATGGGGCAAAGGGCAAATAGACGCGCCTTCGCCAATCGTGGCATCTTCAATCACAGAATTTGGAAATATAACTACATTATTACCGATTTTAGCGTTTTATTATGCAATTCGACGCAATAATTGTGTTGTTTCCAAGCGAAACATTACCCTCAATTAGCACATTAACATCGATTTCACAGTCTGCCCAAAATTTAATGAGCCACGACAATCAAAGCGAGTAGGGTCTTTAGCGTTAAGCCTTGTTGCATCAATTGATTTGCTTGATTTTTCTGAAAAATTTTTTCTAATTCTCCCAAACTGCACTTTGTCATTCACGCCCGCTACTTCAATTGTTTCCGCAATGACCGATGCGACTGTTCTGCCGTCTTTCCCCTGCCAGGCGATAATATCGGTTAAATAAAATTCACTTGGCATTTCGTGTTCATCGCACCAAATATAGTCCTCAATAGCCACATTGACCGCCATAATACCTGTATTCACCCAGAAATGGAAATTTGGTCGTTATTAGCGTCTTTTGCTCAATAATGGCTTAAATTGCGTTTTACGCAAAATTCGTCCATAACCCGTTGGATTTTCCAAAATAAAAAAAAAAAAAAAAAAAAAAAAAAAAAAAAAAAAAAAAAAAAAAAAAAAAAAGGGGGGGGGGGGGGGGGGGGGGGGGGGGGGGGGGGGGGGGGGGGGGGGGGGGGGGGGAAATTAAATTTTAATTTTTAATTTTTATTTT
>JACCHT010000020.1 GCA_013416635.1 Candidatus Thiodubiliella endoseptemdiera | reverse complement strand
TTGATATTTTTACCAAGGCAAACATCAGTTAAATCCTTATGCTGTGCAGAAACGGAAAACACCATTCCATTAGTAGCAGAAACTGAAATAACACTCTCAGAAGCCATATAATTAACACCGTCATAACTATAAGATGCCTTACTGTTACCTGAAGCAACGGTAACAATCACACCTTTGTCGTCAAGTGCCTGATATTCATCAGAACCTGACCAAGTAGTTGGCGTTTGTACATTGCCCGAACCCAAGGATAAATTAACTGCAGTAATATTATAAGCATCTGTGTTGGCAACCACCCATTGTAATGCTTCTTCAATATCAGAAGAATACGCAACTGATGAGCCATCTGAAAATACTTTTAAATGAATAATTTTAACACCAGAAGCCACATTTTGAGCAACATTCGCAACTTGTCCACCATGATTACCGCCACTATTTATTGCGTCGTTGTCGTTGCCTGCAAAATCATAAGAATAAACAACATTGCTGTTAGTGTAACTAGTTGAAATACCTTGATCAATTACAACGATGGTTTGCCCAGCACCTGTATATTTACCTGTGTAATTATCTAATTCCATAATTTTATCTCCATTATTGTTAAGTATAGAAAAGATTATACGCTATTTTTTTAAGACTTTTTCATAAATTTTATGCAAATAGAGACCTTTGCATAAATATGAATAATCATCAAAACGCCATCTTTCATCAAATTACAAACTTTTTAAAAACACCCTTAGCCCTGCTAGGAGTGGATTTAAAAAATTTCCAATTTAATAAAATCTGTCATTTTGCTAATCATCCCTATTTATGCAAAGGTCTCCTTAAAAATTAATAAATTAGTTTAAAGATTTTTTTTCATTTCCATACCCCGCATAGAAACGAGAAAAAAACTCAAAAAATGAAAACACGCAAAAAAATGCATTCAACTATTTGATATTTACTTTAAATTGACCACTTCTGGCTACACAAATATTATTTTTCACGATAAAACATTCAACCCAATGATTTCCAGTATATGCTGTATGCTCTATAAGATTTAAACCCCCAGCACCAGCACTTTTAGCAGGAGTTATTTCTCCCCTTAAGCAATTCGCATTAATTGATTCTCGCCCTGTATTTACAATTTGCCAAAAAACATTATATGGCTTAGGAGTGGTAGTAATAGCATCAAACCTTAGTCCAAGATTTTTATCCAATGGCTCCCCTGAGGAAAAATTATCTCCATCCACTTTCGCAAAAATAGAAATGTTGTAATACTTTGCTATTTCCCATTTTGGCTGTTCAATGTGCACCAAAGATGAGTTGGTGTTATTCTGAATAATCTCATCTTTAAAAATCTTTCTAATAATATTTTCTGCTTTTTCAGTATTGTTTTCTAATTCAGCTTCTTTTGCCTCTTTTATACTGTTTTTGATGTTTTCGATTTTAATCTGTTTCCATTGAGACAACGATTCATCAATCTCCATAGATTCAATATATTTATAAAAATAATCTTTTAATCTTTTGTTTTCTGTCATCCAAAAATAATCTATTGAAACGATGTCTTTTTCCAGTAAAAAAGATTCAAAAATATAGCCATGCTTTGTATTCCAGTGCTTTAATAATCTAATTAGAGGCTTTATTAAAGATTTGTTATCTTTATTTGCCTCTGTTAACTCTTCATTAAAACCATTTGGGTCAGTATCAATCCACTCATCTTCTCCATCAATTTTTGAAGGAATTTGATAACTACTACTGCCAAACCACCCTACATCAATAATAGTTGGCACCAACTCAAAAGTAATATGATTCAATTCCAATTGAATTGTAGGATGGGATTGTTTGATTTCTGACTGAGAGTAATATTTTTTAACAAATTTTCTTAATCTGTTTAAATAAGTCTGTGGAGTAGCATCATCATTCTCAAATACAACCATATAATCAATATCTGATTTTTCATCTATACTTCTCGGAAGAATTGTGTTCCTAGTATATGACCCAAATATAAAATGATTCTCAACATTATCAAAATAACTATCTATTTTTTCTTTAATAAACCTTATTGACTTTTGGATGGAGCCCTTCTCAGAATCACGAATAACCGATTCTGCCGCTTTAGTATTTAGATAATTTGAAATACCCATTTTAATTATCAGCTAAATATTCAGATTGACCTTCTTTGATACCTTTTGTTGCTTTTCTGAAAGCACGACCAGAGATAGGTTGAGATACTCTAGTTATTTGACTATATTTATCAGCCAAGGTATCTAACTCTTTTACAAGTTTTTCTTCTGCAAAAATTTCTGTTTTAATCTCTCTTAATCTGCGAACCTTATTCTTTAAATAATTTAATTCATCAGCGGAGTTTTTATGTTGAATAGATTTATCATCTGCTTTTATAAATGTTTGAAGTGATGCTAATACTGTAATAATTAATGTTAGATACCCAGCATATTCTGAGTTTTTAGCAAATATGTCAAACCCCGCCCATGCTGAAAGTACCACCATAGGCAAGCCTATAGCATAATGAATTTTTAACCAAAGGCTAGAGTCGTTATAATGCCCTTTAGAAGAACATATCGCATCCTCTTCAATTCTTTGACATTCTTTTTTGAAATTTTCTAAATTCATACTGTGAAAAATATTATAACATTTGTTGCAAATAAAGGTTTATATAGTGTTTTTATACTATTAGACAACTAGAGACCTTTGCATAAATAGGGATGATTAGCAAAATGACAGATTTTATTAAATTGGAAATTTTTTAAATCCACTCCTAGCAGGGCTAAGGGTGTTTTTAAAAAGTTTGTAATTTGATGAAAGATGGCGTTTTGATGATTATTCATATTTATGCAAAGGTCTCAACTATATATAGTTGTTCATCTGTTTTTCAAGTTATAAAATACTTATTGCATTAAAAAAAATCTACTTCACCCAAATTACTTCATTGGAAGGGTCAATTTTTAACTCAATCACTCCATTTTTTGCTTGATAAATTGCCAGTTTTTTAATCATTGCTTAATGCGGTTTGTAATTGGGTTAACAAGTCATCACTTTTGCTAAAAGACTGGTTCATTTTTAGCAATAACGCCTCACTGGAATATTGCTTTTCAGCTTCTGGTTGGTGTGGATTTTTAAGGGAATTATATACATAACACCCCAATAACATTGCAATCATAAAAATATTAAGATTATATTTTTTTTATAAATAAATATAATATACTTGACACCCTTAAATAACTAAAGTATAATACGCAGTATATTAACTATAAATACTGCAAATGCCACACACTACACACACAATTAGTGCTTTTCAATTTTTTGATAACTTCCCTGACGAAAGTTCAGCACGAATTTATTTTGAAAAACAAATGTGGAATGATGAGCCAGTATGCCCTTATTGTGGTGGAAGGCATATTACTACCCTGAAAAAAGAGGGTGTATATCGTTGCAAATCTAACACTTGTAAAAAAGACTTTACTGTTAGAGTCGGCACAGTAATGCACAAGTCAAAAATACCCCTTAGAAAATGGCTTTACGCTATGTATGTAGTGGTTACTTCACGCAAGGGCGTATCAAGCCTACAGTTAAGCAAAGAGTTAGGCATCACCCAAAAATCAGCGTGGTTTTTACTTCAACGCATTAGAGAGGCTTGCAGTGATGATAACCCAACAAAACTAACAGGCACTATTGAAGTTGATGAAACCTATATCGGTGGTAAGGAAAAAAACAAGCACGCATACAAAAGATTAAACGCTGGTCGTGGTGCGGTTGGCAAAGCCCCAGTATTTGGAATGCGTGAGCGGGAGACTGGCAGAGTGATAGCATTCCAAATTAACAACACCAATGCAACCACATTATTACCCGCTATTTATAACAATGTAGAGAAAAACGCAACGGTTTATACTGATGAACATAGGGGCTATACCAGTCTAACAGGCTACAAACATTCAGCCATTAAACACAGTGCGGGCGAGTATGTTAATGGTATGGCAAGCACCAACGGTATTGAGAGTGTTTGGGCGGTGTTAAAGCGTGGTTATATTGGCACTTTCCATAATATCAGCGTTAAGCATTTAGGGCTATATGTTAATGAGTTTGCTTTTAGGCTTAATGAGGGCAATGTTAAGATTGATTTAATGACTAGAATTAACAGTATGGCAAATGGAATGATGAACAAAAGACTAACTTATAAGGAGTTGATAAAATGAGTGAAAAAATATTAAAAGCAGAATATAGGGGTGAAGTTGTTATTGGCGATAGCGTTATGCCTTGCGTGGTATTAGAGGACGGAACAAGGATTATTAGCGAGGGAGGAATACACACTACTTTTGGAACGAGAGGCGGACAGGTTAGCAAAATACGAGAAAAGATGGAAAAAGAGGCGGGTGCACCAATCCCCCTTTTTCTTGCCTCAAAAGCATTAGAACCCTTTATTTCAGAGGCTTTTAAGGGTGCGCACCCAGTGCCAATAAAATACCTAAATAATGAAAAAGAATTTTTAGGCTATCCTGCCGACATACTACCAAAAGTGTGTGATGTGTGGCTAATGGCAAGAGAAAACAAAACACTTCAACCATCACAATTACCAAAGGCTAAGAAAGCCGAAATACTGATGCGTGGATTGGCTCATATTGGTATAACCGCCCTTGTTGATGAAGCGACTGGCTATCAATATGAACGAAATAAAAATGAATTACAAAAAATATTATCTGCCTACATCACAGATGAAGTGGCTAAATGGCAATTAACATTTACTCAGGACTTTTATCAAGAAATATGTAGATTGTGGGAACAGCCCCAAAATTTAATTATTGATAGTAGAAAAAGACCTGCATTTTTTGGCACACTAACTAACAAATTTGTTTACAGACCCATACAAGGTGGCGTTGTATTAGATGAGATAAAGCAAAAATCAAATGATGATGATAAAAAAGCAAGACTACACCAATATTTAACACAAGATATAGGTAGAGAGCATTTAAAGCGTCAAATAATAGAGGTTACCGCTTTGATGAGTATTTGCAATACAAAAGAGGAATTTACCGAAATATTTAAGAAAAAGTATTTAAAAGATTATCAACAGTCATTATTTGCTGACCTGCCACAAGATAAAGTAAAATCTAAGGGGGTCCAAACTTCAAAGGAATTGGATAATTTTGTAAATAAGGTGATGAGCCACAAAATTGACCCAAACGCCCCACTACCAAACAACAGTTTTAAAAAATCGTGATTAAATATTGTATGGTAGTAGTTTGTAATTATGGGGTGTTATGTATATAATTCCCATTTTTAATGTCTAAATTGTAGCTGTTGTCTTGAATGGTTTTTATATCCACCTGCCATGCAACTTCATTTTCTTTGCGGTTGTGCCACCATTTTTTTAACCCTTCAAACTCGGATAATTGTATTGGTTTAGTTTTGGAATAAGTCTTATAATTTTCGGGCAGTTTGTGTTCAAAATACCAAATTTTGGGTGGGTTTGCCTTTGTCAAAAATAACAAATTAGTGGCTACTGAAGCATAAGGTTGAAACACCGGTTGGGAAAAAACGAACAATGGTGTGTAGATTACAATCTTCAACAATTTTTGACGAATGCGTTGTTTAACGCCATCTCCAGTAAGTGATCCATAAAGGCAGGACAATCGCCGCTCTGCCCTCTTTTTGGAGCAAATGTATCATTAAAATCAGAAACAAACCGGCGGGATTCCTTGGTGCGATAAGTTTTGGGAATATTTTTCGTTATTATTGGACACTCCGGGGTTAGCGGGATTAGCAAAATGCCGATTTTTAATAGAAATTTTTTAACCATCCTGGAAAGGGTTAAGGGTGAATTTAAAAGTTTTTAAGTTGATGAAAGATGGTGTTTTGATTTCTATTTATGCAAAGGGTCTCTATTAAAAAGAATGATTAATTTGTTCAAAGTCGAATCCACGAGATTGTAAAAGCGTTGTTGTTTGGATTTTTCTTTGTAATTACTGGGTGCTTTTCTCCGTATTTTCTAATTCATGTTTTTGCTAAAGCAAAAATCATGCTCTAAAAAAATCAAAATGTTCTATGCCTGTTGTCGTAAATCCATAGCAATTTTAATTTATTTGCCCTTTGGTTAAAACGCATTTGTATAAATTCATTGGTAAAGCGTTCATCAGATTGATAATTCTCTTTAAGTTTCTCTAAGCCAGGGTAACTTGTCGTCTTCGTGCCTTGAATGAGTTTTTTAAAGGCTCCACATAAGAATGCTCGCGTTTTGAGCATTCCATAGCATTTTGTATTCTACTCAGCGTCTTTAGCGTTAGCCTTTGGTTTGGCTTTCGCTTCCTCTTCATCGAACCTAAAACGATGGGTTTAATTTTCGCTTCTAAATCAGCACACATTTCTGGATGCTCTTTTAAAATCCGTGCTTGTCTTTGTTGTCCAATTCTTTCTGTGCCAACCTTTTACCAAGCCCTGCTTTTTTCAACTCGTGCTTAACACCTAAGTCAATATTTCACTTTCACGAGGATGCCTTCGTTGTAAAGAATTTGGGAAATTTTGCTTGTTTGAATTTGGTGCGACTTTATTTTTCAACACTTTAACACGGTTTCGTTACCCTAATTTCATCAGCCTTTTAATAGCACCGATACGGCGAATGTCTAAACGCACGGATGCATAGAATTTCAAAGCATTGCCACCCATAGTGGTTTCAGGGTTGCCAAACATTACGCCAATCTTCATTCTCAATTGATTAATAAAATAACCATCGTATTGGTTTTCTTAATATTAGCAGTTAATTTTCTCAAGGCCTGAGAAACAAACCCCTTGCAAACCCAAAGCGATGCACCCATTTCGCCTTCAATTTCTGCTTTTGGCGTGAGGGGCATTCCGAGTCTTTTCACCACTATCAACACACCAAGCACTAACATATCCCTAAA
>JACCHT010000019.1 GCA_013416635.1 Candidatus Thiodubiliella endoseptemdiera | reverse complement strand
CATACAGGATAAACCCCATTTGGCAAGGTAAATCGTATTTTTCTTGTAGTAATAGTCCGTAGGCGGTGAGTTGCAGGATTTGTCCTTTCATTGGCTTGCTACCGCCTAATTTAAACTCTATTGGATAGATGTATTCTTGGGTATTTAAAATACTGTCAACAACACCATGTAAAGCAAAACTGTCTGTGGCAACACCTCAACAACAAAATCAACCTAAAAGAAATGATAGACCAAGCCATCATCGCCACCCGCCAACTCTGTAAACGCCAAAGCACTTGGCTAAGAAGCGAAAAAGATGCTCTGACTTTAGAAACTCCTGATATTGCAAAGGTGCTTGAATTTTTAGAAAAATAAATTACTTTAAGACTGGAATACCATAATACTCTACACCCTTAAAATCCAATTCATAGCCAAATGAGAATAACACAATACCAACTGTTTTAATTGACAGTTGCTATGCGCACTGGTTGTGATTTGCATTTAGGCGATAGTCGGTTACAATTACCTTTTCAGATGGAAAGATTGTTGCTCTGTTAAGCCTTGTGATGTTTTGCTATAGACCCCTCCCTCTCTCTGGTCTGATATACTTGTGGAGGATATGTGTTATATGTTCTGTAAGTTATAGACCCCTCCCTCTCTCTGGTCTGATATACTCAATTTTATTAGCATTGTTATTTCTAATGAATTATAGACCCCCCTCTCTCTGGTCTGATATACTCCCTCATTAAGCACTGCAAGCGATGTAGTGTTATAGACCCTCCCTCTCTCTGGTCTGATATACTTCTCAAGCACAACTCACTATCGCCAAACTTGTTATAGAGCCCTCTCTCTGGTCTGATATACTCCTTTAACCCTCTTTAGCGCTTCAGCGTCTGTTATAGACCCCTCCCTCTCTCTGGTCTGATATACTTATCTCACGACGAAGGGCGTAGTCTATCTGGTTATAGACCCCTCCCTCTCTCTGGTCTGATATACTTGTCGGCTCAACCGCTTCATCAGGGCACGTTATAGACCCCTCCCTCTCTCTGGTCTGATATACTCAATCTTTACATAAATAACTGGTCCACTAGTTTATAGACCCTCCCTCTCTCTGGTCTGATATACTTTAAAAGGATTCAATAGCCTTTACTTGTCTGTTATAGACCCTCCCTCTCTCTGGTCTGATATACTCTAATGACGCACTTCATTTGAATTTAATAAGTTATAGACCCCTCCCTCTCTCTGGTCTGATATACTATAACCAATCGTGCCTCCTGCGACCCACCGTTATAGACCCCCCCCTCTCTCTGGTCTGATATACTGCCTAATAAAAAATTAAGTTAAGATCTTAAGTTATAGACCCTCCCTCTCTCTGGTCTGATATACTTTTTGGGACATTTAAAGCCATGAGAGTGTTATAGACCCCTCCTCTCTCTGGTCTGATATACTAACTGCAACTAGCGTCCATTCATTATCTTGTTATAGACCCCCCCTCTCTCTGGTCTGATATACTTTTATATATGTTAGTGAGATTTGTAAAGTTATAGACCCTCCCTCTCTCTGGTCTGATATACTTTTGATGAATTTAATGGCATCGGGATTAGTTGTTATAGACCCCTCCCTCTCTGGTCTGATATACTTGTTTAGTGGGAATACAGATCGGGACATGTTATAGACCCTCCCTCTCTCTGGTCTGATATACTTCTTTTCAGTGTAATCAAGTCTGTTTTATGTTATAGACCCTCCCTCTCTCTGGTCTGATATACTGATATATTGAGTTAATGAGGCAGTCGGTTATAGACCCTCCCTCTCTCTGGTCTGATATACTGTCATTTTGCCTCCTAGTTGTCATGACCCTCCCTCTCTGGTCCCGATATACTCTCATCTATCTGTTGCTGCCGTTTATAGACCTCTCCTCTCTCTCTGGTCTGATATACTATCGTCTAATATCTTGACCGCAATGCTGTTATAGACCTCCCTCTCTCTGGTCTATATACTTTTTTATGTTTAACCTTTAATGATGTTATAGACCCTCCCTCTCTCTGGTCTGATATACTTCTCAAATCAGGAAATGAGCAGAAGTTATAGACCCTCCCTCTCTCTGGTCTGATATACTTTAAATTTGCTGCATAACTTAGATTAGTTATGACCCCTCCCTCTTCTGGTCTGATATACTGACGCTATAAACGTTTAGACCTTGCTTCGCTGATATAGCGGTTATAGACCCCTCCCTCTCTCTGGTCTGATATACTGTCCTGCTTACATGGCATAATCTGTTATAGACCCTCCCTCTCTCTGGTCTGATATACTTGAGCAATTAGCCTGTCAATCTTGTTAGTTATAGACCCCTCCTCTCTCTGGTCTATATACGCGTAGAAGAGGTAATTGCTGACATGTTATAGACCCCTCCTCTCTCTGGTCTGATATACTTTGCATGATAGGCAAATCATCTGTTATGACCCTCCCTCTCTCTGGTCTGATATACTGCAATGCAAAAAGCGGAATTGTTCAGGTTATAGACCCCCTCTCTCTGGTCTGATATACTTGCTTGTCCGTGTAGTCTGCACTCAGCATTGTTATAGACCCTCCCTCTCTCTGGTCTGATATACTTCAATAGCAGTAATCTTAACTAGCTTTGATGTTATAGACCCTCCCTCTCTCTGGTCTGATATACTTCATACTAGATATGCTTTATCTTCGTTATAGACCCCTCCCTCTCTCTGGTCTGATATACTACAAAGCCACACAAACCTTGATACATAAGGTTTGTGTGGCTTTGTAGTGTGCGTTTTTCAAAATAATAATAACTGTTTGCCTGCGTTTTTCTCTATTTTTTTAACCGCTCCAAGTAATATTTCCATGCGCGCATATTGCTTTTCGGTAACTTGTAACATTCTAATATTTCCCTTAGGTGGCAATATGGATTTTAAGTATTTTAAATGTGATTCTACACTATCCAATCCTTTGCAAACCCTTGAATATACAGAAAATTGTAACATGATAAACCCATCTTTTAACAGGTATCGTCTGAAAACGGTATAAACTTTTTTATCTTGTTTTGTTTTGGTTGGTAAGTCAAAAAATACAATTAATCGCATAAAACGATCGTTTTTATTGGACATGTTTTGGCAATGACAATAAATCAATATTTTTATGTTCGCTGGCACTTAACAAACCAAATACTGTCATCTGAATAGCGTTTAATAGCGTTGTTTTCTCTTGCTTAAATACAACTTGTTTATTTAAAATATTAACCAAATCAGTACGCATTTGAGAAGTTAGTTCAGTGCTTGTATTGGGTGGATTGAGTAAATACACTTCAAAATCAATAAATGCCCTAAAAGGTTCTATCAAATCATCGGCCAAATTAAAAGCATTGAGTTTATTTTTATGATGAAAGCCAAAAGCAGGTATAAAACCACTGGCACTAATACTTCTAGCAATTGCACTACGAACAACGCTATAACCATAATCTAGGGCAGAGTTTCTAATATCGTTGGTATTATTGCGTCTAAAATTTTCAAACAATGTTTTCCAATAAATTGTAGCAGCATGCGCCTCTCTATTAGTTTTGTCTGCTGATTGCACTTTAGATGCGATTAAACTAAGCTGTTTATTAGGTTGTTTGGTAATTTTTATTAAAGTTTGTTGTTGGTTTAATATCTTAGCTTTAACAATTTTTTGCCATGCTCTATTTTTAAAAGCTTGCGACCAGTCGTTTTGTAAAAATGCGTGTTTTGTCATTCTGCTATGTTGATAAAAAGGGTGAAACACACCAATAGGCGTGTATTTTTCATCTGAAAAAATAACAACAATATTGTTATTTGCACAATGCGACATAAAAACGGCAGTCATCGTTACTTGCGGATTTTCAATAACAATAGCAGATACTTACTAATGGCAATATTGGCATCTTCATCATCTAAACGCCTCAGCAAAATATTACCATTTTTAATAGACAATTTACAAGGATTACTGATTAATAGCGTTTGCCACGACATTTTATTTTTTCACCTTATTTTTACGCATTTGTTTAATCAAAGGTAGGCGTTTTTCATTTTTCACTTCTACTTTACCCCCTAATACCGATACTTGATATTTTTTAAGCAAAGTTAATGTTGTAACTTTAAACTTTAGAGGCTTTGTTAAAGGCTCACCATTTTTCTTTAGTTTTTCATTGCCTTTTTTATCAAAAGAAGGAACTAGATAACTTGCTAAATTGTGTGGTTGATAAACAATATCGCTATTTGTTTTCTCACTACCTGATGTAATAAGACCAAGATAAGCCAACCGTTCATGTTTTGTCCTTGTTGTAAAACCTATCAAATCACTTTTAAATAAAGAAAATAAAAACTCGGAGTTTTCATCTACCTTATTACCACTTAAGTCTAACTGCGGAAAATCATCTTTGTAAAAATCAGCTGGATAAAATGCCACAAATTGATACTTATTTTTATCATTAACAAACACATCAACACGCTGAATTATTCCATTTTCTGCCATGCCATCATTAACTGGGAATTTATACTTTCCACCCTTGTCTTTTGGCTCGATAGTAGCTTTATGCGCTGCTCCTGAAATTTTTCGCCTTGGTGCAAATGAAACAAAAATCTTATCAATACTTTCATCAACAGTATTCCTAAAATCAGTAAAAGGCGGGGTGAATTTAACCTTTCTTTCGTCAGAAGTTTGATATTTAAAGTCTGCTCTTTTGGCGGAAATAGTTGACATTCTTTGCACTTCACCTTGTGTGGCAAAAGCCAAAATAATAGCGTCTTCAGCATGGTGCAAATTGTTACCTCTATTTTTCTCTTCAATGTTCCAGTTATAACGCAATTGGTTAGTTAATGCACCCGATCTAACCTTAACTTTTTGTTTAATTTCTGAATTTTCAGCAAATATTAAATTTTTCTCAACAAAGTTTTTAATAAATTTTGAAGCATAAGCAGTATCGTTTAGATTGCGTGCTAAAAAACCACTTTCTGGGTTTTCAATATCATCATTAGATAAATCATTGCCTCGTCTTTTGGGTAATGTGGTGTTAAGTAATTTATTTCTCTTTGCCTGTTTAATATTGGCAAAACTACTCACATAATTTTTATATTCTTGCCATTTTTCACTGTCTTTATCGCCATTTGTCAAATATTCAAATGGTGTTTTGTTGCCTTTATTCTGATTTTCAGCAGACAAACACAAAACTTTATTGTTTAAACTATTATCAAAAGTTCGACTCCGTGGCAATATATGGTCAATTTCTACATATTTATCTTCTAGTAGTTTATTTATTTTAATTTCCTTTTTAGAATAGATACATTTTCCATGCTGTTGCTCATACAATCTTAATTTTAACAAGTCTGTGCCTGAGCCTTCATATCCAAAACTTTCTAAAAACTTTGCTTTGATTGCTTCTTTTTCTTGCTGATATTCTTTTTGTCCTGTTTCAATTTCAAATTTTCTTTTTTTGGAATTTTTTAACTCCCTTGCCATTTCAATATGCATCGCATCAAAACTGCCGTGTTTGCGAATAACTGCATTTAGCACTTTTCTAAATTGTGAAAAAACGCGCTTAACTGTTGGATTGGTAATTTGGTAATTTTCCTCTTTATTGAGAGGTCGTAAATATTGTTGTGGATTGGTAGCTTTAAATTGGGAATGATGCTTATACACTTCTTTAATAGCATCATGATATTTTAATCCTCGCTCTTGATGAGGCAAGATATTATCAAGTGCCTTAATAGACAAACTGTTAAATCCTGAAAAAGATATATTTAATAAGCCGTTAATTGCCTTATCTGTAACAACCGTGTCTAAATTCAAAGCATTAAAAACTTGCTCTTTTAAGTCTTGTGTTGCACTTTTATCATCTTTTTGGTAGGTAATAATCTCTGCTATTTTATTAAATTTATCTTTGTTGGCAAATAACGATTCAAAGACTTCTTTATTTAATTCCTTTCTGATAGAGTGATAGCCATTTAATTTACCAAAAGAAGTAGTATTTTCAACTTTAGTGTCATACTTAACACCGTTAAATTTTTGTGAATCTGGCAATGATAAAATACTACGAATACTGCTATATTTATAACGCTTAAACTTTTCTTTTTTATCATCTAAAACTTGTTTTTTCAATAAAACTTTTTGTTCTAACGATAGC
>JACCHT010000018.1 GCA_013416635.1 Candidatus Thiodubiliella endoseptemdiera | reverse complement strand
CGCTAAACCCAATGGGGTTATCTTTTCATTGCTCTGTTGCATGGCATCCTCTTCATCCATGCCCTTTCAAGGTACTTTTTATATTTTGCATCCCATATTTTTTCTGTACTATCAACAGATTATTAAAAACTTTATATTTTTTCATTTTCGTCATATGCATTTCAATTTCACTACTATTTGAATTATCGATTAATCCATTGGGCCTTTTGACCTTTAGTGTATTCTCTTCACTTATATCTTCGTCTTCTCTTTTCCTTTTCAAAGATTCGCTTTCAGGACACCACGTCTTGATATTTTTAAATCATGCTACTTGAGCACCCCCCACAATCATCACAGGAAGGCTAATTCCCGGGTCTGTTATGATTTATCTTCAAAAGAATGAACGTTATCCTCTTGTTCTTTTATTCGTATACCATTTGCCATTGGTATTACATCATCTTCTTTTTATCCAGAACATTCGAACGCAATCGATTTGATTCTGAAGTAGTTGGTTTCAAATCCAAAAGTAAGTTCCGTCTCTGCATTTCTTTTAAATATTTTAAAAATATTGCACTTTTCCAGGATACATCTGCCACCTAAAAATTATTTGTTTTTTGTCGGGTTTTAAAAATAAAACCAGATAAAATTTCCTTTGTAGGATCTTCCCTTAATAAAAATTTTGATTTAATCGACCACAAAATAAATTTTTTGGTGATTTCCCTTTTCTGAAAAAGGGGTGGTTATTCAGGATTTTTTTCCCTGTCGCCATCAAATCGTCTAAAACTATCAAATTTCTTACTGATGGATCAATGTAGCTATCTGTCTCCAAATCAATAGGTATCCCTTGTACAAATTCAACTCGTGGAGTAACAGTCCTTTGTATTTCATCATAGAGTGGCTGCCAACGTTTGTATAACCAAATGATCCTTTGTAGTGTTGGTTGAATAAATTTATGGGAGCTTTGAAGAAGTTGCTTTACAAAATAAGTCTTCCCACAAGATGTAACTCCGCTGACTGTCATCTAAAAAAGTTTGCCAAAAAAATTTTTTCCTTTCTCTGCGGCGGGGCGGTTTGGGGGTTTTCTCCTTGGCGCGGGTATAATTAATGTTGGCGGTGCATTCTGCTGCTTTGTCAGTTTTAATCCATGTTTGTTTTTCCTGTGTCTCAACATCACGTCTTTCCTACTAAATTCCTTGTGGCAATCTGGACATTTTATCCATCCTCCCACGTGTAAGGTTGTTGTCAAACTATGAAAATCGAAAAAAAATCTCTTATATTGCTTTGCAAAGTATAATGAGTATATCAAATCTGTTTTCTATTGATAGGGAGTCATTTCATGACAAACAGCAAGAAATGAAACATACTTGTCAACAGTGCGGAAATAAATTTTCCAAGAAGAGTTTACTTCTTAAACATCAGCGAGATTTAGGACATCATGAGAGTTATGACCCGAGATATGTCGGAAAAAAATTGGAAGAAAGTACAATATTACGGTATGGGTTGAAATTAGAGATGAATCCCAAACAGTGCAGTGAATGGGGGTTTTCCCCCTTTTCGTCGTTAACCCCCAAGAGGCGATTTAAAAGAAGGGAGAACGTCAATAAAATCCAGTTAAAAAAGGGCAAAGAAAAGACTCGCCAAATAGATTTTATGATCTACGTGTAGTTACGAAGCGCAATATCCTAAAATTTAGAACAAAATCAACCACTTATAAAGTGGCATTTAAAGAATTAGAAGTACGCATTTAACGAAAACGCTTAGATTGTTGTTTCAATCATTGATAAAAGATTTAACAGAGTTTATGAAATCTGAGGATCTAATTAGAATGTCCATTTCGTGTCCAGAGCTGGATTTTCCTATAACAATACCGTTTATGAAAGTTTCACAGTTGTCAACAGAAACCTTGTTGAAGGAGATTGAGCGCGTTCTACAGTCGTACGAACAATTTGTACTTGATAGTTCACTAGAAATAGATATCACGCATGTTAACATCCTTGGTGAGGCGAAAACACACACTTGGGCGTTTTTTTCGGGGAAAAACAATGTATAAAATTAATTTAAAACAAGGACGACGGTTGTGCCCGAGCTCTAACGCAAATGCAAAATTAGATAAACACACAAATTGGGAGGCTATACGTAAAGGGTGTAAAATGCAAGAACTGTTAGCACGTGCACTATATTGTAAAGCCGATGTTGCGGTGCGAAAATGTGGCATTGAGGACGTCAAGCTATTTCAGGCTGTTATGAATGATGTGCAAATTCATGTTGTTTCAAAAGAACACTTTAATAGTATTATTTACCAAGGCCCTGAAGCAGTAAGTAAGATATACCTTTACTTTCACGATGAACAAAAATTATTCCCCCAGTATGCCGGCCTTTGAACAAGCTAACGCCATTCCGTCAAAAGGGTATAAATAGAGAGGAAACCGACCAAAAATATTTGTTCACATGTAAAGTACACGAACAATCAGAGGATGACTGGATATACGGGTGCACGCTATTTCAAAAGGGACAGACTGTTCCCCGCAAAAGATAATTACAAAAAAAGGTACCAACTTGTAAATTTCAGCGTGCATCAAAAGAAAATGCATGAAAGCAAAAGGGTGAAGTGTACTGTAAGAGGGGAAAGTTATTTTGTCCAGATCATCTCGTTCATGCTTCCTTTTGGAGAAGCGGTCGGGAAAAACGACCAGGAAAAAAGGGAAAGACGAAAGACAGGTTTATATCTTTTTGATTTTGAGTACACAGGACTTTAATTCCCAAGGAGGCTGGATATCGCGGGGAGGGGAATATAAAATGTTAACGCAAAAATCAAATTTTTTAACGAAACAAACCAAATTATGCGTTGCACATAAAGTGTGTTCGGACTGTTTTGACAGAGAGTTAACCCATAACAGTACATGCCATTATTGTGGACAGAACGAACAGGTGTTTACTGGAATCAACACTGTCGACGAATTTTGTAAATGGTTATTTTCCGGAGAAAATAATGATGCAACCGTTTTGTTTCACAATTTCAAAGGGTATGATTCCTTCCCGATTCTGCAATACCTGTTCAAAAATGCAATTATTCCAAAAATAATCCCTGGGGGGCTAAAAATATGTCCTTGAAGTCCCGGGAGCCAAAATTATGATTGACTCAAAGAACTTTCTAATTTATTTTCGGAACTACCAAAATGTTTCTTGAAAAGGAAAGAAATTTTTTTCTACATCTTTATTATAAAAAGAAACCAAAAAATTTTTAAACAAAAAAAATAAAAAAAAACCCCTTATTTTTTTTTACAAAAAAAAAATGTTGACCAAAATTTTAAATTGTTTTAAAAAGGTTTTCCCCAAGGGGGACAAAATTTGTGTAAACCCCCGGGGGTTGTTTTAAGGGAAAAACAATTTAAATTATCCCGGGAAAAAAATTAGGCACTTTTTACTTTAAAAGCCCCCCTACCCAAAAACCGGAAAAAATCATTAAATTTCCCAGGGGATTAAAAGCCTTTTAAAAAGGGTCAAAATTTTTATCAAAAAAAATTTACCCCCAAAAAAACCCCCCTTTGTTTAAAAAAAAAAAAAATTTTTCCTTTTTTTAGGGGGCCCAATTTCACCCCCCTTTTTGGGGAAAAAAGGAAAGGGGCCCAAAGACGGGGGTTTTAAAATCCAAAAAAAAGGTTTTAAAAGACGGGACAAATTTTAGGCATTTAAAAAGTTGCAGAAAAAACCCGAAATCAAAAGGGGGGGTTTTTTTTAAAAAAAAAATATAAATGGTTTAAAAAGGAAAAGAGGGGGGGCCCCTTTTGGTTGGAAAAAGGATCCCAAAAAAAGATACATCGACAACTATTTCGAGAAGGAAGGTATCCGATTGTTCAAAAAATAGAAAAAAACCTGACTTTAGCAAGCAAAGCTGATGTTGAACAGCTTCTGGGGTAAATTTGGACAGCGATCTAATTTACCTCAAATAGAATACGTATCCGAACCATCCCTCTATTTCGATCTGCTGACGAGCGATCAACAAGAAGTTTCCGGAGTGAATTTTGTGACTGATGAAGTTGTTGAAATGAGATGGAAAAATAAAAACGAATTTGTAGAAGCTTCGGGACGAACCAATGTTGTATTGGCTGCTTACACCACGCCGCCAGGTTAAAAAAGTATAGCCATTTGGAAAAATTGAAAGCGGGCCCTTTTCCCGATATGGGCTCAATTTTTTCCCCTACAGGAAAACGAATGAAACCTTCTTTGGGGGCTACTTGTGGGTCGACCGACGAGGTACCAAAAGGGAAAAAAAATAAACATTTTTGACTGGTGGTGGAACAGGGGTAAAACGATAAACGGGCACCAAGTTTCAAACCTTTTAAAAAATTGCGGGGTCACATTAAATTAAAAATGCACTTAAATTCTTTGATACCGTTCTCGTTAAAACTTGATGGCGACAAGAAAATCACTGTAACTGATGAGCATAAAATTTCAAGAGATCAAAAGCATAGTAGAGTAGTGACAAAAACTGAAAGTAAGGACTACAAAATTGTATTTGACAAGAGAATTATCACTGCTGACCTTAATACCATTCCATATGGATATTGATTTCATTGCATAATAAAATATTTGTAAATAGTGTAGTTTTTCTCTGTTTGAACCACATATCTATATATCCATATCATTTGTAAATACCAAAAAAAAGTATTACCCCAGAAAGAAGCAAAAAAATTTGAAATATACCTGACATTTTCTTATTTACGGACACAGCCAAACTAATTTCCCTCACAGGAGCGAGTTCCTATTACAATATCAAATATATATGATTAGCATTCATTAAGATGATTAAAACATGTTGAGGGGGGCATGCCCTTCTTGATAGATCATTAGCCAAACTGTACATAAAATAATATAAAAAATTTTTTAAAAAAATTTAAGGTACATAAAATAAAATTAAAAATTTCAGGGCAATTTTAAATATTTAATTTAAAATTAAAATTTAAATTAAGATGATTAAACGATTAATTGTTCAATTCCCCATGACGTTATTTAATTTTTTCTAAAAAAAATTTCCACAACAGGGATACTACTATTTGATCCAACTGCTTTGTTATTTAACCCAAAATTTTTAAGGAACAGATGGGGAAACTGAAAAATCTAAATATTCATTATGTTGTATATTTCATATATAACTAGTGTTGTTAATTGACAAACTAAATAAAAGGAGGGGCGTCTATGGAGTTGATTTACAACTACCTGTTAATCGTGCCTATAACCCCCTAAAATTGTAGTCGAATCCCACCAGTTGAGGGGTCTGATACAAATTTTGGTGATAACGTTTGTCAGTGACGCAACGGGTCATGAAATTTTTCCGGTTTGGTTTCCCCAAAAAACTGCACCAGATATAGCTTGAAAAATTGTTAAAGTGGTAAAAAACCATCTCTGCCTTTAAACCCAAAAAAATTGTTTTGTTATTTCCCCAAAATAACGGGTATGTTGCTTAGAGACAAGGAATCCTGGCATCAACTCCAGTGAATTCAAGTTATTCTCCCTTATTTTGTTTCGGGAACAGACTTGAAGAATAGTTGATAATTTCATCCACGACCATATGTAGGATTACCAGTTACATTTATTATTCTGGTTTTTTTTTCAAAGACAATCAAAGTTTTGTCTTCGGCAAATACAGTAATTGTTATTGGTGCTTTTCATTTGAAAAAAAAAATAGGCATGATAATGCTTTCTTTTAA
>JACCHT010000017.1 GCA_013416635.1 Candidatus Thiodubiliella endoseptemdiera | reverse complement strand
TAATAGTTTTCCACCACGAGGTTCAATTAGACAATCGGGGATAAACCCCCCAGCAATTATCACCAGCTATCAAATATATTCCCCCACAGAGGATAACTCCCTGACTAATAGTCCACCAGCAGAGGTATCGACCAATGATAGCATACCTACGGAGAGATTCCATGACTAATAGTCCACCAGCAGAGGTATCGACCCAGTGATAGAAACACTGACTACTGGGCGGATTATACCCTCGAGGATTTAATAATGGAATCCACCAGCAGAGGTTTCGACACGGTGATAGAAACGCGACTATTGGGCGGATTATACCTCGAGGACTAATAGTCCACCAGCAGAGGTATCGACTTAGTGATAGAAACGCGACTATTGGGCGGATTATACCCTCGAGGACTAATGATCGATCCACCAGCAGAGGTTTCGACACGGTGATAGAAACGCACTGACTATTGGGCGGATTATACCCTCGAGGACTAATAGTCCACCAGCAGGGTTTTCGACTTACAGTGATGAAACACTGACTGCTGACCCGGATTACCCTCAGGACTAATAGTCCACCAGCAGAGGTTTTCGACATGGTGATAGAAACACTGACTACTGGGCGGATGATACCCTCGGGGACTAATAGTTCACCAGCAGAGGTATCGACCCAGTGATGAAACGCACTGACTACTGGGCGGATGATACCCTCGGGGACTAATAGTCCACCAGCAGAGGTATCGACCCAGTGATAGAAACACTGACTACTGGGCGGATGATACCTCGGGGACTAATAGTCCACCAGCAGAGGTATCGACCCAGTGATAGAAACGCGACTATTGGGCCAGTTATACCCTCGAGGACTAATAATTTACCAGCAGAGGTATCGACCCAGTGATAGAAACACTGACTACTGGGCGGATGATACCCTCGAGGACTAATAGTCCACCAGCAGAGGTATCGACCCAGTGATAGAAACACTGACTACTGGGCGGATGATACCCTCGAGGACTAATAGTCCACCAGCAGAGGTATCGACCCAGTGATAGAAACACTGACTACTGGGCGGATGATACCCTCGACATTGTAGTCCACCAGCAGAAGGTTTCGACACGGTATTAGAAACAATGACTATTGGGCGGATTATACCCTCGAGAACTAGTCCACCAGCAGGAGTTTCGACCCAATGATAGAAACACTGACTACTGGGCGGATGATACCCTCGGGGACTAATAGTCCACCAGCGACTTCGACACAGTGATAGAAACACTTTGACTATTGGGCGGATTATACCTCGAGGACTAATAGTCCACCAGCAGAAGGGTTTTCGACACGGTGATAGTAACGCGACTGTGGGCGGATAATACCCTCGGGGACTAATAGTCCACCAGCAGAGTTTCGACACGATGATAGAAACACTGACGCTATTGGGCGGATTATACCCTCGAGGACTAATAGTCGTTACCAGCAGAGGTTTCGACACAGTGGTAGAAACACTTTAGGCTATTGGGCGGATGATACCCTCGAGGACTAATAGTCCACCAGCAGAGGAGGTATCGACCTAGTGATAGAAACACTGACTACTGGGCGGATGATACCCTCGAGGACTAATAGTCCACCAGCAGAGGTATCGACACGCAGTGGTAGAAACACTGACTGTGGGCGGATTTATACCCTCGAGGACTAATAGTCCACCAGCAGAGGTATCGACACAGTGATAGTAACACTGACTACTGGGCGGATGATACCCTCGGGGACTAATAGTCCACCAGCAGAGGTATCGACCCAGTGATAGAAACACTGACTACTGGGCGGATGATACCCTCGGGGACTAATAGTCCACCAGCAGAGGTATCGACCCAGTGATAGAAACACTGACTACTGGGCGGATGATACCCTCGGGGACTAATAGTTCACCAGCAGAGGGTTCCGACACAGTGATAGTAATGTAGATCTAATTTAGTGCACAAGATGCGTTTCTGGAATAACCCTCATCAGGTACGCTCAAAGTTGAAAAAGTTAGAAAGCCAAATAATAAAAAAATGGGGTAAGTAAAGAAACAGCCTCAACAGGATCAAAGTCGGCTATGTGGTCACCTTTAAGATGTTTTGGTGGGCATTTGTAGCTTGATATATCGCTGATTTTATATACCGGTATATATTATATGATGGTTGTTAATATTTGCCAGGTCTGAACCATAAAGGTCAAATACAAATTAGAGGAAAGTACAATTCCACAATTTGGATGCACACACAAAACGGCAATGGAAACAGAACAAAAAATAACAAAGAAAAGACAATAAAAATTCATAACAAAACAGAATGAGACCAGATGGTTAACACATGATGTTTGCGACTATTGATACTAACATCTGATAGAGATATCAGTAGTATATGTTTTGTCCAAGAGTAATATTAGTCTTTAACCAACAGATTCTACATTTCACAACTAGTAGCCAGTTAACTCCGGACATACACTGACCCTGCTAAATTGTACTGTGCATGTATGTTGGCATTCATTTTGTGATTGTATGGTCTTTTTGGTGGAAGTGAATATGTGCAAGTACATTGATATTTCTGTGCATTGTTTTAAACCATTGTTTTGTCATTTTGTCCTTTTTTTTTTTTTTTTTGGTCATTGCATTGTTTGTCCTGCGATTAACATTTCTCAACCTCTTGCATTTATTTTCAAAACTTTCTTAAGCATAGTGATGGTCAAAGCAAATTCCACTAATATCAAAGCGAGCAACAGCCTCACACCTCAAATCATTAAACACAAAAACCAAGACATCTGGTGTTGAAAATCCAGGTTCTGGCGTGGGACATGCACAACAAGTGGCAGGATTAAATAGGTTAATCAGGTATCCCAACATTTTTCCTTCTAGATATTGAATCTCAATGGCAGGTCAGATGTAAGCAAACAATACAAAACCTACATAGATTCGCATTCCTCAAACCGACCTGTACTATCACAAAAATGAATGAAAAACATAAACATGGACAGTACAATAGCAGGTCAGTGAATACTCCTCGTAATTAACGGACTTTTTAGCTAAGAAGGTAGAATATGTTGGTTAAAGACCATATGTTGAAGACTAACTCTTAGAACAAAAACATACCTGACAAATTCGGCAAGTAACGACGCGCACACAACTAACAGAGAGGGGCAGGTCCAGGGGGGGGGCGCACCCGGCGCGCGCCCCTAAAAATTGGAAAAATATGATTTTTTGGCGTAAAATCGTGATTTTTCACACGAAATACCCCAAAATGTTCGCGCCTCCCTCCGCAATTGGAAAAATAAGATTTTTTGGCGTAAAATCGTGATTTTTGCACAGCTCACCCCTTAACTTGAAATCCTGGTTGCCCTGACTAAGTAAAATGGGAAACTCGACTCATCGAACTCTATAAATATGTCAATCAAAACCAGAATTAAAAATGTCATTCGTTACATAAATTACGATAACTCAATTTGCATATATATGTTTTAATATTTCGCCATTCTGAAATTACCCCCGATTCATGAGAGTCTATGGCCGCGGAGATAGGCAATAATATGTATACAATTAGCAAATAGCCGTATTTATCGATGAACACAAACACGTAAATTCACAGCTATTAAAGTAATGATTGATATAATATTTGATAATCTTAATCTTTATGTTTAATATACAATCTGTGATAAGATATCGCTGATAACACAAGTCGTGGAAGAAATTTGAATTAATTTTTATTTATAATAATATAAAATTATAGTAGAGTAACAAATATCTCTATATCCTAGTAATATTATGACCGTGGTACATGTATTTCAGATAGTAGAAATTGGTCAAGTATGTTGGGTTATTTATAAACACAAACAAATCAATAATTCTAACAAGATCTCAGCGCTTCTTTTCGCTTTGTTAACAAACGAGCGAGTTATCCATTCGGTATAATCTCATTAGCACATGCGCCGGTAACTCGAATAATACTGCGCCCTCTATCGGCACTATCGCTGATTAATGTAGCGACCAGCGGAAAGCGTAATATAACGACTGGATTATTCGGGTTAATGCGCCGGTGAATGTGACTGACTTTTCCATTGGCAGCATAAATTGTGTGCGACATTTTCCGCAAACGTAAATATAAATTACCGTCTTCCAATCAAAGTATACTACCGTATTTGTACTCTTAGACATATCAGAATCGAAATAAATCATGGAAGCCAGAATGTGTTTTGAGTTTTAACATGGATTGGCGGATATTAGTAAATTTTATCCCTCGCTTCTGGCTCGGGATAAAATACTAATATCCGCCAATCTATGTGCAGCCTCCATGTTATTCTTAAACTCTCTTTCCTCACATTCAATGGTCAAAACCTATCGTTATCTATATCTGAAACCATTGGTGGTGATACACAAACTCAAGTTGACACATTGGAAACAAGTTTTTATTGACTTGTCTGATAGAGAATGTTTGTTGTAATACGATTCTACAGGGAGGAAAATAAAGGTGTTACATAATCTTATGCTTCAAAGTCTGTTTTGTCTGATATAAATGATGAAAATGTTTATCAGGAAATAGTTACCCTGGTTATTATCGGGAAAATTATTACCACGCCTTTCACTTGACACTTGTAGACAGTAAAACTTTTTGCAACACATATTCTTGACAAACATTTCCACCAGTTACGAATTGACTTAAAACACTGGTCATCAACTATCGTCTTTTTCTTGAGACCATCCTATCAAATGTTATAAAGGGAGAGTCAGAGTGAGTGCTAAATTTGTTTTCACTCCGAACGGAGATCAGACCCTGAACATTTGGCATAGTAGTTCGACGCGCTAATCACTACGCCACAGCGCTCCTTCATATTTTTGAGAGCCACTTTCTCATCAGGAATTGAACAAAATTAGAAGAAATATTGCTTATTTGGTCATTCAATCGATTATGTATTGTGCACAATTGAGAATAGCATTGAAAAACGGAAGGTCCTAAGTGCAAATTTTGTGAGGGAAAACCACATTTCTTCGGCATAAAAATTGGTACTATGTAGCAGTGTTTTGAATAGAACATGGAATTATGTGTTCCATTTTTTTATTTTAATCATGCAAATGCTGTTAAGGTTGATACTTTTAGTTGAGCTGAAAAATTAGAAAATATACACACGAAAAGGGAGGAAAATGGCGATTTGCAATGAATAAAAACCGTATTATCGGCCAAAAATCAGTGATTTCTGACAATTAAGTGATCGGAACTGTTCGTATTATGGTATATTCTCTATTTATTACTTCTTGCACGTTTCTAAAGAAGCAAGAACATGTTTTAAATAGCATAAAGTAAGAATATATTGGCGGAAAAGTGTAACATTGACGATATATGTTCACAGGCGCTCATTAGCTGGACCACCCCTCTTTTATGTATTATTAGTATCTATATAGGGTCGACACATGCAATTTGATGTTAACATAAGATTGTATGAATATTGACACGAACAAGTTAAAATAAGGAAAAAGAGATGAAATAATAAAGAAATAAAGAAATTTTATTGAAAATAAATTTGTAAACAGAAAGTTAGAAAAGGGGGTGGTCCGTGCCACGGCACTGCAATGTACATATGTTGTCTAAAAGCAGGCGAAAAGGGAAAATTGCACTAAAAGGTTGGTAAATTTAGATTTCAACCTTCAAAAAACACATTGAATATCCAACTTCATTTTGTTATTTATTGGAAATATATATTGAAAGGAAGGCAGAATATTAAAAGGATCGATGTACATATTTTTTGTTCTATCAGAACTATGAAACGGAAGATGCCTATTTTTTGGATATCAGTAATAATCGTTTTTCCCATAGAAACAACTGCCTATTTTTTTCAATGTTTAAATTAGTGTAAAAACTACAAATGTTATCCGATTTTAATAATTTCAAGTGTATACCACTTCTACTTTTACATACTACCACTAGAAAGACCAAGTTCGCACTGCTATCCCTACACATTGGTTGGAATAATATGTATATCAATCGTGAACCAGAAGGTGTGGAAATAAGATCTGTTGAATAAATATTAAGCTTTTAGATAAGTAAATGCATATACATAGTGTAGTGCTTAGATAAGAAGAAAGTGAATTAAAGGAGGACATGTATTTGAACATTTAGCAGAGTACAATCATGGGGTCGTCGTGGTCGTGTGATCGTATGGTAGTTGGATTTATAACTACCTATGCAATCAGTGCCTATCACCACTAACATTGTGAGTTCGAATCCCGCTCAGGCGAGGTGTACTTGATACAACAATGTGATAAAGTTTGTTAGTGATTTGCGGCAGCTCGGTTGATCTCTCAGGTACTCCGGTTTCCCCATAATAAAACTGACCGCCACGAAATAAGTTGAAAGTCACAGTGACATCAAACACCATAAACCTGAACCCATAAAACCATATGTATAATTGTAGTGTTTAGATAAGAAGAAGAGTTGATGAAAGGGATATGTATTTGAACATTTAGTAAAATCATTGAGGCTACTGCAGCTTTTGATATAAATATACAATTACAAAATGTAATAGATTGAACAGAAAACTGATGCTTCTATATAGCTTGGTTTAAGTGGGCAACGACTATTTAAGTGAACAAAAACAACCCCATCTAAATAAATGATATTATTAACGAAACACGCTTCAATTGCTGTTCTTCGCCTGAAAGTCACTAACTATACCGTCAATAATGCACATTAACTCACATATCGGAAATTATAAGACATCCTCTAGGCGAAATGCATTGTTATTAAATATCAATGTATGCTACTTATTTAGTTCACAGTACTAACACAACACTTACAGTTGTTAAAGTTTTTCTGCCAATTTACCGACGGAAATGGATTTTGCTTTGACATTCACAGAAATAATATAGATATCAAAAGACGCATATAGAACTCGCTTTGCAAGATTTCTAAATTCGAGAGAACTAAACCAAAATTCCGTCGTTGCGTGTGACTAAATCGCATTAATCATCCCGTCACGAATGACATGCGGTTAAAACATATGCACTTGTTAAATTCATTTGTTCAATATATGATGAATTTGAATTTTGAATTTTGGTGTTTAACGCCACTTTCATCAATATTTCAGCTATGGCGACCAGTTTTAGTGGTGGAGGAAGCCGGGTACCGGAGAGAACCACCGACCATGGGCAAGCAACTGGTAAACTTTATCACTTGCGGCTGCGAGTCGAGTGCACCCTTTTTGTAATTTACAAAGCTGGGCGCGAACCCACGCCGTATTGGTGATAGGCTTGTATGAGCTGTTAGATCCAACGACCTAACTCATTGAGCCGCAGGGGACCCTCAATAAATGATGAAGGAAAGTTTAAACAGTCATGGCCAACAATATCATCACCATCAACAAACCAGACGAAAATCACGCTACAGTGACCTCCACCACAAAAACCCCACTCACTGAACAGCAAAACAAAATGAAGCAAAAAAACCCACAAAAGCTAAGCGAAACAAGCAAAAATAGAACAAACAAAACAAAAACAAAAATCAGAGATAACAAATATATAATTTGCATTACTGATACCGAATTACTAGATCGTGGTACAACGAACAATTACATCCTAATGAACAAAAAACAAAGACTGATAACGAAATACTAGAAGACGAAAATTTATATCGATATAATGGAGATATTGGTCAAAAAGCGGAACTGATTACGAATGAATAAAAGGAGATAACAACCTATATCGAGATAACGACAAGCATCGATATACCAATTACTAGAATCCATATAACGGAGAGATAAAATGAAGTATCCTTCAAGGCTTACATGGTGATAAGAAATTATTTTGAAAATAAAATTCTGGAACGTAATAAGAGATATTGCCACCACATTAAAAACCTAAATGCTCAGTTTCTTCTATGAGTTTGTGGTTTTAGACCGTCAAATAAATTTTACGACAATGTAGGTGCCCGGGTTTACGGCAGAAGTTCCTGTGGTAACATGATATAAACAACATGGTGGTCACGATAAATAATCAGTGGAAATTGTGAGGAGCACCAGTCACGTAAAAATGGATATATAAAGAAAGATTAAGGGTTCTGAACTGATCCCGACTGGCGAAAATGAATACACGACGATCAAGTAGTCAACATGGATCGGTCCAATTAACACTCCAGCTATATGGAGAGGGTTTACAGACGTTGTGTCATCAGACACTCTGAAAATATTGAAGATTGAAAACAAACATGTGTCAAACTGACCTTGCTATGAATATGGAATGAAACACTGGCATGCAGATCCAAAGACCAAAAGTCTGCAATGAGTCACACAGGAGGTTCATTATTTTTCATAATGATTGATACATGTTAGAATTTGGCTGTTAACATGGCCAGACCTAGTCGAAGTGCTCTGCTGTCCGGCCCACATTTTTTTTCTGACTTGCTGGAGCCGTGGGACGTCAGAGAGCTCTACATAAGGAAAACAGCGGATTTGCGCTGCAACTCTGCGTCGACACATTTCCACGTTTCGTGGCTATCAGATTTTATTTTCTATCCGAAACCCTTATATAATCCCGCCGTAATCATTTTGCCTGTTGTTTATAGCCATCTCACCTGAGAGAAAGTGGTGCCATCGGACTGACAGAGGAATCTCGGACTAGGCCAGACCATGCACCAAGCACTTTCGACTTTACTATAATCTATTTCAATAAAAAAAAATACACACAATCAATGGTAGTCTAGTAGATTCAGATTTTGCAAATACAATTATCACATCCCTTTTGCACACATATTTTTCATTTTAACTAGATTGGTTGTTTGAAAATATCGGTGGCAAATGTAGACTTTCTGAAAGGGATACCACTACATTTTTGCCTTTAAGACAATACCGACACAAGATTTGGCAAAAAAATCTGGGGAGTGCATTTTTTCTGCATATAATGAGAGGAATTGCTTATGAATAATTATGCATTGCTGCAAAAAATGCTTAGATTGAGCTAGAGAATAAAAGGGAGATCTCATATCCAATATGTCAATTTCCTGCCTGTCTTTAATAGCTACACACCCCAAACTTAGTAATTTGCTATAGCAACAAAAAAACCTTGTGTGTCTCTTCCTATGCCAAATATGATATATATGTGTGCATAAATAAAATGATTTTTGACAAATAATTTCCAAGTTCAGTTAAATTTAAATTTCATTTTAATATTGTACACTTATCATAATTTAAAGTTTTTTGAACTGATAGGAAATGTAGTTTAAATGTCAACACATCTTTTAGTTTCTACTGATAGTGGCAAAATAATGCAGTTATTTTGATTTCATATAATGAAAATTTTTTAACAACATTTTTTGTCAATAGGATAACAAATGCTTTAATATGAAAACAAATCTGCCATGACCTTCCAGTGAACATATGAATGTTTCACGTATGTTTTCTACATAATCACTAATAGCAGCTTTAGTGACAATTGTCAATGAATAAGATAATAATTTTGTTCAAGCAAATAAAATATGTTTAGAAAACTTTGCATTGATTTGTCATGATCTCTTTTTAATCACAAACAACTCATGATCAGTTTGGTAAGAGTTGAATTTTTAACCAGTTGCTCTAAAGGTTACCTTGTTCTATATTCTTGTAGGAAGTGTTGACTTCAAAAAGGAAGATGGAAAGATGCCAATGTAATGTTTTACGAATGTAAAATACAATTCAAAGTCTTGACAAACCTTTTGCAGATACAGACTCTCTTTCATCTTATTCAAGAAACACGTAAGTTGTAATATTATGTTTTATTTTATTAATATTTTTATTATTTATTTCATATTTTTGACTCATATTTACCATTGGAACTCTAGGATTAAAAAGGGGCTGTCATGGTAGGTGATGCATTATGTTAGTTGGATTTATAACTACCTATGCAATCAGTGCCTGTGCAGTTCACACTAACATTGTGAGTTTAAATCCCACTTTCAAATTAGGTGTACTTGATTCAACATTATGTGATAAAGTTTGTCAGTGACTTGAGGCGGGATAGTGGTTTTCAGGGTACTCTGGTCTTCTCCACCAATAATCTGGCCGCCCGCGATATAACTGAGATATTGTTGAAAGTGGTGTTAATACCATACCTAACCCTCTAAGTGCAAATTTTGTGGAAATCCTTTTTTGTCTTTTGAATTGTATGTGAGCTTTGTATAGATTGCATTATAATTGTTAAGTTCTTGTCTTTAAAGACTTCTAAAACTTTTAGATTAGATTACATTGAATTACAAGAACAATACATGTACAGATAGATCCTTTAAAAAAAATACATTAATCATTGGGAAAACAGTGATGGACAGAAATCTAATAACAACAACACGTCTGCTCCTACAACTTCGCACCAAAAATACAAACAACAACAAACACTTGTGTATATCTAGATCCTGTCTTGGAATATATGCTCACAAAATTGCAGATAGGTAGCGCAAAGGCTAGCTTACTCTTTAAGCATAATTGAATAAATGTAAAACAAATGAATGAAATAATTTCTTGTCTTGTTGATCTCCCATTTGTACTATTTCATACAGACATTTGATAATGACTCTTTTAAACTTTTCAGCCCTTCCACCAAACAAGTTTTGTTATCTTTGTACTACCATGGAAGAACATCAGAACATATGCATCTACAAAAGGTAAGAAAATGTTGTTTTTTATGTGTTTGTATTTTGATTTAAATTCAAAATATTTAGGTTTTTGGTATATTTATCGCGAAGATTATTTTTATCCCATGTTTGATTTTTTGTTTCAGTAACATTTTCATTTCCTACCTCCCATAAAAATTTTTTTTTCATGAGAAATTAATTGTGGTTTTAACCTTAAAATTAATCAATTCAAACATTCTTTTCACCAGCATACATGTACATGTATGATTGTATACCTGTATATTTTGATACATAATGTAGGTTCCAAAGAGAATACCAGGTAAACCTAGAATAAAAATACATTTAGCTCAAGACCAACAACCAAAGTGAAAGAAGAAGAAGAAATAGACATGTCTGTTTTACGATCGTCTTTACAAAGTTGAAGTTTACACAGGAAGCTGGTATTAATGCTAGCGTAAGTAAAAATATTTTGTTTTTATACCCCGCTCCCCAGAGGAGAGTATACTGTTTACCTCTGTCAGGTCAAGATGTTTTTTCATCGCATTTTCTCAGTAACTTTATCAATGGCAGAAATCTGATATTTGGTCACAAGCTTCATATAGGTATGCCATATTGTGGGTGCGTTTTGGATCGTCCAGATTCCTACTTCCTATTTACCCGACTTAGTTGGTTTTATACGTGAACATATATGCACATTTTATTCACATTTTTCTAGCAACTATTGATGGCCTTAAAATCTGATATTTGCAGTCGCAGCTTCATATAGGTACCCCATATCGTGGGAAGCGTTTTTGGACCCATCAGATTCCTACTTCCTGTTTGCCGACTTTGTTGATTTTTATACACATTGAACATATATGCTCATTTTTCGTCGCATTTTTCTCAGCAACTATTGATGGCAGAAATCTGATATTTGGTCACAAGCTTCATATAGGTACCCCATATCGTGGGAAGCGTTTTTGGACCCATCAGATTCCTACTTCCTGTTTGCCGACTTTGTTGGTTTTTATACACATTGAACATATATGCGGTATCATAAGTGAGCATTAGCTCACAGTTCATCTTGTTGAAACTGAAATGCACTAAGATGTAAACTATCATGTATGAATTATCTCCGTTTTATTATAGTTGTATATAATTGTTTTAGGGTCATGTGTGTAATGATAAAAATGTGTCATAGGTACTAATATTTGACTTCTTTCCTGAAACAAATCATATAATCTATGATAAATAGTGAAATGTGTCTGGCACCTAACTATACTGTGACTCCACATTGTGTGTTCTACCACATTGGGCACATGTATATATATTAAGAATGCTGATTTAAATTTGTTAATGGGAACACGGGAATGAGTAGCCATTTGTTGTTTTTTATTTTAGTCTTATTCACTTTTATAAAATAACTTGTTTGATAACACACATTATATGAAGATAGAGTCACAATGTATTTGTAGATTAGCGTGAAGAAAAATTGATGGCCATTGAGAATTAAGTCCCTATTTAAAAAGAAAATGGTTGGATTTTTCCATATGATTAAGAATGGAGGGCATACGTGTTTATATGTTGGGCTGTACTTTTCGAGTGTTGCGTTCAATACGCAAAACAGCAAAGCCATAATCACCAACATTGCAAAAATAAGTAGTGCATTTCCAAAGGGCAGAGTAGATATTTTGTTTGATTTTTACGGTGCCGATTTTGATGAGAAGTTAGCTTCGCTATTATTTTCTTGGATTTGACGGAAAAAAAGACTGGTCGTGCCAATTGGTTGAATTCATCAATATTGACTTTTTACTTGCACCGACAATACTTTAACTTGATTGATGAGTTTTTGCCAAGGATTGAACATAGGATAATTGCACGGATTGTGGATATGGCAGTTGAGTTTGATTTTACTGGAGTACCTTGACTTTTTGTTTTTAGGTTATTTTATCAACTACTTGGTCAGATAAATTGCTTAATGCGATAACGATGTCATCAATATGTGCATTAAATTCTTGTTCAAATTGTTGATTTTTTCCTAAATTTTTAGCGATTTTATCCTCTTGATTGCGTGCTATTTTTTGATAATCAGCAAACTGAATGACCGGTATATCAGATTTCTCATCAGTAATAGAGATGTTGTTGTAACCCAACATTCCTGCCATAATCAGTATGATAATTGCAAATAATAAACCTGTCATTTGCGTTATCTTTAAAAAAACTTTTTCAATAAATCCCATAATTTTTCCTTTTTTAGTTTACTTTCAAAATATCTCTTGCACCCATTGCAATCAATTTGTCTGCTAATTGTTTGCCCAACTCTTCTGTATTATCCACATTTCCGACAACTTTGTGCTTCAAAATTACACCTGACTCTACATTGCCAACCAAACCTGTGAGTGTAATTATATCTCCATCTAGCGTTGAGAAACCTGCGATTGGCACGGAACAGCCTCCTTCTAATCGGGCATTCATTGCGCGTTCGGCACTGATTCTGTGCGTCGTTTGTTCATCAATCAAAGGGGTGATTAACTCTAATATCGCTTGGTCATTTTCTCTAATTTCAATGCCTACTGCACCCTGTCCAACGGCAGGCAGAGATTGTTCGGCAGATATTTGTTGTTTAATTCTGTCGGCAAAATTTAAGCGAATAAGTCCTGCACATGCCAAAATAATAGCGTCGTATTCGCCATCATCTAATTTTTTGAGTCGGGTATTAACATTGCCACGCAAATCTAAGATTTCTAAATCAGGGCGAATAGATTTGAGTTGCACGATACGACGCATTGAACAAGTTCCCACCTTAGAATTTAGAGGCAAGTCTTCTAAATTATTAAAATGATTAGAGACAAAAGCGTCGAATGGATTTTCCCGTTTAAGAACAGCACCGAGTGCAAATCCTTCAGGGATTTTGTAAGGCATATCTTTCATCGAATGCACGGCAATATCTGCTTTTCCTTCCAACATTCCTATTTCCAATTCTTTGATAAATAATCCCTTTCCGCCAATTTTTGACAAGGGGAGTTAAGGATTTGATCGCCTGTGGTCATCATTTTCACCAATTCTACCTCTAAATTAGGGTGCAGTTGTTTTAGCCTAGATTTCACATGTTCAGCCTGCCAAAGTGCGAGGGGGCTTTTACGGGTGGCGATTTTGAGTGTTTTCATATAAAATACTAATTTTTAAAGAGTAACCTATTTTACTGATGTTGATGAATGCAAAAGATTTTTTTATCGATGGGCAAATAGCAAAACAAAAACAAATCCCTATTTTAGTGATGTTTTCAGAGCCTAGTTGCCCTTACTGCGAATTGGTTAAACAAGAAGTATTGAACTCAATGAGTGGTTTAGTAGAGTATAAAAATAAAGTGATTATCCGTCATGTTTTTTATTCTTCATTAATGGAAATAGTTAATTTTTCGGGTCATTCCAGTAATCACTCTCAATTTAGTTTTACATACGGGGTTAATTTTTATCCAACTTTGTTGTTGCTTGATCATAATGGCAAAGTACTTGGTAAGAAAATCGGCGTTGTCTTAATTGAAACTTATTGGACCGAATTAGACACTTTAATTGAACAGGCAACCAAACAGCTCAAGGCGATATTATGAATAAAAACAACCAATCTTGGGGCGGACGCTTCAACCAACCAACCGATGAATTTGTCAAAATTTTTGGTGCTTCAGTATTTTTCGATAAAATTCTTGCTCCTTATGATATTGCTGGCTCCATTGCACACGCTACAATGTTATGCGAAGTTGGGCTATTAACTGAGGAGGAGAAATCACAAATTATCAGTGGCTTGAACGCAATCCTTGAAGAAATTCAAGCTGATAAATTTAACTGGTCGGTTGATTTAGAAGATGTGCATATGAATATCGAAGCACGCCTAGTAGCGATGATTGG
>JACCHT010000002.1 GCA_013416635.1 Candidatus Thiodubiliella endoseptemdiera | reverse complement strand
TTGAATTTGGCCTAGACGAAGCAAACAAACTGACATTAATGGACGAAGTACTAACCCCTGACAGTTCACGCTTTTGGTCAAAAACTGATTATCAAGTAGGTATTAGTCCAAAAAGTTTTGACAAACAAATTGTGCGTGATTATTTAGAAACCCTAGATTGGGACAAAACCCCACCTGCACCAACCCTACCCGAAAATATCGTGCAAAAAACTGCCAGGCAATACCAAGAAATCCAACAAATTTTGTGCAAATAAATTATTTGATGAGACCTTTGCATAAATAGGGATGATTAGCAAAATGACAGATTTTATTAAATTGGAAATTTTTTAAATCCACTCCTAGCAGGGCTAAGGGTGTTTTTAAAAAGTTTGTAATTTGATGAAAGATGGCGTTTTGATGATTATTCATATTTATGCAAAGGTCTCTTGATGTGGTTGTTTGTATAAATGACATAATGCCCGATTTTTATGACGATAGGCGTTATTTTTTGCTATAATACCTGTCAATATTAACAAGTTAAGGTCATGTAAGAAATATTTTTACTTTCAATATCGTATATTAAGTAAAAAGCTAGTTTCAGACCAATAGAGTTGTAAAAATACAACATTTTTACAGGATTTTATTTTTAATATCGGAATATAGGGAAATATGTCCTTATAATAATAGTTAGATGCGACCGCAGGGCGGTCGCATCTAACGCGTGAATAGTAGATTAACTCGTTATCCGCCTGCGGCGTCTAACAACCCAATCAACCCGACCTAGAGAATTTAAAATAGAGTAAACTCTAAATAAATTACTAGGCGGGTTATTGCCACGCCGTTATGTGGAGAAATAAATATGCAAAAATAAAGAAATTTTTTAAATTTATAACAAATAAAGAATTTTTGGTGAAAATTATTCTGATACAAATAGCAATACTGCTATCTGTAATCATGACAGGAAACTTAACAATAAAAATTGAGGATAGTGGGTATGGCTTTAATATTAGTACTGATGTTAGGGGTGATTTAACACTCGATAGCCCTAGTTACGGCTTTCAAGTCAGCAAATAATGTACAAAAAAGCCACTTTTGTTTTTGGATTACCTTAATACTTTATACCATAACTTTATTTACTGTGTCATATGTTGGCGTTTATTTGACTTATATTGCAATTCCATTGATTGTAATATCTGGACTGATAATGAAATTTAGCCAACCAAGGCAGGAAGTTCAAGATGTTATAAAAACAACAAAAAAGTCTGCTGAAAGTTTTTAAATATAACAGCCAACACTTTTGAAAATATAAATTCTTTTTGAAAGAGGAAATAAATGAACCTCTTGCTTTATACAATAAAACAAACTTTAATATCAGAAAGAACAGAAAAATACAGGGATAAAATACATGAATTAAAAATGCAAAAAATACCATTAGAAGTGAAACTTAGATATGCTAAAACTAATGAAGGCATCGATAGCTATGATAATCAAATAGGTTTGATAGACATAAAAATATTAGAGTTAGAGGATAAAATAGAGGCAATAAAAGAGGAGTGTGAACTTGAAGTTATTGAAAATAATAACTCCACATAACAAATCATTCCACCTGACCGCTTACGCGGCCGCTGAATTCAGGTGTTAGCATTCTTAAACCGGAGGAAGCATGGATAAGCATGATGAAGTTTCAATAGCTCATATGACAATGATTCAGGGCATTGTCACTCGGCTGAGACAAACTCCTTCACCTTAAAAGCAATAGCAATGACATTAGCTGTTGCTGTCCTCGCTTTACAGGCTCAGTAAAAATCCTAACTGGGTATATCCACTTTCAGGATGCTTGCCAGTAATAGTGTTTTGGATAATGGATGCAAAATATTTATGGCTCGGCAGGTTGTTTCGAAGATTATTCAACGCTGTCCGACTTCATGAAGTGGACGCACCATTTGAAATGAATATAAAACCATATATAAAAGATGAACAATCAGTACTAAGAATAGCACTCTCTTGGTCTGTTTGTTGGTTTTACTTCTCAATAATAATTGCTTTTGCAATTGTAAGTTGTTTTTCTTTACTCACGGAGGCTCATAATGGCTAGAAAATGTTTTACAGTTTTCACTATGTACCTGATAACTGGCGCGTTTCAAAATACGAAATATCGGCGCAGTAGAAGGAAACAAACCCGCATCAGATAATGACTGGGAAACGGTAACTGGTGGAGGTGAAAAAAATAAAAGACTGGATAGCGGGTCAAATGAAAGGAAGAACATGTACAGTTATCTTAGTCGGTTCAAACACGGCTGATAGAGAATGGATTAATCATGAAATCAAAGAGTCGTGGAATGAAGGGATGGGAGTATTAGCCATTCATATCCACAATATAACTGATAGCAACGACAAGCAGAGTTCAAAAGGTTCAAATCCGCTATATTATGTAACGCACGGACCAACAAAGAAGAGACTATCTACAATTGCTAAAACTTATGACCCGCCAAGAACTACTAGCAAAGGGGTTTATGGGTACATCGCTGATAATATTGAGGATTGGATTGATGAAGCTATAAGAATAGTAAAGCAAACAATTAATGCTAACAAATAGCTCCAGCGGACAGTTTAAAGCGTCACTTGTTTTGCATTCGCAAAAACGTGCCACTTTAAACTGCCGCTGAGAACGTTAGAGCCAACCGCAGAGCGGTCGGCTCTAACGGCGTGGCAATAATGGATTAACTCGTTATCCGCCTGCGGCGTCTAACAAGCCAATCAACCCGACCTAGAGAATTTAAAATAGAGTAAACTCTAAATAAATTACTAGGCGGGTTATTGCCACGCCGTTATATGAAAAAATAGTTTAGCTGTGTAATTGTATATATAGGAAAAATGAATGATCGAAAAAGGTTCTCTCAATAATAGGTACACATCTACAGGGAAACACTCAGGGTATGAGATTAAACTGAGACATGATGGGCTAAATGAAATCAAGCATCTTTTGCACGAGATACAGATATTCTTAACGGTAAAATACATAACCAAGTAGTAGCTTGGGAGAATAAATGGCAAAAGAAGATTGAAATAAAAAATAAAGAAAAATAAGGATGGAGACAGTTGCCAAAAGTGATTTGGCTGAAGAGAGAACAGAAAAGCAATTCAAGCACTCACTCAGATTGAAAAATACTTTCTCACACGCTAGATATTGATGATGCCGTAGATTGGACATCTATCAAGAATACTACCTCATATACTGAAATTGTAACAAAACACGAATATATTAAATTTAATGAAAGCAATGGGTGTCCATTAAAACCAAAAGAAACAGTCACCTAAAACCAGAAAGAGAAAGTTTTTATAGCGGTTTCATTTTTATGGTGATTTTAGGCAAAAAAAGAAAATCATAACGAAACAAAAAGCTGCTTATAACAAAGCAATATCAGAATGGGAAGATAAAAAACAATTAATCAAAGAAGAAAATGATAGGAGAGAGGAAGAGTATAAAATAGCACTCAGTGATTGGAAAAATAGAGAGCATGAGTATTTAGACGAACAAAGTGCTTTTAATAAAAATAGATAAACTTAAAGAGTGCTATACGAATAAAGATGAAGAAGCAATAGAAGAATATTGTGAAATAGTATTGAATAGCTCAATGTATCCAGATACTTTTCCAAAGGATTTTGAGCTTCAATACAAATCAGCTAATAACATGCTATTGATTGACTATATCCTACCAAGTATAGAAGATATTCCCAATTTAAATATTGTAAAATATGTAAAATCAAGAGATGAATTTACAGAGAAAAACTTAAGTCATACAGCACATCTAAAGTTATTTGATTCTGCTATCTACCAAATTGCTTTAAGGACAATCCATGAAATATTCGAAGCAGATGTCATTGAAGCAATTCAAAGTGTAAATTTCAATGGCATTGTTAATGCAGTTAACACTTCCACAGGACATATAGAATCAAATTGCATTATTTCAATCCAAGTTTTAAAAGAAGAGTTTAATGAAATCAATCTATCAATGATTGATCCAAAACAATGTTTTAAATCCCTCAAGGAATTGGTTGTGCCAAATTAAGTTCAATGACAGCTGTAAGGCCGATACTTGAATTAGACAAATCTGACAAACGCTTTTACAGATCACTATGAAGTAGCATCAAAAGTTGATAGTAGAAGTAATCTTGCTGCAATGGACTGGGAAGACTTTGAGCATTTAGTTCGAGAAATTTTTGAGAAAGAATTTGCTCAAAATGGAGGTGAAGTAAAAGTTACTCAGGCATCATCTGATGGTGGTGTAGATGCAATTGCTTTTGACCCAGACCCAATACGAGGCGGAAAAATAGTTATACAAGCTAAGCGCTACACAAATACTGTTGAGTGGCAGCTGTACGAGACTTGTATGGAACTGTATTAAATGAAGGTGCAACAAAAGGTATCTTAGTAACAACGGCTGAATTTGGGCCTGACTCATATTCCTTTGCAAAGGATAAACCGTTAACATTGTTGAATGGTAGTAATTTATTACACTTGCTCGAAAAACATGGGCATGAAGCAAAAATAGATCTTAAAGAAGCAAAGACAATACTTAAAGATAAAGCAAGGTAAACAGGCTTAATCATATAACAATCGCATGCACTAGGACTGCCGTAAGCGTCACGCCTTTTGCGAAAAGAAAAAGCCGCAAAAGACGCACCACTTACGGCAGCCTGTGATGCGGCGTTAGGCATACAATACTGAGAGAATATGAAAAATATAGCAATAGTGGATACGAATAATGGGGACAGGCTACTTTTTATGATATAATTCCCCACTTTTACCCCAACACTAAAATGCCACGCATACCAAGAGGTCAAACTACCAAGAGGTCAAACCCAAGGCGGAATCTATCATATTATCAATAGAGGAAATATGCGTATGCAAGTTTTTGATGATGAGGATGATTACGAGTTTTTCCTAAAATTATTAAAAACAGGGCTAGAAAGAGAGAATATTGAGTTACACGCCTATTGTCTAATGCCTAATCACTTTCATTTATTACTTGTACCACAAGGTGAAAATAGTCTGAGTAAATTTATGCAATGGGTGATGACTTCTCATGTGCGTTATTATCATAAGAAAAACAAAACCTCAGGACATATTTGGCAAGGTAGATTTAAAAGTTTTATTGTTGAAAAAGACAGTTATTATCTAACTTTGATGCGCTATATAGAGGCTAATGCGTTAAGGGCTGATTTAAGCAAAACAGCACAAGATTGGCAATACGGGTCATTATCAGAAAGAGTTTTTAGAAATAGAAAGATATTGAACAAGCCTTATGGAGAACTAGATAACTGGGTGGAATATGTCAATACGCCACAAACTCAAAAAGAAATAGATAAAATCAGAAACAGTATTAATAGACAAGCACCACTTGGCAATGAAAACTGGGTTATAAAAATGGCAAAGAAGCATGGTTTGCTGTCAACTCTAAAGGCTAGAGGAAGACCAAAAAATAAGAAAAAACTATGATAAAAGTAGCCTGTCCCCATTTATTTTGTCCCCATTTATTTCATTTATTTTTAAGTCGTTGAAATTTAAAACACCTTGGGAATTAATACAACAATGTTATAATAATGACAAGCAATTTTTTAGAGAAAACCCTAACCATAAGATTGTGGGACTAAACATCTATTAAGCCAAAAACTAGTATTTTTGTTAAAAAATATTTTTTATATTATAATTACACAAGAATAAAAAGTGTATCATTTTACACAGGCATATTTTATTAACTTATTGTTCTTGCGTTAAGAAAGATAATAAAGTATAATCTGCCGATTTATAAAATTTGCAATCTATATAACAAAGTGAAAGTGTTAATATAGATTTTTAATTAGGAGATGGAGACAATCATGAGTAATAAAATTGTATTTAAAAATTTGGTAGCAACAGGAAATTCTTCGGAAGATAGCATTGTAGTAAAACCTGCAAAGTCTGGCGTTAGAAAAATTCTAAAGGCAGTATTTCTGAGAAGTCTCCAAATTTGGTTAGACAAATTGCAGAAGTTAGAGCGTCTATTTTTGCATAATAAAGTAGTCCTTATAAACTCAATAAACGCCTCGTTTTCAAGGCGTTTTTTAATCATCTTAAAAAGAAAACGCTTATGATATTTAATGAAAATAAAAAAGACGATCTAATTAATATACTTTCATATATTGATGGGTATGTTTCAAAACTACCTATTGACCAATTGCAAATTAACATAGAAGAGATGGAGAAAGTAATAGAAGGTATGCGCTTCCCGTTTCCTCACATTGGTGGTATTGATGATGCCAGTTCTTTTAAAAAGATATCTAACTTTCTAAGCTGGTTCTTGGCATTCAAGCCAATAAAACCCAGCTTCCTAAATATAGTTTTTCAAAGGAATTAGCAGAATGTGATATTAATGCAGTAATTGCTTTTGATATATCTTTAATTGCTTTAGAAAGGTCTGTTATTCATCAACAAGATAATGAAGATTTTGTAGTATCTAATCCTATATTTTTATCTGAGCATTCTTATTTAGATATATTAGAGGCTTTAAGTGAAGAGGGAATTAAGCCAGAAAAACATCAGAAGATATTTTCTGTTTTTCTTGAGCAATTAGTTTACAAAACAAACCCAGAGTGTCAGTATCAATATCAATCAGATGGCAACGATCAAAAATATTCCAAAGAAAACTTAAAACCTTCCTATCAAAATATATTCAAGTGTAATAATTGTGAAAGAGAGAATGGAAAAGAAGATGGTAGTAGGTGTTCTGGTTGTGGCAAATTACTTGCCTCATAAAGAGATATTTTTATATTTTTTAACCTCTAAAAATCCCACCTATCAATTCCCAAAAATACCAATACAATCAGCCCATGCTCTGATTAAACAAAAAATATCATATATCGGTAAAACCAACTTCCGAAACCAAAGCCAAGATAAAAGTAGCCTGTCCCCATTTATCTACCCATTTATTCTAGTGGTGTTTTTATATGGAGAAAATATGAAAACTAAAAAATCATTAATTATAGTAACAATAGTTGTTATCTTTGCTGTACTTGTATATTTGTTTTTAGAAAAACAAGAAACAAACATTTCCGATAAACAAATAGTAACAAGCATAATAACTACACCTGCTATTAAAGAAGTAGATACCAATACTCATAAATCAATAAATATAAGTAATAAAATAAATACCAAAACTAATAATAAAAATATAAAAAAAGACTCTGAGCAAGACTTAAAGGAGTTTATGAATAGTTTTTTTTCTGAAATGAAAAATAAATCTTTTGAAAAAAGGTTTGAAGTGCTTGGTAAATTAGTTGAAAAAAATATCAATATAATTGGTTATCATAATGAATTTTATAATCTCATAATGAATGAGAATAATAATGATTTAAGAAAGGAGTTGATAAATTTGTTTTTTGAAATGTATGATTCTAATAGTGATGGAGCATTTAAGCCAACACAAGAACAACATGAGGAAATTAAAAAACTCATTATTAAAATGGTTCAAAATGAAGAAATTAAAAATAAAGTTTTGACTGAAATGAGATTTTTACTAAATTCAAACGAAATAGAAAGCATATATAATCAATATGGGTATTCTTTTGATGATAATAGTAAATCTAGAATGTTAAATAGTTATACTAATTCTTCTATTCTAGAAGGAAAAGACCCTTATTCTGGCAGTCTATCAAAAGAGGTGGAAAAACACATATCCAAAGAAAAACTCAAAAAAAGAACACAAGATATGCTGGGTGTTTTAGCAAAATCCTCTGACGGCTCTGATGTAACTGGAGGTAGTGATTTTTTACGAGAGCAATTAAAAGAACCAATTGCAGGAACCGACCCACTACATTATGTTTTATGGATGCAAGCCAAAGTAACTACTTTTAGTGGCTACCAGCAAAAGGCTCAATTTATAAATTTCCAATTTAATAAAATATCACAACCCTACAAACATGAATTTATACTAAGAATGCCGACATACGCAGGCATGGTTGAAAACATGTACACCTTTTTACTTGGTAGAGAGCAAGAATTATTACAAATATTAACTGATGTAATTCGCATTGACGACCCAAAAGTATTTAAAGCACTGACTGAGTTTAGAGCAATATTTTTATTTAGCAAAAATGATAATTTAAGACAAGGCATTGATAGAATCATCAAACAACTAATTGATATATTGCCTGATTATCAAGTGTCATTAGATATTCTAAAATTTATTAAAGATGAACAAGTTTATATTTCAAGCAGTTATTTTAATATTGACAGCCAAATACAGAGGATATCAAGCAATATCACCACCAAGAAAAACGAAAACGATTTAGATACAGGAAAAATACCTGATGATAATCCTTTGTAAAGGAAAAGAGCCTAACAAAGCGTTCCAGCGGACTGCTAACGCAGCCGCTGAACTTGGGCGTTATAAAACTAAGGGGCAGTAGTGATTGATAAAATGATGGATGCAGGAATATTTGGAGGAATAGCCGCACTTTTTGGGGTTGCTTTTTCTTTTGGAGTGCTTAAAATTTTTAAGGTAAAAAGTCCACTAAACCATAAATTATTTTATGTGTTTTAGCCTTGGGAATGGTATTGGCTTATTTGCTTAAATTTACTCTTATGGCATATGCAAAAAATATTTAGAGACCTTTGCATAAATAGGGATGATTAGCAAAATGAGAATAATGGGGACAGGCTACTTTTTATGATATAATTCCCCACTTTTACCCCAACACTAAAATGCCACGCATACCAAGAGGTCAAACCCAAGGCGGAATCTATCATATTATCAATAGAGGAAATATGCGTATGCAAGTTTTTGATGATGAGGATGATTACGAGTTTTTCCTAAAATTATTAAAAACAGGGCTAGAAAGAGAGAATATTGAGTTACACGCCTATTGTCTAATGCCTAATCACTTTCATTTATTACTTGTACCACAAGGTGAAAATAGTCTGAGTAAATTTATGCAATGGGTGATGACTTCTCATGTGCGTTATTATCATAAGAAAAACAAAACCTCAGGACATATTTGGCAAGGTAGATTTAAAAGTTTTATTGTTGAAAAAGACAGTTATTATCTAACTTTGATGCGCTATATAGAGGCTAATGCGTTAAGGGCTGATTTAAGCAAAACAGCACAAGATTGGCAATACGGGTCATTATCAGAAAGAGTTTTTAGAAATAGAAAGATATTGAACAAGCCTTATGGAGAACTAGATAACTGGGTGGAATATGTCAATACGCCACAAACTCAAAAAAGAAATAGATAAAATCAGAAACAGTATTAATAGACAAGCACCACTTGGCAATGAAAACTGGGTTATAAAAATGGCAAAGAAGCATGGTTTGCTGTCAACTCTAAAGGCTAGAGGAAGACCAAAAAATAAGAAAAAACTATGATAAAAGTAGCCTGTCCCCATTTATTCTCCCCATTTATTCTGTCCCCATTTATTCCCTGTAGATGGTTACATGGATAAAGCCGAAGACTTTGAAAGAGGAGTTGGTGAATATATTTATGACACTAGCTACGATACAGACAGTCAAAAAGGTGTTCGATAAAATCAAACAAGCTATTTCAGTACACTATTTTGAAAATATGTTAAAATCAACCTATGTCTGAAGAAAGCAGAATTAAAGAAGAGATAGGTTGGTATAAAGTTGCATTCGCTATTTTAATGGCAACATGTATCTCATTATTAGCGTGGCTTGTGGAAAATTATGCAATAGCAAAGCCTATTATATTGGTCTTATGCTGGATTACTATAGTTGTAGTTATTGCTATAATTGTATTGATTAACCGTAAAGTTTTTAAAAAATTAGATAGATTGGAGGAATTATAAAATGGGTGAATATTTACTTATATCAGCAATTATTGTGTTTATTTTTGGCTTAATTACTATTGCATTTCAAATGCTTAATCATAAATTTCCAAGCCATAAAAACCATCTAACAAATCATTCCACCTGACCACTGACGCATCAGGTGATTTCAGGCGTTATGTGTCAAGGAGTCACGATTGGAATATATAAAGCCTAAGGGGATGCCCGATGAACTTGCAAAAAAGGCACATGATGATGGTTACTATATTGAAGCTATCCAAGTAATACATGGCTGGCTCGAAAATCAGGCAAGATCTTTTTTAATGCTTGTGGGGTGTGTTCACTTCAAATCTGAGCAAAGTGAAACGTGGGATTTATCAGACACTATCTCTTTAAATGATACATTAAAAGTACTGCGAATACTGAACCAGATTAGCACGGAAGAGTTTACCAACTTCAAGAAGTTCAACTCTCTCAGAAACAAAATAGTTCATCAGTACTATAAGGAACCATATGAAAAGGAATATCACGGTATTCCAAAAAGGGAATATGACGAAGTATTCGAAGAAACCATCAGGCAAGCATATTTCTTTACCGAAAAGTGTGAGTCCATAGTTGGGTAAACACATAACAATAAATAATTACAACACACAACACAATAATTACACAATAATTAGGGTCAGAGTGCGGTTCCCCCACTTGACTGGACACCACTTCAATAAATTATACCCTTGTTCTTTTTGATTGAACAATGGGGTTTGGGGCTTGCCCCAAATTGGCGAAGCCAACCCAACTTAAGCCTAAAAGGCTTTTGTTAAGTTGGGTAATTCTCCTTATAAAACGCTTGTTCATAATCATTGGGTGAATAATAACCATTCGTTGAATGTCGTCTAATCTTGTTGTAAAACACTTCAATATATTCAAAGACTGCACTTGTTGCTTGTGCTCTGGTTTGGTAGGTTTGTTGATAATAATGTAATAATGGGGACAGGCTACTTTTTAGGAATAATTAGGGTCAGAGTGTAATTTATTCATTATTTCTTTACCCTAGAGACCTTTGCATACAATGTTACGCGTCGGGGATATGGACAAATCCATTGCTTTTTATACCAAAGTTTTGGGATGGGTGGCAGAAGTTTTGCGATGGTTTTTAAAAGTTTTGCGGTGGATGTTAGAAATATTGCGGTAGATGTTACTTTTAGGAATAAGGGTTATTATTTTAGTGTTAGAGAGACCTTTGCATAAATAGGGATGATTAGCAAAATGACAGATTTTATTAAATTGGAAATTTTTTAAATCCACTCCTAGCAGGGCTAAGGGTGTTTTTAAAAAGTTTGTAATTTGATGAAAGATGGCGTTTTGATGATTATTCATATTTATGCAAAGGTCTCTTAGAGATAAAAAACTACGAATAAGTGTGGCTGGGTGTTGGATGGCTTTATTGAGCGGCGTGCAGGGAGTGTTGGGGTTAGCACTTGCTCCGTTTGAATTGATAAAAAATAGTTGTCGAACCTATGGGTGGGACTAATATTTTTTGCAAACACAGATGAGGTAAGGGATAGCACTATCTTTGCAATCTCTACTTTTGGATTAGGGTGTAATTTTCATTAATAATTCATATGCCTGCACTGTATAATTATCTTTTTTTTAAATTAAAGGAATATAACTAATGAAAAATGCTTTTTATGCACAATCTGGTGGTGTAACAGCCGTAATCAACGCTTCGGCTTGTGGTGTTATTGAAACTGCACGCAAATTTCCGGACAAAATCGGCACGGTTTACGCAGGTCAAAATGGCATTATTGGTGCTTTAATGGAAAATTTAATTGATACTTCTAAAGAGTCTGATGCGGATATTTCTGCGTTGAAGCACACGCCTTCGGGTGGTTTTGGTTCTTGTCGTTATAAGATGAAATCTTTAGAGGCAAATAAGGCAGAATACGAAAGATTGATTGAAGTGTTTAAAGCACACGACATTGGTTATTTCTTTTACAATGGGGGGGGTGATTCTGCTGACACTTGTTTGAAAGTTTCACAATTATCGGAGTCTATGGGTTACCCCATCCAAGCAATTCATGTGCCTAAAACGGTTGATAATGATTTGCCAGTAACGGACAATTGCCCAGGTTTTGGTTCGGTGGCAAAATACATTGCAGTTTCCACGATGGAAGCCAGTTTTGATGTTGCATCAATGGCTGCCACTTCGACTAAAATTTTCGTTTTAGAAGTGATGGGTCGTCATGCAGGTTGGATTGCAGCAGCAGGTGGTTTGGTTGATGATTCAATTCCGGTAGTGATTTTATTTCCAGAAATTGAATTTGATGAAAAGGCATTCCTTGCTAAGGTTGATGCCAATGTTAAAGAATTTGGCTACTGCACAATCGTAGTGTCTGAAGGCACACAATGGCCAGATGGTCGTTTCCTTGCCGAACAAGGCACGCGTGATGACTTTGGTCACGCACAACTTGGCGGCGCAGCACCCGTTGTTGCTAACTTAATTAAAGACGCTTTGGGTTACAAATATCACTGGGCTGTTGCAGACTATTTACAGCGTGCAGCGCGTCATTTGGCGTCTAAGTCCGATGTTGAACAAGCATACGCATTAGGCGAAGCAGCGGTTAACTTGGCAATGGAAGGTAAAAACTCTGTCATGCCTGCCATTATTCGCACCTCAAACAACCCATATACTTGGGAAATTGGTATGGGTGAGTTGAAAGACATCGCTAATGTTGAGAAAATGATGCCAATGGATTACATTACTAAGGACGGTTTTGGTATTACTGATGCCTGTCGTGAGTATTTACAGCCACTAATTGAGGGGGAAGACTATCCGCCGTACAAGAATGGTTTACCAGATTATGTGGTAATGAAAAAAGAAATGGTTGCGAAAAAATTACCGACTTTTGAAGTTTAATTTTTAACGCAAAATTTAAGGGGGTCTATGTTGCATAAGTAACATAGACCCTTTTTATTAATATAAAGAGACCTTTGCATAAATAGGAATAATCATCAAAACGCCATCTTTCATCAAATTGAAAATCTTTTAAAAACACCCTTAGCCCTACTAGGAGTGAATTTAAAAAATTCCCAATTTAATAAAATCTGTCATTTTGCTAATCATTTCTATTTATGCAAAAGCCTCTAAAGAGAGAAAAATATGCCAACTGGTCCAAGAGAAATTAACACCCCTTTCCGCCCCATCCCATTAGAAGTGCCTGAGGGAATGAAACCGAATGAGTTTTTTAATTCACCGGAAAATTTAGCCGATTTAGCCGACAATAACGGTCTGCTCACCAATGATGAGGATTTATTGCTTTATAGAAAAGCGTTAGGGCATTCAAACGAGTTTGATTGTTCTATCATTTATAACACATCGCAAAAAATTCTAAACCCATTGGGCAGACCCGTTAGACGCACTCAAGTGCCTGATAATGTCAAGAATGTTTGGAATCGTATGAACCAAATTATCATTGGCTTTATGTTGGAACAATATCCTGATCCAGCCAAGCATCTTATTTTGGCTGGTGAAGCATCGTTGGATTCTACTTGGCCAATCACTTCACCGGGTGTGCCGAGTATTCGTATGCTACACAACCATTTTATCGTATTTGATAAGCAACAACTCAAAGACGCTAAATTAACTGATGCCAACAATCCTAACTTAACCGATGGTGGACAACATTCTGTCTTTGCGGCTTATATGAAAGATGTGTATGTGGAATTTTTGTCCTCACTAGACCTTGAAATCCTTAAGCCCGTGGTCGGAGAATCATCCAGTCTTTCACTCACTGGCTATCCACAAGGCTTAACCAGTTGGGAAATACAGGGCGGTATTGAGAGTTTAAAAAACATCGGTTTTTGGCACGAATACGATCAAATTCTTAAAGGCTTTTTAGATTTTTACCGCACTTTTTTTGCACAAGTGTCTAGCAGAAATTCAGGTGTGCCAAAAAATGCTTACTTCGCCAAAGAAATCGAAAAAACACTGTTGTTTAATAATGATTTTTTATCTGCCGCCAAACAAGTGCGTGATAAATGTCTAAGCGACGCAAAATATGCCTCAGACATTCGATGGCAACCCGCCTTTAAACAACTTATCTATCGTGATGATCAAGGTCGGTTAATTGTTACCATCTCGCAAAATTCAATTGGCAATGCCATCACTGAATTATTAGGCGTTGTTGTCAAGCGTGTGCCTGATGCAGAGGCTTATGAACAGGCTGAGCCTGCATTGATTGAGAAGTTACTTAAAGTGCGTTCACGGTTGATTGAGGCAGACTTAGGTCATAGTATTGAAACTAAATACTGGGATAAATAAAGACCTTAAAAAGTAAAAAATAGTGGCTGGTAATTTCAGTTGCTTACAGTTTGTAAGAAATTGAAAATTTTCCTTTGATAGACTGTGTTTTAAAACATTTCAATAATTTTTTTTAGCTTTTTATAATCGTGCTGTTCGGTCAAAACTGTAACAATATCAATAACTAAGAAAAACCATTTTTCTTGTTTTTTATCAAAATGAGACCTTTGCATAAATAGGGATGATTAGCAAAATGACAGATTTTATTAAATTGGAAATTTTTTAAATCCACTCCTAGCAGGGCTAAGGGTGTTTTTAAAAAGTTTGTAATTTGATGAAAGATGGCGTTTTGATGATTATTCATATTTATGCAAAGGTCTCAAAATGACAGCAGATTTTAAAATCTTCAAACAGTTGTGATTTTTTCAGCCATTATTATCTTTTCTTTGGCGGCAGCAGGTCGGTAATAGTACCTTCTGCCATTTCCACGGCGAAGGCGGTGGTTTCGCTGAGGGTGGGGTGGGCGTGGATGGTGAGGGCGATGTCGCTCATTGTGCAGCCCATTTCGATGGCTAAGGTTGGCTCGGCAATTAACTCGCCAGCGTTGGTGCCGCAGATGCCCATGCCGATAATGCGGTGGGTTTTTTTATCGAATAGGGCTTTTGAAACGCCTTCGTCTCGAGAGATGCTGAGGCTTCTGCCTGAGGCTGCCCAAGGGAATTTGCCAACTTCGTATGCGATGCCTTCGGCTTTGAGTTGTTTTTCAGTTTTGCCTGTCCAAGCGACTTCGGGGTCGGTGTAGGCGACAGAGGGGATGGTTAAAGCGTCAAAACCTGATTTGTGTCCGCAGATAACTTCGGCGGCGACTTTGGCTTCATGCACGGCTTTGTGGGCGAGCATGGGTTGTCCGACGATGTCACCAATGGCGTAGATATTTTGGATGTTGGTTTTCATTTGTTTATCGACTTTGATAAAACCCCAGTCATCAACATTCACACCTGCTTTTTCGCAGTCAATGCGTTTGCCATTAGGCGAGCGTCCAATAGAGACTAAAACTTTATCAAAAGTGTCAATACTGGGGGCATTTTTACCTTCAAAGCCGACTTTGATGCCGTCAGTTTGTGCGTCCATACTAATGACTTTGGTGTTTAGGAAAATATTGGCGTATTGTTTGTTAATGCGTCTGAATAATGGATTAACAATGTCTTTATCGGCAGCGGCAATAAGTTGATCGGCTAATTCAACTACGGTGATTTCACTACCGAGTGCGTCATATACAGTTGCCATTTCTAAGCCGATAATGCCGCCGCCGACGATGAGCAGGCGTTTTGGCACATTTTCTAAGTCTAAGGCATCGGTTGAATCCATAACGCGCGAGTCATCAAATGGGAAGGCTGGGATTTTAGTAACGCGTGAGCCAGCGGCAATAATAGCGTGTTCAAATTCGATAATTTCATCGGTGTCTGCAATTTTGATTTGGGTATTGGAGATAAATTTGCCATAACCAGTAACGACTTGCACACCTCTTGCTTTTGCTAGGGCTTTGATGCCACCTGTTAATTTACTCACCACATCGTCTTTATTTTGTCGCACAGCGTCAATGTCAATTTCTGGCTCGTTAAAAGTGATGCCAAGGTGTTGTGCCTGTGCGGCTTCATTAATGATTTCTGCGGTGTGTAGTAGTGCTTTTGAAGGGATGCAGCCGACATTTAGGCATACACCGCCGAGGTTTTCATAGCGTTCAATCAGGACAACTTTTTTGCCTAAATCTGCAGCACGAAAGGCAGCAGTGTAACCACCAGGGCCAGAGCCGATAACGACCACTTGTGTTTTAATCATAATTTGCCTCGCTTAAGATGTTGTTAAGTTCTGCCATAAAACGACCACCTTGTGCACCGTCAATCACTCGGTGGTCATAAGACAAGGCAAGTGGCAGGGTTAATTCTGGCACGAAGTTTTTGCCGTTCCAACTTGGTTTGTTGAATGAACGAGATACGCCTAAAATGGCAACTTCTGGGGCGTTGACAATGGGGGTGAATTGGGTGCCACCGATGCCGCCAAGACTGGAAATGGTAAAGCCTGCGCCTTGCATATCTTTAGGGCTGAGTTTGCCATTTCGGGCTTTGGCGGAAGTTTGTGCTAATTCTGTGGCAAGTTCAAGTAAGGATTTTTGTTCAACATCTTTGATGACGGGGACGACTAAGCCATTTGGCGTATCCATGGCGATACCGAGATTGAAGTATTTTTTGATGATTAAGTTTTCACCCGACTCATCTAATGAGGCATTAAAGCGTGGATGTGCTTGTAAGGCTTGCACTACCCCTTTCATAATGAATACTAAAGGGGTTAATTTAACGCCGTTAGCTTTTTGTTCTTGTCGATAGGTTTCCATTTTGTCGATATTGACTTCGTCAAACTGAGTAACATGAGGGATATTGAGCCAGCAGGCGGTTAAATGTTTGCCTGAAAGTTTGTTGATTCTTGTAAGAGGTTGAATCTCTAGCAGTCCAAATTTAGAGAAGTCAATCACTGGGGTTTTAGGCAATCCGCCTGTACCGCCTGAGGTGATGATTTGTTTTACATAGCCTTTAAGGTCAGTGTCTAGTATTCTACTTTTTTGTCCTGTGCCAGTAACATTGGATAAATCAACGCCGAGTTCTCGTGCCAATTTGCGGATAGAAGGGGAAGCGTGAGAGTCTCCTTTGGGGGTCGTTGATACTGATTGGTCTAGAGTTTGTGGTGCTGGTGTGTTTGTAGGTTTTGGTGCGGGAGCAGCGGTTGGTTTTGGCGCGGTGTCTTTTGTTACTACGGCTTCAACGCTGGTGCTTTTAATATTAAGAATTAAATCGCCTAATTTAACTTTGTCACCCAAAGCAACATTAATATCAATAACTTTACCTGCGAGGGGGGTTGGGATTTCCATTGAGGCTTTATCGCTTTCAAGGGTGATAATGCCATCTTCTTCGGATAATACATCACCTGCATTCACCAAGATTTCGATGACTTCAACTTCGTCAAAATCACCAATATCTGGCACAACGACGGGTAGTATTTTGGGTTCTGCACTAACTACCTTCGCTACTTCTTCGACAATTTCCGCATCATTTCCTACACTTTTGATGGATAAAATGATGTCATCTTGTTTAATTTTATCGCCTAATGTTACTTTGATTTCAGCAATAACTCCTGCAAAAGGGGCGGGGATTTCCATTGAAGCCTTATCGCTTTCAAGCGTTATTATGCCATCATCTTCTGCAACTGTGTCGCCAACAGCGACTAAAATCTCAATGACTTCAACTTCATCAAAGTCGCCAATATCAGGTAATGGTACATTTTTAATTTCAGACATAGGACACAGTGTAATTATAAAGTGGGTAATTATCGCATAAATATCACTGATAGCGTATTAAAAGTGGATAATATATGCCCATGTCAAAAGCACTCAAAATTCAATCGTTAACCAAAACCTATGCCAATGATTTTCACGCCTTGAAAGGGATAAATTTATCGGTGGCAGAAGGTGATTTTTTTGCTCTATTGGGCAGTAATGGTGCAGGGAAAACCACGATGATTGGGATTATTTGTGGATTGTTAGAAAAAACAGCGGGTAACATTAGTGTGCTGGGTTTAGAACAATCTAAGAATGTTGCAAAGGTAAAAAGTTTGATTGGTTTGATGCCACAGGAGTTTAATTTTAATCCATTTGAACCGATTGAAGAAATTTTGATTAACCAAGCGGGTTATCACGGAATTGAACGCAATCAAGCACGAAAAAATGCCAAAGCATTGTTAAAGCGCGTAGAACTGTGGGATAAACGCCATGATATGGCAAAGTCACTTTCAGGCGGGATGAAAAGGCGTTTAATGTTGGCAAGGGCACTTGTTCATAAGCCTAAAATTCTGATCTTGGATGAACCAAGTGCGGGGGTGGATGTGGAAATCCGTCGTTCAATGTGGCAGTTTCTGAAAGAACTTAATAAAGATGGAATGACGATTATTTTGACTACGCATTATTTAGAAGAGGCAGAGTCTTTATGTCGTAATATTGCCATTGTCAATGATGGAAAAATCGTTGAACAGACGAGTATGAAGCAATTATTGGCGCAAGTATCGCAACAAGTTTTGATTTTAGAAAGCGCGAAGAAACTAACCAACATCCCAGCTGAATTAGAATTTTCAATCACACAATTAGATGAATATTCATTGGAAGCATCGGTGGAATCAGGTATCGGCATTACCCAGGTATTGCAAACATTGGCTCAGAACGATATCGAAATTACTCATGTAAGGAGTGCACAAAATCGCTTGGAAACTTTATTTTTAAATTTGGTGAATAAATAATTATGTGGGTTCAATATAAAACCATTGTTATCAAAGAAATTCTGCGATTTTCTCGGATTTGGGTGCAAACAATATTCCCGCCCATTATTACCACTTCGCTCTATTTATTGATTTTTGGCGGTTTGATGGGTGAGAGAATTGGGCAAATGCAGGGTGTGGGTTATTTGCAATTTATCATCCCTGGTATTATTTTAATGACGGTTATCCAGAACTCTTATGCCAATACGGTTTCTTCGTTTTTTTTGGCAAAATTTAATCACAGCATTGAGGAAATGTTGGTTTCTCCTGTGCCGTATTGGGTAATTTTATTGGGTTATATTTCGGGTGGTGTGGCACGAGGTTTTTTTGTGGGTATTGGGGTGTTTATTGCAGTTTCACTCTTTATAGATTTTCAAATTTATTCTTTACCAGTCACACTTATTACCTTTCTATTAACAGCCATTTTATTTTCTTTAGCAGGTTTTATTAACGCAATATTTGCCCAGTCTTTTGATGATATTTCTATCGTTCCTACTTTTATTCTGATGCCAATGACTTATCTTGGAGGGATGTTTTATAGCGTTGAAATCTTGCCTGAATTTTGGCAAAGTGTTAGTCAATTTAACCCGATTTATTACATGGTGGATAGTTTTAGATTGGGATTTTTAGGTACCAGCACTACTAATTTTTTCACTTCAATTTTTGTGCTAATAGTGATGATTTTTGTGCTGACAATGTTATCGCTTTATTTGCTTAAAAAAGGTGTCAATGTTAAAACTTGAGGCACTTACCCTCCCTGGGAAATGGCTATAGTTGCAGTTCTTCTGGAGCAGATTTAAAAAAATCTCAATACATAAAATTTGTTATTTTGTTAATCATCTCTACATTATGCAAAGGTCTCTAATTGATTTTCCCTTCTTTATTATGAAGCAGTCTTTGAATATTTCCTCTGTGAGTATAAAAAACCCAAATGCAGATAAGCGTAATGATATAAGTAGCATTTAAATCTTGACTTAAAAGGTAAAAAATTATGGGCATCAATATAGTAGCAATGAGTGCAGATAATGATGAAATTTTTAATACTTTGGCAACAAAAACCCAAATAAATACAAAACTTAGGCCAACTAAATAATTGAGTGCGAATAAAGCACCTAAAAGTGTTGCCACACCTTTTCCCCTTTAAAGTTAAAGAAAATTGGGTAGACATGACCTAAAAATGCGGCCAACGCCACCAAGGTTAATGTGAATAAATCAACACCAAAATAATGCGCAATGAGAACAGGGATAGCACCTTTTGTACCGTCACCGATAAGGGTGATGGCAGCAGCTTTTTTGCCACCGATGCGTAGAACATTGGTTGCGCCAGGGTTGTTTGAGCCTTGAGTGCGAGGGTCGGGGAGTCCGAAGGCTTTGCAAACTAAAATTGCACTGGAAATTGAGCCGATTAGGTAACCGATAATAATCAAAATAGGTAACATAGCACCCTTATTTAACGAAAAAAATTAAATGTTACTATGGATATTGTATTTATACAAGGTTTAAAGATTGATTGCGTGATTGGTATTTACGATTGGGAGCGTAAAATTCGCCAAGATATTGTGTTGGATATTGAAATGTCGGCGGATATTAAAGCGGCGAGTGAGACGGACCATATTGACCAAACGCTTGATTATAAGGCGGTCTCTAAACGCTTGATTGATTTTGTGCAAAATAGTGAATTTCAATTAGTGGAAACTTTGGCAGAGAAAATTACGCAAATTATTATCAATGAATTTGGCGTAGAAAAAGTGAAGTTAACGCTGAATAAAGGCGAGGCAATTACAGGGGCTAAGGGCGTGGGCGTAATTATTGAGCGTAGTTGTGGCTAATATTCACATCAATATTGGCTCAAACGAAAATCGCAGCCACAATGTGGCACAGGCGATAGATGGGTTGCGACTGAATTTTTTTGACATTGAGTGCTCGGATATTTTTGAGAGTGTGTCAGCAGGATTTGAAGGTGATGATTTCTACAATGTGGGTGTGAATGCGACGACGGATTTGAGCGTGGTTGATGTGATTAGTGTGTTACACACGATTGAAGATAAGCAAGGGCGTGACAGATCGCAGCCAAAATTTTCTTCACGAAGCGTGGATTTGGATTTAGTACTATATGATGCAGTAATTGATGAGATGTATAATTTGCCAAGAGATGATATTTTGAAATACAATTTTGTACTTGCACCCCTTGCACAACTCAATCCTGACGGTATGCACCCGATTGAACAGAAAACTTATACGCAATTGAGTGCCACGATGGATGCATTGCAATCGTATAATATCAACATTTTGGAAAAGGAGAAATAATGAAAAATATAGTATTAGGACTGCTACTGGCATTCACCACTTTTGTGTATGCTGATTATGATGAAGGTATTGATTATATTGCACTTGAGAAACCTGTTAAAACTACCACAGGAGATAAAATTGAAGTGCGGGAGTTATTTTGGTATTACTGCCCACATTGTTATAATCTTGAGCCGGTGCTACATGCATGGTTAAAAAAATTACCTGCCAATGCTGAATTTGTGCAACAGCCCGCGGTGTTTTCTAAGCGTTGGAAGAAAGGGGCTATTTTTTACTTTGTCTTAGAAGAATTAGACCTACTTGGTAAATTACATGAGCCATTATTCAGCGCCATTCATGCAAAAAATAAAAATTTCAATTCTAAAACAAGTTTTATTAATTGGGTAGTTTCTTTCGGTGTGAACAAGGAAAAGGTAGAAAAAGCATTTAAATCTTTTGCCGTTCGCATTAAGCTCAATAAAGCCACACTCAACTCCACTAAATATAAGATTAAAGGTGTACCAGTGATTGTGGTTAATGGCAAATATTGGACAGATGCTACCCACGCAGGAACACACAGTAGAATGCTTGAAGTGGTAGATTTTTTAATCAAAAAAGAAAGCAAGATTGAATGACACTGTTTTAGTTTTATCAGGGCTTGATCCTTGCGGAGGTGCGGGACTCAGCGCTGATATTGAAACCATTAATCAATTTGGTTTAACGCCATTGCCGATTGCGACGGTGCTAACAGTGCAAAATACACAGTCGGTTGCGGAAATTCAGGCGATAGATAATGCATTAATTGCCAAACAATTTCAGCATCTGCAAATGGATATTGAGCTGCAGGTAGTTAAGATTGGGTTGCTTTCTTCTGCGATGCAAATTCAGGTGATTGTTGAATTGTTAAAGAATCAAGTGCTCACTGTTGTCTTAGATCCAATTATTAAATCAAGTACTGATGATGTGTTGTTGCAGACACAGGCGATCGCAACTTTAAAAAACGATTTGTTGCCTTTGGTGCATATTCTTACCCCGAATTCTGCTGAATTATCAGCATTGGCTGTGGGCGAAAACGAACAGCAAAAAGTCACTTCCTTACCTTGTGAATGGGTGCTGGTAACGACAACAGATGTGTCAGATAGTGAAATAGAGCATCGTTTATATCAGTGTGGAAATTTAATAAAAAGTTATACTTATGCCAAATTACTAGGCAATTATCACGGCTCTGGTTGCACTTTGTCGAGTGCGATTGCGAGTTTGGTTGCACAAGATTTATCTATGGAAGATATTTGTCAACAAGCATTAGACTACACTTATCAAACTTTGTTAAATGCCAAAAGTATTGGTAAAATGCAAAAACACCCTAACAGGAAACCCCTATGAGTTTTATCAACAATTGGCTTCGCAGCGATATTCAAGCAATTAACGCCTACCATGTACCCCCCTCGGAAAATATGGTAAAGTTGGATGCGATGGAGTCTCCTTTTCCTTTAGCAGAGGATTTAATTGGTCAATATTTGGCATATTTAGCCGATGCAGATTTGAATCGTTATCCAAACCCTAACGCACTAGAATTGCAACAATCGTTGCGTGAATTAATGAATATTCCTGATGCATTCGGTGTGTTATTAGGCAATGGTTCTGATGAATTAATCCAATTATTAGCCTTAGCGTGTGAGGCGGGCGACACCATTTTGAGCGTCGAGCCGAGTTTTGTGATGTATGATATGATTTCAAAATTCACCCACCTGAATTACCAAGGCGTGGATTTAACCGATGAGTTCGAAATTGATTTGCCTGTGATGCTATCGGCAATTGCAACTCATCAACCAAAACTGATTTTTATTGCCTACCCAAATAATCCGACTGGTAATTCTTTTGATAGGGCAACGATTGAAAAAATCATCACTTCAACCACTGCAATGGTGGTGCTGGATGAGGCATATTATGCGTATGCCGATGATAGTTTTTTAGCCGATATTGCAAAATACCCTAACTTAGTTTTGCTCAGAACCATCTCAAAATTGGTTTTGCAGGCTTGCGTTTAGGCTTATTAATCGGCGCACAAGATACTGTGGAGCAATTAGATAAATTGCGTTTACCTTATAATATCAATACCTTAACTCAAGTGAGTGCCAATTTTTTATTAAGCGAACGCGCAGATATTGATGCCAATGCAAAAACCATCCTACAACAACGCAGTAAATTATCGTCCGCCTTAAAGGCAATTGATGGCTTAAAAGTCTATCCATCGCAGGCAAATTTCCTCTTATTTAAAGCCCCTAAGGCCAATCAATTATTTGAAAATCTCAAACAAAATGGTGTTCTCATTAAAAACCTAGCCAACACTCCAAAACTCACCGATTGCCTGCGTGTTACCATTGGTACTAGTAAAGAAAATCAACAATTCATCAATATTGTGGAGCAATTCTATGGTCAATAACAAAACACTATCCAGCTATTGCCACGACTATCTAAAAGTTGATAGATTCAAAGATTATTGCCCAAATGGCTTGCAAGTTGAAGGTAAATCTGACATCCAAAATATCATTTCTGGCGTTAGCGCTAACCAAGATTTAATCGACCGTGCCATAGATGAAAAAGCCGATGCCTTATTTGTCCACCACGGTTTCTTTTGGAAAGGCGAAGACCAACGCATTACAGGCGTCAAAAAAAACCGCATAAAAGCTCTACTAGACAATAACATTAATTTATTCGCCTACCACTTACCACTTGACGCACACACAACAGTGGGCAATAACATCCAACTTGCACAGCGTTTTGGTATAAAAAATCCTAAACCCATTGGCGATACACTAGTTTGGCAAGGGGAAGTTGATCTGACATTATCACAACTCTCAAATACCATTAAGCAAGCACTTAACCGAGCGCCTTTAGTTTTTGGTGATGACGATAAAGCATTAAAACATATTGCATGGTGCACAGGCGGCGCACAAAGCTATATTGAACACGCTATTGCAGTAGGTGCAGATGCCTTTATCACTGGCGAAGTATCCGAGCAAATTCCAGCGATTGCCAAAGAAAACAATATCGCTTTCATATCCGCAGGACACCACGCCACCGAACGCTATGGCGTGCAAGCCCTGTGTCAACATTTGAGTGATAAGTTTGGTCTTAAGCATCAATTTGTTGATATTGATAACAAAGTGTAATAATTTTGACAAAAAAGTGTAATAACTTTATAATTCGCAACCTTGTAAATTTTAATGTGCTAAAATTAATCTATCATGAAAAAAAATAAAAGTAATTACCAATCTGATGCTGAAATAAACGCATACAGAGAGATGGTAGAAAAACATTACCAAAGAAAAGAAAAAGAAATTATTGAGTTTGATAATTCATCGATTGCACATGCTGAAGTTGTTACTGAGTATTTGTTTAAGTATGCCATTGAAAATAAGACAGATATAAAAATTTTTACAGGCAGACTTAAAGCAAATTTCTATGACAAGTTTTTGAAACAAGCCAGGACCCTATTAAAAACACAAAAAATCTCAATTATTTGCGAAAAACAATGTGAAGAAGGTAGGTTTCAAGCACTAGTTGGTGATGATGATAACGGCGAAATTTTAAATATTAACGCAAGTCAAGATATCGGCGTTTCTCATTTCGTTTTAGCAGGTGAATCCGCCTATCGCGATGAAAAAAGTGACGCTTTGAAAACAGCCGATGCCTCGTTTAACGGGCGTATGCGAGGTAGTTTTTTATCTGTTCTATTTGATGAGATTAAAAATAAGATAAGCCTTTTATCCTAAGTGGGTAGTACCATTCCCGAGATTAATATTTTTTATGGTATCACTACAACGACGCTAGTTGTATTATCTTCTACAGCCTTGGTTGTTTTTAAATATATTATAGATTCCATTCAGTCTGACGCCAAGTCATGCGATGACTCAATTAAAGAATTAGATAATAAAGAAAAAGCATGCGATGATGCAGTTTTAGATATTTTGGGAAACAATACCCAAATATTGAAAACTAAGTATGAAAATCTTTCAACAAATATTTTTTGGGAATATTATGCTTTATTTCTAGTCATTTTCTTATCTGCTATTTCTATACTTGTAACGCTATCTAGTGGAGTATTCGACCTTTCTATATCCATAAAATGGATTTTATCTATAAATTTATTGTCGATTATTATTTATATTGCTGCATTTTTGGGGTTACTCTGGAATGTGAGACAAAAAAAGAGATTTTTAAAGACTATTATTTCAGAAAGTAAAATGTTTATAAAAAGTATTGACGATACTAATACTTATACGAGAGCGTAAATTAAACTGTGTAAATCCGCCTTTTCACTCTTAACTATTTCTCGTATTTTTCCATAATCTCATCAAAAAATATACATAATTGAGGGTAAATCTCACCCCAGTTTCTAACTCTAGTTCTTTGCCATTTTTCCTGTATTTGTTGTGTTGCCAAGTATACCATTTTAAGCGCTGATCCTTGTGTTGGGAATGAGCCCTTAGATTTAGTTTTCTTCTTGATAATAGCATTTAATGATTCTATTGGGTTAGTTGTGTATATCAATGTTCTAACGCTTTGCGGATACTTAAAGAATGTTGATAGCTCACTCCAATGGTTATGCCATGATTTGGCAATATTAGGGTATTTTTTATCCCAAATATGTTTAAATTCATCTAGTGATAATAATGCCTGCTCTTCGTTTAAAGCCGTGTAAACAGCTTTTAAATCTTTAGCAACTGCCTTTGTGTCTTTCCAAGACACAAATCTTAGCGATGAGCGGATTTGGTGAACAATGCAGCGCTGAACCTCAGCTTTTGGGTAAACAGCCTCTATTGCTTTATTAAAGCCATTTAATCCATCAATAGCAAAGATTAAAACATCGTTAATACCACGCTTTTTAATATCGTTTAACACTGTGAGCCAGTACTTAGATGTTTCGTTTTCACCTATCCAAAATCCAATAATCTCTTTTTTACCTTCAAGACTTACACCCAGCATAATATACACAGCAATGTTTTTAACCACAGAATCAATCTTGATTTTAAGTACGGTAGCATCCATAAATATGATGGGATAAATCGCCTCTAAAGGACGATGCTGCCACTCATCTACCTTAACCATAATCTTCTCGGTAATGTTGGATATGGTGGTGGTAGATAGCTCATAACCATACAAATCATCAAGATGATTTTGAATGTCTCTAACGCTCATGCCTTTGGTATAAAGAGACAAGATTAAATCCTCACTGCCGTCTAAAATGACTTCACGCTTTTTGACTAGTTGTGGCTCAAAACTGGCTTGCCTATCTCTGGGGATGGCGACATCTATATTGCCATACTTGGATTTTAAAGTCTTTTTGTTATGCCCATTGCGATAATTACGACCGTCGTTATCTTTTAGTGATAACTGATTTTTTTGATAGCCAAGATGGCTTGATAGTTCTTCTTCGCTAGCAGTTTGAATAACCTCTCGCATTATGTTTTTAAATTCATCTGCGATGTTATCAAGGGAGGTAAATTCCCCTGTTTGGATTTGTCTTTTTAGTTCGTTGTGGTTGATTAAACTCATTTGTGTTTCTCCTTGTATTTTTAATGCTTTTGATTTTATAGGATCAAAAGCTTTTTAAGGATTTACACAGTTTAATTTACGCTCTCCTTTATACCGAAACATAAAAATAAAGAAAATAAAGAAAATAAAGAAAATAAAGAAAATAAAGAAAATAAAGAAAATAAAGAAAATAAGAAAATAAGAGAAGAAGTAAAAATAAACAAAAAAGTTGATGTTTGCCTGGATGCACACGCAACAGTGGGCAACAACATCCAACTTGCACAGCGTTTTGGCATAAAAAAATCCTAAACCCATTGGCGATACGCTAGTTTGGCGAGGGGAAGTTAATATGACATTATCACTAGCGAAGTATCCGAGAAAATCCCAGCGATTGTCAAAGAAAACAATATCACTTTCATATCCACAGGACACCACGCCACCGAACGCTATGGCGTGCAAGCCCTGTGTCAACATTTGAGTGATAAGTTTGGTTTTAAGCACCAATTGATTGATATCAATAATCAAGTATAATGCTACGGTTTTATAATCTTTAACATTTTTATATTATGAGCAAAAAGTTTGATGTTTGTGTGGTTGGCGCAACAGGTGCTGTGGGTGAGACGATTCTTTCGATTTTAGAACAGCGAAATTTTCCGATTAATAATTTATACCCACTAGCAAGTGCTAATTCTGCGGGTAAGAAGATAATGTGTCAAGGGAAACAGTGGACGGTGCAGGATTTGGCGTCGTTTGATTTTTCACAAGCACAAATTGGTTTATTTTCAGCAGGTGGCAGTATTTCTGAAAAATATGCACCAATTGCAGCAGAAGCAGGCTGTGTGGTGATTGATAATACGGCACATTTTCGTCGTGATAAAGATATTCCATTAGTGGTGCCAGAAGTTAATCCTCATGCGATTGCGGGTTATACGCAACGCAATATTATCGCTAATCCGAATTGTTCAACCATTCAAATGCTGGTGGCGTTGAAGCCGATTTATGATGCGGTAGGTATTGAACGCATTAATGTGGCAACTTATCAGGCAGTATCAGGTTCGGGTAAGGAAGCAATTACGGAATTAACCGACCAAAGTGCTAAATTATTGGGCGGTAATACTGATATTGATGTTGAGGTGTATCCAAAACAGATTGCGTTTAATGTGATCCCGCATATTGATGTATTTCAAGAGAATGGCTATACCAAAGAAGAGATGAAAATGGTATGGGAAACGCAAAAGATTTTTGAAGATGACAATATTTTAGTCAACCCAACAGCAGTGCGTGTGCCAGTTCTTTATGGGCATTCTGAGGCAATTAACATCGAAACTAAGAAGAAAATTACCGCCACCGAGGCGACTGAAATTTTGTCAAAAGCGAGTGGTGTAACGGTATTGGATATTCGTGAAGATGGGGGGTATGCGACGCCATTTACTGATGCGATGAACCACGATGATACTTTTGTGAGTCGTATTCGTGAAGATATTTCTTATGAAAAAGGGCTTAATCTTTGGGTAGTTTCTGATAATATTCGCAAAGGTGCGGCATTGAATACCATTCAAATTGCTGAAATTTTGATTGAAGAATATCTATAAATTATGTCATTACAAAAATTACCAACCAAAAGTTTTATTGTTGCCATTCTTCTGACAATATTTTTAGGACCAATTGGTTTATTCTATACCAGTGTGATTGGTGCGTTGATTATGTTAGTCGTTACCGCTATAGTTGGTTTTATTACTTTCGGTTTTGGATTATTCATTCCTTATATTATTTGCATTATCTGGGCGGTTATTGCAACTAACAGTTATAATAAAAAGATAATTGAACTTGCAAAATAATATGATAAAAGTATCCAGAAAAACTAACGAAACTGATATTAGTGTTGAATTGAATTTGTATGGCACAGGCAAAGCAGATATAGATACAGGCGTGCCATTTTTAGACCATATGCTTGACCAAATTGCACGACATGGCTTAATGGATTTAATCATTAAATGTGATGGCGATACCGAAATTGATGACCATCACAGTGTGGAAGATATCGGTATTACATTAGGCCAGGCATTCGCTAAAGCCGTGGGTAACAAAGCAGGCTTGGCTCGTTATGGACACGCTTTTGTGCCGTTGGACGAGGCACTATCTCGTGTGGTGCTAGACTTATCAGGTCGCCCTGGTTTGGAACTTAATGTAAATTTTACTCGGGCAATGATTGGCTCGTTTGATGTGGATTTAATCTCAGAGTTCTTTCAAGGCTTTGTTAATCACGCCTTAATTACTCTGCACATTGACAATCTTAAAGGCGTTAATTCTCACCATCAGTCTGAGACGATTTTCAAAGCATTTGGCAGGGCATTGCGTATGGCAGTAACACTTGATGAACGACAAGTGGGTGTAATTCCATCGACCAAAGGCAGTCTATAAAAATGCAAAGTATTGCGATTGTTAATTATGGCATGGGTAATGTCCGTAGTGTACAAAAAGCGTTAGCACATGTTGCACCTAATGATAATATTTTCCTAACCGATAATGCCGAGTTAATTCGTAATGCAGACCGCATTGTATTTCCTGGACAGGGGGCAATTGGTGCATGTATGCAAGCATTGAATAAGCATAATTTGGTGGAAGTGGTTAAACAGTCTGCCCGCAAAAAACCTTTTTTAGGTATTTGTCTTGGGCTACAGCTTTTATTTGATCATTCTCAAGAAAATGGGGGTGTTGAAGGTTTATCTATTCTTGAAGGTGATGTAGTTCATTTTCCAAAAAATGCACTAAAAATCCCACACATGGGCTGGAATACCGTCAAACAAGTATCAGAACATCCACTTTGGCATAATATTGAAGACAATGCACGCTTTTATAGTGTTCACAGTTATTTTGTAGCAACCTCTGAGACGAATATCATTACTGGAGCAAGTAATTATGGAATTGACTTCACTTGTGCAGTGGCTAAAGATAATTTATTTGCAGTGCAATTTCACCCTGAAAAATCCCAACATGATGGTTTACAATTGTTGAAAAATTTTGTGAATTGGAATATTGATTAAATATTTTTGTAATTATCCAGTTCAATAATAAGCCTTGTTTTATATCTCACCAACTTCTATCTTCAAGTGTACCTGCTAGCGCATACAAAAAAACATAAATGTGGTTTGCCGAGTTTGATATAAACAGCTATTGAGCCTATTTTTTGTAAACTAATCTGTGTGTAAATGCCAATTTTATTCAATTGCTGTTCAGATTTTTTACCCAAGCCGCGTAGTTTTGCTAATTCCCCATAATGCCTATTAGAGACCTTTGCATAAATAGGGATGATTAGCAAAATGACAGATTTTATTAAATTGGAAATTTTTTAAATCCACTCCTAGCAGGGCTAAGGGTGTTTTTAAAAAGTTTGTAATTTGATGAAAGATGGCGTTTTGATGATTATTCATATTTATGCAAAGGTCTCTATTAATAAGATTGCTTTTCTAAGCAATGAATATAGGCTTGATGATTCATTGGCGTGTTATTTTTTTGGGAAGAAAAAATCATTTCAGCGATACAATCCATCATTTTGTGTTCTACTTCGTGCGGGTCTTTGAGTTTATTGATTATTTTTTGATAATAACTTTGAATGCCTGTGGGTTGGTTGATGGATAATTGTTCTCTTAACGACAAGTGCAAATTGATGTGTAAAAATGGATTGACTTCACCTTGTTCGGGGAAATAATCGGATTTTATATCATTAATATAAGTGTGATATTCAGGGTGCATTTCAATCACTTGCGTGAGTTGGTCTTCGAGTGGGTCGAGTGGTTTTTTGTCTAAGAATTTTTGCCAAGCATTGGCGAGGAATTGGCGTTGCTCGGTTCTATCTTGAGTGTAAAGCAAAGGTTAAGAATTTAAATTCTTTTCTTCGTATTCGCATAAGTCAAGCAAAATACACTCTGAGCATAATGGTGAACGCGCCTTGCAAGTGTAACGACCATGCAAAATCATCAAGTGGTGTGCAGGTACACGATACTCATCGGGAATGAATTTGACTAATTTTTTCTCAACTTCTAAAACCGTTTTACCACTGGCAATCGCTGTGCGATTGGCAACACGATAAATATGCGTATCAACGGCAATAGTAGGGTGACCAAAAGCAGTGTTAAGCACTACATTGGCTGTTTTACGGCCGACACCAGGCAACGCTTCTAACTCTTTGCGAGTTTCAGGTACTTTGGAATCATATTTATCAATAAGAATTTTACAAGCTTGAATGATATGCTTGGCTTTTGAATTGAACAAACCGATGGTTTTAATGGTATTTCGTACTACATCTTCACCCAGTTCATAAATTGTTTCAGGTGTGTTGGCCAATGGGAATAATTTCTCAGTCACTTTATTGACACTTTTATCTGTCGCTTGTGCCGATAGAGTTACTGCTACGAGTAATTCAAATGGAGTTGAGTAATTTAATTCTGTTGTTGGGTCAGGTATTTTTTTCAATAACCTGCCAAATATTTCACTGCGTGTTTCGGCGTTCATTTATTTCACGTATCTATTTGATTGAGCGAACATTATACCTTAATATTAAATGAATAGCAAAACCGTTCTATAATAGGCTCTATCAGTGTTTTATAAGAAAATATTCTGCATATTTTTCTAATTTTTTCCACAGATCTTCTTGGTCGGGATATGCTTTACGCATTGCATTGATAGAATCAGAATATTCACCAATTGATAAATAGCCATTTTCTCCTTTTTGAACACGACCTTGTACAGTGGAAAGCCAATTTTCCTGCTCATCTTTAGTTAAAGATTCGGGATAATTTCTGGCTTTAAAATGGATTAATAGTGTGTTGAGTTTTTCCGCTTTAAATTTCGGATGAAAGTTTTTTAATTGTGTCACAGAAAGCTTTTGAATTTCATCACTAATACGCCTGTCTGCATTGTCCATGAAGCCATCATACAATGTTTGTTCAACATCAAGACTTGGTGTTAGCTTGTCGTTATTTTTATATAAATTTTGTGCAATATTTTTCAACGCAATTTGATTACTTTCAATAAATGCTAATCTTTGCAGGCAAATATCCATATTTAATTGTAATTGCTCAACAATTTTAGGGTTAAGTTTAGAAACATTGGGTACAAACATTGGGCTTTTGTTAAAAATTAAATCTTTGATTTGCAGTCGCTCCACATCCTTTGGCAGCTCTGCTTGTTTAGTAAACATCAATTTTTTTAATTCGTCGGTATTCAATTTCAACAAAATAGATGGGTCTTGATCTAAATTAAATACAATGGCACGGTCGCTATATTCTGGATGATATGCCAGTGCAACGCACAAACGCGTGCAAGAAAGTGTCGCAGGATACATTCCCGAAGTGTGTAACATTGGTTCAAACAGTTTGATTTTACTTTCCACCGTTTTCTTTTCTCTCAAACTAAATGCATATGCAAATAATTGTGGTTGCGTGTCCTTAATAATTTTTGCGATTGCAATCGTAGCGCGAACATCGGCTAACGCATCGTGAGCATCGCTATGTTCAATGCCATTTGCAGGGGCAAGTTGGTCAAGTCTGAAAATAGGTTTGTCATTTTCATCGTACACCCATTTCAAACAATCGTCTTTTTTTAGGGCGTAACACAAACGCACCACATCCAAGATATCCCAGCGAGTATTACCATTTTTCCAATGCCAAGCGTAAGGGTCAATAAAATTACGATACAAAGTATAACGCGTAAATTCATCGTCAAAGCGAATAGAGTTGTAGCCAGCCACACAGGTATCAGGTGTGGAAAATTCAGCGTGAATTTTTTTAATAAATTCGTGCTCAATCATTCCTTTTTGTTCACAAAGTTGTGGCGATATGCCTGTTACTGCACAGGCTTCTGGCGACGGTAAACAATCGTTAGTGGGTTTACAATAAAACATATGTTCGTCTAAAATATTTAGATTTTCATCTGTGCGAATACCTGCAAATTGTGAAATGCGTGTTATTTTTGGGTTAATACCAAAAGTTTCGTAGTCATACCAATAGAATGTTTTCATATTAGTGTTAATTATAAATGTTTTGAGTGGGCTTTACACATAAAAAACCCAGCAATTAAGCCGGGTTTTTTAAATTCTAAGTAAATATTATTTACTGTGGAATTACATTTGCTGCTTGAGGACCTTTAGCACCGTCTTCTAAATCGAAAACAACTTCTTGACCTTCGTCTAGTGATTTATAACCATCACCTTCAATAGCACGGAAGTGAACGAATACATCATCACCACTCTCTTGCTCAATAAAACCAAAACCTTTTTTTGCGTCAAACCATTTGACTTTTCCTGTTGTAGACATAATGTCTCCTATATATTATAAAAAAAATACCGAAAAAAACTAGACCACTTTTATAAATCAGGGCTGATGCAGAGCATCAAGTACAAATAATAAACAGCAGCTGTATTCTTACCAGCACTGAGTATTTTAATGACAATTAAGGGGTTTGTGTAAAGATTATTGATAAAAATTTATTTAGCTTGACACTCATTAAAGATAAGTGCTGGACAAGTGGCACAAGTTTCTCGGTCTAATTTCTTATAAATATAATTAAAGGCTTGTTTTTGTATCAAAAAATGTGATACGCCTATTTGCTGAATGAAGTGTGATTTAGCGGCAAATTCATATACAGAAGGTTTTAATCCGACAAAATATAGCCCACCCGTATTTCTAACTAAACGATTATTTTCCGAAATTAGTGCTTCTGTGCCTGCTAAGTCAATGAAGTTAATGCCACTGGCAACAATTAGAATATGGTTAATGCGTTGATTTTCCGAAATGGTAGCGATGCGTTTTGAATATGATTGACTGAACCAAAATAAATTGACATATCAATACGGATAATTTTTAATTGCGGACATTGCTTGAGTGGCTTTTCATTGATGTCAATTAATTTCTTTTTACCATTGGCTTGGGTGTTATCTAAGGACAAAGTAGGAATGGAGGGTGTGGAGGTTTTGCCAAGAAATAGCACCAATGAAAGTAAAACACCTAGATAAATAGCAAATTCTAATTCAAGGAAAAGGGTGGCTAAAAAGTGGCAATTAAAACAGCAGATTCTTCTATGCTAAAACTTAAAGTTGTGCGAATGTGATGAAAATCAATGAGGTTATAGGCAACAACTAAGATAACTCCTGCCATAGCAGCAATGGGTAAATACGCCATCAAAGGTGCGATTAATAACACAACTGCCATCAAAATAATGGCTGCAAAAATGGCAGATAACGGTGTTTTTGCACCAGAAGCATAATTTAATCCTGAACGGGTAAATGAGCCAGAGCCTGCGTAACTTGACATAAAACTACCCAGCATATTTGACATACCTTGCCCAATAAACTCTTGATTAGAATTAATACATTGATTGGATTTGGTGGCAATAGCACGACTGATTGAAACAGCTTCAATGAGACCTAGTAGAGCGACAGCAAAGGCTTCAGGTGCTAACATTTGAATAGTAGCAAAGGAAAAGTTTGGCATTGACAACGGTGGTAAATGTGCGGGAATTTCACCGACCAATCTAATGTCAGAGGTGAATTCTTTGAAGTATAAAGCAAGCACACTACCAACAATCATACCAAGTAATAGGTTAGGTAATTTAGGTAAGAATTTTTTGACTAAAACTGCTGTAATCAAAGTTACTAAAGCGATAGTAACAAGATAAAAATTAGTATCACTTGAACCCTGATACAAGTCTACTAGGGTATGGATAAAAGACTCGCCTTTAGGAACAAAAATACCCGTGATGTGTTTCAGTTGTGTGCTGGCAATCAAGATAGCCGCACCTGCGGTAAAACCGATAACCACAGTATGTGATACGAAATTAACCATTGCACCTAATCGTGCCAAGCCAAAAGCTAATTGATACACACCTGCAAGGAAAGTCAGTGTGAGTGTTAGAGAAACAAACTCAGCGGTGCCTGGCTCAGCGTGATGAGAAATAGCGGAAAAATCACGATAGAAATCGCCGTGGTTGGGCCTGAAACTAGATGTAGCGATGAGCCAAATAAGGCAGCAATGATTGGTGTGACCATTGCGGTATAAAGCCCATATTCAGGAGGCAGTCCAGCAATAGTTGCAAATGCTACGCCTTGAGGCAGGACGATAACAGCACCGGTTAATCCTGCAATTAAATCTGCTTTAAGGGTATCCTTGGTAACAAGTTTAAACCATGCCAAAAACGGAAAAAAGTGTTTAAAGTTCATTGTTTATCGTGAAAATTTTGGTTTTTTACTGCGTCTATTGTTCCTTTCATCGCCACCACCTTGCCTTTTTCGGTTTGCGTTTCCACTTTTGCGGTTGCGGTCTTTTGAGAATTTCTTACGACCAAATTTGCGTCCATCGCCACCCTCTGTATTGGAGCCACCTATTGTAGCTTTGTTATTTTTATCTGTGAGTGCTGACATATTGAGGCGTTTGCCACAAACCACTGTTTTTTGTAGCATATCCAATACTTCTTTTGGCATTTCATTGGGTAAATCAACGGTTGAGAAGTTGTCAAAAATCTGAATTGAACCGATATATTCACTGTCAATATCCGCCTCATTCGCCACCGCACCCAAGATATTACCAGGCTTAACACTGTTGTTATTACCAACATCAACACGATAACGCAACATTGGAATTTGTGGATTGTCTTTGAGGGGTGATGCTTCAATTGAAATCGTTTTTGCCTCCCCTTGTCTTTGTGTTCTGCCAAAACTTTGTGGTTTATCGGAAATCAATAATGGCTCTTTACCCTGTGCAATAAACGCCAAAGCAGCAGCCACTTTTATTGATTCTAATTCCGGGTTGGCTTCTTGAAATTCAGTGACTAATTTTTCAAATACTTCTAAACTTTGATTGTTAATGGTATCTGCAATGTTGTTTTTGAAAGTTTCAATCCGCTTGGCATTAATAATTTTTGCCGTTGGCAATTCAATTGGCTCAATTTTTTGACGAGTAACTCGTTCAATGTTACTGAGCATACGCCTTTCACGATTAGACACAAATAAAATCGCTTCGCCTTCACGCCCCGCACGCCCTGTTCTGCCGATACGGTGAACATAGGTTTCTGCGTCTTGTGGAATGTCGTAATTGACCACATGAGAAATGCGTTGCACATCTAAACCACGGGCGGCTACATCGGTGGCAATTAAAATGTCAATTTTACCTTTTTTGTAGTTATTGATAATGCGTTCCCGTTGATTTTGGGCAATGTCACCATTAATTGCAGCAGCGGAAAAGCCACGAGCCGAGAGTTTTTCTTCCAATTCAACGGTCATGGTTTTTGTGCGTGCAAACACAATCATTGCATCAAACGAAACAACTTCAAGGATGCGTGTCAGTGCATCCAGTTTTTGTGCCATATTGCTTACCATCATATATTTTTGAGTAATGGTTGAAGCCGTTTCAGTTTTGTTTTTAACTTTGACGATTTTGGCTCGTTTAAGAATTTTTCTGCCACTTTTTTAATCACAGTTGGCATCGTGGCAGAGAATAAAGCGATTTGTCGTTGCTCAGGGATGCGTTCCATCACCCATTTAATATCATCAATGAAACCCATTTTTAGCATTTCATCGGCTTCATCTAAAACAAAAGACTGTAATTTATCTAATTTTAAAGTGCCTCGCTTAATGTGGTCCATCACTCGCCCTGGCGTGCCAACAACTGCGTGAACGCCTCGTTTTAATGGCCGTAATTGCACATCGTAAGATTGTCCGCCGTAAATTGGCAATACATGAAAGCCTTTCATACCCCGTGCGTAAGTTTGCACTGCTTCTGACACTTGAATAGCTAATTCGCGTGTCGGTGCTAAGATTAATAGTTGTGGCGCGTTGAGATTTAAGTCGATTTTGTCTAATAATGGCAAGGCGAAAGCAGCCGTTTTACCTGTGCCTGTTTGTGCTTGACCGATGACATCTTTGCCGTTTAGCAAGTAAGTAATACATTGTTCTTGAATAGGTGATGGGGTTTCGTAGCCGATTGAATCTAAGACGCTTAAAATAGAATCGGATAGACCTAAATCGCTGAATTTGGCTTGGGGTTTATTTTTTTCTTGAGTGTCAGACATATAGGGTAATTTTTCGGGCAACGAAAAGTTATTATACTCTAATTTAAGTAAATATTAGTTTTTCATTATATATTGATACAGAGGCGTAATTAGGGTATCGTTGTGAACATGATAACCGAAAATAATATTGCCCATTCAAAAACTGCCGATTGTAGTCAATGCACAATCAGGTCGCGTTCTTTATTCGGGACGGTAGATGAAAGTAAGATGCGTATGACGCAGAAATATCGTGATAAGTATTGTAGATTTTCAGCAGGAGAAGTCATACACAATGAACGAGATAGTATTGATTATGCATTTACTTTACGCACTGGTTGCCTTATTTTATACAACTATTTAGATAGTGGAGAACGACAGATTTTAAGAGTCGTATTGCCAGGTGATTTTGTTGGTTTTAGTCGTAATAATAAGGGTGAATTGCTGTATTCCATTAAAGCAGAGACAGATTCAGGTATCTGTTTATTTTTTGATGATAATGTTACTAAGATGATTAATGAGAACTCTGAAATTGCCAAAAGACTCATCGATTTGCAATCGCATGAAATGAGTTTGTGCCAACAAAGAGTATTAAATTTAGGGCAAAAAAATGCTACTGAAAGTGTGGCTTATTTAATTATGGAATTGTATTCACGCATTCGCGTTCAATCCCCTGACGACTTTAATTTTGCCACAGGGGAAGCATTTTTCCCACTCAATCAGGCAGATATGGGGGATGCATTAGGTTTGACCAAGGTGCATGTTAATAGGGTGATTGCGGGTTTCAAAGAACAGGGCTTACTTACTTGTGGGCGTAAGAAAATGCGGGTAATTGATGAAGAAAGTCTATCCGACATTGCACAATTTGATATTGATTTAATTGAAGAACCCTTTCGTCAATTTATTTAGCCTGCTAATTGCTTCTGGAAAGGGAAGGGTATTTCCCAAGTTTCATCGCCTATTTTTACAATAAGAGACCTTTGCATAAATATGAATAATCATCAAAACGCCATCTTTCATCAAATTACAAACTTTTTAAAAACACCCTTAGCCCTGCTAGGAGTGGATTTAAAAAATTTCCAATTTAATAAAATCTGTCATTTTGCTAATCATCCCTATTTATGCAGAGGTCTCAATAAGATGTTTTAATTTAGGTGTATCAAAAAGTTCTGTTGGGCATATTTAGGCAGTTGATATATATATTGCACTTACTTAATAGTAAGTAATAAAAAAATAATTAGTGTCAGCTATTCTTAAAATAGGTAAGCGGAGTAAGTTTTTAGATATTTTTTAAGTAAAAGTAACCTATGTTGTTTATTTAAATTATTTAAACTAATATAATTAATGTCTCACATCAGAAGTTTAGAAGGTAATGTTTTTTACCCCTTTTTTAAATTATTATTATTATTATTCTATTCTTTCTGATATATAATTTATCGTATTCAACCATTTAGAGGGTAAGGTTATGATTCAAAAAAGCATTAAATATTTAGCAGATTCACAATATTCGCCAGCCCAATTATTTTTTGGGTTTTCGTTTTGGTTAATTCTTATCCCACCCGTGAGTGCTTTCTTTGGTATGCATTATCACGGTTGGTCGTTAGGTATTGGTGACCCGATTCTCTTGTCTTTGACAGAATCAATCGCTATTGCTATTTTTTATTTCTTAGCCCTTATTGCTGGTTTTTTTATTACCGCATTGACAATTAAATGGATGTCCACTGTCTATGCACCTAAGGCAACTTTAAAAGATGCTTTTGCTGTGGTTACCGTGGTTACCACACCGATTATGTTAGGCGGTATAGCGCATTTATATCCTTCAATTTTATTCCATGTCATTGTGCTTTCCCCCATTTTTGCATTAAGTGGTTACTTGATATTTGCTTCCATTCCTGTGTTATTAAAAACGGATTATGATCGAGGTATTTTTATGGGATGTTCGCTGTTTGGTTTTATATCAACTGCTGGTATCTCTTTATTAGGCATTAGTGCCATTGCTTGGGTTCACGGTATCGGCCCTAATTTAGGAGTTTAATTTTATGAATAAAGATATTTACTATACGGATTCTGCCACTGTTTTCCTGATATTTTGCACCATGATTTGGGCGATTATTGGTATGAGTGCAGGTGCTTATTTGGCATCTGAACTGGTGATGCCATGGTTGAATTTTGATATTGCAGAAATTACCTTTGGGCGTTTGCGTCCGTTCCATACCAATGCGGTTATTTTTGGTTTTGGCGGTTCAGCATTGATTGCAACTGCATTTTATAGTGTGCAACGCACCTGTCATGTGCGTTTGTTTTCGCCAAAATTAGCATGGGTTGTAGCAATTGGTTGGCAAATTGGTGTGGCAGTAGGTGTCGCCAGTTTGTTAATGGGTTACACCTCTACTAAAGAATATGCTGAGTTTGAATGGCCAGTTGATGTTGCCGTTGCTATTGTTTGGGTAAGTTTTGGCATTGTATTTTTCGGTACACTCGCTACTCGAAAAATTCGCCCAATTTATGTGTCTAATTGGTTTTATGGTGCATTAATTATTGTGATAGCAATGTTGCATATTGTAAATAATTTGGCAATACCTTATAGCTGGACTCAAGCATATCCTGTTTACGAAGGTGCACAAGATGCAATCGTACAATGGTGGTATGGGCATAACGCAGTGGGATTTTTCTTAACGGCAGGCTTTTTAGGTATGTTTTATTACACATTGCCAAAACAAGCGGGCAGACCTGTTTGGAGTTATCGTCTATCAGTTATTGCTTTTTGGGCATTTGTTTATACCTATATTTGGGTAGGACCACATCACTTACATTACACTTCAATCCCTGATTGGCTAATGACTGTAGCATTAGTAATGAGTATAATTTTAATCCTACCTTCTTGGGCAACGATGTTGAATGCGGTAATGACCATGAGTGGCGCTTGGGATAAATTACGCACCGATCCAGGAATGAAGTTTGTTGTGGTATCAATGATTTTTTATGCCTTATCTACTTTTGAAGGTCCGATGTTGGCAATCAAAAGTGTGAATGTTATCAGTCATTACACCGATTGGACAGTAGGACATGTGCATTCAGGGGCACTTGGCTGGAACGCCTTTGTTACCTTTGGCACGATTTATTTTCTAGTGCCTAAGTTGGTGGGTGCAACTGGTTTATACAGTAAGCGTTTGGCAAATATACATTTTTGGTTAGCATTGATGGGTGTTCTGGTTTATATTGTCGCGTTATGGGCATCAGGTGTAGCACAAGGCATTATGAATTTAGCGATTGATGATTATGGGCAATTAAGTTATAGTTTTGTTGATATTATGCTGACGACTATCCCTTATCACTGGATGCGTTTAGCTGGTGGCTTGATGTTCTTGTCAGGTGCATTGTTAATGACTTATAATTTGTATCGGACTTACGCTATGAGCAAGCATAATTTACCCGTTTTGGTGAAAATACCAAAAGTCCACCCAGGCAACGAAATTTAGGAGAGTTTAAATGTTAAAACTACACAGAACTATTGAAAGTAATTCAGCCTTATTAATGTTTGGTATTTTGATTGTCTCCATGATTGGTGGCTTTGTACAAATTGTACCGAATTTATTTGATGAGTCTTTGCACAAAGGTACAGAAAATGTGAAACCTTATACCGCTTTACAATTAACAGGTAGAGATATTTATATTCGTGAAGGTTGTGTCGGTTGTCACTCCCAGCAAATTAGACCTTTGGTGGCAGAAGTAATGCGTTATGGTCAGGCTTCAGTGGCGGGCGAGCATATTTATGACAGACCATTTTTGTGGGGCTCGAAACGCACAGGACCTGACTTAGGCAGAGTGGGCGGTAAATATAGTGATAAATGGCATGAATTGCATTTGACTAACCCGAGATCGGTTGTGCCTGCCTCTATTATGCCTGCTTACCCTTGGTTGGCTAAAAATAAGGTTGATGCAAAGGATATTACTGCCAAATTGGAATTACTTAAGTGGTATGGACACCCTTACACGGACGCAGAAATTGAACAAGCAGAGCAGGCGATTAGCGGTAAGACAGAGTTAGAGGCAGTGATTGCCTATTTACAAGTGTTAGGGACTTTTCGCTAATGTGGCAGTTTATTTTGATTGGTGATATAGTAGCCATGGGGTTTATGATTGCCTTGGTTATGCGGATGTCAATGAAACAAAGCAAAGAAGCGCAAGATTATTGTATGAATATTCCTTTATTTGACGAGGAAGAAGTAACAGGAGAGAAACATGGCTAATTTACCTTTTTTTTGGCAGAGTGTCGTCGTTATATTAACGGCTGGTGGTTTAATTTATTTATTAACATTGGGTATTAGTATCTATTTTAGTAAAGCATCAGATGTTCATGATGTGAGTTGGGATGAGACCTTAGAAGAGGGCACTAATCCAGCACCAGCATGGTGGTTTTGGTTGGGCATTAGTGCGGCAATTTTTGCAATAATATATATGATTTTTTACCCAAGTTTTGGTAATTATAAAGGTCTGCTTGGTTCAAGTAATGTAAAAGAGTATGTTAAGCATAAAGAAAATATTGATGATGAATATTACAAAGAGCTTGATATGTTAAAGCGTTCAGATATGGTTGCTTTGCAATTTAATGCCGATGCAATGAAGTTGGCGAGCAATACTTTTGCACAGTATTGTGCCTCTTGTCATACTGATAGTGCAGAAGGTCAAATGAATTTCCCTAATTTAATGGATAACGCTTGGATTTGGGGTGGTTCAGTTGAACAAATTACGCAAACTATTACCCATGGAAGAAAGGCGATAATGCCATCGTGGGGCCCCGTATTGGGTGAAGAGGGTGTTAATAAGGTTGCTAATTATGTAAAAAGTATTGCCGACAATACCTATGTTAAGGGTCAACATGTCGCTGGAAAGGCAAAATTTCAGCAATTCTGTATCGCTTGCCATGGTGCAAATTTACAAGGAAATCCAATAGTTGGCGCACCTAATCTAGGTGACAGCGCTTGGATTTACGGGGGTGATTTAGACAGTATTAAAACGACTATTACCAAAGGTAGAAACGGTGTCATGCCAGCACATAAAAATAGATTAACACCATTACAAATTAAGTTATTAACAGCTTGGTTAAGCCGTAATAATTAGTATTCTATAGTTAAAGAGAATGAAAGACTACCCTTGAGGTGGTCTTTTTAAAATGGAGACCTTTGCATAAATAGGGATGATTAGCAAAATGACAGATTTTATTAAATTGGAAATTTTTTAAATCCACTCCTAGCAGGGCTAAGGGTGTTTTTAAAAAGTTTGTAATTTGATGAAAGATGGCGTTTTGATGATTATTCATATTTATGCAAAGGTCTCCATTTAATCGAACATCCTATTGAAGGGCTTTGTTGTTTTGGACCTTGCCCTGTAGTTGCCACTTGGTGCATAGCTTCAAACAAATCGCGTTTCACATCAGCGTCCGCGGATTCTTTGCGTGATGCATCAAGTCTGCCACGGTATTGTAATTCTAAATTGGCGTTATAGCCAAAAAAATCTGGAGTGCAAACTGCACCGTAGGCTTTGGCAACTTCTTGAGTTTCATCCACTAAATAAGGGAAAGGAAAATCCATTTCTTTGGCAATTTTTTGCATATTACCAAAAGAATCGGCTTCATATTCATCAGGGTTGTTTGACATAATTGCTACAGCATTCAGACCTGATTTTTTGAGTTCTTTGGTGTCACGAATAATACGGTCAATAATGGCTTTGACATACGGGCAGTGATTACAAATAAACATTATTAGCAATCCATTCTCACCTTGGCAACTGGCTAAATTGTATATTTTTCCATCAGTACCTTTGAGATTAAAATCAATCGCAGGAATATTGAAGTCACAAATTGGAGTTTCAGTGCTTACCATTGTTATTATCCTTTTATTAAAGTTTGTATTATATGTCCTGCCATCATTAAACCAAAAATATTTGGCATATAAGAAATAGCACCATTCACAGCCCTTGGTCTTCCTGTTGGGGCAGTGTCGGTGGCAGTAACTGCTTGATGGGGTAATGCCTTAATTGGCACTTCGGTGGAATGCACAACGGGAAATTTCATTGATGCTCTGATGCGTCGCAGCTGTTTGCGCATTTCTCGTGCTAAGGCACAGTTTTCGGTTTTATCCATGTGTGAGATTTTAACTTTGGTCGGGTCTAATCGTCCGCCTGCACCCATACTGGAAATAATCGGTTTGCCTGACTGGTTGCAACTGTTAATCAATACCGTTTTGTAGGCAATTGCATCAATACAATCTGCGACAAAATCCAAATCTTCTGCTACTGCGATGGCTTGTGCTTTGTTACGGTCAATAAATTCGTTGCGTTTGATAATCATAGTATCGGGGCTGATATCGTGTAGTCTATCGGCAAGGACATCAATTTTGTTGAGTCCGAGCGTTGAATTGAGTGCCACTAATTGTCGATTTAAGTCGGTGCGTTCAATAATATCAAAGTCCACCAAAGTCAAAGTGCCAACCCCCGCCCTACAGAGTGCTTCAGCACAAGCACCACCCACACCGCCCAATCCAGCAATAAGTATGTGCGATTCTGCTAAACGAGCCAAGCCTTGCTGACCGAGTAATATTTCTGTGCGTGCACAACTTCCACCCATTACTGCAACCTAAAAAGTGAGATAGCGTTATTATCACATTGTGTAACCAATTTTTCCACTGAAATTTGTTTAATTTCAGCAATGGTTTCAGCAACTAAGGATAAATCTTGTGCATTGGGATGGTCATCAGTTTCAATAAGCAGTGATTCTATCGGTAGGGCTTTTACAATTTTTTGCAAACGAGTCGATTTTGGATTAGTAACTTGTAGTCCAAAGCCCAAATAAAAACCCATTGAGATTAAAGTAATTGCTTGTTGTTCGCTACCTGAAAAACCGTGGATTTCCCCCACCACCTTTGGATATTTTTTCAAGAGAAAAATCACATCTTCAGTAGATTTAACCGCGTGAATAATCACTGGCAAGTCATAGCGTTGTGCTAATTTTAATTGTGAAGTAAAAAAATGCAATTGTTCTTTTTTGTCAATATCTCGTGCATAATCTAAGCCAAACTCACCAATAGCAATGGGATTATTACATTTAATCAGATATTCCAACTGCTCTAAATCCTGTTGCTCGTGGTATTCCACCATCCAAGGATGAATACCTAATGCAAAATAGGGATACGATTGCACAGCCGTCCAATTTTGACTACCAACACTCGGAACAATAGCGACTGCATTTTCGACAATACCAGTTACTTCCTCAAAATCAAGATGTGCATGTGAATTAATCATAGTGAGTATGATACTTTATTAGAGACCTTTGCATAAATATGAATAATCATCAAAACGCCATCTTTCATCAAATTACAAACTTTTTAAAGACACCCTTAGCCCTGCTAGAGTGGATTTAAAAATTTCCAATTTAATAAAATCTGTCATTTTGCTAATCATTACATTACCCCAAAACCTCAAACAACTTTCTAAATTTTCTTATATAGCAAACCCTAAGAAGCCCTCTTCTTTTCTGATTCAATTTTATACTTTCTTGATACACATCCATTGGTTTTTTATATTTCAATGTTTCATGGAATCTTTGGTGATTATAAAACTCAATATAATCATCTACATCCGTGGTTAACTCACTGATAGTTTGGTATTCGTTTAAATAAATCCTTTCACATTTAGCACTTCTCCAGAAGCGTTCAATGCAGATATTATCTGTGGCTCTGCCTTTGCCGTCCATTGAGATAGTAATACCCAGTTTTTTGAGTCGCTTGGTGTGCACCTCACTGGTGTATTGACTGCCTTGATCGGTATTAAATATCTCTGGGTGCGGGTATTTTTCTAAAGCATCGTTGAGTACGCTCATCACTAACTGTGAATCCATTGTGTTGGATATTCTGTGTGATAAAACAGCCTTGGAATGCCAATCAATAATAGCAGCCATATACGCCATACCTCCCGCAATCTTAATGTAGGTGATGTCTGTACTCCAAACTTGATTAGCGTGGTTAATACCAAGACCTCGAAGCTTATAACTGTATTTTTTATGTGCTTTGATTGGTATGGCTGTATTAACCTGTTTAACCGCTAACACCGCTTTTAACCCCAACGCTTGGCGATAACGAGCCACTGTGTTTAAACTTACCTTGTAACCGTCTTCAAGTAGTTGTTGATGCACTTTTTTCTCACCGTAAATAGGTATTTGTTCAAACACCTTGGTGATATGAGATTTAATTTTATCTTTACGCACATTGGTACGCGGTGTGTAATATAAGCCACTCCTGTTAATGCTCAACAGTTGGCATTGTTGATTAATTGATAAAGGTTGTGTTGCAGATGTTGAAGACGGCTTGAAGTCAACTAATTGTTTAAGATTAGATAAGCCCAAGCTTTTTAGCTTTTTTGCTAACCATTCCTTCTCTACGGTTACCTTACCTACCAGAGCTGTTAAGCGCTCATTTTGTTTTTGTGATTTAACAAGCTCTTCTTTGTATTCTTTAACCGCCTTGGATGGCTCCATGGCAATTTCAGCATTAGCAAGGAAGGTTTTCTTCCAGTTTTGTAGGTTTTGTGGAAGGATGTTATGCTTGCTAGCAATCTGTACCAAGGTACTTTCATTTTGTAATAACTCAAGCACTAATTTTGTTTTAAATGCTGAGGTGTATTTGGTTCGTTTTTTACTCATTTTTTTACTCCGATTTTTTTTGTTTAGTTTAACGGGTTTGAAATAAGAAAGTTTAGATTGTTGTCTGAAATTGTTGGGGTTTTATACATCCCTATTTATGCAAAGGTCTCTATTAATAAATTATTAAGAGATAATCAACACTCAACTTCAAAAATGATTATAATAGTCCGATTATTTTGTAAGAATACAGACATATGAAAACATTTAGCGCTAAAGCACATGAAGTGAAAAGAGATTGGTTGTTAGTGAATGCTGATGGCAAAACATTAGGCCGTTTGGCAACAGAAGTTGCATCTCGTCTTCGTGGCAAGCATAAGCCCGAGTTCACACCGCATACAGATACAGGTGATTACATTGTTATTATCAATGCAGAAAAGGTAACGGTAACGGGTAAGAAATTTGACGATAAGATGTATCACCACCACACAGGTTATGTGGGCAATTTAAAATCAATTGCCTTTAAAGATTTACAAGCAAAGAAACCCGAAGAGATTATTAATAAGGCAGTGAGAGGTATGTTGCCAAAAGGTCCTTTGGGTAGAGATATGTTCAGAAAGATGAAAGTGTTTGTAGGTGCTGAACATACCCATGGTGCACAACAACCCCAACTTCTAGAGATTTAATTTTAAGGTAATAAAAAGATTATGGCAAAGACAGAAACATTTTATGCAACAGGCAGAAGAAAAACCTCGGTAGCGCGTGTTTATATGACCAAAGGTAAAGGTGTGTTTACCGTCAATAAACGCCCAATGAGCGAGTACTTCGGACGCGAAACTTCATCTATGATTATCAATCAGCCGTTAGACACGGTTGAGATGAGAGACAAATTTGACTTCAACATCATTGTTAAAGGTGGTGGCGATACAGGTCAAGCGGGTGCAATTCGTTTAGGCGTTACCCGTGCATTGATGGAATATAACAATGATTTACGCCCTGATTTGCGTAAAGCAGGCTTTGTTACTCGTGATGCAAGAGTTGTAGAGCGTAAGAAAGTGGGTCATAAGAAAGCGCGTAAGAGCGAGCAGTATTCAAAGCGTTAATCTCGATTCAAATGATTATAAAAAAAACCCGCAAACTTTGCGAGTTTTTTATTGTCTACTTTTTGGCTTAATCAAAACGCGTTAAATTGTTTTTTCGAATAATGCTTTGTATCAATTCAATATACTCATAGCCAACCGCTGAATATTTATCCAAGCCTTCGGATAGACTTTTACCTGTAAGTTTTAGTCCGTGCTTGCGTTTGTAAGCTCTGATTTGTCTGAGCAATTTATAAGCATGGTTGCGGTTTAGATTGAGCAAGTAATATTCGATTGATTTATTAGTTGAAGCAAAGTTCATTACTTCGTGCTTAGCACCTTTGTTGCGATTTTTAGGCATGACACCACAGCCTTTGCTGAAACACCAAATACCAAAATAGTTATTCCAGCGTTTAGCAAACCGTGACCTACCCCAATTAGATTCAATCGCTGCTTGTGCTAATACTAAAGAAGTAGGAACGATATCTACCATTGTTAACAAGGCAGATTTATCCACTTTTTTAAGATGATATTTTTGAGCTATTTTTTTCATCTGAAATTTGCTAAATTGGTTATTTTTAATCAAAGAACGAGCAACTTTAATTTTGTTATTTTCTTCTTCCACTATCGGCAATAAATAATTAAAAAATGCAATTTTCATTTGTTTAATGTTTTTTATTTCATCAAATTTTGGCGTATTGAGTGAATTAATTAAAGAAGTGATACGCCAAGTATTACCTGCCTGTGCAGTAATAGTACAAGTCATAGTCAGTGCCAAAATTATTTTTTTAAAGTTCATAATTTAAACCGCTCACAAGAGGCAGAAATAACTTTGATTGTAAACATTTTTTCAATCGGCAAGTTAAGTAAATGAGATTTAATCACTCTAATTACTCCTGCGTGGGCAATAATTAAAACCGATTGATTGTTTTTTATCCGTATGATTTTTTTAAATACTGACAACACGCGTTTTTGAAAATTCAATAAATTTTCTGCCCCCTTTGGGCGATTTTTTATCGGATTTTGTTTAAATTCTTCAACTATTTTTTGCCCAATCTCTTGTGCACTGCGTCCCTGCCAATCACCAAAGCCAATTTCTTCTAGTTGCTCAAAGATTTTCATCTCAATGTTTTGTGTTTGTGATAAATGTTGGGCAAATGCCCGACAGCGGATCATCGGTGAAGTGGCAATAAAATCCCACTGCTTACCAGCAGTTGATGTTAGCATCTGTTGCCAGCCTTTTTCGGTAAGTGGATTATCGACTAAGTTGCCACGATATAAGCGACCACCTTCAGGTTCACCATGTCTTAATAAATTAAGAGTCATTCTTGAATTTGCACTCTTGACATTAAGTAATTAACCGCTTCAGTTGGCGTAGATTTACCATTAATCACTTGTGCAACTTGCTCACAAATTGGCATCTCAATACTATTCTTCCGCGCAATAGACAAAACTAACGCCAAAGTATTCACCCCTTCAACCGTCGCCCCCACATTCTTTAACGCCTGTTCCGCACTCTGATTATTCGCCAATTCCTTGCCAAACCGACGATTCCTCGACAAATCATCAGAACAAGTTAACACCAAATCGCCCAATCCCGACAACCCATTAAAAGTAGCCAATTGCGACCCTAAAGCCACGCCCAAGCGAATCATCTCAGCCAACCCCCGTGTAATTAAAGCCGCCTGCGTATTCGCACCATAACCCAACCCCGAAGCAATCCCCGAAGCAATAGCCAAAATATTCTTAACTGCCCCACCAACCTCCACACCAATCACATCATCATTGGTATAAGCCCTAAGTGCATTAGCATTAAATGCCCGCGCCCAATAATCCCGCATTTCTTTATCCTTAGAAGCCACAACCAAAGCAGTCGGTTTACGATTAGCAACCTCCAAAGCAAAACTGGGCCCAGAAATCACACAAGGCGAATACGCACACAAAATAGACTCAAAACTCTGATGCAAAAAACAACCCGCATTTGTATCAAACCCTTTAGTAACCCAAGCAACCGCCTGATGACTTAAAAAAGGTTTAATGGCTTTCAGGGTAGCGGAAAAACCAATACTCGGCACGGCAATTAAAACCCCATCAGTATGCTGAATCTTGGACAAATCAAAGGTCAGTTCTACATTCTCAGCATAATTCACCGATAAAGCAGGGTGCTGTGCTTGCAAAGTAGTCACCTCATCTTGCGTATGCGTATGCAGATAAATAGTATCAAAATTATCAGACAGGGCGATGGACAACGCACTACCCCAAGCACCTGCACCAATAATGGAAAGATTAGCCATTGAGGATATCGTCTAATTTACCCGATTGGTCGGCAGCGTATAAATCATCAAAACCCCCAATATGCGTACCATTGATGAATATTTGCGGCACAGTATTTCTGCCCGTTATTTCCATCACTTCGTTCCAATCATTTTGGTCTTTGACATAACGCTTTTTGAATGGAATGCCTTTGTTTTCCAATAATTGATAGGCTCTTTGGCAAAATGGGCAAGTATCAGAGCAATAAATATAATTCTTTTTCATAGTGTCCTTTTATTTTATTTTGATAGGAAAATTAGCCTTTTTCCAAGCGTTGATACCGCCTTTTAAACTGTAAACATGCTCAAACTCATTGCGAGTGAGCATACCTGCAATATGTGCTGAACGAGAACCACTACGACAATAAACCAATATTTTTTTAGTGCTATCCAACTCGCCCAATTTATTCTTGACCTGCCCTAATGGAATGTGCGTGTCTTTGGCAATAAAACCCGACTTTCGTTCTTTATCTTCACGCACATCCAAGATGATTAAATCTTTTTCATCCATTAGCGTAATCGCCTCAGTTGCTGTAATTTCTTCATATTTTCTTAACTTGTCAGCGACAAGATTGCCGATAAACAAGGCGATTAAAACCACCAGCGTAATCGTGGTAAATATTTGGTCGTCATTGAGTAAAAATTCTAAAAGTTCCATACTTAATCCTTATTGATTTAAAAAGTTGTTTAACATCTCGTGTCCCTGCTCGGTCAAAATAGACTCTGGGTGGAATTGCACCCCTTCAATCATCATTTCCTTATGCCGAATACCCATAATTTCATCTATTTCCCCTTGCTCATTTTGCGTCCAAGCAGTAATTTCAAAACACTCAGGCAAACTGGATTGTTCAGCCACCAAAGAATGATAACGCGTGGCATTCAAAGGATTTTTCAAATCAGAAAATAATCCTTTATTAATGTGATGCACCAACGACACCTTGCCGTGCATAATTTTTTTAGCCCCAATTACCTTGCCACCAAATGCCTGTGTCATCGCCTGAAAACCCAAGCACACACCAAGCATCGGAATTTTACCCGAAAAATATTTAATCGCCTCAATAGAAATCCCCGCTTCATTAGGTGTGCAAGGACCAGGCGAAATAACCAAAAACTCAGGATTGAGTTTTTCAATCTCTGTTACGCTAATTTCATCATTCCGATAGACGACAACCTCCTGCCCCAACTCACCAAAATACTGAACTAGGTTATAGGTAAAGGAATCGTAATTGTCAATCATTAAAAGCATAGTAATTATCTCTTCTTAAAAAGGTTAGTCCTAGAGACCTTTGCATAAATATGAATAATCATCAAAACGCCATCTTTCATCAAATTACAAACTTTTTAAAAACACCCTTAGCCCTGCTAGGAGTGGATTTAAAAAATTTCCAATTTAATAAAATCTGTCATTTTGCTAATCATCCCTATTTATGCAAAGGTCTCTCCTAATTTTTCTAAATTCAAGTAGGGGTCATATATTATGCTTGCCTACAAGCTTACGGATATGGTTGAATTATACAAGTTTTTTTTTGCAAATTTATTTAACCGCTAAGAAAGACGCAAAATTAAGACATTGAAAATGACACAGGCTATTTACAAATCCTGCGGCGCTAAAACGCCCAAAATGGGTTTGCTCATCATCAGTTATTAATACATTTTCAATCGATTGTCTTTTGGCAGCAATTTCCATCTCGCTATAACCATTTGCGCGTTTAAAATCTAAATGCAATTTGGCAATTTCCTCTTGTTTTTGTGTATCGTTAAAGTGAATTTTTTCTGACACAATCAGCACGCCGCCTTTATTTAAGCCTTGGTAAATCTTATTAATTAACGCTTGTCTTTGTTCAGGTTTGATGAATTGTAGAGTAAGATTAAGCACCACAACTGAAGCATTTTGAATAACAATGTCTTCAATATCAGCACAAACCACTTTAAAATTCTCTATCTTACCCGTCAAATTGTCTGCACATTTTTTTGTCATTTCTATGGAATTATCCACCGCAATAATACGATTACCCTGCCGTAGATTATTGATACCAAGCGCAATAGAAGTGGCACCAGTGGAAGCACCAAGGTCATAATATTGAGAATTATCCTGCCCATATTTTCCCACCATCAAGCCAATCATCTCAATCATTGATTGATAACCAGGTACTGAACGACGCACCATATCATCAAACACAGCCGCAACACTGGCATCAAAAGTGAAATCTACCAAATCATTTTTCTTGGTAAAAATTTCATCACGCATAAAGACGCTCCAAAAAGAACTCACTAACTAATAATTGCGTTTTCCCAATAGTAAAAGTGGAACGCCTACCCCAAATATTACCCGATTGTGTAATTTGCAATTTGCCACGCACAATATCAGGATTATTAAACAAAATTTCCCCCAATGGCCTAGAGCCAATGGCAATCAAATCCTTTGTGTCGTTAGTAATTGGGATAATAGAACGCGCAAAAACCACCGCTTGTTGATTGCCTAATAATTCCACTTCACGAATAATGCAATCAGCATTCGAATGAATTAAACCCATCTCGTTATTCTGTGCTTTCCCTTGTGTTTGCGACAGCACAGTAACGGCAAAATTTGCAAAATTTTGTTTAAGTTTTTTAGTCAGCGAAGTATCATCAATCAGCCACGGTTTCACCAATGCAGGTATGCCTGTTTGCGTGTCTAAATTTTTCCAAATGAGATTTTCAGTATTCATAGAGGGTATTTTACTTTAAGAGACCTTTGCATAAATAGGGATGATTAGCAAAATGACAGATTTTATTAAATTGGAAATTTTTTAAATCCACTCCTAGCAGGGCTAAGGGTGTTTTTAAAAAGTTTGTAATTTGATGAAAGATGGCGTTTTGATGATTATTCATATTTATGCAAAGGTCTCTTTAAGTATTGGCATACTGACTTTTATCATCGCTAATCCAACGCAGGATTAAAGCTTGTTGCTTGATTGTATCTTCTTGCATAAATTGTTCACAATAAGAACGCGCTTTTTCAATTAAATATCCATCACGCACCACATTCGCAATTTTCATATCGGCAACACCCGTTTGCTGAGTGCCAAGGATTTCGCCTGGACCTCGAAGTTCTAAATCTTTATTGGCAATGGCAAAGCCGTCATTAGTTTTTCTAAGAATATCTAAACGCTGGGTGGCATTGCGACTTAACAGCGGTTGATACATTAAAATACAAATACTTTTATCACTACCCCGCCCGACACGCCCACGCAACTGGTGTAATTGTGCAAGACCTAGTCGTTCTGAGTTTTCAATCACCATTAATGAGGCATTCGGCACATTTACACCGACTTCAATCACCGTGGTTGCCACTAATACATTAATTTCCCCTTGTTCAAATTGTTGCATAATTGCCGTTTTTTCGTCTTTATTTATTCTACCGTGAATTAAAACTACCGACAATCCAGGTAAATTTTCTTGCAAATGAAGATGCGTATTGGTAGCAGATTCAGCACGCAATACTTCCGATTCGTCAATCAAAGTACACACCCAATATACTTGATTATTAGCATCGCACACTTGCTTGATTTTATCAATCACTTCACCTTTTCGTTCATTGCTGAGTGCTACGGTTTGCACGGGCGTTCTTCCAGGGGGCAGTTCATCAATGATAGATGAATCCAAATCAGCATAAGCGCTCATCGTCAATGAACGCGGTATTGGGGTGGCTGTCATCACTAATTGATGCGGGGTATTGTGGGCTTTTTGTGCCAAAGACAAGCGTTGATGCACACCAAATTTATGTTGCTCGTCAATAATCACCAAACCAAGTTTGCTAAACTCTACCGACTCTTGAAATAAAGCATGTGTGCCGACCACCACCTGTGCACCACCTGATTGGATTTTTTCTAATTGCTCTCTGCGAGTAGAAGCATTTTGTGAACCTGTCAAAAATGCCACTTCAATATTGAGTGGATTTAAATAATCAGAAAACCCTTGCAAATGTTGATGAGCAGGATTTCAGTCGGTGCCATAATCACCGCCTGAAATCCATTTTCTACTGCCTGTAAACACGCAAACACCGCAACAATAGTTTTACCTGAACCAACATCACCCTGCAACAATCGCAACATAGGATGATTAGACGATAAATCAACATTGATTTCTGCAATACTGCGTCGTTGTGCCTGTGTCAAATCAAAACCCAAATATTGGTGTAATTGATTGAAAGTGTATCTTTAATGGTAAAAACATTGGCAACTTTCTGCTTGCGTTGTTCTTTGAGTTTGAGCAAACTGAGTTGCTGTGCGCAGAGCTCTTCAATAATCAATCGTTGCTGTGCAATATGACGAAATTGGGCAATTTTCTCCAAATCTTCATCTTCCTGTGGGTGGTGCAAGGTTGATAATGCCTGTTTCAGTGATGGCATAGAATGAGCAAACTGCTCAAAATTATCCACTAATGGAGAGTTTTTCAACGCATCCATGGCAACATCCACCCATTTTTTCATCTGCGGTTGATGAATATTGCCTGTCAATGGGTAAATCGGACTGAGTGTTTTATCCAATAAAGTGGCTTGTCCTTTGGAAATCAGCCGATATTCAGGATGGTGCATTTCCAAGCCATCTTTGCCGATTTTTACCTCACCAAAACACTGAATAATATCACCCCGCGTCAGTTGCTCTCGCTGATATTGATTAAAATGAAAAAACCGCAACAACAATCGTTGCCCATTTTCACCTGACAAATAACACAGCATTTGATGCGTTCGTGATGGAATAATTTGCACATCGTCAATCGTCAATTGCACCAAAATTTCATCACCCACACAGGCTTTATTTAATTTGGTAAAGTGAGTTTTATTTTGATAGCGAAATGGCAGATGAAACAATAAATGCTCCAAATTATAAATGCCAATCGCATTCAGAGTATCTCGTGCCTTAGGACCTAATCCGTGAATTGAAATAATAGGATCAGACAGCGTCATCTATTTAACGAAAACAGCGTCCATTTCCACTTGTGCTGCCTTTGGCAATTCTTTGACACCCACTGCCGCACGAGCAGGATAAGGCTGCGCAAAATATTGTGCCATAATGGTATTCACAATCGGAAAATGACCCAAATCTGTCAAGAAAATATTGAGTTTTACAATATTATTCAAATCCCCATCCGCCGCTTCACACACCGCCGTTAAGTTTTTAAACACCTGATGAATTTGAGTGCTAATATCACCTTCAACCATTTCCATCGTCTCAGGTATTAAAGGGATTTGCCCCGACAGATAAACCGTCGTCCCGCCCATCACTGAGATTGCTTGTGAATAAGTGCCAATAGCCTGCGGTGCCTTATCCGTTGAAATGATGTCTTTTTGCATATATAACTCTCTAAGTGATAAATATGACTGAATTTTACTGCATCTACTTATTGTAATAAGTAAAATACAATAAAAATGTTGTATAAAAACAACAAAATCACAAAACCATTGATATAAAAGGCTAAACATCACAATATAGCCACGAAAAATCAGTAATAATTATCAAATTTACTAATTTTTGTATTTTTTTTGCAAATAAGTGTTGACATTTAAAAACAAGTGGCTATAATGACACCATCTTACGCAATTTTGCGGGGTATTTTTAACAACAAAGGATAATATAATGAAAAAAATTATGATCGCAGCAGTTGCTGCAACAATGGCGTCAGTTTCTATGGCTGACATTTCTATCACAGGTGACGCGTATATCGCTTATGCTGATAATGGTATTAGTGATGTAAATACTAAAAACGCTAAGCGTGTTAACATCAACTTTAAAGGTAAATCAGGTGCTACAACTGTAATTGCCAGTGCTCGTGGAGATGACCAAGATGTTGACACTCGTACTAGCAAACTCAGCCTTCACCAGTTCTACATTACAACTAAAGTAGGTCCTGTTGATATTAAAGCAGGTGACTTCTATGGCACAGTTGGTTTAGGTGCATTCTCTAAGAGTGAATCTAAGACTGATGCTTTAATGTTGTCAACTAAAATTGGTCCTGCTAAAGTTGGCGTGTACACACATGATAGTGCTACTAAAACTGGTTCAACAGACATCTTCGTCTCTACTAAGGTTGCAGGTACAACAGTTAAACTTCAACATAATGCTCATTCAGCCAAAGGTTGGACTAACTTAATGGTTAAAGGTACTTTTAACGGTATTTCAGTTGCAGCTGAAAACCACGATTCAAAAGAAAATAAAGATGTTACTTTAATCCATGTTGGTGGTAAAGTAGCTGGTGTTAACTGGGATATCGCACAACTTAAGAACGATGAGACTGCTACTGGATTCGCCTCTGCAAAGAACAACTCTAAGCTTGCACCATTAGGCTCTATGCTTATTGGTAAAGGTGCTCGTGGTGGTACAACTACTGCAGCAGCTAATGTTGGTCAGTTCTCTAAAATCTTAGGTCTTGCAGTAAAAACTAAGTTAGCGGGTAACACTGTTAAAGCTATCTTTACTAAGAACACATTGTTTGCTGGTGCAGCTATCAGTACCGTTGAAGATAAAGTTACAGGCATGGAGTTAATCCTTACTCGTCCTTTATCTGGTGGTATGTTAACAGCTAACTTAGGCAAAGTTAGTGGTGCAAACACTGATAATGATGTTTTGAATGCTACTAACAAAGGTCTTAGATTTGATGTTAAGTTCTAATCTTAGTTAGAAGTCTGATTTAAAATTTCGGTTTTAAATCTCACTTAAAAAACCCCAGGCTCTAGTCTGGGGTTTTTTTTCACCCCCTTGACAAGGTTCGACCTTGTCAATCCCCCACCCTTGACAAGGTCGAACCTTGTCATTATAATACAAGTTATGGGAACAAGAAAAATACCTTTAACTAATGGCGAGTACTACCATATCTTTAATCGTGGTGTAGATAAGAGAAACATTTTTTCCAACAAAGAACAACTCAATTACTTTTTCAAAAGTATCCCCCTGCTCAATACCACCTCCAAATCCAAAGGCCAATCCCTGACAAGGTTCGACCTTGTCAATGGAGATGAGAAGTTGGTTATTGTTGTTGCTTATGCTTTGTTGCCAAATCATTTTCATTTATTATTAAAACAAAATGTGGATAATGGCATTGCAAAATTTATGCAAAAATTAGGTACTTCTTATACAATGTTTTTTAATAAACAAGAGGGCAGAAATGGGGCTTTGTTTCAAGGCAAGTTCAAATCTAATCATCTTGATGGCGATTTTGCGTTGCCAACGCTATCTGCTTATGTGAATCTAAATCACAAGCATCACAAAATTGATGCTAATAAGAATTTAGTTAAATCAAGCTTATCGGAATATTTAGACACGGATTTTGGCGATGGTATTTGCAGCCAAACTGAGATTGACAACATTATTTGTGAGTCTAACGGCTTAAATGAGTATAAAAAATACATCAAACAAGCATCTATTGCATTTGCAAACAATAAAAATATCATTCTATCCCTCAAAGACTTTGAGTTCTAACCCATTGACAAGGTTCGACCTTGTCAATGGGTTTACTCCAAAAAAAAGCCTGCAATAATGCAGGCTTTTTTTTAATATATGGTGCCCGGGGCCGGAATCGAACCGGCACGCCGATGAAGGCGCAGGATTTTAAGTCCTGTGTGTCTACCAATTTCACCACCCGGGCAATGAATAAATATAGATACATAAAAAGGGGAAATTATATACTAAGCGTGGGTAAAATTCCATTCTTTTGGAGTATGTTATGGGTATTAGATTTATTGCAGTTGTTTTATTGGTATTTTTAGGGTTTTATTTGTTTAAAAAATATAGAAAACCGAGCAGTGTTACGGAGCAACAGCCATCAAGCAATAAGATGGTAGCATGTAGCACTTGTAAAACGCACATTCCTGAGGATGAGGCGATTATGCAAGATGGTAAAATTTATTGTTCTAAGGAGTGTTTATGAAATTTTTATTAGATTTTTTCCCGATTGCGTTATTTTTTATTGTTTATAAAAATAAAACTTTGCATTTTTATCAACAAGAAGGGCTGTATTCCGCAATTATTGCAATGAGTATTGCGGTATTACTGCAAATTGCCATCACTCGTATTCGTAGCGGAAAATTCGAAAAAGCACAAGTAGTGGGCTTAGCATTTTTGCTTGATTTGGTAGTTTGACTATTTATATTGATAATCCGATTTTTATTATGTGGAAGGTCAGTGTTTTGTATATTGTTTTTGCCTTAGTTTTAATTGCTAGTTTATGGATTGGTAATAAAAGTTTATTGCAGCGTATGCTGGGTAAAGAGATGCATTTGCCAAATATCATCTGGACTAGGATAACTTGGCTTTGGGGTTTGGGTTTTATTGGCATTGCTATTATTAACGCTTATTATTATGTATTGCCTTCTATTCAGGCAAATGCCAATTTTTTTGGCGATGGAGAGCGTTTTGGTTTAAGTGGGCTTAATTGTCTTGAAAATTCTAAACCAAATTTGTGCTTACTAGCACAACAAGCGGAAGAATCTTGGGTTGACTTTAAACTTTTTGGCACGATGGGGTTGACTTTGGTGTTGATTTTAATCACTGTGGCAATGATATCAAAACACATTAAGGATAAATAATATGATAAAACAAACTCCTTTATATCAGGCACATTTAAATGCTAGCGGGAAAATGGTGGATTTTGGTGGCTGGGAGATGCCACTTAATTACGGTTCACAATTAGAAGAACATAATCAAGTGCGTGATGATGCGGGATGTTTGATGTGTCGCATATGACAGTGGTGGATTTTAAGGGAGGCGAGGCAAAAAAATTCTTGCAAACTTTGATTGCCAACGATGTGGATAAACTCAAAACGCCAGGCAAGGCACTTTATAGTTGCATGTTGAATGAAGCGGGTGGCGTAGTGGATGATTTAATTGTGTATTATCAAAATGATACGGATTATCGGATGGTGATTAACGCAGGCACGACAGAAAAGGACATTGCTTGGATTAATAGGCAGGCAGAGGGTTTTGATGTGTGTGTTGAGCCAAAACTTGATTTGGCAATGATTGCGGTACAAGGGCCCAATGCACGGGAAAAAGTGTATCAGGCAATGGGGGGTGTAGAGGAAATTTGTGGCGAATTAAAGCCATTTAATGCTGCCAGTGTGGGGAATTTATTTATTGCCAGAACGGGTTATACGGGGAGGATGGTTTGAAATTATGTTGCCTGAAAAATCGGCTGAGTTTACTTGGAAAATGTTGCTTGAAGCAGGGGTAAAGCCTTGTGGATTAGGTGCAAGGGATACTTTGCGTTTAGAGGCAGGGATGAGTTTGTATGGTTCGGAGATGAATGAAACGGTGTCTCCTTTGGAGGCGGCGTTGGCTTGGACGGTGGATTTATCAATGAGAACCGTGCTTTTGTTGGTCGTGAGGCGTTGGAAAATTTAAAGGCACAAGGTACAGAAAAAACCATTGTCGGTTTGGTATTAGAGGGCAAAGGCGTTATTCGTAATCATCAAAAAGTAACGACCAATCTAGGCGATGGCGAAGTAACATCAGGCACATTTTCACCAACAATGGGCAAAGCGATTGCGTTAGCCAGTGTGCCAAAAGGCAGTACAGGATTGTGTGAAATTGAGATGCGTAACAAACAGGTATCGGCTAAAATAGTCAAACCGCCTTTTGTGCGTAATGGAACAATTTTAGTTTAGGAGAATGAGAGTATGAGCGATATTAGAGAGGATAGACAATACACTGAAACCCATGAATGGATTTTGGATAACGGCGATGGCACTTACACAATGGGCATTACCGACCATGCTCAGGCGTTATTGGGTGATATGGTATTTGTGGAATTGCCAGGAGAAGGTGATGAAGTGAGCGCCGAAGACGAGTTTTGCGTGGTAGAATCTGTGAAAGCAGCGAGTGGTGTATATGCACCGACTGATTTGGAAGTGGTTGAAGCCAATGATGCACTTGATAGTGAGCCAGAATTGGTAAATACCAGTTGTTATGACGACGGTTGGCTGGTGAAATTTAAGGCGGACAGTATTGACGGCTTGATAGACTCAGCGGCGTATAGCGAAACACTCGACTAAAAACTTTCTAATGAATAATTCTCTGGTTGCCTACAAGAGCAAACCTGCGCGTATTGCCAATATTATTGAAAGCAAGTTTGAGTTGGAATTTGCCGATGGTTCAACGCTAAAAGTACGAGAAAAAGACTTTCGTTTTATTCACCCTGAATTTACTCAGGTTACTGAAGATTGTTTACAGACAGACTTGTCTATTCTGGCAGAATTTCAAGAAGAAACTTTGTCCTTGCAAGAAATTACCGAGTGGTTATTTAATGAATATACTGCACAAAATGCGTGGTGTGTGTGTTTACTGGTGGAAGATGGGCTGTATTTTTATTGGCAGAAAGACAGTATTTTTGTGCGTCCGACTTCGCAGGTTGAAAGCGTGCAAGCCAAGCGAGATGCAGAGAAAATGGTGGCTGAAAGTTTGGCACATTGTATAGATAATTTATCTAAACATACTTTTGATAAACAAGATGAGCCTTATCTAAAAGAGATTAGCCGAGTGGCACTCAACCAATCAAAAACGGCGAAAATTTTAAGCCATATTGGCGTAGAAAATAGCCCTGATGCAGCGTATCAACTGTTGTTGAAAATTAATTATTTTGAACCCAATTTTAATCCGTATCCTGCACGCTTTGACATTCCAAAAGATGAAGAAATTGCCGTGCAAGTGCCAACGATTGAGCGGGTTGATTTAACTCATCTTACTTGTTATGCGATTGACAATGACGGCTCAAACGATGCTGATGATGCGATTAGTATTGAGGGTGATACTTTGTGGGTGCATGTGGCAGATGTGGCAAATATCGTGCCGTCTGGTTCGGACTTGGATGTGTATGCGCAAGAACGGGGTGCTAATTTTTATCTGCCGAATGAGATTATTCATATGTTGCCTGTTTCAGTAACAAAAGCATCGGCATTGGGTGCAAGTGATAAATCAGATGCCTTATCATTCAGTTTTGAATTTGACGGAGAGCATATTAATAATATCAAAGTAATGCAAAGTGTGATTTGTGTGACTAACACCACCTATAATGAAGTGGATGTACTTTTGCAAGAAGGTTCAAATACAGAATTGACACAGATTAAAGCGATTGGCGAGTTACATAAAAAATTTCGTAACAATCAAGGTGCTATCAACCTACATTTACCCAGTGTTGATGTGAATTTCATTGATGGCAAAGTATCTGTTGCCCCACAAGCCACCAGCGATAGCCGTGATTTGGTGGCTGAAATGATGGTGATGGCAGGGCGGACAATGGCACAATGGACCAGTGAAAACCTTATTCCTGTGCCGTATGCCTTACAAGATAAAGGTTCGTTCACTGAAGAATTTTTAGCCAAAAAAGACAACTTAACATTGAGCGAGTCTTTCTTAGCCATTAAAAATTTTAAGCGTTCAGCCACTTCGGTAAAGCCACTTTTGCATTATGGTTTGGGACTATCAGCATATTTACGCGTTACCAGCCCGATGCGTCGTTATTATGATTTACTGGCACATCAGCAAATTATTAATTTTATTAATAATAAGCCAATGTTGTCTGTTGGTCGAATTAAAGAAATTATTGGCTCAGTGAATATGGCGTTAGCAGATGTTGGCAGAGTTGACCGTTTTAGTAAAGACCATTTTAAATGTATTTATTTAATGCAAAATTCCGATTGGACAGGCACAGGTATCGTGGTTGATATACGGGGCGATAAAGCTTTGTTTATGATTCCTGAATTGGGAATGATGGATCAGATTAAGTTTAAAAAATTGCCAGAATTAGACGAAGAAATGCAACTAAAAGTCGGCCGAGTAAATTTAGTAGAAAAATCAGTCAGCTTTAAAGTTATCTAATTTCAAGATGGCTTAATTGTTTGTCAATGACGATGGCATTACCTTTGTCAGTATCCCAATCACCCAAAACAAAACGCGTATATTGCCCACCTATGTGGATATTTTGACGATGTGTGTGTCCGTGAATTAAATCTGCATTTGGGTATTTTTGCATTAATTTATCCGTAGTAGCTTGGCTAACATCCATAATTTCACGGGTTTTATATTGTTGTGCTTCTATGCTTTTATTGCGTAATTGTCCGCTGAGTTTTAGGCGAGTTTGGGTTGGCAGATGCAAGAAAATGAACTTGGTAACTGGGTGTTGTAAAATGGATTTTAATTTTTGATAGTTGGTATCATCAGTGCACAATTCATCGCCGTGAATTAGCACATAATCTTTATATTCAGTTTCAAGCAGGTAAGGGGTTTTTAATAAAACACAACCTGTTTGTTTGACAAATTCATCACCCAGAAGAAAATCACGATTTCCCCCTGTGATAAAAATCTCGGTGGTTTTACTCAGCATTTTTAATACTGAAATAACACTTGAATAAGCATCGATAGATAAATCATCACCCAGCCAAGTGTTAAATAAATCACCCAAAATAAAAAGTTGATTCGCCTGAGTTGCCTGTTCTTGACAAAACTTGATAAATAGATTGGTTTTCTCGCTCTCATCAGAAATAAGATGTAAATCTGCAATCAATAAGGTTTGTGGCATAATAACTCAGTTATTTTTTGGCGGCCTTTTTTGTCGTTTTCTTTGCAGTAGGCTTCTTTTTTACTACTTTTTTGGCTACTATTTTCTTAGTAATAGGCTTTTTAGTCACCTTCTTGGTTACGGGTTTTTTGGTGGCAGTTTTCTTTGCCATTGTCTTTTTAACCGCAGGTTTTTTCTTGGCAGCGGTTTTTACAGTCGCTTTTTTGATGATAATCGTGTCTTCTGGCACATCAGCGTGCCCACCTTTATTGCCAGTACTCACTTTATTCATCGCATCAACCACATCAAAACCTTTTATCACTTCGCCAAATACGCAATAGCCCCAGCCATCTTGCCCAGGATAATCTAAAAAACTATTATCTGAAGTATTGATAAAAAATTGTGAACTTGCCGAGTGAGGCATCATTGTTCTTGCCATTGCTACCGTGTATTTGGTATTTTTTAAGCCATTTTTTGCTTCATTTTCAATTTCTTTTTTGGTCGATTTTTCTTTCATTTCTTCGGTAAATCCGCCACCTTGTGCCATAAAGTTTCTAATTACACGGTGAAAAATTGTGCCGTCGTAAAAGCCATCTTTGACATAGGCAGTAAAATTTTTAGCAGTTTTTGGTGCTTTTTTGGTGTCTAATTCAATGTGAATATCGCCTATATTAGTTTTAAGAATAATCATATCAATGTGTTTATAGAAAAAATGCAAATTATACCTTTCATAGGTAAGCCCCTTAGCGTATAATTGCCCATTTTTAAGAAACACAAGTAGATTTATTATGTACGCAGTATTTAAAACAGGTGGACAACAATTTAAAGTTGAACAAGGCACCACATTAAAAGTTGAAAAATTAGAAGTTGAACCAGGCAAGAGTATTACCTTTGACGAGGTGTTAATGGTTGCTGATGGTGATAAGGTTCAAATTGGCGCGCCAACTGTTGCAAAAGCAACTGTTGTGGCAAAAGTAGTTTCGCAAGGCAAAGGTAAAAAGGTACATATCCTTAAATTCCGTCGTCGTAAGCACTCAATGAAGCAACAAGGACACAGACAGTTGTTCACTGAGATTGAAATTACCAAAATTAATTCGTAGGAGAGAAATACCATGGCACATAAAAAGCAGGCGGTAGTACTAATAACGGTAGAGATTCCGTATCAAAAAGATTAGGCGTTAAAAGATTTGGTGGCCAAGTTGTGTTAGCTGGCAACATTTTAGTGCGTCAAAGAGGCACTAAATTTCATCCAGGCACTAATGTCCGCAAAGGTAAAGACGATACTTTATTTGCAACTGCAGACGGTAAAGTGGTTTTTGCTAAAAAGGTAAATTTATGCGTCAAACCGTTTCTATTGAAGCTGCATAATTTATTGATTACACAGTATTTAAAAAAAGCACTTTCGGGTGCTTTTTTATTGCTTAAAATAATACCCATAATTTAAAGGACTTATTTATGAAATATTCACTTATATTCCCTGGACAGGGCTCACAATCTCTTGGTATGCTGTCTGATTTGGCGGACAACTTTGCTTCGGTTAAGGCGACTTTTGAAGAAGCGAGTGATGTTTTGGGTTTTGACTTATGGAAACTCACGCAAGAAGATCAGGACGGACTTAATCAAACGCAGAATACGCAACCAGCAATGTTGGCAGCAGGTTATGCAACTTATCGAGTGTTGAGTAATGAAATGAATTTATCACCAGTTTGTATGGCAGGGCATAGTTTGGGGGAATATACAGCTTTAGTTGCTGCGGGTTCACTTGGATTTTCTGACGGCATTCAATTGGTTCGTAAGCGTGCAGAATTGATGCAATCTGCAGTGCCTGTGGGTGTAGGTGCGATGGCAGCAATTTTAGGCTTGGATGATGAAACTGTGGTTAAAGTTTGTGCAAATTACCCAGGTGAAGGTGTTGTTGAAGCGGTGAATTTTAATGCTAATGGACAGGTAGTGATTGCAGGTAATAAAGAATCCGTAGATGCAACTTGTGATTTGATGAAAGCAGCAGGTGCAAAACGAGCCGTAGTATTGCCAGTGAGTGTACCTTCACATTGTTCTTTAATGAATGATGCAGCGACTGTTTTTGCAAATGCGGTGAAAAATGTAAATTTTAAGATGGGCAGTGTGGATGTATTGCACAATGTAGATGCAAAAATAGCAATAGATGTAGATGATATGCGTGCTAAATTAGTAGCACAATTACATAAGCCAGTTTTATGGACAGGCACGGTGCAAGCAATGCACAGTATGGGTGTAGAAAAATTGATTGAGTCAGGACCAGGAAAAGTATTAACTGGCTTGACGCGTAGAATTGAAAAAGCATTAACAGTAAACGCTATTTTAGACACAATAAGCGTTGCAGCAACTTTAGAGGAGATAAAATAATGAATAACCTAATAGGAAAAATCGTTTTAGTGACAGGTGCAAGCCGTGGTATTGGACAAGCAATCGCTTTAACTTTAGGTGCAGCAGGTGCTACCATTATCGGCACAGCAACCAGCGATAAAGGTGCAGATGCAATCAGTGTAACGCTTAAAGAAAATGGTGTTGTAGGTGTAGGAATGGCACTCAATGTTACTAATAATGACCAAATTTCTGAGGTAATGAAATCTATCACTGATACTTATGGCGTAGTTGATATTTTAATTAACAATGCTGGTATCACTCGTGATAATTTATTGATGCGTATGAAAGAAGATGAATGGGACGATATTATGAACACTAATTTAGCGTCTGTTTATAAAATGTCAAAAGCTGTTTTACGGGGTATGATGAAGAAAAAAGCAGGTCGTATTATTTCAATCGCTTCAGTTGTTGGTGCAATGGGTAATGCTGGGCAAACTAACTATGCTGCTGCAAAAGCGGGCATTATGGGTTTTACTAAGTCGCTTGCTCGTGAAGTTGGCACTCGTGGCATTACCGTGAATGCAGTGGCACCTGGTTTTATTGAAACTGATATGACCAATGCATTACCAGAAGAGCAAAAAGATGCGTTGGCAAAGCAAATTCCGATGGGTAGATTGGGCTCGGTAGAAGAGATTGCTGATGCTGTGTTATTTTTAGCAGGGGATGGCGGTTCATATATCACTGCACAGACGCTTCACATCAATGGTGGAATGTATACAGTTTAGCGACGGTGTTTAAAAACTGTTGTAATAAATCCCTGCATTCATCAGCGAGTATGCCACCTTCAACTTCAATAGTGTGATTAAAACAATCACTCTTTGATAAGTCTTGGCATGAGCCACAAACCCCTGTTTTTTCATCATAAGCACCAAACACAATACGAGAAACTCGGGCGTGAATCATTGCTCCTAAACACATTGTACAAGGTTCTAAACTGACATATAAAGTCGTGTTCGGCAGGCGGTAATTGCCGAGTTTTTTGCCTGCTTGACGCAATAGTTGAATTTCTGCGTGAGCGGTCGGGTCATTATTGTTAATAGGTTGATTGTGGGCTTGAGCGATGAGTTGCCCGTCTTGGACTAGCACTGCACCGACGGGGACTTCGTCTATTTTTTCAGCGAGTTTTGCTTGTTGGATAGCGAGTGTCATCCATTCTTTATCTGTGATTATTCCCATTCAATCGTGGCGGGAGGCTTACCTGAAATGTCATACACTACCCGAGAAATTCGGGGATTTCGTTGATGATGCGATTAGAAACGATGTCTAAAAAATCATACGGCAATCTTGCCCATCGAGCCGTCATAAAGTCAACGGTTTCAACAGCACGCAGGGCAATGACAAAATCATAACGGCGTTCATCGCCAGTAACACCAACTGATTTAATTGGCAAGAATACGGCAAAGGCTTGATTGACTTTATCGTATAAATCATTTTTATATAATTCATCCATAAAAATAGCATCAGCTTCACGCAAAATATCAGCATATTCTGCTTTAACTTGCCCTAAAATACGCACACCTAAACCTGGTCCTGGGAAGGGGTGGCGGTAAAGCATATGGGCAGGAATGCCGAGTTTGACACCGATGGTGCGGACTTCGTCTTAAATAATTCTTTGAGTGGCTCGACTAATTCAAATGCTAAATCATCGGCAATCCACCGACATTATGATGAGATTTAATGACTTTGGCTTTGCCTGATTTTGCCCCTGCAGATTCAATCACATCAGGGTAAATCGTGCCTTGTGCTAAAAATTTAATGTCATCAAGATGACGGGCTTCTTCTTCAAATACTTCGATGAAGGCATGACCGATTATTTTGCGTTTTGCTTCTGGCTCGGATTCGTCGGCTAAGGCGTTGTAAAATTTATCTTGGGCGTTGGCACGGATAACTTTCACACCCATATTGTCAGCAAAAGTTTGCATGACTTCATCACCTTCATTCAGTCGTAATAGCCCGTTATCAACGAATACACAAGTGGTTGGTCACCAATAGCTTCGTGTAACAGCACGGCAACGACAGATGAATCTACACCGCCTGATAGCCCAAGTAAAACATTGCCATCACCAATCTGTTCTTTTAAATTTTGCACCAAATTGGCAATAATATTATCCGTTGTCCAATTTTTTTCACATTCACAAATACCTGTAACAAAGCGATTTAAAATATGTTCCCCTTGTTTGGTGTGTGTAACTTCTGGCTGAAATTGTATGCCGTAATAATGTTTTTCCACATTCGCAAAACCCGCAATTTCACAATTATCAGTAGAAGCAATCAGTTTAAATCCTTCGGGTAATTTTGCACTTAATGCATGTTCATCCACACTCCAAAGTCCGTTCCTTCATTATGTGGTTCATCAGTATCCCGGTAAATTGTGATTACGCGCACGCACTTTGGCAAAACCATATTCGTGTTTATCCGCTGACACTGCCAAGCCACCGAGTTGCGTTGCCATCGTTTGCATGCCGTAGCAGATGCCCAATATCGGTATATCAAGGTCAAAAATAATTTTCGGTGCTCTGGCAGAATCATCCAAAGTAACGGTATCAGGACCACCTGAAAGAATGATACCCTTTGGATTAAATGCCTTAATAAAACTGTCGTCAACATCATAAGGAAATAATTCACAATAAACACCGATTTCACGCACACGACGGGCAATTAATTGTGTGTATTGCGAACCGAAATCAAGAATAAGGATTTTATCGTTGTGAATACTTTCCATAATGATTGCTGTAAAAATAAATAGTCTATTTTAATGTAAAATAGCTCCTTTTTTACCCATCATTAAAAATGGACGAAACGATTACCAAAACGGCAAAGCCAAAACTCAAAAAACCCAGTCAGTTTCAAGTGCTGTTGTTGAATGATGACTATACAGAAATGGATTTTGTCATTGAAGTAGTGCAACGATTTTTTGCCAAAAATGAAGAGGCAGCACATGCGATTATGATTAAAGTGCATTTGGACGGCGAAGGAGTATGTGGTATTTATTCGCACGATGTAGCACAGACGAAAGTAGAGCAGGTGATTAAGTTTGCCCGTGAAAATGAACAGCCGTTGATGTGTGTTATCAGAGAATTAGAAAAATAGTATGAGACCTTTGCATAAATAGGGATGATTAGCAAAATGACAGATTTTATTAAATTGGAAATTTTTTAAATCCACTCCTAGCAGGGCTAAGGGTGTTTTTAAAAAGTTTGTAATTTGATGAAAGATGGCGTTTTGATGATTATTCATATTTATGCAAAGGTCTCAGTATAATACCGTTATGATTGAAACTGCCTTACAACAAGAAATCAACACTATTATGACCAAAGCGCGTAATAATCGTTTGGAATTTGTGACGGTTGAGCATTTGCTTATTGCTCTGTTTAATATTGATGAAGTGGTGAGTTTTTTACGCAATAAACGCATTAATCTTGATGAATTACGCCTTGAGTTGGAGGATTATATTGATACACATACGCCGCTTATTCCTCAGGCTTCGGAAACGGATATTGTACCGACTGTTGGTTTTCAGCGGGTGTTACAACGCAGTGTTTATCAAGCACAGTCTGCACAAAAAAATACTGTTTATGCGATGAATATTTTAGTCAGTATTTTTGCAGAGCAAGAATCTTATGCGGTGTACTTATTAAAACAAAATGATGTTTCCCGTCTTGAAGTGATGGAAGCGATTGCCACACAAACAGCCTATTACGAAGAAGAAGACCGATTTAGTCGGGTTGCCAACAAACCTAAAAAAGCCAAAAAAACAACATTAGAGACTTACACTGTCAACCTGTGTGAAAAAGCCAAGTTGGGCAAGATTGATCCGCTACTTGGCAGGGAGGAAGAAGTATTACGCACCGTGCAGATTTTGTCCAGACGACGCAAAAACAATCCGTTATTTGTGGGGCAAGCAGGGGTGGAAAACGGCAATCGCACAAGGTATTGCTAAAAAAATTGTTGATGGCAAAGTGCCAGAAGTGTTGAAAGATGCCAGTATTTATTCACTTGATGTTGGCGTATTGATTGCGGGTACAAAATATCGTGGGGACTTTGAAAAGCGTTTAAAAGGGGTATTGAGTGAGTTAGAAGCAATTCCAGGTGCCATTTTGTTTATTGATGAAATCCACACGATAGTTGGGGCAGGCAGTGTTTCGGGGAGTGCGTTAGATGCGTCAAATTTACTCAAACCTGCATTAGCCGATGGTTCATTAAAATGTATGGGTTCAACCACTTATGAAGAATATCGCAAAGTATTTGAAAAAGACCATGCACTCACACGCCGTTTTCAAAAAGTTGATATTGATGAGCCTTCAGTTGATGATACGATTAAGATTTTGCACGGTTTAAAAAAATATTATCAAGAGCATCACAAAGTCAAATATTCTAAAGCGTCATTGGTATCCGCAGTGGAACTTTCACATCGCTATATAAATGACCGTCGCCTGCCAGACAAGGCGATTGATGTGATTGATGAAGTCGGTGCATTACAACAAATTCAGCCAAAATCTAAACGAAAAACCAATATTGGCGTTGGGGATATTGAAGACATTATTGCCAAATTGGCTCGTATTCCCTCTCGTCAAGTGACCAATGATGATAAATCATTGTTAAAAAATTTAGAATCCGAACTCAAACTCGGTGTATTCGGGCAAGAAACCGCGGTAGAAAGCCTGTCCACCGCCATCAAATTATCCCGTTCGGGTTTGGCACACGAAGACAAGCCGATGGGGTCATTTTTATTTGCAGGACCGACAGGCGTTGGAAAAACTGAGATTTGTAAACAACTTGCCCGTATTATGGGGGTTAAATTATTGCGTTTTGATATGAGTGAATATATGGAACGCCACTCAATGTCCAAATTAATTGGCTCTCCACCAGGCTATGTCGGCTATGATGAAGGTGGGTTATTAACTGAATCTGTGAACTCTAATCCGTATGCGGTATTGTTACTTGACGAAGTTGAAAAAGCACATCCTGATATTTTCAATTTATTGCTACAAGTGATGGATAATGGCAAACTCACAGATGCGAATGGGCGTGAAGTTGATTTTAGAAATGTAATTTTGGTGATGACTTCAAATATCGGTGCACAAAGCGTTGGGCGTGCGTCGATTGGATTTAACGAACAAGACCATTCACTGGATTATGAAGGCGAATTGAAAAAAGCCTTCACCCCCGAATTTAGAAATCGTTTGTCGGAAGTGATTTATTTCAACTCACTTAACCAAGACACAATTGTTTTCGTCGTCAATAAGTTCTTATTTGAATTAGAATCAGCATTGGAAGAAAAAAATGTGTCTTTGATTGTCTCCGAAACGGCAAGAAAATGGTTTGCTAAAAATGGTTATGATGCCAAAATGGGTGCACGACCAATGTCGCGTTTAATAGAAAAAGAAATTCGTAAACCACTCGCTGATGAACTACTCTTTGGCAAGTTGGTAAAGGGTGGCACGGTTAAAGTCAGCGTTAAAAAAGATAAAATTACAGTTGCAATACAATAGTGATATAATTGTAATTTTTCATTGAGAGCAAAGGCAATGGATATGTCGCAATTAGAAACCCAAAATCTTTGATAGAAGTAATTAACAAAGAACGAAAAGGCTATTAAGTTTCTCGTTCAAAAGTTATTATCAATGCATTGTAGCGTTTTTAAGAATCCATTGCACAAATAAAAGCAGGGAAAGCAAGTGCTAAACAATCCCACTTAACTAAACTTATCAAAGATGAAAATATTAATCAGTAACGACGATGGTTTTGACGCACAAGGTATCAAAACTTTGGTGCAATATTTATCCATAGATCATAAGGTGGTTGTGGTTGCACCGAATGAAAATAAATCTGCTGCTAGCAGTTCTTTAACGCTCAACAGAGCATTGCAACCGATTGAAATTAAAAAAAATATTTACAGTGTTGATGCAACACCAAGTGATTGCGTGCATTTAGCCCTAAGCGGAATGCTGAATGAATCTTTTGATTTGGTGGTAACGGGTATCAATTTTGGTGCCAATTTAGGTGATGATGTGATTTATTCTGGCACAGTGGCAGGGGCGATTGAAGGGCGTTTTTTGGGGTTGCCATCGTTGGCAATTTCTTTAGCTAGTTGGGAGGGAAAACATTTTGATACCGCAGGTATCATTGCTCAGAGGCTGGTTGCCCAAATTTCGCACGCACAATTATCGCACGATACGATTCTTAATGTCAATATACCAGATGTGCCATTGGCAGATATTCAAGGGTTTCAAACCACGCGTTTGGGTAAGCGCCATCAATCGGAAAAAAGCGTGCCTGATAAAGACGATGGTTCGAAATTTTGGATTGGCGAAAACGGCAAAGAGGCTGACAATGGTGTGGGTACAGATTTTTATGCGATTGCCAATCGTTATGTATCAGTAACACCTTTGCAGATTGATTTGACTAAATATAACGAAATTGACACGGTTGCCACATGGTTAGAAACAATCAAATAAAACCAATACTTTTCGTTTGGCTTGGGCTAATATTGTTAGATGTCTTTGTGGTGCGTGATTTTGCATGGATTTTAGAACATTGGGATATTAAGCGTGTGCTTGTTAATTTAGGCTTAACTTCATTGGCAATGCTATCTTTGTTGTTCATTCTTCAACCCATTATTGGGCGGTCTAAAATTGGGAAAATGCTTGTTTTTATTGTATTGCTGTGCCAATGTTGGTGCAGATGTCGCATTATGAGGTCTATCGTAGTTTTACTTCAAGTTTTGGTTTTCGTGAATTTTCACAAGACCCAACGATGGTATTAGCACTGTGGTTAGAGCAATTTAATATTTTAAAATCTATTTTGATTGTATGGGTGGTTTATAGTTTGTTGGGGTTAATAACAACACCAACTAAAATAGTAAAATGGCGTTACGGCTTAAATATGGTTGGCTTTTCCTTATTATATTTATTGACAACTTTCAGTTGGTACGGGGTGAGTAATTTTCAAAACTCAACTTTGGCGTATTATTCAACCTTGTTGCAAATGTCACGCACACAAGTATTAGAGTTCAAGCACGATAAGCCTGACTTAACGCCCAGTCAAAAATCAGTTAATCACTTACCTAATATTATTTACATTGTCGGCGAGTCCTTAACTTTGTCCCATATGGGTATTTACGGCTATGAACGAAAACCACGCCACAATTGGCACAACTTGAAAAAAATCAACAACTGATTAAATACACCAACGCACTTAGCATTGGCACTCATACCCGCCTCAGTGTGCCGTATATGCTGGTTGGCATTGAGGGCATCGATCCAAAAGGTAGAATTTATCAAACACCATCGGTATTTAATTATGCTAAGGCTCGTGGCTATACGACCGCATTTATCAGCGCACAAGATACGCGTTGGGGCATATTAAGGATTTGTTTGTTGATGAGGATGTGGATTATTTTTGGCACGGAGTCAATATGAATAAAAATGCTTCTGTGCATAAAGGTGCAGATGATATGCGAGTATTGAATGAAATTGCGATGCCCTATATTGACAAAGTTGGTCAGCAAAAAACGCCATTTTTCTTGGTCTTGCAAATGGATGGCTCGCATTATCCGTATGCGGAACATTCTAGCAAAGAACACAAAAAATTCTTACCTGAAAGCGAACCAAATGCCATTAATGCCTACGATAATACGGTTATCAAAACCGATGATTATTTAGCCAAGTTGATTAAGAAAATGCGTAAAGAATATCCAAATAGTTGGGTGTTTTATTCCGCTGATCACGGACAAGGCTTGGATGAAGATGGAAAAGCAGGGAAATTTAATCACAATCCACACCTGAACACCATTCATAACCCCTTGCTAATTTCTCCGCCAAAATCTATGTTTGCTCAATTAACACATAATCAAGATTTGCCAGTTTCACAAGCCGATATTGTGCCCAGTATTTTGGCTATTATCGGTATGCAGCCGCATCAAAATATCAATGGACAATCTTTGCTTAAGGCAATCAATCCAAAACGATTACGGGTCAATAGCCAATATATGCCCACGCAACATAATGACCCAAGAGCCGTATTGGTTAAGCCTGATTTAAGTATTTATACGCTTGATTTTGAGCGAATGAGCGTGGTGTTTCCTGATGGCAAAAAAACCATTCAATTTAAAGATTGGGACACGCATTATCAACAAATGTTTTTGAATAAACTACCCAATTGAGACCTTTGCATAAATATGAATAATCATCAAAACGCCATCTTTCATCAAATTACAAACTTTTTAAAAACACCCTTAGCCCTGCTAGGAGTGGATTTAAAAAATTTCCAATTTAATAAAATCTGTCATTTTGCTAATCATCCCTATTTATGCAAAGGTCTCCAATTGAAACCACTGTATAAACACAGTGTGGCCTTTTAGTATTGTATTTTAATATGGTCGGGACAACAGGATTTGAACCTGTGACCACCACACCCCCAGCGTGGTGCGCTACCAGACTGCGCTACGCCCCGTTAAAGCAGAATTTTACAAGATTTGTGTTTGTGTTTTTATGTTTTTAAAACCTTTAATTCCAAAAAAAAGTATCAATTGCTCCAAGTATCTCGCAAGCCAACAGTTTTGTTAAAGACAATATATTTACCCTCTGCCTCAGCCGCATTATCACGACAAAAATAACCTTCTCGTTCAAATTGATACGCCTGTTCGGGCTTGGCATTTTTCATACTTGGCTCAACAAAGCCATAGGTAGTTACTAAAGATTTTGGATTGAGTAATTGCTCAAAATGCTCGTTTTTACCAGGGTTTTCAAGGGTAAACAACCTATCGTATAATCTAAATTCTGCCTCAATCGCCCTGCTGGCTTCAACAAAATGAATCACGCCTTTGACTTTGCGACCATCGGCAGGATTTTTACCCAAAGTTTCTGGGTCGTAAGTGGCATATACTGTGGTTACATTGCCGTCAAAATCGGTGTCAAAAGTTGTGGCGTTAATGACATAGGCGTTACGCAGACGCACTTCTTTACCAATCGCAAGGCGTTTAAATTTTTTATTGGGTGCAATTTCTTCAAAATCTGCTCTGTCAATATAAAGCACCCTTGAAAAGAAAATTTCCCGTTTGCCCATCGCTTCATTTTGTGGGTGAATAGGGGCTTGCAGAGTTTCCACTTGCGTTTCTGGGTAGTTTTCAATAATGACTTTAATCGGGTCAATAACTCCCATCGTGCGAGGTGCGACGGCATTCAAATCATCACGCACAGCCGCTTCTAAAATTGCCATATCGGTCATACTATCAACTTTTGAGATGCCAATTCTATCGATAAAATCACGAATACTGGCAGCCGTATAACCACGGCGACGCAAACCTGACAGTGTTGGTAAGCGTGGGTCATCCCAACCAGAAACCAAATTATCTTCAACCAATTGCTGTAATTTGCGTTTACTCATTACCGTATATTCAAGATTGAGGCGGGAGAATTCGTATTGGTGTGGGCGATTGGGTCGGTTGAAATCGTCTAAATTTTCCAACACCCAATCATACAAACGGCGATTATCTTGGAATTCAAGCGTACAAAGTGAATGGGTAACGCCTTCAATCGCATCACTAATGCAATGGGCAAAATCATACATTGGATAAATTCGCCATTCATTACTCGTTTGATGATGTTTGTCAAAACGAATACGATAAAGAGCAGGGTCACGCATACACATAAACGGCGATGCCATATCAATTTTGGCACGCAGAACACATTCCCCCTCTGAAAACTTGCCTTCTTTCATCTGTGCAAGTAATGCTAAATTGTCTGCTTTTGTAGTCTCACGATGCGGACTATTTTTACCTGCTTCTTTTAGCGTGCCACGGTATTCCCGTGTTTCTTCTGCATTCAAAAAACACACATAAGCCAAATCTTTATTAATTAATTCAATCGCATATTGGTAAAATTTTGAGAAATAACTGGAACTGTATCGAACCTCAGCCTCCCAATCAAAACCCAGCCATTGCACATCATTTTTAATGGATTCAACAAATTCTAACGCTTCTTTGGCAGGATTAGTATCATCAAAACGCAAATTACATTTACCCTTATAATCCTTCGCCAAACCAAAATTTAGGCAAATAGATTTTGCATGACCAATATGTAAATAGCCGTTTGGTTCAGGTGGAAAGCGTGTTTGAATACCATTGTATAATTTTGCATTTAAGTCATCGTCAATCTGATGACGGATAAAATTAACGATGGGTTTGTTGTTTGTTGTATTGTCGCTCATAGGTGTTAAATTATAGCGTGATTATCACTACCAATGGTTATAATAAGCAAATGGAATACAATAAAAACTTCTATCAAATTCACTCTAATGATGATATTTTCCAACGCATTCAGAGCGAACGAGGAACAATTGGTTATTACGATTTACCTTATCAGGAGACCAGCGATATTAAGGCGTATGCTAAGATGATAACGCAAAAACATATCGTGGTGGTTGGCATCGGCGGCTCAAGTTTGGGTGCTAAAGCGATTTATGAGTTTTTACTACCCTCAAATAAATATCAAAAAGATTTGGTCTTTTTAGAAACCGTTGACCCGCTTGAAATTAATCATTGCTTGACCAAACTTGATATTGCTGATGCACATTTTGTGGTGATTTCAAAATCAGGCAATACTATTGAGACCATTAGTTTATTTAAGTATTTACGCACTTTGGTTGAGATAAACAGTGATAATTGCACCGTTATTTCTGAGGCTAAGAGCGGGCTAACTAAGTTTGCACAACAGCAAGACATCAAAGTTTTTGAGTTGGCTGAGAATATCGGCGGGCGTTTTTCAGCATTTAGCGTCGTCGGCTTAGTACCACTTGCGATGGTGGGTGTGGATATTGACAATTTATTGAATGGTTGCAAGCGTGTGTCAAACAGTTTTTTTGAGCAGTCTAATTATTACGAGCCCATTATTAGAAAAGCACGATTTTTGGTAGAAAATAAAGCACGATTTAATATTAATGCGATTTTTTCTTATTCTTCATCACTTGAAGGTTTTAACAAATGGTATGTGCAACTTTGGGCAGAAAGTTTAGGCAAGATTAATATCAACAAAACCCGACAAGCACTAACACCCATTGCTTTGACAGGTCCTATTGACCAGCACAGTTTTCTGCAACTTATTATTGATGGTGTGCGTGACAAGACAGTTACCTTTATTAAGATTGCCGATTTAAAGGACAACACCATGATTCCTAAAGTTAATGACAAGAATTTGGGTTTAGAATACGCCGAGGGTTTGAGCTTTAATGATTTGCTTAATAAGCAAGCTGATGCTACCATTGAATCGGTTAAAATCCAAGACGATATCCCTTGCGATGTGATTACCATTTCTACCGTGGATGAATACAATATTGCCAAGTTAATGTTTAGTTATCAATTATTGGTTTCTGCTATCGGTGAATTTTTACAAATTAACACCTACGACCAGCCAGGCGTAGAAAAAGGCAAAGTCATCCTTAAAGAAAGTTTGCAGGATTAATCGTGAGTATTATCAAACAATGTCTTTTCCCAGTTGCAGGTTATGGCACAAGATTTTTGCCTGCCACCAAAGCCATCCCCAAAGAAATGCTACCCATTCTTACCAAGCCATTAATTCAATATGCCGTGGAAGAAGCAATGAGTGCGGGCATTTGCAGTATGGTAATGGTAACAAGTAAACACAAAAAAGCCATTGAAAATCACTTTAAACCCCACCCAGAAATTGAAGCCAGTATTCAAAACACAACCAAAGAATCTTTATTAGATGAAGTTAATCAAGCGATTGAATACTGCGACTTTTCTTATACCGAACAGCAGCAAATGTTAGGCTTAGGACATGCTATTTACACAGGACAAGCGTTAATTGGTAATGCGCCATTTGCCGTGATTTTGCCTGATGATTTGTGCACCAGTGAAAGCGATAGCGTGCTGTTGCAAATGACCAAACTCTATCAACAACATCCTGATTGTTGCATTGTAGCAATCGAAGCAGTGCTAGAGAGTGAAGTGGATAAATATGGCGTCATTGATGGCGAATTATTACCAAATTCAAGCAACGCTTATCGTGTGCATAATATGGTGGAAAAACCCACAGCAGTAGAAGCACCAAGCAATCTGGCGATTATCGGTCGCTATATTCTTACCTCAGAAATTTTTACAGTTTTAAAAGACACTCCCGCCGACAAAAATGGCGAAATTCAAATCACTGATGCCTTAATGACCCTTGCCAAACAAGGTAAAGTCATTGCCTATCAATTCCAAGGCAAGCGCTTTGATTGTGGTAGTATCAATGGCTTTGTTAAAGCAACCCATGTTTTTGCAAAAAAATTACTGTAATTCCAGCTAAATAAACCTTTTTGTTGCTCTTTAAATATCCTATAATAGGATATTTATTGTTCTAAATTAGAATAAGAGAATGAGCAAAGAAATCCATAGGAAATCAAAACCTCAAGCCACTCTTAGTGGTTTTTGGACATTCATTAATTTTTTACACAGACTACTGAACAAATTCAGCAATACCCACAAAAAAACACCGCACATCCACAGTTTTTTACCTAACATCCACAACTTTTTACCCGATACCCACAACTTTTTACCTAATACTACTGAATTTTTATTTGACACTAATTATTTTTTATTTACCCTTAACAACTTACCACCCCACACCCACAAATCCCCCAAAAACCCAGCCACAACAACAGAACTACTTTAATTTAATCTAACGGAGAACGATCTAATGAACGGCAAACAATACAGATTAGGTATTAGCATAGCATTATTTTTATTGGCTAATAATGTCTTGGCGTTAACTGAACAAGCATTTATTGACAAGGTATTAAGTCAAGATACGCATTTTGAGAAAGATCAGATTTATGTTAATATTAAACAGATAGAGCTGGATGCTAGTAGAGAAAATTATGCGGGATGGAGTGCCATTCTAGCGGCATCGTTATCAAATAGTTATTACGATATAGATAAGGACACAACTTCTACAAAAATTTACGAAAAACATCGTCTTAAAAACACCCAAGCCCTTGGCGTTGGTGTTACAAAGCGTTTTTTATCTAATCCTTCTAGTTTAGTATTCACTGCTACTCGATCAACGCCAGATACAGACATCACGCGTTACAAGCAAGACGAACTTTATACTGGCAATAATGCTAAGTACAATATTTCTACTTTTGATAATGCTTACAAAATTAGTTACAAGTATCCATTGTTAAGACATGATAGTAATGCATCAAGTCTAAAAACTTACCATCGTGATATTTTAGATTTAGAGCGAGAAAAGTTTGATTTTGATGATGCACAAGAGGGGTTTTTAGTTGACCGTTTAGAGCAATTTATTGATTGGGATTTTTATCAGAAGAATGCCGAAATTTACCAAAATTATGCTCAGTCATTAAAAATAATTCAAGTTAATAAAGCCAGAGACAGGTCAAAATTAAATACAACTATTTTGCGTGCAAAGCAGGATATATCAAGCAATGATAGCAAATTACAGTCTTTGAAAAGGGCTTTAGTGAGTGCATTAAATGATTCAAGTTTGTGGTTTGAAAGCCCCCAAATAAATACCAACAAACGCCTAAAAATTATGCCTGATTTAACACAATATTTACAACATAATGTACGGGCTTTGTTGAAATTTGAGATTGACAAGCGTTTAAAGCAGATTGATTTGGATTATCACAATAATCAATCCCTTTATAAATTAGATTTTAATATTAATGCTGAAAGGAATGATAATAAAGGCAACACAATGACCACGGATTACAAGAGCAAAAGTGTTCTTTATACTGTAGGTCTTGGTTTTTCTATGCCAATTGGTGTTGATGTGAATAATCAAAAAGATATTCAGGTGGCGCGACTAAACTTGCAAAAAATCAATATAGATTACAACAATAAATTAAAGGATATTCTTGCAGATGCACAGGCATTGATTGTCGGGCTAAATTTAGAAAAAAAGACACTTAATACTTATCAAAAATTAAGGGCTAGTGTAGGGGCTGAGTCTAATTTAACACTCAAAGGTTATTTAAATAATTCTGTTTCAATTGAAGTGCTGATTGACGCTTATCAAGAAAAACGCGATGTTGAGTTAGACTATGTTAAAGCATTGACAGATTATCAGGAAAGTTTACTCAAATATAATGACAAACTTGATAGGGTGTTAATTCGGCATTAACGCTGAGTTAATGTTATTCCACAGTAACCGATTTGGCTAAATTACGCGGTTGGTCCACATTCGTGCCTTTAATGAGGGCAACATGGTAGCTTAATAATTGCAAAGGAATAGTAAAAATAATCGGTGCGGTGATACGACCTAAGTTATTGGTAATTGGAATAATACTTAAACCATTCATTGGGGTAACTTTAGAATCTTCATCTTCAAAGACAATCATTTGTGAACCACGGGATTTAACCTCTTGTAGATTGGATTTTAATTTGTCTAAGAGTTCATCATTTGGGGCAACGGCAATGACGGGGTATCTTTATCAATCAATGCGATGGGACCGTGTTTAAGTTCGCCTGCGGGGTAGGCTTCGGCGTGAATGTAGCTGATTTCTTTGAGTTTGAGAGCACCTTCCATGGCGATGGCGTGCATTGGGCCTCTGCCTAAAAATAGAGCGTTGAATTTGTTTTTAAAAGTTTTGGCAAGTTCGATGATTTGATTTTCTTGTGCTAATGCTTTTTTAATTAAGCCTGGCAATTGGTTGAGTCCGGTAACAATTGCCTTTTCTTGTTCCGCAGACACTTGTCCGTGACATCTACCGATAGCAACGGATAAAAGTGCAAGTGAGACCAATTGTGTGGTAAATGCTTTGGTGCTAGCAACGCCAATTTCTACGCCAGCGTGAGTTAAAAAAGTCAGTTCAGATTCACGAGTTAAACTAGATTCAGCACAGTTGCAAATCGTAAGTGAATGGATATTTTCATTGCGTTTTTTGACGCTCGAAGGGCTTCTAAAGTGTCGGCAGTTTCCCCACTTTGAGAAATAGTGATGAATAAAGTATTGTCTAAAATAATCGGATTACGATAGCGATATTCGCTGGCAACTTCAATGTGTGTGGGAATTTTGGCAATGTCTTCTAGCCAATATTTTGCTACCAAACCTGCGTTGTAACTCGTGCCACAGGCGATGATTTGAATGTGTTCAATTTTTTCAAAGATATCTTTTGCCTCGTATCCAAACGCCGAAGTTAAAACTTTGTCTTTGGTGATACGAGATTCCAAGGTGTCGGCTATGGCTTGTGGTTGTTCAAAGATTTCTTTTTGCATATAGTGTGCATAATCGCCTTTTGAAATCTGCCTATTTTGAAGTTTTGAAGTTTTAATTTTTCGCTCTACTTGTATGTCACTTTTATCAAAAATGGTGATAGAATCCAAAGTAATATCGGCAATATCACCTTCTTCTAAAAAAATAAATTGTTTAGTCACATCTAATAATGCTACTTGGTCTGAGGCGACAAAATTGCCTTTTTCACCCACGCCAATTACCAAAGGAGAGCCACTTCTGGCGACTATAATATGACCTGGATTTTTCGGTGAAATCACACTAATGCCATACGCACCTTTAAAAGTTTTGACGGCTTTTTGCACAGCTGCTAATAAGCCATCACCATCTTGCAGTGTTTGATGAATAGCGTGGGCAATGATTTCGGTATCAGTATCAGAGCTAAAGTGATAACCCTGTGCCTGTTGTTCAATTTTGAGCTCTAAAAAATTTTCAATAATACCATTATGCACCACACCGACATCACCATTGCAAATATGCGGGTGTGCATTTTTTGTAGTGGGTTCGCCGTGGGTTGCCCAGCGAGTGTGAGCAATGCCGATTTTGCCATTCACGGTTTTTGAATCAATATTGTTTTCAAGATTAACTACTTTCCCTGCCGCTCGTACGCGTTGCAAGGCGTTATCACCATTTAGAATCACTAACCCTGCCGAATCGTAACCACGATATTCTAAGCGTTTAAGCCCACTAACCAATAAAGGTGTAATGTTGTTTTGACAAATGCCACCAATAATTCCGCACATAATTTAATTCATATAAGACGATGCGTGGAATTATAGTCAATATAATGGCAGTTATGATTGATTTGCACAACCATTCTCATTATTCTGATGGCGTTTTGTCGCCGAGTGAAGTCGTGTGTTTGGCAAAAGAGTCGGGTTGTAATGTGTTTGCACTCACCGACCATGATACAACTGATGGGCTGGCTGAGGCACAACAAGAAGCAAACAATCAACAGATTAAACTTATTCATGGGGTTGAAATATCTGCCATGTGGAATAATATGACCATTCATATTGTTGGGCTGAATATTGATAAAAACAACCCAATTTTGTGTTCAGGGCTAAAGCAGCACCAAGATTTTCGTAAAACTAGAGCCGAAAAAATGGCACGAGGTTTAGGCGGTGCAGGCGTAGTAGGGGCGATGGAAAAAACCCGGGCACTCGCTAAAACTGATATGCTGACTCGCACTCACTTTGCCCAAATGCTTATTCAAGAAGGCATTTGCAAAGATATGAAATCTGTATTCAGACGCTTTTTAACAGGTAAAAAACCCGGCGGTGTGGGTGGAAAATGGGCACAGTTTGATGCAGTGATTGAATGGATTCATGCTGCAGGTGGCAAAGCGGTATTAGCACATCCTTTGCGTTACCGTATGACCAATACTAAAATTCAACGAATGCTTTCGCATCTATCAAATGCCGGACTTGACGGCGTAGAAGTTATAACCGCCTATAGCACAGACGAAGAAATTACCTTAATGTCTAAGTGGGCGGATGAAACTAATTTGTTGTATTCTTGTGGCTCAGATTATCATGGCTGGGGCAATCAAAGAGTGCAAATTGGGCGTTTGAAAGATTTTCCTAACACGCATCGCACGATATGGAATAGTTGGAATTAGGGATACCCTAAAGTATGAGACCTTTGCATAAATAGGGATGATTAGCAAAATGACAGATTTTATTAAATTGGAAATTTTTTAAATCCACTCCTAGCAGGGCTAAGGGTGTTTTTAAAAAGTTTGTAATTTGATGAAAGATGGCGTTTTGATGATTATTCATATTTATGCAAAGGTCTCAGTATATACAACGCATATAAATTGTATATAATATATATCTATGGAATTTTCTTGGAATGAAGATAAGAACAAACTTTTATTACAGCAAAGAAGAGTTTGCTTTGAGGATGTGGTTACCAGTATCAACAATGGCAAGTTGTTAAGTATTGCAAAAAACCCGAGTAAAAATTTCAATAATCAATAGAGACCTTTGCATAAATAGGGATGATTAGCAAAATGACAGATTTTATTAAATTTTGGGAAATTTTTAAATCCACTCCTAGCAGGGCTAAGGGTGTTTTTAAAAAGTTTGTAATTTGATGAAAGATGGCGTTTTGATGATTATTCATATTTATGCAAAGGTCTCCAATACTGTCTTATTATTGAAATTAGCGATTATGCTTATGTTGTTCCTTTCGTAAAGAAAAAAGACAATTTCTTTTTAAAAACAATTTTTCCGAGCAGAAAGCAAACCAAAAAACATTTAAAAGGTAAAGCATGAAAAAAATAAGCATTGAAACAGCAACAGAATTGAAAAATTTGAAAGATTTTGAACAGGGTCATTATGTTGAGCTTGAAAAAAATGAATTTGATGAATTAAATAAATCTTTAAAAGAGGCGGCTACTAACACCATCACAAAGTTATCTAAAAAGAAATCAATTAGTATTCGGTTACTTGAAGATGATATTAATCGATTAAAAGCGATTGCCATGAACGAAGGAATGCCTTATCAAACCTACATTAGTTATATTCTGCATAAAGTTACAACAGGTAGGATAAACACACATTAAATGGCAAAACTGCTAGAAATTCACCCACAAAATCCACAGGCTCGTTTGCTCAAACAAGTCGTGGATGTACTCAATACAGGCGGGGTGATTGCTTACCCGACTGATTCGGGCTATGCGTTAGGCACAGCACTCGGCAATAAGGACGGATTGGAACGCATTAAAAAAATTCGAAACCTATCCAAGCACCACGACTTTACTTTGATGATGCGCAATCTTTCACACATTGGCGAATACGCCAAACTGGATAATAATGCCTTTCGTCTATTGAAAAAAATTCTACCAGGTGCTTATACCTTTATTCTGCAAGGCACATCTGATGTGCCAAAACGCTTATTACATCCTAAGAAAAAAACCATTGGCTTGAGAATACCTGCACATAGTGTGGTGCAAGCTATTCTTGAGTTACTTGATACGCCGTTAATGAGCGTCTCTTTAATTCTTGAAGGATATGAATTTTATGATATTAACGATGTGCGTGAAGCATTAGAAAACAAGGTGGATATCATCATTGACGGCGGTTACTGCCCACCAGAACCCACCACAGTAATTGACTTATCTTCAGGCGACATTGACATTATCCGCCAAGGCGCAGGAAGCGTCAATATATTGACCTAATGCTGATTTTTAAAGTTATTTAAAATGAATAGGGTTGGCGTTATTTGATGTAGTTGTTTGTATAAATGGCACAACACCCACATTTTTTTTGCCGATAGTTATTATTTCTGTTATCATAACTGTCAATATTAACAAGTTAAGTTCATGTAAGAAATACTTTTACTTGCAATATCGTATATCAAGTAAAAATCTAGTTTTAGACCAATGGAGTTGTAAAAATACAACATTTTTACAGGATTTTATTTTTAATATCGGAATATAGGGAAATATGTCCTTATAATAATAGTTAGGCATACAAAATGGAAAGTGAAGTGGATTTGACAATAAAATGTTCTAATTGTGATACAGACTTACCAAGAAATTGGAGTAGTTTTACAAAAAAAATATGTCCCAAATGTGACTCAAACCGTACAACTACCACAATCAATATTGTAGATAATTTTTCTTTTAAAAAAAACATTAAAGGAAAAGTCAAAAATAAAAAATATAATTCAAAAAAAAATCCTAGATATAAATTTTTTCATGGCGATGAATTAAGGAAAAATGATGGGAAATGGATGCTTAAAGATAGAATTATAGATAAAGATAATGATAAATATTTTGAAAAAGTAACAGACCCTGAAATTGGTGAAGTTATTCACTATACAGAAGAGCCTCTTTCTGAACATTTTCATCACGGCTCAGCAAAATTTAACAAAAGGGATATAATGGGGACAACATATAATGCATATAATGGGGACATGCATATAATTGGGACAGGCTACTTTTATGATATATCCACTTTTACCCCAACACTAAAATGCCACGCATACCAAGAGGTCAAACCCAAGGCGGAATCTATCATATTATCAATAGAGGAAATATGCGTATGCAAGTTTTTGATGATGAGGATGATTACGAGTTTTTCCTAAAATTATTAAAAACAGGGCTAGAAAGAGAGAATATTGAGTTACACGCCTATTGTCTAATGCCTAATCACTTTCATTTATTACTTGTACCACAAGGTGAAAATAGTCTGAGTAAATTTATGCAATGGGTGATGACTTCTCATGTGCGTTATTATCATAAGAAAAACAAAACCTCAGGACATATTTGGCAAGGTAGATTTAAAAGTTTTATTGTTGAAAAAGACAGTTATTATCTAACTTTGATGCGCTATATAGAGGCTAATGCGTTAAGGGCTGATTTAAGCAAAACAGCACAAGATTGGCAATACGGGTCATTATCAGAAAGAGTTTTTAGAAATAGAAAGATATTGAACAAGCTTATGGAGAACTAGATAACTGGGTGGAATATGTCAATACGCCACAAACTCAAAAAGAAATAGATAAAATCAGAAACAGTATTAATAGACAAGCACCACTTGGCAATGAAAACTGGGTTATAAAAATGGCAAAGAAGCATGGTTTGCTGTCAACTCTAAAGGCTAGAGGAAGACCAAAAAATAAGAAAAAACTATGATAAAAGTAGCCTGTCCCCATTTATGTCTGTCCCCATTTATGTCCCCATTTATTTCCCATTTATTTTCAGACGGGGCAAAGGGTGGTGCTAGGTTTGTACCCCTCAAGGGGGCATTAAAAAGAATGATTTCTATTTTTGGATTGGGGTAATAAGTTATGATGGAAAATATAAATATTATTTGGTTTGTTTGCCTGACTTTCGCCTGCATTCTTTTTATACTATGTCTGGTAATTCCACCCAAAATAATAGGCAGAATTTTGCCATTTTTTACTGCATTTTGGCCCAATAAAAACATTCAATTAGATTTTCAATCTATTGCTTATGTTGCGTTACATAGGAATGTTGTTAATAGAGTGATTCATTATTCTATTTTTGTAGATGCGTTTGCATGGCTGTTGATTCTGAATGATTTATGGAGTGGATTTTTGTTTATAGCCTTGTTGCTTTTTGTTGTTCAAACTTTCTTAATCAAGGAATTTAAATTCGCAATTTTAGCCAATTTGATATTAGCAACAATATTAATGGTTCTGCTGACTCTTTTTGACAATCACATACAATATTTAATGCTATGGACAATACTGAGTGCTGCTTTACGCGTTATTGGTCATTTCTTTGAGCCGTTACCTCCGTTTTTAATTGATAATAGCGGTCAATTTGCACCTATGAGTATAGCAACATTAAAAAAACTTGGGTTATTCAGAGTAATTGCCTTGCTTCCTATTGGCTTTCTTGCAGAGTTTTTATCCGGACAACCGCATCGATTATTTTTAGTGCAAATAAATGCAATCACATCAAAACTCTATCAATGCCACGCTATTATGCGTTGGAAAAATGTTGTTATTAGGGGGATAAAATCCTATAAAGAAGGTATTAAACAGGAGTCAGTATTTAAAGATTATTGTCGTTTTTTTAAAAAATAAGGTTTGGATTTTGATCGGCAATATCTTTCAAGGTGGGCACAGATAAGTTCAGTGTTTTTGCCAATTCAAGTGTGCGTTTTAGCCTACCAGGGGCGGAGCGACCCATACATTGGTGTGCTAGGTCGCCTTCAAAGGCTTTCATCATACCTTGTTCTAATTTGTTTTTGTTAAATGATTTGTTGGTGAGGGCGCTTTGCAGTGTTAATATATCGCTTGATACGGCACGCATTAAGTCCAAATGATGGTTGCGTAAATTCTCTACATTGGCACCTGTTTTAAGTGTTAATCCTGCAATATTGGTGGTTAAAATGTAGAGGTTTTTTAGCACCAATTCAAATAATAATTCGTCTTCATTGGCGATTATATTGGCAGGAATATCAATCAATGCCAGTGATTCCACTAATATTTTTGCTTTAGCACCAAAGGCGGGGGATGAGATTAGGACTTTAGAATCCATTCCCTTTTTCTTTTCAAACCAAACTGAAATTATGGTGGGATGGGTGAAATTATGTGCTTGCCAATCTCGTGGCAACAGTTCATTTTGCATTAGCACTACTCTGTCTTTCCATTGTTTGGGAATGCGATAAAGTGCTTTTTGTAAATCGGCTTCTGCGGTGCAAACCAAAATTAACTCTGGATCAATGGTATTGGCTAACGCACTAATATCAGTTTGGCGAGTAATGGGGTAAACAGGGTAATTATTCTTTAAAAAAGCACGAGAAAATACACTGCCGAGTTCGCCGATACCTAGGACAACAATGGGTTTTTTCATTTGAGTAGTGCCACCAATGTTTCTCCCATGGTGGCAGGGGTGGGGGAGACTGCGACACCGACTTTTTCTAAGGCGTTGATTTTATCAATCGCTTTGCCTGAGCCAGCACTAATGACGGCACCGGCGTGACCCATGCGTTTGCCTTGTGGGGCGCTAAGCCCTGCGATGTAAGACACTACAGGTTTAGAAACATGAGATTGAATATATTCCGCTTCTTCTTCGGCAGAACCGCCAATTTCTCCGACCGTAATGAGGGAATAATGGGGACAGGCTACTTTTTATGATATAATTCCCCACTTTTACCCCAACACTAAAATGCCACGCATACCAAGAGGTCAAACCCAAGGCGGAATCTATCATATTATCAATAGAGGAAATATGCGTATGCAAGTTTTTGATGATGAGGATGATTACGAGTTTTTCCTAAAATTATTAAAAACAGGGCTAGAAAGAGAGAATATTGAGTTACACGCCTATTGCCTGATGCCTAATCACTTTCATTTATTACTTGTACCACAAGGTGAAAATAGTCTGAGTCAATTTATGCAATGGGTGATGACTTCTCATGTGCGTTATTATCATAAGAAAAACAAAACCTCAGGACATATTTGGCAAGGTAGATTTAAAAGTTTTATTGTTGAAAAAGACAGTTATTATCTAACTTTGATGCGCTATATAGAGGCTAATGCGTTAAGGGCTGATTTAAGCAAAACAGCACAAGATTGGCAATACGGGTCATTATCAGAAAGAGTTTTTAGAAATAGAAAGATATTGAACAAGCCTTATGGAGAACTAGATAACTGGGTGGAATATGTCAATACGCCACAAACTCAAAAAGAAATAGATAAAATCAGAAACAGTATTAATAGACAAGCACCACTTGGCAATGAAAACTGGGTTATAAAAATGGCAAAGAAGCATGGTTTGCTGTCAACTCTAAAGGCTAGAGGAAGACCAAAAAATAAGAAAAAACTATGATAAAAGTAGCCTGTCCCCATTTATTTCTTCCCCATTTATTTGTCCCCATTTATTCCCATTTATTCGTGTCCCCATTTATTCCGGGTTATTGCCACGCCGTTATGTTTAAAAAAATATCAGGAACTGAAACATTAAAGTGTATAATGTTTCAACATACACAATCCAGAGCAGTAAGCAAAACCAAATAATATGAGTTTTGCCAAGCCTCTGGATTTTTTTTAACCTCTTAATAGTAGGGAGTATATGAGAAATGTAGCAATTTTGGTTGATGGCGACTTTTATTTAAAACAACATCGTAAATATTTTGAACAGACAGATGGTAAGCAGGTGGGAAAGGACATCTTAAATCATTGTTTAAAACATATTATTAAAGATGAGGAACGACTTTATAGAATATTTTTCTATGACTGTCCTCCGCTTACAAAAAAGATACATCATCCACTCACAGAAAACCTGATTGATTTGAGTAAATCAAAAATAGCTATATTTCGTAATGATTTACATAGTCAATTAAAACAAACAAGAAATTTAGCACTTAGGTTAGGAACGCTTGATGAAAAAAATGCCCGATGGAAGGTTAAAGACCCTAAAAAAGAAAAGAAATTTATTGCTAAAAAGTTGAAAAAGGATTTAATAGAAGCAGATGTTGTTTACTATGCCCAGCAAAAAAGTGTTGATATGAAAATTGGACTTGATATTGCCTCTATGTCATACAAAAAAATGGTTGATAAAATAGTGTTAATTTCAGGTGATAGTGATTTTGTTCCTGCTGCAAAATTAGCCCGAAGAGAAGGCATAGAATTTGTTTTGGATTCAATGAGAACAGTAATAAAGGCAGATTTACAAGAACATATTGATGGCTTAAACACTACTTTACCAAGAAACAAAAAAACATAACAAATCATTCCAACCGACCGCTAGCACGCCCAAAAAGGGACTTGTGAGAGAGGAAATAGTTGATGTAACGGGCTGGTTGGACGGCTATAATTTTCAATGGACTTGGTCATCAGATTGGGTTGCAGGGCAGTATGTTTAAAAATAATATTCAATATCAAATACTGAATTTAAAGAAAGGGGAATGTTTATTTCACCAAGGTGCAAATATTGAGCGGTTATTTTTTCTTGAAAAGGGTAGGATTAAATTAGTACGAGATACAATAGAAGGACAACCTTTGGTTATTCATATTGCTTATTCACAAGAAACTTTTGCTGAAGCGTCGTTATTTTCTGATGAATACCATTGTAATGCAATTTGTGATAATTTATCCACAATATTATCTTTTTCTAAAGATGAGGTTTTGGCGTATTTGAAATCTCATCCAAAATATGCCATAGAGTTGTTAAAAATTAACGCTCAGCAAGTACGAGATTTGAGGCTATTGAATGAGATTAAAAGTATTAATAGTGCTTATGACAGAGTATGGGCATTCCTACTTTCTGAAGTAAACCAAGAATCTAAATTATATTTCTCGTATTCTCTCAAAGATATGGCACAGAAACTTGGTTTAGCGCACGAAACTTTTTACCGCACCTTAAAAATATTAGAGCAAGAAGGCAGGATTATTCGAGAAGCGCAGTTTATTAAATTAGTATGATTTAAATCATAGTCTAATAATTAAAATTATCGTACAATGCGTTTTTATTAGTTAAGTTTTGGCAAACTTTTTTATAGGGAAAGCAAAGTGAAAAGAACAATTTTATTTTTGGTATTGATGAGCATGTTGGGAATCACAAAGGCTTCAACAGACAATCGTTATCACTTAGGCTTTAACGATGCAGAAAAAGCAGAATTTCTGAGTGAAATGAGACAAATGCTAACCAGTATTCAGCAAATTACACTCGGTATTGGTACTGGAAATAAAGCCATGATTATCAAAGCAGCGCGCTATTCTGGTAATCGCATGGCGAGAGCAACACCTCAGTCTGTCAAAGATAAGACACCTGTATCGTTTGAGCAAATTGGCGGGCCAACGCATATGCTATTTGAAGCATTGGCGATTAATGCGGCAGAGGTAGATGAAAATGATGCAGATGAGTTGAAAGATTTGGCAGAATTGACAGGCGAGTTAATGCGCAATTGTTTGGCTTGCCACGCAGCATTTACGGTTAATTAAAAAGTATAAATTATTTTTGATGCACTAAAATAGGAGCGAACTTTCCTCAAATTCGAGAATAGTAGATGATCCTTTGCATAAATATGAATAATCATCAAAACGCTATCTTTCATCAAATTACAAACTTTTAAAAACACCCTTAGCCCTGCTAGGAGTGGATTTAAAAAATTTCCAATTTAATAAAATCTGTCATTTTGCTAATCATCCCTATTTATGCAAAGGTCTCAAGATGAATATATTGAAATTTATACTATTAGGAATACTTGCCTTTAGCTTTCAGGCTTTGCTTTTGAAACGGTTAAAGTTACTGATGATGTCTATGCTTTGGTTGGAGATTTAGGTCAACGATCCGAAGCGAACTTGGGTCACAATATGACATCTGGCTTTATCATTACTAACGAGGGTGTTGTCGTTATTGATGCAGGTGGAAGTATTGCAGATGCAAAAGCGATTCATCAGGCAATTAAAAAAGTAACTTCCAAGCCTGTTAAATGGGTAATAAATACAGGAGGCCAAGATCATCGCTGGATAGGAAATAGTTATTTTAATAAGCTAGGGGTAACAATCATTGCTTCTGAAGCCTGTAAAGCCGATATGATTGAAAGAAAAGATTTTCAATTTTCTATGGCAAAAAAATATTAAAGATAAATTTGAAGATACTGCTCCAGTCTTTCCCAATAAAACATTCAAAACAAGCTATCAACTACCTATAAAGGATAAGCAGATAACCTTGCTCTATACGGGTGGAGGCCACACAAAAGGCGATATTTTTGTCATTTTAAAAAAGCAGGGTATTGTATTTACAGGGGATATAATATTTTCTCAACGCTTATTAGGTGTACAACCCAATGGAGGGCTACATTGGATTAAAACATTGGCATATTTAAGAGATAATATAAAACCCCATATTGTAATACCTGGTCATGGTGCTGTTACCAACCTTAAAACAGCATTACACGATACATATGATTACCTGCTAATGCTAAAGAATGGTGTCATTGAGGGGTTTAATAATGATGCGTTCGATGCTTTTGAGGCTATACAAGAACTTGACCAGTCAGAATTCTCTTATTTAAAAAATTATTCAAATTTATCTTTCAGAAGTAAGAATGCACTACACATGGCACAAGAGATAGAAGCACTTTCACAATTAAAGAATAATTAGGTTTAGCGTGTGATTAAGTGATATTTTAAAAAAATAACTTGAGACCTTTGCATAAATAGGGATGATTAGCAAAATGACAGATTTTATTAAATTGGAAATTTTTTAAATCCACTCCTAGCAGGGCTAAGGGTGTTTTTAAAAAGTTTGTAATTTGATGAAAGATGGCGTTTTGATGATTATTCATATTTATGCAAAGGTCTCAACTTATGATTATAAAATCACCTAATAAGGTGCCTTATTTTGCACCCTAAGCAAAAAGTAAATAAAATTTGTTCGGAGCGGCTAAAAAACTTTACATTACCCCAAAACCTCAAACAACTTTCTAAATTTTCTTATATAGCAAACCCTAAGAAGCCCTCTTCTTTCTTCGATTCAATTTTATACTTTCTTGATACACATCCATTGGTTTTTATATTTCAATGTTTCATGGAATCTTTGGTGATTATAAAACTCAATATAATCATCTACATCCGTGGTTAACTCACTGATAGTTTGGTATTCGTTTAAATAAATCCTTTCACATTTAGCACTTCTCCAGAAGCGTTCAATGCAGATATTATCTGTGGCTCTGCCTTTGCCGTCCATTGAGATAGTAATACCCAGTTTTTTGAGTCGCTTGGTGTGCACCTCACCGGTGTATTGACTGCCTTGATCGGTATTAAATATCTCTGGGTGCGGGTATTTTCTAAAGCATCGTTGAGTACGCTCATCACTAACTGTGAATCCATTGTGTTGGATATTCTGTGTGATAAAACAGCCTTGGAATGCCAATCAATAATAGCAGCCATATACGCCATACCTCCCGCAATCTTAATGTAGGTGATGTCTGTACTCCAAACTTGATTAGCGTGGTTAATACCAAGACCTCGAAGCTTATAACTGTATTTTTATGTGCTTTGATTGGTATGGCTGTATTAACCTGTTTAACCGCTAACACCGCTTTTAACCCCAACGCTTGGCGATAACGAGCCACTGTGTTTAAACTTACCTTGTAACCGTCTTCAAGTAGTTGTTGATGCACTTTTTCTCACCGTAAATAGGTATTTGTTCAAACACCTTGGTGATATGAGATTTAATTTTATCTTTACGCACATTGGTACGCGGTGTGTAATATAAGCCACTCCTGTTAATGCTCAACAGTTGGCATTGTTGATTAATTGATAAAGGTTGTGTTGCAGATGTTGAAGACGGCTTGAAGTCAACTAATTGTTTAAGATTAGATAAGCCCAAGCTTTTTAGCTTTTTTGCTAACCATTCCTTCTCTACGGTTACCTTGCCTACCAGAGCTGTTAAGCGCTCATTTTGTTTTGTGATTTAACAAGCTCTTCTTTGTATTCTTTAACCGCCTTGGATGGCTCCATGGCAATTTCAGCATTAGAAGGAAGGTTTTCTTCCAGTTTTGTAGGTTTTGTGGAAGGATGTTATGCTTGCTAGCAATCTGTACCAAGGTACTTTCATTTTGTAATAACTCAAGCACTAATTTTGTTTTAAATGCTGAGGTGTATTTGGTTCGTTTTTACTCATTTTTTACTCCGATTTTTTTGTTTAGTTTAACGGGTTTGAAATAAGAAAGTTTAGATTGTTGTCTGAAATTGTTGGGGTTTTATACTTGATTGGCGATATTTTCTAAAGTCGGCACGCTGAGCTTAAGTGCTTTAGCGAGTTTTAACGCTCTATCTAATCTTTCGGGTGCGGATCTTCCCATGCATTGATGTGCTAAGTCACCTTCGAAGGCATTTATTATGCCTCTTTCTAATGCCTCTTTAGCAAAAACTTTGTTGGTGATGGCGCTTTGTAATTTCAAAATATCACTGGAGACATTGCGCATTAAATCAAGGTGATGGTTGCGTAAATCATCAACCGTTGCTCCCGCTTGAATTGCTAAGCCTGCAATATTAGTGGTGAGAATGTAGAGATTTTTTAGCACCAGTTCAAATAATAATGCCTCTTCGCTGTTCACGCTGTGTGCTGGTATGTCAATTAGCGCCAATGATGCGACTAAAATTCTTGCTTTAGCACCAAATACGGGTGAAGAAATCAACACTTTGAAATCCATGCCTTTTTTCTTCTCAAACCAAACAGAAATCACCGTAGGATTTGTGAAATTATGGACTTCCCAATCGTGTGGTAAAAGTTCATTTTGCATCATTGCCACACGGTTTTTCCATTTTTCAGGAATAGACTTTAACGCACTTTGTAAATCAACCTCTGCCGTGCAAACTAAAATCAATTCGGGGTCAATAGTATCCGCTAATTCATCAATATTCGTTTCACGCGTTATCGGATAAACCGGGTAATTATTCTTTAAAAAAGCACGCGAAAATACACTGCCAAGTTCACCAATACCTAATACAACAATAGGGTTTTTCATGGCTTATAATCCTCTTTATTTTCAAATACCAAGTTGTCAGTATTCTCCAAATTTGGACGATAACCAAATCCTGTTAAATGAATAGATTCAAGAATTGTATTTTCTTTTTTCTTAGCGTGATATAAATCAAAACGCAATTGAAGGTTAAGCCAAAAATCTTCAGAAATATTAAAAACCTTGGCAAGTCTTAATGCGCTAGAAGGTGTTACCCCATGCTTTTTATTTACTAATTCATTGACCCTTTGATATGAAACTTGCAAAGCATTTGCCAGTTTTACCTGTGAAAGATGCATTGGTTTCAAAAATTCTTCTAGCAAAATTTCACCAGGATGCGTCGGCTCTCTATTAGTTGGAATACTGATCATTTTTTAATCCTCTTATTAATGGTAGTCAATTATTTCTAGCTTAGTGGGTGCGTTGTCTCACATAAAACACATTCTATATTTATCATTAATTCTAATGCTATATTGGCCTATTCTATCGCCATGCAATTTTTAATAATTTATTGGGCAATAACTTTCTAGTTTGTTTGGCATTTACGCCATTAAATAGGTCTTTTGTTGCTTGATTTTTGAAAGATTCTATCATAAGTTATAACGATAACACGGATAGTATGCTATTTTAAAGATTTAATCTTTTATTTTAGTAGAGACCTTTGCATAAATATGAATAATCATCAAAACGCCATCTTTCATCAAATTACAAACTTTTTAAAAACACCCTTAGCCCTGCTAGGAGTGGATTTAAAAAATTTCCAATTTAATAAAATCTGTCATTTTGCTAATCATCCCTATTTATGCAAAGGTCTCTAGTAATTTAATCAAAGTCTCGCCCATCGTTGCAGGGGTAGGGGCAACGGCAACACCTGCTTTTTTCAAAGCATTAATTTTATCAATGGCTTTGCCTGAACCTGCGCTGATGACCGCACCCGCATGACCCATGCGTTTACCTTTCGGGGCGCTAAGCCCTGCGATGTAAGACACTACAGGTTTAGAAATATGAGATTGAATATATTCTGCTGCTTCTTCTTCGGCAGAACCGCCAATTTCTCCGACCATAATAATGGATTTGGTTTGTTCATCTGCTTCGAATAGGGCGAGGCAATCAATGAAATCCATCCCATGAATTGGGTCGCCACCGATACCGATGCAAGTGCTTTGCCCCAATCCCGCTTGGGTGGTTTGATGCACGGCTTCATAAGTCAATGTGCCAGAACGAGATACCACACCAACGCTGCCTGCTTGATGAATATTGCCAGGCATAATGCCGAGTTTGCATTCATTTGGGGTGATGACGCCGGGGCAGTTTGGACCGATTAAGATTGAATTTGAAGTCTTTAAAATGGCTTTAATTTTAAGCATATCTTGCACGGGGATGCCTTCGGTGATACAAGCAATCACGGGCATTTGTGCTTCAATCGCCTCAACAATTGATGCATAGGCAAAACGCGGTGGCACATAAATCATTGTCGCATTTGCTTGCGTTTCCTGCATTGCATCTCTGACCGAATTAAAAACAGGTAAATCTAAATGCACCTGTCCGCCTTTACCCGGGGTAACGCCGCCGACAAATTGTGTACCATAAGCGATGGATTGTTCGGAGTGAAAAGTGCCTTGTTTGCCAGTAAAACCTTGCGTGATAACCTTGGTTTCTTTATTAATTAGTACACTCATTTTGACAACTCCACAATTTTAATCGCTGCTTGGGTCAAATCAGATTCCGTATGAATAGCAACCCCAGATTCATCTAACAATTTAAGCCCCGCAGCCGCATTCGTGCCTTCCAGTCGCACCACAATCGGTAAATTCAACCCCACTTTTTCAATCGCTTGCAAAATTCCTTCCGCAATCAAATCGCAACGCACAATGCCACCAAAAATATTGACTAAAACACCACTAACATTTTTCTCAGTTTGAATTAATTCAAATGCTTTAGCAACACGCTGTGCCGTTGTACCGCCGCCAACATCCAAAAAATTCGCAGATGAGCCACCGTGATGCTCAATCAAATCCATTGTTGCCATTGCTAATCCTGCGCCGTTGACCATGCAGCCGATTGTGCCGTTAAGTGAAATGTAATTTAACTGATATTCGCTAGCAGTCATTTCCTTTTCATCTTCCTGGGAAATATCACGCAATGCCAAAATATCTTCATGGCGGTATAAAGCGTTATCATCAAAATCAATCTTGCCATCAAGTGCCAACAGCGTGTTTTCTGCCGTGGTAATCAGTGGGTTAATTTCAATTAAACTTACATCTTTAGTGATAAAAATCTCGTACAAACCCAGTAAAGTTTGGCTGAATTGCTCGGCTAATGTGTCTGCAAGATTAAGTTTCTGGGCGATAGAATCACAATCTTGCGAGTTTAATGTTCCAAGTGGGTCAACGCCAAATTTAATAATTTTATCAGGCGTTTCACTGGCAACTTTTTCAATATCTATTCCCCCTTCAGTCGATGCCAACACTGTAATTTTTTGCGTTTGCCTATCAATCAATAAACCTAAATACAATTCCTGCTCAATATTTTGCCCCGCCTCAACCAACACTTGATTGACTGGCAATCCTTTGACATCTGTTTGTGGCGTAATTAATTGTGTGCCTAGTAATTTATCACAAGCCTGCTCAACTTCCCCCACCGAACGACACAAAATCACACCACCTCCTTTACCACGCCCCCCTGCATGTACTTGGGCTTTTACCACCCAAATATCACCTTCTAATTTTGCACAAGCATCACTTGCTTGCACAGTGGTGTCAATCAAAATGCCGTTCGGCGTTTGGATGTTAAACTTCTTGAATAATGTTTTCGCTTGGTATTCGTGAATGTGCATTTTACCCTTTTAATATGTTGACCCTATGATATTCTAAATGTTTTTCTTTTGTCGTCCATGACCAATTGAGGAATTATTCTGTTATTAGATATATTTAGTTTCGAGTATGTCATTTTTGATAAAATGAGGAAAGTATTATTTTTTATTATTTGTAAAAGACATAAAGCCTCTGTCAAATAAAAATCAAATGTTGGTGTAAACATAAAGCCATTATGTGGATCTAACTGCTCTTGAGAGTTAGACTTTGCCCAAGGTTTTTATATGGCTTGCTCTTGATTTAAGCGGTCTTTCACTTATATCTACCATTCGTTACCACTCACCTTTTTTTCAATACATACTGCCTCATCATAATGCACACCTTTAATTGCTAATTTAGTTGAATATCGTGACATAAATCTCTCATCATTTAAAAATTCTTCAAATAGCGAGGCGACAACATACCTGTTAATAGCATCTGATGCAGAAATTCCTCTTTCATTCCCCATGTAATTTCCATTCTTGTAAATAGCATATAGTGGCTTGTTACTCATATAAAAATATATTTTTGTTATGGTATTCAATAAATTGTTCGTCGGGTATAAAAACGCTTAGGCAATCTTAAACTCTGCCTCAAGGTTTTTGAAGTATTTTTCAATATACTTTTCTTTACTTTTAAAATCTGTTGCGAAAGTACTAGTCGAAAATCACTATCAAAAGTAATATAACCCCTGTCAAAAGCCTGATCATGTAAATTATTTAAACATAATCCATTCTGGGGTTGAGTCTATTTTTAGGATCTTTTCGACCAAGGGACAATGTGACTTGCTATCAGCAACCCTGGCACATCTATTCCCGTCAAACAACATTTAAAATCATATGATGATAAAACAGCACTTCTAAAGAAAGATTGATTAGCCCTGACTCTTACAGTTCTTTTCAATCTCTTTTCCTTCTGAAAATTTTTGCTCATTTTAATAGTATCATTTTCTTCGTTAAATAACTTTTTAACAATAACTCACTTTGAAGTGTTAAATCTTCCCAGTTTTCGGTAAACTCTTCAAATACAATTTTATCTAGTTTTCCTGTATTAGTTGCTCCTTTAATCCCTCTGTTTGTTAATGACGGATCAAGGCTAGCAAAATTTACAAGTTTCATGCAACAGCAGAGGGCGTTCTATCGATAGCCTCTGCTAGTTTCATTACCAAAGGATTTCTGTGATTGATTTTACTAAATGCTATTTTGCAATAGAGATTAAATGCCACAATCAACTCATCTCTTGTCCAGTTCCTTCTTTTTGCTTCATGTTGCTTTACTATCTTTATTTAGAAAGCACTTGCTTTCAATGTAATCTTCCAAGTAATCTTGCATTAAGCCTTGTAAAGAACTTTCTTTTAGAAAGTCAAAATTGAAAGCATTGCCTGTAAAGCCTACGACAAATATTCTCAGCCTATGTTGTGGCACACCGTAATCTTTAGAGTTTAATGTTTTATAAAAATATTTATATCCAAGTTCATCAAATGTGGCTTTCATTGTTTTAAAGGTATTTCCTTTGTCATGATTTGTGAGTCCTTTTACATTCTCATAAATAAAAACTTTCGGCTGACTCTCTTTTATAACTCTAGCAAAGTCATAAAATAATGTCCCTCTAGTATCCTCAAACCCCTTTCTTTTTCCAACCATAGAAAAAGATTGACAAGGGCTTCCACCTACTAACAGATTTATTTTGTTAAGGTATTTTTTACCATCAATATCCTTAACATCGTTATACCATTGCTCATCATCAATTTTATAGTTAGCATAATAACTTTCTTTCACGAATTTATCATTATCACTAGCAAAAACAATTTTATTAGAAATCTTTAATCTCTTTAATGCGTATTCAATTGCACCAATACCTGAAAACATTGTTGCTAATCTAATTTTATTTTTGATTTTCTAATTTTCTTTCTATCCAATGCAAACTATTGAGGCTGTTCCGGGAAAAAATCGTATTGAGGTAAGTCTTCTTTTATAGTGTTTAGCATAAAGTCATTTTACAAACAAACAAGGCGTAGTTTGCGTAAAATAAGATGTTTTATTTTCGTAACTTTTAATTATGGCAACTTACTCCACCAGTCAATTCAAAAACGGTTTAAAACTCATCTTAGATGGTAATCCTTGTTCAATTATCAATAACGAAATTCGTAAACCTGGCAAGGGGCAGGCGTCTAATAAGGTGAAACTTAAGGATTTAATTACAGGGAAAACTTTGGAAAAAACTTTTAAATCTGGCGAGTCGGTGGAAGGGGCAGATGTGATGGAAACGGATATGCAATATTTGTATAGTGACGGTGATGGGTATAGTTTTATGGACCCAAAAACTTTTGAGCAATACACGCTGAGCGAAGCAGGAATGGGTGATGCAACGAAGTATTTGGTTGAGCAAGATATGTGCGTGATTACGCTTTGGAATGATAATCCGATTTCAGTAACACCGCCCAATCATGTGATGTTGGAAGTGGTGGATACCGATCCTGGATTGAAAGGCGACACAGCTGGTACAGGCGGAAAACCTGCGACGATGAACACGGGTGCGGTGGTGCAAGTGCCGTTATTTATCAGCATTGGCGAGAAAGTTAAAGTGGACACACGCACCAACGAGTATGCGGGACGCACTTAAAAAACGCAGTTTATTTGTTAGTCAAATCCGACAATTTTTCGTTGAAAGGAATATTGTTGAGGTGCAAACTTCACAACTTTTAGACACCCCCACCACTGATGTTTATATTGATAGCATTGTTATGCAGGTCAATCAAGATATTCAACCACAAATAAAATATCTGCACACTTCCCCTGAGTTAGAAATGAAAAAACTGCTGGCGAATGGCAGTGGCGATATTTATCAGATTTGCTCGGTATTTCGTGACAATGAGCAGGGGTTTCAAAATTTCAACGAATTTACGATGTTAGAATATTATCGTCTTGACTTTAACAGTCTTGAATTAATGAATGAAATTGTTGAATTGTTGCGATATTTGGATTTTCAAGGCAATGTATCGCTTTTATCTTATGAGCAGGCGTTTATTAAATATGCAGATATTGATATTTTAGACATTGATTTTAATGCTTTAAAAAAGGTGGCAAAAACACATGATTTATGCACCGACTTTGAGTGGATTGAGGACTTGCAAATTCTATTATTCACACACCTTATTGAGCCAGAATTAGCAAAATTAGATGCGTGTTTTGTTTATGATTATCCTGCTTGTCAGTCGGCTTTGGCAAAAGTAGAGGGGTGTTGCTCTGCGATTTGAATTATATATCAAAGGCATAGAAGTTGCTAATGGCTATGATGAATTGCAAAATGCAGATGAGTATCGTCAGCGTTTTAAAAGTGAGATTGATAAACGCACTATTTTAGGCAAAACAACGGTTGAATTAGATGAAAATTTTTATCAGATCTCAAAAATCCTTTGCCACAATGTTCGGGTGTAGCAATTGGTATTGAGCGATTATTATCGGTAAAATAAGCGTTATGAGATTATTGTTTTTATTACTATTTAGTTTAAATGTTCAGGCTTTGCAACTTTTGCAATCCAAGGAAGGGCATAATACTGTCAAGCAACAATTAGGGCGATCTATGTTGCCTGCTAAGGCAAAGGCACTTTTAACGCAATTAAAAAAAGAAGCCAAGAGTGGTAATGCACGAGCACAGTTCAGTTTGGCGAATATGTATCATCATGGTATTAACACCAATCAAGATATGAAATTGGCACTTTATTGGTATGTGCAAGTGGCTAAATTGGGCTATCCGAGTGCTCAATTTAATGTGGGTGATCTTTATTATAATGGCGTTGCCACAGAGAGAAATTTAGAAAAAGCACTGTCTTGGTATGAAAAAGCAGCTGAGCAAAATCTGATTAAAGCACAATATAAATTAGCCAAAATATACCACCGTCAAGGTAATATAGAAGAGGCAAGACATTGGTATGAAAAGTCGGCAAAATTGGGTTTCTCTCTAGCGCAATTGGATTTAGGTGAATTATATGAGAAAAAGAAGAATTTAAAATTGGCACAGTATTGGTATGAAAAAGCCACTATGCAATTTAACGCCGAAGCACAATCGCGTTTGAACAAACTCATTAATACAAAAAAATCAGTGATGAATATGCCAAGCACACAAGAAATCACTGATTCTCTCGCGAAAAATGCTGAGATGTTGAATGCCAAAATCAATCAAACGACACAGAGCAATACAGAAAAAAATGCAAGATAAATTTTGGCAAACGCACTCACTTGAAGAAATGACACGAGTGCAATGGGAATCATTATGTGACAGTTGCGGGCGTTGTTGTTTGCATAAAATTGAAGATGAAGATACCGAAGAAATCTACTTTACCGATGTTGCTTGTCGCTATCTTAACGAAGAAACCTGTCAATGCCCACACTATGAATTGCGTCAATCTTTTGTACCCGATTGCTTAACCATTTACCCAAATTGGGGTAAAAAATTTAATTGGTTGCCGTCTACCTGTGCGTATCGCCTATTATCTGAAGGCAAGCCCTTATTTGATTGGCATCCACTGATTAGTGGTAACACTAATTCAGTACATTTGGCAGGGATTTCCATTCGTGGTCGTACTTTTAGAGATGATGAAGTGGCAGATGACGAAATCTACAAGCATGTGATTACTTGGGTAGATTAAAGGAAAATCTGTTAAAATTTACCTCATTATTTATTGAGAATAGAATATGAAAATATTATTATTATTAGCGTTGTTATTGCCCACTCAAGCATTTTCTACATGGCCACACAAGGATATTGCACAAGCAGTATTTGCCAAATCAGTTGATGAAAGAACCCCGATTGAAATCATTACAGAAGCTGATAATTCCCTAAAAAAAGTGTATTTTTTCACTAATATTCGCCATTTAAAAGGTGATAAAATCACCCACCGTTGGTCGTACAACGGCAAAGTAAGAGCAAAAATCAGTTTTGATATCAAAGGCAACAGATGGCGTGTTTGGTCAAGTAAAAACTTATGGCATACATGGACAGGGGAATGGACGGTTGAAGTTATCGACCAGAACGAGAAAATTTTATTAACAAAAACATTCGAGTATAAAAAATTATGAATAAAGTGGTATTAGCCTATTCAGGCGGATTAGACACCAGTATTATCGTTAAATGGTTACAGGACACTTATCAGTGTGAAGTCGTGACTTTCACAGCTGACATCGGACAAGGCGAAGAAGTAGAGCCCGCCCGTGCCAAAGCAAAAGCAGCGGGTGTAAAAGACATTTACATTGAAGATTTACGCGAAGAATTTGCTCGTGATTTTGTATTCCCAATGTTCCGTGCCAATGCTATTTATGAAGGTGAATATTTACTTGGCACTTCTATTGCTCGCCCCTTAATTTCTAAGCGATTGGTAGAAATTGCCAACAAGGTTGGTGCAGATGCTATCAGTCACGGTGCAACAGGAAAAGGTAACGACCAAGTGCGTTTTGAGTTAAATGCCTATGCACTTGATGCTGATATTCAAGTCATCGCCCCTTGGCGTGAGTGGGAATTATCATCTCGTGAGTCTTTGATGAAATATGCTGAAGACCATGGCATTGAGATTGATTATCAAAAACAAGGTAAAAAATCCCCCTATTCAATGGACGCAAATTTATTGCATATTTCTTATGAGGGCGATATTTTAGAAGACCCGTGGGCAGAGCCAGAAGACGATATGTGGCGTTGGACAGTTTCCCCCGAAAATGCCCCTGATAAAGCCGAATATGTAGAACTTACTTATGCAAAAGGCGACATCATTGCCATCAACGGCATAGCGATGAGTCCTGCGACCGTGATGGAAGATTTAAATAAACGCGCAGGGGTACATGGTATCGGTCGGGATGATATTGTTGAAAACCGTTTTGTTGGGATGAAATCGCGTGGCTGCTATGAAACCCCAGCTGGCACCGTGATGCTCAAAGCACACCGTGCAATGGAAAGTTTGACATTGGACAGAGAGGCGGCACACTTGAAAGATGAGTTAATGCCAAAATATGCCACGATGATTTATAACGGTTTTTGGTTTGCGCCAGAACGAGAAATGCTACAAGCTGCCATTGATCAAACGCAGCTGGTGGTGAATGGTATTGTGCGTCTTAAATTTTACAAAGGTAATGTGATTGTGGTTGGTCGCCAATCTAGTAACTCGCTGTTTAGTGAGAAAATTGCTACCTTTGAAGAAGATGAAGGTGCTTATAATCAAAAAGATGCTGCTGGATTTATTAAGTTGAATGCATTGCGTTTACGCCTCAAAGCGTTAGGGTGATTATATAAAAGTCTCATAAAAAAAAGCCCGATTAAAAAATCGGGCTTTTTTTGTATATGGAGGCCGGAACCAGAATCGAACTGGTCTGTAAGGCTTTGCAGGCCCCTGCATAACCGCTTTGCTATCCGGCCAGACAAAGTAAGCGGTAATAAAAAAGCCTGTATTAAACTAACAGGCTTTTGAATTTGGAGCGGGAAACGAGATTCGAACTCGCGACATTCACGTTGGCAACGTGATGCTCTACCAGCTGAGCTACTCCCGCATAAGCGACACATTATAATGTGTTTTTATTCTGATTTGAGGTTTTTATACCTTCTTTTAAATAAATAAATCCAGAGTATAAAGTTAATACGGTGGCGACAATCAATAAAGTCACACCAATCTCAAAACTTGGCAAGTCAAAAAAAGGTTGCTGATAGAGTAAAAACAGAATGGCAAAGATTTGCACAAAGGTCTTAACCTTACCAACAAAGGACACATTGATAGTGGAACGCTGACCAATTGTACTCATCCATTCTCTCAAAGCTGACACCAGAATTTCCCTAGAAACAATAATCAACGCGCAAACACTGATATACCAATGTGTGTCGCTTGGATAATAATCCACTAGCAAAACCAATGCTGTTGAAACCATTAATTTATCCGCAACGGGATCTAAAAAAGCACCGAGTTTTGAAGTCATATTGAGTTTTCTAGCGAGATATCCATCTAAATAATCCGTCGCGCTAATCGTTGCATAAACCCCAGTCACTGCAAAATTTATCCAAGTGAATATTGGCGTTTCACTATACGCAGGTTGCAAATAATACAATACCACAAACAACGGAATTAACGCAATTCTTGATAAAGTTAAAATGTTGGGTATTGTCATCATAAGGTCTCAGTATAAACAAAAAACCCCTGCGTATTTGCAAGGGTTTTTTAAAAATATGGTGCGCCCGGCTGGAGTCGAACCAGCAACCGCTCGGTTCGTAGCCGAGTACTCTATCCAGTTGAGCCACGGGCGCAATTGTTGCTTTAAGGACACAAACTACTGTTATTTCTTATATGGAATAGTGCCTGATAAGAAATGTCATGTATTTTACGCCCTTAAACAAAAAATATTATAGGGTGTAAACTGCTACCTTTCACAAGGTGGCAAATTATACGCATAATCGCCCAATGATTTGCTCTAATTTTGCAACCCTTGAGCCTTTAAAAAGAATCGTTGTATTGGTGTGTCGTTTGAGTGTTGCCACCAATTCATCGGCATCATCAAAATTTTGCACCCCATAATTGGCTTGATAACTATACAAATGATCAATCCTTAGCGACTTTGCAAACACCCCCACCTGCTGATGATAGGCGTCAGATTCATCGCCAAGTTCTGCCATTTCCCCAAGCACTGCTACCTTTTCACCCACAAATTTACTCAATACTTCCAACGCATATTGACTTGAACTTGGGCTTGCATTGTAAGTATCATCAATAATTATCTGTGTAGAATTTTGAATAATGCTTAACCTACCTTTTTCGGCCTCCGTGCTTTCCAGTCCCTGCTTGATAGTAGTAATATCAACACCCAAGGCACAAGCGCAAGCACTCGCTGCCAAGGCGTTATCAATATTATGTCGTCCAAGGAGTTGCAAAATAATCGTTATTTTTTCATCAAAAATATGCAAATCAAAATGATTATTCTCAATATTGTCCGCAAAAATATCACCCCCATCGCCAAAACTAATATCACCTAAAAATCCAGTTGCAGTATTCACAATATTCTGAGAATTAGGCGAATAAATCTCACTTTTGGCTTTGACTAAATTATCAAATCCACCAAACTCACCGATATGTGCATCAAGCGTGTTGGTTACTACCGCAATATCAGGACTGGCTATCTCACACAGATGGGCAATTTCACCCAAATGATTCGCCCCCATTTCAATCACTGCATATTGGTGTTTTTCTTCTAATTCAAGCAAGGTCATTGGCACGCCGAAATGGTTATTAAGATTACCTTTGGTCGCCAAAGTCGGTGCTTTTAATTGCAGAATATTTTTAACATATTCTTAGTCGTCGTTTTGCCATTACTCCCCGTAATAGCTACTACCTTTGGCTTCACATTATTCAAATGCCATTTAGCAATTTCACCTAATGCATCCTGCGTATCTTTAACCAGTAAAATCGGCAAAGTCGTTTCTACTTTTCGATTAACAACCAATGCTATAGCCCCCATTTTTTCCGCCTGTTTGACATAATCGTGTGCATCAAAATTATCCCCAACTAACGCCAAAAACAACCCACCTTCCATCCGCTGACGGGTATCTGTGTAAACGCCAAAAATTGCCACATCAATAGAGCAATCTGTTTTTAAGACTTTAGCGAGGGTTTGAGTAGTGGTTTTCAACATTTAAGGTTTATTATAAACAATAAACAATGACTTCAAAAATGGATTTTGCCAAAATTATTTAGTGTCAATGCTAATTTTTAGGATTTCATCGACCCCTTCAAACAATTCTAGAATTGAAATATCTAAAATTTTAGCGATATTAATTAAATGTATCAAATTATATCGTCTATTGTTTATTCCTGCCTCAATAAAAGAAATTAAACCAACAGACTCATGTCCCATTGCATTGCCAAATTTAACTGTGATATTTTTTGTTTTTTCCTTTCTCGCTTGACATTTTCAACGACTTTTCTTAATACCAATTCTAACACTTCTGCTTGTAATTTCATTTTAGGTAGTTATTTTTTAGGAGACCTTTGCATAAATAGGGATGATTAGCAAAATGACAGATTTTATTAAATTGGAAATTTTTAAATCCACTCTAGCAGGGCTAAGGGTGTTTTTAAAAGTTTGTAATTTGATGAAAGATGGCGTTTTGATGATTATTCATATTTATCAAAAGGTCTCTTTAGGTATAATCCATTTTGAAAACTAGTTATAACTAGTTTTTGTAATTTTAATTTAAAATAAGGAAAAAAATTAATGAAAAATAAAATAAAAATAGCGATAGTAGCAACTTTATTATCTTCTTCAATCTTTGCACAAAGCGATAATTATTTTGGTATTGGTGTATATCAAACAAAATATAGTGAGAGTGAATCAGGCACAACTCGTAAGTATAAAAAAAATAATTACAAGGCGTTGCTTGGCACACATTTAGACGACAATTGGTCAGTTGAAGGGCAATATACTGATTTTGCTACAGACAGTATTACAGAAAACGGCGCAGCAACTGTGGTTGGTATGTCTGGAACTAGCCTTGGTTTAGCCGGACTTTACCATTTTAATCCACAGGTAAGTTATTCACCTTTTGTGAAGTTAGGTTGGCATTTTTGGGATTTTAAAATAACCAATACCACAACAGGAGTAAGTAAAAATGTAAATGGCGATAATGAATTTTATGGCGTTGGCGTAGATGGAAAAATTAACGAGACAATGAAATATCGTGTTGAGCTTGAGCGTATGAAAACGGATGGCAATAATTTAGATAATATTGGTGTAGCTTTATTGGTTGATTTTTAAACAGACAAAAGTAACTTTCAATAAAAAGCCCTGTGTAAACGGGGCTTTTTATTGCTTGTTTAGATACAAGTCTTACTGAAGAAGTTAATCGCCAATCTTCCATTTGCCTTTTTCTGAAAAGGCTTCAATGGTTTGGCGTTTGGCTTTGTTGATAAGGTTGGAATGTGATATTTTGTATTTTTTGCCATAATCCACTAGAGAGACAATCTCTTTGCCTTCTAAATATGCCAAGCGTTTGTGGTAACTATTGGTGAGTGCTTTGCCGATAATGTTTTCCATAATTTTGGTTTTTCCTGATTGGTTAAATTCATTAAAGGCGGTGTAATAATCCGCTCTATCAATAAATTTAATGTTGATTGGCACAAAACCATCACGAATCAGCAGGTAATTATTTAGCACTCTGCCAATCCTGCCATTGCCATCAATAAAGGGGTGAATTTGTTCGAAATCTAAGTGGAATAGAGCAATGCGTTTAATAATATGTTCGTTATTTGTGGCAAAGTAATGGGCTAATATTTTGTGTAATTTAGTAATAATTTGTTCAGGAGCAATAGCGATATGATTGCCAACCCGTACCCATTCGTCTTTTTTTCGCCATCTGCCAGCAAAATTATCATCAATATTGGTTAATAACATTTGATGCAGTAACAAAATAATGTCTAAAGTGAGTTCTGATTGCGTGGATTTTTTATTGATATAGTCCACCACTCTAGCCAAATTTTTTGCCTCAAATAATTCTCGTTCAGAAATGTATTTGTCTAAATCAATTTGCAATAAAACTTTTTCGGTATCACCTAGCGTTAGCGTGGAGTTTTCAATGGCATTTGAGTTATAAACCTGCTCTCCAACCTCGGTTTCTGAAATTAAATCCAATAAAGCTTGTTTTCCTTGGAACGACGCATAATAACGCTGACGCAAGCGTTGAATATTTTCAAAGGTTTCTGAAGTTTTTGCCATAATTAACCATTATAACCGTTAAAAGTTGTTTTATTTTGTAATTTTTAACGATTATATAGGATATAACCGTTAAAAGTAAAATAATCCAATATACTTGTTTTATTGTTTATTCTTTAACTTTTTTAACCTTATGAGACCTTTGCATAAATATGAATAATCATCAAAACACCATCTTTCATCAAATTACAAACTTTTTAAAAACACCCTTAGCCCTGCTAGGAGTGGATTTAAAAAATTTCCAATTTAATAAAATCTGTCATTTTGCTAATCATCCCTATTTATGCAAAGGTCTCCTTATGCCTTCAATAATTGCAGCGAGAATAATATCTTCGTCGTTTGATTTGATGGTTTTGTCTTTGAATATTTGGGTAGTCTCATGACCTTTTCCAGCAATGAGTAGGCATTCGTTTTCACCTAAAGTGATAACAGCTGTTTCAATGGCGAGTTGACGATCTTCGGTAATGTCAACGGCGTAACTGTCGTCAATGCCGTTTAGGATATCATCGATGATGGCACGGGGAGATTCAGTTCTTGGGTTATCGTTGGTTAAAATGATGGCATCAGCGAGTTTTGAGGCGATTTTCCCCATTTTACTGCGTTTATCTTGGTCACGATTGCCACCACAGCCGAAGACGATGCGAACGGTGTGTTCTGGGTAGTGTGATTTTAAGGTGGTGATGGCATTTTCTATCGCGTCTGGGGTGTGGGCGTAGTCTATCCATATTAATTTTTGGGATTTTTCTGCATTCTGCCAGGCGGCGGTGTGAGTTTGTGTAGTAAAGGAATGACTTTTTCATCGCTAAAACCAAGTGCTTTTAGGGTGCTAAATGCGGCTAAGATGTTGGATAAATTGAATTTTCCTAAAAATGGCACCTCAAAAACATAGGTATTTAAGATGGTTAAAAAGCCTTGTTCAGTGGTTTTGATGTCAGTGAAATTGGACAATGAATAGTCGATAACTTTTTTGCCTTTGGCAGCGTTTAGGAAATCAGAATAACTGTCATCATCTTGGTTGAGAATGACAGATTTCACGCTGTCTAATGAGAATAATAAGGTTTTTATTTCTTTATAAGTGGCTAAATCAGAGTGGTAATCCAAATGGTCTTGGGTGAAATTAGTAAAAATAGCATGAGTAATGTTGAGCCCTGCAATTCTATTTTGCTTGATGCCATGTGATGACACTTCTAAAACGGCAGTGTCAATGCCGTTTTTTGCGTAGCCATCTATCGTGCGATATAGGGTGATAATATCGGGGGTGGTATTGGTAGAATTTTGCCCAGAATTGCTAATACCAAGTGTGCCAATGAGTCCGTTTTTTTTGCCTAGCATTGTCAATAATTGTGAGATAAAACAGGCGACAGAAGTTTTACCATTTGTACCCGTAATACCGATGACATTGACTTTGCTAGCGTCAGTGTAAAAAGTGGCTGCTAATGTGGGTAAATGTGCGGGTAAATTGTCAATGCGAATGGCGGGTACGCCACATTCGATATCTTTTGAATCGACTAATACACAAATACACCCCTTATCAATCGCTTGTTTAATATAGTCAGAACCATGACCTGTTACCCCTTGCAGGGCGATGAAAATATCGCCATTTTGGACTTGTTGTGAGTTGAGGCATAGCCCATCTACGGCAAAATCAAATTCGGTAGGGGTAATTTTTTGTAGCAGTTGTTTGATATTCATATGGCTATTATAGATACTTATATATACCCATTATCTATTTTAGAATATTATAATTTAGTGATAGTTTTGCATTAAATGGAAAAATACAGTAGAATTAATTTTTTTTGTTATTTAGTTATATTAAGGAGAAGGTAATGGCTTTAACGCGTAGAGAATTTATTAAAGTATTGGGTGCTGGTTCGGCAGCAGGTTTGATTAGTGGTTGTGGTAATGATGCGGATAAATTATCGTCGCAGGATAATATGTATGAAGTTGCCAAAACAGGCAATGCACGCATTTTGCACATTACGGATACGCACGGCAACTTGCTACCTAATTATTTCCGTGAGCCAAATGTAAATTTGGGCTTTGGTTCGACTTTTGGGAAATTGCCCCATGTGGTTGGCGATAAACTATTGAAAGAAATTGGCGTTAAACCAGGTTCGCGTGAAGCCTATGCATTTACTTATAATAACTTTGAAGAATTGGCGGCTAAATACGGCAAAACGGGCGGTTTTGGACAAATTAAAACAGTGTTGGATTCATTGCGTGAGAGTGCGGGCGGTGTGCAAAATACCCTAACGCTTGATGGAGGAGATACTTGGCAAGGTTCTGGTACATCGCTATGGACACGGGGTGCAGATATGGTGGAAGCCTGTAATTTGCTCGGTGTTGATGTGATGGTCGGACATTGGGAATTTACTTATAAAGAAGACGAAGTACTGAAAAATATTGGTTTCTTTAAGGGTGATTTCTTAGGTCAAAATGTGCGCATTATGGAAGATGCTTTGTTGGGTGATGAGTATATTTCGATGACGGAAAAATACGACGGTAACGGGCTTTATAACGAAGACGATGCAACTCCATTTAAGCCGTATGTGATTAAAAATGTGGGCGGACATCGTATCGCAGTGATTGGTCAAGCCTTCCCAAGAACCTCCAATGCCAACCCGCAAAAATACTTTTTCCCTGATTGGTCGTTCGGTTTGCGTGAAGACGATATGGCAGAATTGGTGGCCGATATTCGTAAAAATGAAAAGCCTGATGCGGTGATTGTGATTTCTCATAATGGTATGGATGTGGATATTAAAATGGCATCACAAGTAGTAGGCATTGATGCGATTTTTGGCGGACATACACATGATGGAATGCCGAAACCCATAGAAGTAAAGAATGCGGGCGGTATGACGGTGGTAACCAATGCAGGTTGCTCGGGCAAATATATCGGGGTGATGGATTTGGATATTAAAGGGCATAAAGTAGTGGGCTATCATTACAAAATGTTGCCGATTTTGACCAACTTTATCAAGCCGAATGCGGAAGTGGTGTCTTATATTAACAAAATGCGTAATACCAAATATGACAAAAATGTGATTGAAGCGCGTTCCTCAACAATGAGTAATAATGCAGACCGTGTAGGAAAAACTTATGATGATATTTTGACTGAAAAACTATGTACTACTGAGCAAACGCTGTATCGTCGTGGTAATTTTATGGGCACTTGGGATCAGGTTCTGGTCAATTCATTGCGTGAAGAACACGATGCAGATTTTGCGATGTCGGCAGGTGTGCGTTGGGGAACATCAGTCCCAGCAGGACACAATGTAACGATGGAAGATTTGATGACCAATACCTCAATGACTTATGGCGAGACTTATGTAAATGAATTGAAGGGATCGCAATTGAAAGAAATTTTAGAAGGCATTGCTGAGAATTTATTCGTGCAAGACCCTTATTTACAGTCAGGCGGTGATATGGTGAGAATGGGCGGTTTGGATTACACCATTGACCCAGCAGCAAGTTTGGGCAATCGTATTAGCAATATTGTTGATGATAATGGCACGGCGATTGATGTGAATAAATCTTATAAAGTGTCTGGCTGGGCACAAGTTAATTCCGTTGGTAATGGGCGTTTGATGTGGGATGTGGCAGCGGATTATTTGCGTAAGCAAAAACACCTTGATTTGAAGAAAGTCAATCATCCAACCATCAAAGGCGTGAAAAATAACTCCAGGTATTGAAAATTATGCAGGAAAATTAATCTAATCTTTTATGGAAAAAATTCTTAAAACTTTTAAAAATCTTTGGTTTCGTGATTTAAGCGAGGAAACAGTCTATATCAACGATACTGCAGTGCGGATTCGTGCAGGGATTTTGTTAATCATTCCTATTTATATGGTTTTCACTTTTGTGAATGTTGTGTATGGACCAACTTGGGAAGTGCCGCCTGCCGCTATTGCGACCGATACTTATGAAACCGATATGGAAGACCGCACGCTTTATGCTATTGAAGCAACGAAAAGGGTGTTTGAGTATTCTTTTCAAACTAAATTATTGGTTTATGCACTGGTTGAAATGCTCTTGGGTATGACAATGATTGGCGCAAGATTTTCACCGACGATTTTAATTGCTAGTCTGCTGACTATTGGTAAAAAGCCTGAGTGGAAGCCGATTGGGCCGAAACGCTGTGCTTGGCTAATGGGTGCAAGTTTTATTTCTGTGTGTATTGTGTTTTTTAATCCGGATGCCGTTGCGTCGTGGATTAATAGTCTATTAGGTACGAATATTCCGGTAGATGTCAATTATGTGCCAACTTGGCTGGCATTGAATTTAGTGTGGATGTGTCTATTATTTATGTGGTTAGAGGCGATTGTGGGTTACTGTGTGGGCTGTAAAGTTTATGCACTACTGGTTAATCTTGGGGTTGTTAATCGTCATTGTGACGCCTGTGAAAATATTAATTGGGATGAAGTTCGACGCAAAAAACAAGAGAAGTTAGACAAGAAAAATAAATCATAAATGTTCAAATCTTTCGTTTTATTTTGGCTATTAGTCAGTGCGTCAATTGCCGATGTTGTCAAACCTGCCTTAGTAGAAATCTCAATTTATCCCGATAAAAAAGTTAAAGTCGTCATTGATTTAAGCCTTGAAGCAGTGATGACAGGTATTGGTACGCAATATAAAAAAACCACCGATGCGCCAAACTCAACCGAATATGACGAATTGCGTGCCTTAGCACCCGATGTTTTGCGTCAAAATTTTAAGGATTTTGAAGGGGAATTTTTAAACAACATTCAATTTACGGTAAATAACCAAGCACAAGTTTTGCAGTTAGAAAACATCTTTATTGACATTGTCGGCTACAAAAAACGCCCAAGAAAAACACAATTAACCTACACAACACAACTCAGTGAATGGCCAAAAACACTGGCGTGGCAATACGATAAAGCATCAGGTGACAGTGCATTGCGTTATCAAATATTTAAAAAAAATGAATACAAATGGAGTCAATGGCAGTGGCTTCGTAGTGGTAAACCGAGTGGCGTGATTGACATTAATCACCCCGAGCCTATCAGCACTTTGCAACGCTTAACACAATTTATGAACATTGGTTTTGACCATGTAATACCATTGGGCTGGGATCATATTTTATTTATTATTGGTATGGCACTTTCATCACTTTTATGGCGAAAACTACTTTTATTAGTAACTACTTTTACGCTTGCACACACACTAACATTGGGTTTGGCAATGTTAGGAATAGTGGAAATATCCCCCAGTATTATTGAACCATTGATTGCGTTTTCAATTGCGTATGTGGCAGTAGAAAATCTGTTTTTAAATCAATCAATTAAACGCAAAAGTAGTATCGTGTTTTTCTTCGGCTTAATTCACGGATTAGGTTTTGCGACCATGCTCAAAGCATTTGAAATGACGGATGATAATTTTGCCACCACTTTGATTGGCTTTAATGTGGGCGTAGAATTGGCACAAATTATGATTGTATTGAGTGTGATATTAGTATTATTAGTATTACGCAAATTAAGGCTAGATTATCGAAAACTAGCCGTTATACCTGTATCAATCACCATTGCTTTGATTGGTGTTTGGTGGGGAATTGAGAGAATTATTTGATGAGACCTTTGCATAAATATGAATAATCATCAAAACGCCATCTTTCATCAAATTACAAACTTTTTAAAAACACCCTTAGCCCTGCTAGGAGTGGATTTAAAAAATTTCCAATTTAATAAAATCTGTCATTTTGCTAATCATCCCTATTTATGCAAAGGTCTCTATATAATGCCATCTAATTGAAAACAACATCTAAACCCCATATGAATAATCCCCATTCTTTCCAATCTTCCCTCGAGGATACGCCAAACCCTAAAGAAAAATTAGCAAAGTTCAACACCAGAATTCTGCAACTCTATCAACAAGGGCAAGTGCAAGAGGCGTTAAATCTTTCCCAACAAGCATTAATAGAATTCCCAAACGATACCACCCTGCTACCAAATGCAGGCATATTCGCCACTACTATTGGCGACACCACTTTAGCGATAAAATACTTTAAACGCAATATAACATTAAATCCTGATAATGCCAGTGGCTATTATTTTTTAGCCAAAGCGAGAGCCTTGCAAGAAAAATTCAAAGAAGCAATAAACGCATATAAAAAAGCACTTCGACTTGACCCAAATCACATCAAAGCCCGCCTTGAATTAGCCCTAATATTAACAAAGCAAAAAAAATACACAGAAGCAAAACAACACTACTATCAAACCTTAAAATTACAACCCAATTCTGCCGATGCACACAGTAATTTGGCAGCACTACTTGTTAACTTAGAAGATTTTCAAACAGCAGAAGCACATTATAGAAAAGCATTAGATATCGATGCCAACCACCCTTCTGCCGCCCCCAAACTCTCCCTTCTACTCCTACAAACAGGCAATTGGACCCAAGGCTGGCAATACTATGAATCTCGATACACCACCCCACACCCAGAAAAAGAGAATGTGCACATGCCCAATATTTCCACCCCCATGTGGCAAGGAGAAGACCTATCAGGAAAATCTATTCTCGTATTCCCAGAACAAGGCTTTGGCGACGAACTCCAATTTATTCGATACGCCTCTTTACTAAAATCTCAAAAAAAAGCAGCCTATGTCATACTAGTCTGCAGAAAACCCCTAAAAAAACTCTTTAGCACAATGGAATGTTTTCAATATATCATTGATGAAGACGAGTTTAAACGCGCTAATATCCAAGGCCTAAATTATTGGGTATTTAACATGAGCCTACCCCTGCATTTTAATACCACAATCGACACCATCCCCAACCAACTACCTTACTTACATTCCCCACAAGCAGAACAAGATAATTGGAAAAATAAACTACCACAAGGAATCAACATTGGTCTAGTCTGGAAAGGTCAGGCCAAACACAAAAACGATAAAAACCGCTCACTACCCTCCATTAAAACACTAAAACCACTATGGAATCTAAAAAACAAATCCAAACACATTAACTTCATCAGCCTACAAAAAGACGCAGGAGAAGACGAAGCAAAAAACCCACCAAGCGACCAACCCCTAATTCATCTAGGGACAGATATTCAAGATTTTTCTGATACCGCCGCCATCGTCTCACAACTAGACTTAGTCATCTGTGTCGATACAGCCATTGCCCATCTTGCTGGCAGTCTTAACATCCCTTGTTGGGTGCTATTACCCAGCCACGATACAGATTGGCGCTGGGGGCTAAATAAAGACAACACCCCATGGTATCCAAACACCATCCATCTATTTAGACAAACCATAAATGGTGATTGGGATGAAGTGATTAACAAAGTGATTGACAATATGAGACCTTTGTATAAATAGGGATGATTAGCAAAATGACAGATTTTATTAAATTGGAAATTTTTTAAATCCACTCCTAGCAGGGCTAAGGGTGTTTTTAAAAAGTTTGTAATTTGATGAAAGATGGCGTTTTGATGATTATTCATATTTATGCAAAGGTCTCAATATGATTAAACATAAACTATTTTTACAAAATTGCTAAAATAATCACCCCTAATCCAAAAGTAGAGATTGCAAAGATAGTGCTATCCTTTGCCCCGTCCTCGCTGCTGGTCTCGTCATTGCCATCATCAAATACCCCTAAAAACCCCCATACATTTCCCAATTTATGGCATAATAGCCCCTAATTTTTAACCAAACAACCCCCATGAACAAAACCAATGTAGATGACATGCTCATCGAGATGATTACCCCCAAAGTCAAAGAAATTGAAGAGCGTTTCTCCAAAGGCGAAGGCCTGTCCCAAGACGACATCAACACTTTACTACTCAAATCCCAATACAACCACATCAACCACCTTGACCTAAAACTCAACGAAGTAACCGACAGCGTTACCAAACTAGAAGGCAAATTCACCGCCCTAGAAGGCAAATTCACCTTACTCGCCGAACAAGTTGAGCATTCCATCCAAAAATCCCTAAACAAAAATATGGTGCTACTAATAATCGTCATGGGCGGTTTTGTAACCCTTTCTAAAATCATCGACAAATTTTAATCCACCCCTTGACAAGGTCTCAAAACTAGGCATAATACCCAACTTATGAAATTTACATACTAATACCGCACAGCACACGCAATTAGCAATATCTAACACCAACACCGCCCGAACGGCGTTTAATAGCGTTATCCAACACTCAGCCACGATTATCAGTGGTTTTTTTACCCTTATCAACAAAACCACCACCCTTAACAATTCCCCTTACACCCCTAAGAGTTTTTTTTCCAACCTTAGGAGTTTTTTTCCTAACCCTAAAACTTTTTTTCCAACCTTAACAACCTTACACCAACCACAATGAACGCCTACATATTCTCCACCCTCGAAAAACAAATCGAACTCGGGCTAAACGCCGAACAACTCACCCAATTTAACACCTACAAAACCCAATACAATACATCTTTTGCCGCCTACCTTGACCCCGCCAAACGCACCAAAGTCATCTACTCCGAACACAAAACCACCCAATCCGCCACCCTAAACCTCGACTTCACCCCCGACAAAGTCGGTCAATTCTGCCATCTATCCGCCCGCTACGGCATCACCAGCGGCGAAGTCGGCACCTACAGCACCAATTTCTCATTCGCCATTACTTAATAGACAAATTTTCTCACATACCTTTTAGGTCTTAACTTATTAAGACCCATTTTTTACTTTTCCTTAGGGGTTATTATTATGAATACCATCAACACACTTTCTCGTTTTGTTATCAGTGCTTTTTTGCTTTTGCTTACCACTCAAGCCTTTGCCGGCTACAATTATATCGGCTCCGACGGCAGTTTCAAAAGCGGGGAGGAAGAAGCTAAAACCTTTTAGCGCCCTTTACACTAAATCCAGAAACCCCATTAACATTAGACCAAGAAGCAGCAAAAAGAGACAGGCTCTCTAGGGAAGCATACCCACTTGATGAAATAGAAGAAACTATTCGTAAAGGGCAAATTCCAGTACCCCAAACTGTAGTAAATACTAATTTCTTAGTTCGAGATATTGTTGAAGATTTGAATAGACAAAGGTCTCTAATACAAACTGACTTAGGCAACCAATTTAATTTACCTGGTATTGCCTTAGATGGTGATACCTTTAATTTTGGGAATACTCCAGGATTAGAGAATTTAGGGAATATTAGGATAACAGACCCAAACTCTAATATCTCTTTAGATACCCTAGATGGAACACAGTTAAAGCAATATAGGGCTATGGGCGAAGAAGCCTATGCTGAAGCCTATAAACAGGGCTTAGTATCAAAGTCTCCTTATGCTATGAGTAATCAAGATATTAATTTTAATAGATGGGTCAAAAAGAACAATATTGAAAATTTAGATATAGACAGCCAAATTGCTTATACTAAAAGTGTTACTCGAGAAGCCTTAACTAAGTTTTCTGAAGGAGGTCTTATATTCCAAGAAGACCCTTCATATAAGGCTAAAGGTAAATTTAAAAGAGCTGGCGGAACTTTCTTTAACAAAAAAACAGGGGAAGACTTAATTTCCTATATGACCAAAGCAGGTCTCAACTTTAACGCTGCTCCTTCTGAGAGACTTAAGCGTTTAGGGTTTAGAGGAGAGAATGGTAATATAACAAAAAACGGTTTTGTTCAAGACTTAGGTCAGTTATCTGACAATTTTGCTTATACAGGTATGTATCAGAAAGCTTCCAGTAATGGGAGTTTAGATAAGGGTATTAGTAGATTGAAGACTAGGCTAGCTTTAGGAGTTAATAGCATAGAATTGCTTTTAGGGGATTTGTTTACAGGAGGTGTGTCTACAGAAGCAAGAGAGTTACTAATCAAACGGATTAGGGCTTTAGAAGAAGAATTTAAATATAAGCACTAAATTTATCTGATGATGGTTTCTCCGCCTCTTGGCTATTAGAACAGTTAGGTAAAAATGCAGATATGGTTGTTTCTCCTTTACCTTTGAAGTAACCGTAAATGACATCAAAGCCGCTGCCAAAGTGCTACTCTCCAGAGTCAGCAAAACGGTGATGGGCAGGCTCTCTCACCTTCGTCAAAAGCAAAATCAACAAAGTAGTTTTACTAACGGCTTTGTCAACGGCATTCAAATAAACTTCGCCAATAGCAACCTCGGCACGGCGTTTAATCAAGTGCTAAATGCCAACGGAATGTCCAGCACCATTCCCACCCCTAATCACAAGATTAACCGCTGGGACACTTGGACAAGTGCCAAAATCATCATCGGTGAAAGCAACGGCACAGGCACCAATAAAACCGAGTTTAACCTCAAATCCATCAATGTTGGACTTGACAGACGCATTGACAAAACCAAAACAATCGGTTTCGCTTTAGGCTTAGGCAAAGAAGACCGCACCGCCACCGGCACCGACTTCACAGGCGATGTGGACACCACCCAATACACACTCTCCAGTTACGGTGCATTAGAACTCAACCAACACACCGCCATCGAAGCCGTCCTCGGCATTGCCAAAGGCACCCACAAAGTCAACTCCACCACCACCAGCGACAACCAAAACAGCAGCGGCTACTTCGCCTCCGTCGCCTATCGTGGCAATATGCAAAAAGGCAAATTAGGCCTTTCCCCCTACGCAAGATACGACATCAGCCGCATCAAAATGAAAGCCACCGACGCCCTTACCAACAGCGAAACCACCACCGACGAAGCCCTTGCCATCGGCGTTGACATCAATCACACCAGCGATTACGAAGACGGCAACCTCACCCGCTTCGCCAATCTCGAATACAAATCCGACATTCGCAGAGAAGGCACCACCTACATCAGCCAAAACGCCGAGCAAGAAATAAGCCTAAAACTAGGCATCACCTACCAAAAAGGCGACACCAACACCACCATCAACTACCAACGCACCCAATCAACCAACAACAAAGCCCACAGCAACGGCATCGAAGGCACCCTCCGTTGGAAGTTCTAATTGACAAGGTTCGACCTTGTCAAAAGATGTTTTAGTTTTTTTGTTGTGCAGGTTAGTTGGTTGCTGACCTTAAAAAGGATAATCTTAGGATTGTCCTTTTTTAATGTGTTTTAACTGACAAGGTTCGACCTTGTCAAAGGATGTTTTGTTAAGCAAGTATCTATTCCGTCATCGGGAATTGCATTTACTGGGTATTGAATTAGGCTAAATAATTTTCGCTTGCATTAGGGTGTGGGTGTTGATTGCACCGACTACTTGATTATTTTCATCAACCACAGGTAATGAATTGAGGTTGAATTCATCCATCATTGCCACGGCTGCCATGGCAGGTTTGTCAGATGAGATGGATTTGCAGTTTGAGGTCATGACTTCGCCAATGGTTAAATCTTGAATGTTAGGGTGGGTTTCTAGCACACGGCGTAAATCTCCATCGGTGAAGATACCTTTTAAATTGTTATTTTTGGTAATCAACACCATTCCTAATGCTTTTTGACTCATTACTAATAAGGCGTCTAATAATTTGGTGTCTGCACTTACATTGGGTATATCGTCGTCTGTTTTCATAATGTTGTGAACGAAGGTTAGCAAGCGTCTGCCGAGTGCACCACTGGGGTGGGAGCGGGCGAAGTCATCAGGGCTAAAGCCTTTGTCATTCAACAAACTGACTGCCAAAGCATCGCCCATCGCTAATGCTACGGTGGTGGATGAAGTTGGTGCTAAATTATGCGGACAGGCTTCTTTTTCAACGCTGACATCTAAATGCACATCGCTGATTATTCCGATAGAAGAATCGGCATTGCCCGTCATTCCAATAATAGGCACGCCAAGGCGTTTAATGACGGGGATTAGGGTCATAATTTCATCAGACTCGCCCGAATAAGAAATACAAATTACTACATCATTTTGTTCAATCATGCCTAAATCGCCATGCCCCGCTTCTGCAGGGTGAACGGCAAATGCAGGTGTGCCTGTTGATGCGAAAGTGGCAGCAATTTTATTGCCGATATGTCCTGATTTACCCATACCAATTAAAATCACTTTGCCAGTGCATTTTTGAATTAACGCGCAAGTATTGACAAAATTTTGATCAAGTTTGTCGGCTAATTGGGTAACAGCCCGTGCTTCAGTTAGAATAACTTGCTTGGCAGAGTGTAAAAGTGAGTTGGACATAAATAGGCAACAAATGGATATAATGGTGAATTTTATCTAATATTAAGTATGAGTAGTGAAAAAACTAAAATTTTATTTGTTTGTATGGGTAATATCTGTCGCTCACCGACTGCGGAGGGCACATTTCGTGTGCAAATGCAGAAGCAGGGCGTTGAACATTTATTTGAAATCGACTCAGCAGGGACGCACGCTTATCATATAGGTGAGCAACCTGATTCTCGCTCACAACTATCGGCAAATAAGTATGCGGTGGATTTATCATCTCAGCGTGCTAGACAGGTGCATGATTCTGATTTTTATCATTATGATTATATTTTTGCGATGGATGAGAGTAACTTGGCAGAATTGTTGGATATTTGCCCAGCAGAGCATCGATATAAGCTGTCTTTGATGTTGGATAATATTCCAGATAACAATGGTAAAGGTGTACCAGACCCGTATTTTGAGGGGCGTTTTGATGATGTTTTTATGATGCTAAATCGTGCTAGTGGTTTTTTATTAAATAAGTTGATAAAAAATCCATAAAACATATTGACGAAAATAAAAATCACAGTATAATGCTTCCCTTTATTGCCCAAAAAAATGTGGGCACTTAAATTTTTTATACAAAATATTTGGAGATTTGTACTTATGTCAACGGTTAATCAATTAGTGCGTAACCCGCGTAAAAAGAAAGTAACAAAAAGTGGCGTACCTGCGTTAGACAGTTGCCCACAAAAGCGTGGTGTGTGTACCCGCGTTTATACAACAACCCCTAAAAAACCTAACTCAGCATTGCGTAAAGTTGCTCGTGTTAGATTGACAAATGCTGCCGAAGTAACCACTTATATTGGTGGTGAAGGGCATAACTTACAAGAACACTCGGTGATTTTAATTCGTGGGGGTCGTGTTAAGGATTTACCGGGTGTTCGTTATCATACAGTTCGTGGTGCATTAGATACTGTGGGCGTTGATGGTAGAATGCAAGGGCGTTCTAAGTATGGCACTAAGAAACCAAAGAAGTAAACTAATTTAAAACAAGAGAAAAACTATGAGAAGAAGATCCGCACCTAAAAGAGAAATCCTACCAGACCCGAAGTTTGGCGATTTAGTATTGGCTAAGTTTGTTAACATCTTAATGTTAGATGGTAAAAAATCGGTAGCTGAGAAGATTGTTTATGATGCGTTAGACACCATTGAAGCAAAAGGCAATGCTGAGCCAATTGATACCTTTAAGCAAGCATTAGATAATATTGGTCCACAAGTTGAGATTAAATCTCGTCGTGTAGGTGGTTCAACTTATCAAGTGCCTGTTGAAGTAAGAGCAGAGCGTAAAATTGCTTTGGCAATGCGTTGGATTATTGAAGCCTCACGCAAACGTGGTGAAAAAGGTATGAAGTTAAGATTGGCAGGCGAAGTATTAGATGCCGTGCAAAATCGTGGCACCGCATTTAAGAAAAAAGAAGACACACACAGAATGGCAGAGGCAAACAAAGCGTTTGCACACTTCCGCTGGTAATATAAATTAAGGACAGGAACAATGGCAAGAAATCATCCACTTGAACGCTACCGCAATGTCGGTGTTATGGCACATATTGACGCTGGCAAAACCACCACAACAGAACGCATTCTTTTATACACAGGCCGCACGCACAAAATTGGCGAAGTACATGACGGTGGTGCCACTATGGATTGGATGGAGCAAGAGCAAGAGCGTGGCATTACCATCACTTCTGCGGCAACAACCTGTATGTGGAAAGGTATGGATGAACAGTTTGAAGAGCACCGTATTAATATCATTGACACACCGGGACATGTGGACTTTACTATTGAAGTGGAACGCTCACTTAAAGTATTAGACGGTGCTTGTGCCTTATTTTGTGCGGTTGGCGGTGTAGAGCCACAATCAGAAACGTATGGCGTCAAGCGAATAAATACAATGTGCCAAGAATTGGTTTTGTTAATAAAATGGACCGTGCAGGTGCAGATTTCTTACGCGTTTGTGAGCAAGTTAGAACGCGTTTAGGCGGCAACCCAGTACCGATGCAAATTGCGATTGGCGCAGAAGAAGATTTTGAAGGTGTGGTTGATTTAATTACAATGAAAGCCATCTATTGGAATGAAGCAGATCAGGGGGCAACTTATGAAGCGAAAGACATTCCTGCTGATTTACAAGATTTAGCAGATACCCAGCGCGAAATTATGATTGAAGCCGCTGCGGAAGCCAATGATGAGTTAATGGAAAAATACTTAGAAGAAGGTGAATTATCAGCAGATGAAATTAAAGCGGGTATTCGTATTCAAACTATTGGCAATCAAATCATTCCAATGTTTTGTGGTTCAGCCTTTAAAAACAAAGGAGTGCAAGCGGCATTAGACGCAATGATTATGTATATGCCTTCGCCATTAGATGTTGATGCGATTGAAGGTATCTTAGATGACAAAGATGAAACCAAAGCCCCTAGACCTGCATCTGACGATGAGCCATTTTCGGCATTAGCATTTAAGATTGCAACCGACCCATTTGTAGGAACATTGACTTTCTTCCGTGTGTATTCAGGTGTTTTAAAAGCAGGTGATTTTGTTTACAATTCATCAAAAAGCAAAAAAGAACGCATTGGTCGTATGGTGCAAATGCACTCAAATGAACGAGAAGAAATTAAAGAAGTTCGTGCTGGCGATATTGCCGCAGCGATTGGACTTAAAGATGTAACTACAGGCGATACTCTATGTGATATGAAAGAGAAAATCGTGCTGGAAAGAATGGAATTCCCTGAGCCAGTCATTGCCTTAGCGGTAGAGCCTAAAACTAAAGCAGACCAAGAAAAAATGGGTATTGCCCTAGGTAAATTAGCAGGCGAAGACCCTTCATTCCGTGTGTCAAGTGACGAGGAATCAGGACAAACGATTATTGCCGGTATGGGTGAATTACATTTGGATATTATTGTTGACCGTATGATGCGTGAATTTGATGTTGAATGTAATGTCGGTGCACCACAAGTGGCTTACCGTGAAGCAATTACAACCTTAGTTGAGCATCAACATAAATTTGCTAAACAATCAGGCGGTCGTGGTCAATATGGTCATGTATATTTACGCATTGAACCACAAGAGCCGGGTGCAGGTTATGAGTTCGTTGATGAAATTAAAGGCGGTGTGATTCCTAAGGAATATGTGCCTGCGGTTAACAAAGGTATTCAAGAGCAAATGGAAAATGGCGTATTGGCAGGTTTCCCATTGGTAGATATGAAAGTTACCGTTTATGATGGTTCTTATCACGATGTTGACTCAAATGAAATGGCGTTTAAGATTGCCGCTTCTAAATGTTTAGCAGAAGGCGTTAGATTGGCTAATCCACAATTACTTGAGCCAATGATGGCAGTAGAAATTGTAACACCTGAGGATTATATGGGTGATGTGATGGGCGACCTTAATCGTCGTCGTGGTTTAGTAGGTGCTATGGAAGACTTGCCAAACGGCAAACAATTAAAAGCTGATGTGCCATTAGCAGAAATGTTTGGCTATGCCAACGATTTGCGTTCAATGACACAAGGTCGCGCAAGTTATTCAATGGAATTTTCAAAATACACAGCAGCACCGAAAAATGTTGCTGATGATGTTATTGAAAAATTAAACAAATAAATTTAAAGTTAAGCAGGAGCAATAAAATGTCAAAAGAAAAATTCGAAAGAACCAAACCCCATGTCAATGTTGGCACAATCGGCCATGTTGACCACGGCAAAACAACCCTAACAGCAGCCATGACCAAAGTAATGGCAGAAGCAAATGGCGGTGAATTTAACGATTATGCAGATATTGATAATGCACCTGAAGAAAGAGAACGCGGCATTACCATTTCAACAGCCCATGTAGAGTATGAATCAGAGAACCGTCATTATGCCCATGTTGATTGCCCAGGACACGCCGACTATGTTAAAAATATGATTACGGGTGCCGCCCAAATGGACGGTGCTATCATCGTTATTGCTGCAACAGACGGCCCAATGGCTCAAACTCGTGAGCATATCCTTTTGTCTAAGCAAGTAGGTGTTCCATACATTCTTGTTTATATGAACAAAGCAGATATGGTTGACGACGAAGAATTAGTAGAATTAGTTGAAATGGAAATCCGTGAACTACTCACTGAATACGACTTCCCAGGTGATGACACTCCTGTTATCTTCGGTTCTGCACTTAAAGCATTAGAAGGCGACACTTCAGACATTGGCGTACCTTCAATTATTAAGTTAGTTGAAGCGCTAGATTCGTATATTCCTACACCTAAACGAGATACGGATAAAGATTTTATTATGCCAATTGAAGATGTATTCTCAATCTCTGGTCGTGGTACTGTAGTAACAGGGCGTATTGAAGCGGGTGTTGTTAATGTCAATGACGAAATTGAAATCGTTGGCATTAGAGACACACAAACAACAACCTGTACAGGTGTTGAAATGTTTCGTAAGTTATTAGATTCAGGAGAAGCAGGCGATAATGTTGGCGTTCTTCTAAGAGGTACAAAACGAGAAGATGTAGAACGAGGTCAAGTATTGGCTAAGCCTGGTTCAATTAAGCCACATTCAAAGTTTGAAGCAGAAATATATGTACTTAGCAAAGATGAAGGTGGACGACACACGCCATTCTTTAACAACTACCGCCCACAATTTTATTTTAGAACAACCGATGTAACAGGTGCTTGTCAATTACCAAAAGATGTAGAAATGGTTATGCCAGGTGATAATGTTAAGATGGAAGTAGAATTATTATCACCAATTGCAATGGAAGACGGTTTAAGATTTGCAATTAGAGAAGGGGGTCGCACGGTTGGTGCGGGTGTTGTTGCTAAGGTGACGGATTAAGGAAAAATTAGTTAATAAGAAGGCAGATGTTATTGTATAATGTTCGCTTTTTCGTTGAAAGACAAAGTCGATTTTAAATAGGATTTAAGACATGAGCAATCAAAATATTAGAATTAAGTTAAAGGCATTTGACCATCGTTTAATCGATAAGTCAGCCGTTGAGATTGTTGCTACAGCAAAAAGTACAGGTGCTAGTGTTAGAGGTCCAATCCCTTTACCAACAAAGAAAGAGCGTTGGACTGTATTGACTTCTCCGCATGTTAACAAGAAAGCAAGAGATCAATACGAATTAAGGACATATGTTAGATTGATGGATGTTATCAGCCCAACAGATAAAACAGTTGACGCACTAATGAAATTAGATTTAGCGGCAGGTGTTGATGTAGCAATTCAGCTTAATTAACAAACGAATAAGTAATAGGAAAAATTATCATGGCAATTGGTTTAGTAGGGCAAAAATTAGGAATGACGCGTATTTTGGCTGACGACGGTTCAGCAACTGCAGTAAGCGTTATTAAAGTTGAGTCCAATCGTATTGTTCAAACAAAAACAGTAGAAGTGGATGGTTATAGCGCTATACAAGTGACTACTGGTGCTAAAGTTAACAAAAAAGGCGAAGCAAAATTGCGTCGTGTTTCCTCAGCAACTAAAGGTCATTATGCTAAGGCTTCACAAGACATCGGTTTAGGTCTTTGGGAATTTAGAGTAGATGCTGATGAGATTGCAGGTGCAAGCAGTTTTGACTTATCAATTTTTGGCGAAGGTCAATTTGTTGATGTTACTGGACAATCTAAAGGTAAAGGTTTCCAAGGCGGTGTGAAGCGACATAATTTCTCAATGCAAGATGCTACACATGGTAACTCAATTTCTCACAGAGCGATTGGTTCTACCGGACAGTGTCAAGATCCTGGTCGTGTCTTTAAAGGTAAGAAAATGGCAGGTCAAATGGGTAACGCACAAGTTACTCAGGAATGTTTAGAAGTTATCCGTGTTGATAGTGAAAGAAATTTGATTTTAGTTAAAGGTGCAATTCCTGGCGCGCCTAAAGGTTTTGTTAAAGTTAATTTGTCTGCTAAAAAGGACAAAGTAAACCAGACTATCAGCAAGCAATTGCAAGAACAAAAAAACGCACAATTGGCTGAGGAAGAAGCGGCTAAGGTAGCAACAGAAGCCGAGAAGGCAGCAGTAACAGAAACTGCAACAGAAGAATAAGGTTTTTAAGATGAAATTAAAAGTATTAAATATTAGTACCAATAAATCCACTGCTACCGAAGTTGCGGATAAGGTATTTGCAAAAGACTATAACCAGTCGTTGGTTCATCAAGTAACAACGGCTTACATGGCAACAGGTCGCCAAGGCTCTAAAGCACAGAAAAATCGTGCAGCAGTGAGTGGTGGTGGCAAGAAGCCTTGGGCACAAAAGGGTACAGGTCGTGCGAGAGCAGGTACTTCCCGTGGTCCTATTTGGCGTTCAGGTGGCGTTACATTTGCTGCAAAACCTAAGAGTTTTGCACAGAAAGTGAATAAGAAAATGTACAAAGGTGCAATCTCTGTTATCTTTTCTGAGTTAGCACGCACTGAGCGTTTAAAAGTAGTAAAAGAATTTGGTATTACAGAAGCAAAAACAAAAAATGTAACAGCATTGCTGAAAGCATTAAATATAAAAGACGCACTATTAATGACAGAAGAGTTAGATGAAAATTTATATCTTTCTTCGCGTAATTTATACCATGTTGGCGTTTGTGATACTCAAAGTATTGACCCAGTCAGTTTGATTGGTTATGAAAATGTGGTTATCACAGAGGCAGCATTGAAAAAAATTGAGGCACAATTATGAACCAAGAAAAAGTATTAAAAACCTTATTGGCACCGATTGTTTCTGAGAAGACATCATTGTTGTCAGCCTACAATCAGTATGCATTTAAAGTGCGTATTGATAGTAATAAAAAAGAGATTAAAGCAGCAGTTGAGACATTATTTAGCGTTACTGTAGAAAATGTAACTACTTCTATTGTTAAAGGTAAAACAAAAATTTATAAAGGTAAGAAGGGTCGTCGTATTAATTGGAAGAAGGCAATGGTAAAAGTGTCTGAAGGTCAAATGATTGATGTAAGCGCTTCTTAAGAGAGAGATTATGGCACAAGTAATTAAAAGAAAACCAACTTCACCCGGCAGACGATTTGTTGTTAATGTTGTTGATAAAGATTTACATAAAGGTGCACCTTATGCACCCCTAACAGAAAGTAAAAATAGAATTAGCGGTCGTAATAATCGCGGCAAGATTACAGTTCGTCACAAGGGTGGTGGTCACAAGCGTCGCTATCGTGCTATTGATTTTAGACGCAATAAAGACGATATCGTTGCAAAAGTTGAGCGTTTAGAATACGATCCAAATCGCAGCGCTAACATTGCTTTGGTTTTATATGCAGACGGTGAGCGGAAATATATTATTGCACCGAATGGTTTGAATGCGGGTGATGAAGTGGTTTCAGGTAATAGCGTTGCTATTCAAGTGGGCAATGTAATGCCTTGTGCAAACATTCCATTGGGAAGCGTTATTCACTGTATTGAATTAAAGCCAGGTAAAGGGGCACAGATGGCTCGCAGTGCAGGTACTTCAGCACAGTTAATTGCAAAAGAAGGTACATATGTAACTTTAAGATTGCGTTCTGGTGAAGTGCGCAAGGTATTGGCAGATTGTCGTGCAACCATTGGCGAAGTTTCTAAGAAGGAACATAGTTTGAGAAAATTAGGTAAAGCGGGTGCAACTCGTTGGAGAGGTGTTAGACCTACCGTTCGTGGTGTAGTGATGAACCCAGTTGATCACCCGCATGGTGGTGGTGAGGGTAAAACTAGTGGCGGTCGTCACCCAGTTTCACCTTGGGGTACACCAACTAAGGGTTATAAAACGCGTAGCAATAAACGCACCGATAAACTTATCGTGCGTCGTAGGAATAAATAGGAATAATTATGTCTAGATCATTAAGAAAGGGTCCATTTGTTGACGAGCATTTAATCAAGAAAGTATTAATTGCTCAGGAAAATAAAATAAGAAAACCAATTAAAACTTGGTCTAGGCGTTCGGTAATTGTGCCTGAGATGATTGGCTTGACAATTGCAATACATAATGGTAGAGCACATGTGCCAGTGTCTATTAATGAGCAAATGGTAGGACATAAATTGGGTGAGTTTGCAACAACCAGAACCTTCCACGGACATACTGGCGACCGCAAGGCTTAAATTAAAGGATTGAAAAATGAAAGAAGTTAAAGCAATACATAAATATGCAAAGACCTCGGCTTTTAAAGCGCGATTGGTAGCGGATCAAATCCGTTCTAAGTCAGTTGAAGAGGCACTTAATATTTTGTCGTTTAGCAATAAAAAAGCATCAGTGCTTGTTAAGAAAGTGTTGAATTCAGCTATTTCAAATGCTGAAAACAATGATGGGCTGGATATTGATGAATTAAAAGTGAGCAGCGTTTATATTGACGAAGGCTCAACAATGAAAAGAATTCGCCCCAGAGCAAAAGGCAGGGCAAATCGTATTTTAAAAAGAACAAGCCACATTACAGTTGGCGTAAGCGCAGGTTAATTATGGGTCAAAAAGTAAATCCAAAAGGTATTAGATTAGGCATCGTTAAAGATTGGGATTCTAAGTGGTATGCGAATTCTCAAGATTATTCTAAGTACTTATTATCTGATATCGAAGTAAGAGATTTCTTATTTGAAAAACTCAAAGATGCTTCAGTGAGTCGTGTTCAAATTGAACGTTTAGCAAATAATGCCAAAGTAGTCATTCATACGGCTCGCCCAGGTATCGTTATTGGTAAAAAAGGTGCCGATATTGAAGAATTAAAAAACACAGTTGCTAAAATGATGGAAATTCCAGTTCATATTAGTATTGAAGAAATTAAAAAACCGGAACTGGATGCACGTCTAGTAGCAGAAAACATTGCACAACAATTAGAAAAGCGAGTAATGTATCGTCGTGCAGTTAAACGAGTATTAGGCAATGCCACTCGCTTAGGCGCACAAGGTATTAAAGTAATGGTTAGCGGTCGTTTGAATGGTGCAGAAATTGCGCGTTCTGAATGGTATCGTGAAGGCCGTGTGCCATTGCACACATTTAGAGCTGATGTTGATTATGCCCATTATGGTGCAAATACACAGTATGGTGTGATTGGTATTAAGGTTTGGATCTTTAAAGGTGAAATCTTAGACCATAAAAAAGGCACGCTAGATGAGGTTGCTCGTCGCGGTGCTACTAATCAAATTGGTAAGAAATAAAGGATTGAGAAATGTTACAACCTAAACGCACAAAATTTAGAAAAATGATGAAAGGCCGTAATCGTGGCCTTGCAACTGGTCACAAAGTCAGTTTCGGTGAAATTGGCTTACAAGCTGTTGGCAGATGCCGTATGACTGCAAGACAAATTGAATCTGCACGAAGAGCAATGACTCGCCATGTAAAACGCCAAGGTAAAATTTGGATTCGTGTTTTTCCAGATAAGCCCATTACCAAAAAACCATTAGAAGTTCGAATGGGTAAAGGTAAAGGTAGTGTTGAATATTGGGTTGCACAGATTAAGCCAGGTCAAATGTTATTTGAAATGCAAGGGGTTGATGAAACTGTTGCAATGGAAGCATTTGCACTTGCATCAGCAAAATTACCAGTAAAAACGAAAGTAATTAAAAGGATGGCAATGTAATGAACGCAAAAGAATTAAGAAGTCAAGATGCTTCTGCACTTAAAGAAACTTTGATGGGGCTTTTGAAAGAACACTTTGAAATGCGTATGCAACATAAAAGTGCGCAATTAGATGACACTTCCAAGTTAAAGAATATTAAGAGGTCAATTGCACGAGTTAAAACTATTATTGAAGAGAAAAAAGTATGAACGATAAAAAAGTAGAACGCGTATTAACAGGCAAAGTTGTTAGTAATAGTCGTGATAAAACAATTGCGGTCGAAATTGAGCGTAAAGTTCGTCACCCAATTTATAAAAAATACATCAAACGCAGCACCAAGGTGCATGCCCATGATGCAAACAATGAGTGTGGTTTAGGTGATACAGTGAGAGTTGTTGAAGCAAAGCCGTTTTCTAAAACCAAATGTTGGGCGTTGTTAGAAGTCCTTGAAAAATCAGTTGCGATTGATTAATTGTTAGCCTATTAATAAAGAGAATAAGATATGATTCAAATGCAAACAAAATTACATATTGCCGACAATAGCGGCGGTGTCAAAGCAATGTGTATTAAAGTATTGGGCGGTTCTAAGCGTCGTTATGCAAATATTGGTGATGTGGTGAAAGTCAGTATTAAAGAAGCTGCACCGCGTGCCAAAGTGAAAAAAGGCGATGTTTATGATGCCGTTGTTGTTCGCACAGCACAAGGTGTTCGCCGTGCCGATGGTTCACGCATTCGTTTTGATAACAATGCAGTGGTGTTATTAAACACAAAACTTGAGCCAGTAGGTACGCGTATCTTTGGTCCTGTAACACGTGAATTGCGTAATGCGAAATTTATGAAAATTGTGTCATTAGCACCAGAGGTACTATAATGCAAAAAATTAAATTAAATGATGAGATTATTGTTATTGCAGGTAAAGACAAAGGTGCAATGGGTACAGTAACAAAAGTAACTACAAGCAAAGTTGTGGTCGAAGGTTTAAATATTGCTAAAAAGCATGTTAAACCCAATCCAAATGCAGGCGTTACTGGCGGTATTGTTGATACAGAAATGCCAATAGCAATTTCAAATGTTGCACTTTACAATGCAAAGACTGAGAAAGCGGACAAAGTTGGTATTCGCACCAACAAAGACGGTAACAAAGAAAGATTTTTTAAATCAAACGGCGATGCAATCGTTTGAGACAGTTAAAGGATAAAGGAAAATACAGTGTCTAGATTACAACAACAATATAAAAATGAGATTCTACCTGCTCTACAAAAAGAGTTGGGTCAGAAAAATCCAATGGCAATCCCTAGGATTGAAAAAATCACCATTAACATGGGATTAGGGAGTGCCTTAGGTGATAAGAAAATTTTGCAAAGTGCATTGGAAGAAATGAGTTTAATTTCAGGTCAAAAACCAATGACCTGTATTGCACGCAAATCCGTTGCCAGTTTCAAGTTAAGAGAGGGTAACGCGATTGGTTGCAAAGTAACATTACGCAAAGAAAAGATGTATGAATTTTTAGATCGCTTGGTTAATATTGCGATTCCACGAATTCGTGATTTCCGTGGCTTGAATGAGAAATCGTTTGATGGTCGTGGTAATTACAATATGGGTTTAACGGAGCAAATCGTATTCCCAGAAATTGATTTCGAAAAAGTAACAAGAACGCGCGGTATGGATATTGCTATCACTACCAGTGCACAAAATAATGAAGACGCTAAGAAACTATTGGCAATGTTTAATTTCCCATTTAAGGATAAAGATAATGGCTAAAAAGTCTATGATAAATAGAGACCTCAAACGCACTAAGTTGGTTGCAAAATACCAAACTAAGCGTCTTGAACTCAAAAAAATAATTAAAAGTGTACATTCTTCTGATGAAGAACGCTTTCAGGCAACAATTAAGTTACAGGCATTACCGCGTGACGCTTCACCAACAAGACAACGTAGTCGTTGTGGTTTGACGGGTCGTCCACATGGTTTTTACCGTAAATTTGGTCTCTCTAGGATTAAACTAAGAGAGCGCACCATGAACGGTGAAGTTCCTGGTTTATCTAAAGCAAGTTGGTAGGAGAATAGATTATGAGTATGTCTGATCCAGTCGCTGATATGTTAACCCGCATTCGCAACGCACAAATGGTTGAAAAGAAAGAAGTTAACATTCCAGCATCAAGTTTAAAGTCTGCTATCGCTAGTGTGATGCAGCAAGAAGGTTATATTGAATCATTTAGTGTTGCCGGTGAAAAAGCCGCTAAAACTTTGAGCGTTAAGTTGAAGTATTATGACAACAAGCCGGTCATTGATTCATTACAAAGAATTTCAAAGCCAAGTTTACGCGTTTATGTAAAGAGTACCGAAATGCCAAGCATTATGAATGGCTTAGGTATCGTTATTGTTTCAACGCCCAAAGGTGTAATGACTGGACAAAAAGCAGCCGCCCAAAATGTGGGTGGTGAAGTTTTGTGCAGCGTTTCTTAAAGGAGTTATAAGATGTCTAGAGTCGCAAAAGAACCCATCGCAATCCCAGCAGGTATTGAAGTATCCTTAAATGGTTCCTCAATGACAGTGAAGGGCAAATTAGGTCAAATGCAAATGGAGGTACATCCAGCAGTAACGATTACCAATGCAGAAAATGTTTTAACATTCGATATTGCCAAACTTGATAAAAAAAATCAAAAGAAAGCATGGGCACAAGCAGGAACTGCAAGAGCCAATACCGCTAATTTGATTAAAGGTGTTTCAGAAGGTTGGGTAAAAACATTGACACTGATTGGTGTTGGTTATCGTGCCAAAGTAGCAGGTAAAGCATTGGATTTAACTTTGGGTTTCTCACATCCTGTGAAGTATGAATTGCCAGAAGGTGTTACTGCTGAAACACCCTCCCAAACTGAGATTGTTGTTAAAGGTATGGACAAGCAAAAAGTTGGTCAAGTGGCTGCAGAAATTCGTGCTTATCGTCCGCCAGAACCTTATAAAGGTAAAGGTGTGCGTTATACCGATGAGTATGTGGTTCGCAAAGAAGCGAAAAAGAAATAGAGCGAATTAATTAATTAAAGGTATTGTATGAAACTTTCTAAAAAACAAGCTCGTTTAAGAAGAGCAACTAAGTTTAGAGCAAAGCATGCTGAAAAAGGCGTTGAGCGTTTATGCGTTTATAAGTCTTCTCAGCACATTTATGTTCAACTAATCAGTGCTTGTGGCACGAAGACTTTAGCTTCTGCTTCTAGCATAAAAGAAAAAAATGGCGGCAATGTCGTAGCAGCAAAAAGATTGGTACTGAGATTGCCAAAGCGGCAAAAGCGGTAAAAGTAACCAAAGTGGCATTTGACCGCTCTGGTTTTAAATACCATGGTCGCGTTAAAGCATTAGCAGAAGCGGCCAGAGATGGCGGTTTGGACTTTTAAAAAAAATTATAAAAAAGGCATAAAGAATGGCAGATTTTAGAAAAAATAACAAAGAAGACGGCGACGACTATATTGAAAAGTTGGTTAATATCCGCCGTGTTGTAAAAGTAGTTAAAGGGGGTCGTATCTTCGGCTTCTCAGCATTGGTCGTTGTGGGTGATGGCAATGGTAAAGTAGGTTACGGCACGGGTAAGGCGCGTGAAGTGCCTATGGCTATCCAAAAAGCAATGGATAAAGCGAAGAAAGCAATGAAAAGCGTCCCACTTAAAGATGGTACGCTTTATTATCCGATTACTTCTAATGTGGGTGCGGCTAAAGTTTATATGCAACCTGCCTCAGAAGGTACTGGTGTTATTGCTGGTGGTCCAATGCGTAGCGTATTAGAAGCAGTGGGTGTACATAATATCTTAGCTAAATGTAATGGTACTCGTAACCCTATTAGTGTTGTTCGTGCAACGATTGAGGGTTTAACTTCAATGTCATCTCCACAATCGGTAGCGGCTAAACGAGGTAAGAGTGTTGAAGAAATTAGAGGAGAAACCTAATGGCTGAAGAGAAAAAAGTAGCGACTAAAAAAGTATCCGTTAAAAAAGCACCTGTTAAAAAAGCAGTAGCCAAAAAGACACCTGTAAAGAAAGCGACAACTAAGAATACAGTCAGTGTTACTTTGGTTAAGAGTTTTCACGGTCGCTTGCCAACACATCGTGCAACAATAAAAGGTCTTGGGCTTAAGCGTATTAACCATACAGTAGAACTGGTTGATACACCTGAAGTTAGAGGTATGATTAACAAGGTATCTTACCTATTGAAGGTAGAAGGTTAAAATTATGAATATTATGCAATTAAATACATTGTCACCTGCTGAAGGTGAAAAGAAATCTAGAAAACGCGTTGGCCGTGGTATTGGTAGTGGTTTTGGTAAAACTTGTGGCCGTGGGCACAAGGGTCAAAAATCTCGTTCAGGTGGTTTTAGTAAGATTGGTTTTGAAGGTGGTCAGATGCCATTACAGCGTCGTCTTCCTAAGGTCGGTTTCTCTTCGCGTGTTTCAATTATTACTTCTCAAGTTACTTTATCTGAGTTAAACAAATTAGAAGAAAAAGAAATTACCGTTGAAGTGTTAAAGCAACACAACTTAGTTACTAAGAATATTAAGCGGGTTAAAGTGATGCTTTCGGGTGAAATTACTAGAGCAATAACATTGACAGGTATTAAGGCAACTAAAGGCGCAAAAGCAGCAATTGAAGCTGCCAAAGGTTCAGTAAAAGAATAACTTATATGAGTCAGCCTGGAATTTCTCAAGATTTATCAAAACGCATCTTCTTTTTATTGGGCGCGTTAATTGTTTTTAGACTGGGTACACATATTACCATTCCCTTTATTTCATCAACCGCATTGGCGTCTTTGGTGCAAGATCAGCAAGGCACGATTTTGGATATGTTTAATATGTTTTCTGGCGGTGCGCTAGAAAGATTGTCTATTTTTACACTGGGTATTATGCCTTATATTTCGGCATCGATTATTGTTCAATTAATGACTTCGGTAGTGCCAAAATTAGAACAACTTAAAAAAGAAGGTGAGACTGGAAAACGCAAAATTACCCAATATACGCGTTTGGGTACAGTGATATTGGCAGTGTTTCAGTCGTATGGTATTTCGATTGCTTTGCAGTCACAAAGTGCAGGTGGTGTCGCTTTGGTAACCAATGGTGGTTTTACATTCAGCTTGGTTACTGTAGTTACTTTAACCACAGGCACCTTATTTTTGATGTGGTTAGGCGAACAGATTACAGAAAAAGGTATTGGTAACGGTATTTCGATGATTATTTTTGCAGGTATCGTATCAGGCTTACCTTCGGCATTAGGTTCAACTTTATCGTTGGTTTCTACTGGCGAGTTGGCAGTTATTTTGGTTGCAATCTTATTGGCAATGACCTTATTAGTAACGGCATTTGTGGTATTTATGGAACGAGGGCAACGCCGTATTACGGTGAATTATGCCAAACGCCAGCAGGGCCGTAATATGGTCGGTGGTCAGAGTTCATATTTGCCATTGAAGATTAATATGGCGGGCGTAATTCCACCGATTTTTGCCTCTTCGATTATTTTATTCCCAGCGACTTTAGGGGGTTGGTTTTCACAATCGGAAGGCATGGGTTGGCTAGCTGATTTGACTGCGAGTATTTCTCCAGGTCAACCGCTATATGTTATGTTTTATGGTTTGGCGATTGTATTTTTTACATTTTTCTACACAGCGTTAACTTTTGATTCAAAAGAAATGGCTGATAATTTGCGTAAATCGGGTGGTTTTATCCCGGGTATTCGCCCGGGTCAGCATTCGGCAGATTATATTGACGCAGTAACATCGCGTTTAACAGCATCTGGTGCGGTTTATATTACCGCAGTTTGTTTGTTGCCAGAGTTTTTGATTTTATATTGGAATGTGCCATTTTATTTTGGCGGCACCAGTTTGTTAATTATCGTGGTTGTAGTAATGGATTTCATTCAACAAGCACAATCGCATTTAATGTCTAATCAGTATGAGTCATTAATGAAAAAATCAGGTTTAAATTAGAAGGTAAGTATTATGAAAGTAAGAGCATCAGTCAAGAAAATTTGTAACAATTGTAAAATTATTAAGCGACATGGCGTGGTTCGTGTGATTTGTAAAGAACCTAGACACAAACAAAGACAAGGTTAATTGATAATTGACAGGGAGAGGTTGGCAAGGTATAATTGCCCGCTTTGCAAATTTTAACTTCGTTATTGCTTTAAAGAAAGAGTTAAAAAAACAGCAATAATGAATTTTAATAAAAATAGGATATAAGGGAAAGGTAAATGGCTAGAATAGCGGGAATAAATGTTCCAACACATAAACACATCGTAATTGGCTTGCAGTCAATTTTCGGTATTGGCGCAACGCGTGCAAAAGCGATTTGTGCAGAACTTAAATTAGACGAGAGTGCTAAAGTATCGGACTTGGCTGAAGACCAGTTAGAGCTAATTCGTGCAGCCGTTGCAAAATTTGAAGTTGAAGGTGATCTTCGTCGTCAAATCGCAATGGATATTAAACGCTTAAAAGATTTAGGCTGTTATCGTGGTATCCGTCACAGAAAATCATTACCACTTCGTGGTCAAAGAACAAAAACAAATGCTAGAACTCGCAAGGGTCCTCGTCGTTTAATTAAATAATTATAGGTAAATATTATGGCTAAGGCACCTGCAAAGAAAAAGAATAAAAAAGTCGTTACCGACGGTATTGCACATATTCATGCAACATTTAATAACACCATTGTTATGATTACAGACCGTCATGGCAACGCAGTATGCTGGGCAACTTCTGGTGGTTCTGGTTTTAGAGGTTCTAGAAAATCAACGCCATTTGCAGCGCAAGTAGCAGCGGGAAACTGTGGTGAAAAAGCACTGGCTTTTGGCATGAAGAACTTAGAAGTTCGTGTTAAGGGTCCTGGTCCTGGTAGAGATTCAGCCATTCGTGGTTTGAATGCAGAGGGCTTAAAAATTCAATCAATCACAGATGTGACGCCAATCCCTCATAACGGTTGTCGTCCTTCTAAGAAACGCAGAGTATAAGGATAAATTATGGCTAGATATACTGGACCTACTTGTAAATTAGCCCGTCGCGAAGGCACGGACTTATTTCTAAAAAGTGGTATTAGATCATTAGATTCTAAATGTAAAGTAACACAACTACCTGGCATGCACGGTGCAACTGCCCGTCAAGCAAAACCTACTGAATATGGTTTACAATTACGCGAAAAGCAAAAAGTAAGACGCATTTACGGTATTTTAGAAAAGCAATTCCGCTCATATTACAAGAAAGCCTCTCAAAAGAAAGGTTCAACAGGTGAAAACTTACTGAGTCTTTTAGAGTGTCGTCTTGACAATGTTGTTTACCGTATGGGTTTTGGTTCTACACGCGCCGAATCTAGACAATTGGTTTCGCATAAGTCTATTTTAGTAAATGGTTCAGTGGTTAACATTCCTTCTTACCAAGTGAGTGCTAATGATGAGATTTCTATTAGAGAAAAAGCAAAAAAACAAAGTCGTATTCAGTTGGCTGTTGAATTGTCTGAGCAAGGCGAACAGGCAGAATGGATTGATGTTGATATTAAGGCACTGAAAGGTGTATTTAAAAATGTTCCTGCTCGTGATGATTTGTCATCTGATATCGCAGAACATTTAATTGTTGAATTATATTCAAAATAAAGGGAATATTATGCAAGGAAGCGCAAAAGATTTTTTAAAGCCAAAGTTAGTTGAACTAACTGAAACAGCAAATAACCAATATAGAGTTATTCTCGAACCTTTGGAAAAGGGTTTTGGACATACTTTGGGCAATGCACTTAGGAGAACGCTATTGTCTTCTATGGCAGGTTCAGCAATCACAGAAGTAGCGATTGACGGTGTAATGCACGAATTTTCAACTATTGACAGTGTTCAAGAGGATGTCCTAGACATTCTGTTAAACCTTAAAGAGGTTTCAGTTGCACTAAATACATCTGAATCAACAGAAGTGGTTATTGATAAAAAAGGCCCTTGTGAAATTACAGTGGCTGATATTGAAGCAAATGGCACTGATGTAAAAGTATTTAATAAAGATAAAGTGATCGCTACTGTCAATGCAGGCGGACATATGCGTATGACACTTAAGATTGGCACGGGTATTGGTTATGATGCAGCAGTTGTGCGCGATGATGAAGCTTCAACGATTGGCGGTATGCAGTTAGATGCAAGTTTTTCACCTGTTAAGCGTGTCAGTTTTACAGTTGACGCAGCACGCGTTGAACAGAAAGTAAACCTTGACAAGCTTAATATTGAACTTGAAACAAATGGTTCTGTTAATGCGGAAGAAGCAATTAAGCGTGCGGCAACTATCTTACAAGAGCAGTTATCTTCATTTGTTGAATTAGAATTAGTTGAAGAAGAAGAAGCGTTACCGACTTCAGATGATTTTGACCCACAGTTGTTGGCAGCAGTAGATGAATTGGAGCTAACGGTTCGTAGTGCAAATTGCTTAAAAGCGGAGCAAATCTACTATATCGGTGATTTAATCCAGAAATCTGAGCAAGACTTACTGAGAACACCTAACTTAGGTCGTAAGTCATTAAATGAAATCAAAGAAGTATTAACTGACAAAGGTCTAATTTTAGGCACTGCCATTGAAAATTGGCCACCAGTTGATTTAATGAGTGAATAAGGAAATATCATGAGACATAGAAAGTCAGGTAGACAACTAAATCGTAATTCTTCTCATCGTAAAGCGATGTTTCAGAATATGGCAAATTCATTGTTTCTTCACGAAACAATCAGAACCACTTTACCAAAAGCAAAAGAACTTCGCCGTGTGGTAGAGCCATTAATTACCAAAGCAAAAACAGATAGCGTTGCTGGTCGTCGCAATGTGTTTTCAAAATTACGCGACAGCGCAATGGTGGCTAAATTATTTACCCAGTTAGGTCCATTTTATAAGAGTCGTTCAGGCGGATATACCCGTATTCTTAAAGATGGTTTTCGTACTGGCGATAAAGCGCCAATGGCGATTGTTCAATTAGTTGATTTCGACAGCACTTCTGCTGACGATTCTACAGATTCATAAAGGAAATATATATGCCTTCAATTAAAGTAAGAGAGAACGAGCCATTTGATATCGCACTTAGACGCTTCCGTCGAACTTGTGACAGAGCGGGTGTTATTACCGATGTGCGTAAAAAAGAATTCTACGAAAAGCCAACTTGGGTGAATAAGCGTATGAAAGCAGCAGCGGTTAAGCGTACCCATAAAGAAAGGGCTAAAAACCGAATTCACCGCAAGCGTATGTATTAAAAAACTTGGCTGATTAAAATCACAAGCTATTTATTCAAAAATCAGTAATTTTTATTGCTGATTTTTTTTATTGAAACTAAACACAAGGGTTACGATGTCAGAATTAAAACAACGCATTATTAGCGATATGAAAACCTGCGATGAAGGCGAAAGATAAAGACAGTTTAAAAGCCATTCGTATGATTTTAGGTGCGATTAAGCAAAAGGAAGTCGATGAACGCATTGAAGTTGATGATACTCAGGTATTGGCTGTCATTCAAAAAATGGTTAAACAGCGTAAAGACTCAATCTCACAATTCAAACAAGCAGGTCGTGATGATTTAGTTGAAGTAGAAGAAGCAGAATTGGTGATTATCAATCACTATATGCCTGCACAACTCTCAGATGCTGAAATTGCCACTGCCGTTGATAAAGCCATCGCTGATAGCGGTGCAAGTTCTATGGCAGATATGGGCAAACTGATGGGCATACTCAAGCTACAATTAGACGGTAAAGCAGATATGGGCACAGTTTCCGCACTCATTAGAACTAAACTTTCTTAAGCACCCTTTCTAACTATTCGAGACCTTTGCATAAATAGGGATGATTAGCAAAATGACAGATTTTATTAAATTGGAAATTTTTTAAATCCACTCCTAGCAGGGCTAAGGGTGTTTTTAAAAAGTTTGTAATTTGATGAAAGATGGCGTTTTGATGATTATTCATATTTATGCAAAGGTCTCTATTCTATAATGAATTCATTTGCTCTTTGAGGTGGATTATGAAAATTTTATCAATTTTATTGCTCGTTAGTAATTTTTCTTTTGCACAAACTACGCCAGATTACGCTAAAGAAGGGCGTTGGGCAACACAGGTGGAAGACGGTTTAATGGATGGTGAAGTGGTGTGGTTAAATGCCAATGGACATAAGTTTATGTCACTTTATACACCCAGTGAAACTAAGACCAAGCGAACTGCACTTATTATTCATGGTTTGGGCGCTCACCCGATTGGGCGCAAGTTATTCGGCCATTGCGCGTTGCATTGAGTGAAAAAGGTTGGCACACTTTATCCATTCAAATGCCAGTATTGGCAAATGATAAAAAGATAACTGAATATCTATTTTTGCTGACTCAGGCTGATAAGCGTATTAAAGTTGCAATTAATTATTTACAGCAACAAAGTTTAGATGCAGATGCAATTGTATCCCATAGTTTAGGTAGCGTAATGAGCGCACATTATTTAGATAATCAGCAGCATTCACTCAAATATTTTGTTGCCATTGGAATGCCAGATTTAGCAGTTAAATATTTGGCTAATATTCGCATTCCAATGTTAGATTTATATGGCACAGACGATATTAAGCCAGTACTTGACTCTGTTAACGAACGACTACAAGCCTCCAGTAACAATAAAAATTACATACAAAAAAAAGTGAATGCTGACCATTTTTTTAATGACAAGGATGAACTGCTCATTAACGAAGTAAGCACTTGGTTGAAATAATTTCTTTATTGGGTTTAGGTGTGTTCTCTGGCTTTATTGCTGGATTACTCGGTGTCGGTGGTGGGTTGATTATCGTTCCTGCATTGTTATATTTATTAGCAGGACAAGTTGAACAATCTATTCTAATGCACACCGCAGTTGGCACCGCATTGACAACGATTGTTTTTACTTCGCTTTCAAGTGTGCGAGCACATCATCAACACGGGGCAATCCACTGGCAATATTTTAGAAAACTGACGCCGATGATTTTACTTGGGGCATTTAGTGGGGCAATGCTGACTAAAATGATGAGTTTTGATTTTTTGCGGTTATTCTTTGCTGGGTTTGAAATTACCGTAGCAGCAATACTGTATTTTGGACTGAGTAGTTCAACCCACCTAGATAATTTGAGTCGTTGGGTTTGGTTGCTCGTTGGTTATCTCATTGGTTTGGTTTCTGCTATTGTTGGTATTGGCGGTGGCACGATGACCACACCGTTCTTAACCTACAATAAAGTTGATATTAAAAATGCTATTGCCACTTCGGCTGCCGTGGGGCTGCCAATTGCCATTGCAGGTGCGTTTGGATTTATTGTCGCAGGTTGGCATTTGAAAAATACTAGTGGCTTGGGTTTTATTGATACCCGAGCATTATTGAGTATTGTGGCAATGAGCGTAATTTTTGCCCCACTTGGTGCTAAGGTTTCTCACCAAGTTGACGGTAAAAAACTCAAAAAATTCTTTGCCTTATTTTTGGCGACATTAGGAATATTGGTTTTAAGTTTCTAATTTAGTGATAAGTTTGCCAAAAATATCATCAAATCCGCCATTCGACATTATCACAAAATGCCCTTGTTTGATTTGACTAAGTGCGGTAACGATGTCTATAACGGAATCAAATAAACTGTTTTTATTAAATAAAGCATCAATATCCCAATCCTGACTGTCTGGTTTCAAAATCAATACTTGGTCAGCTTCACTTAATGCATCTACCAACGATTGTTGATGGACACCCGACTTCATCGTGTTAGAACGCAGTTCCAAAATGGCAATAATTTTTTCATTACCGATTTTAGCACGCAAGCCCAAAAGCGTCGTTTGAATGGCAGTAGGGTGGTGGGCAAAGTCATCGTATAAAGTAATATTATCCGTTTGATACTTCACTTCCAAGCGTCGTTTAACCCCTTGAAAAGTATTCAATGCTTCACAGGCAATAGCAAAGTGGCACACCAGCATGATGGGCAGCATAGATTGCACTTAAACCATTTTGCATATTATGCTCACCCAAAAGATTCCAATCTACTGTGCTATTCTCAATATTAAATGAAGTGCCATTTTCACTCAACAATAGTTTAGAAGTAGGCAATATTTGTTGCTCTGAATAAATCCCCATATCCAGCACTTGGTCAATATTTTTATTACCTTGTGGATGAATAATCAGACCGCTATTAGGCACAGTGCGAATTAGGTGATGGAATTGTTTTTGAATATCTTTAATAGAATCAAAAATATCAGCATGGTCAAATTCAAGATTGTTAATCACCAAAGTTCGGGGCTGATAATGCACAAATTTTGAGCGTTTATCAAAAAAAGCAGTATCGTATTCATCGGCTTCGATGACGAAAAAATTAGACTCTGTCAAGCGTGAGGAGATACCAAAGTTTTCAGCCACGCCACCAATCAAAAAACTGGGGTTATAACCAGCATATTCTAAAATCCAAGCCAACATACTTGCCGTGGTGGTCTTTCCATGGGTACCAGCAACGGCAAGCACCCATTTATCACGCAACACATTTTCACACAACCATTGTGCGCCAGAAGTGTAAGTATAACGCTGATTTAAAATTTCTTCCACACAAGCATTACCCCGTGACAAAACATTCCCAATAATATAAATATCAGCCATAGGCAAGTCTTCCACAGCGTAACCTTGCGTGTAATCAATATTTTGCTCATCAAGTTGGATGCTCATTGGCGGATAAACCCCCTGATCCTGCCCCGTTACTTTATGCCCAATTTGTTTAGCAATCAGTGCCAGCGACCCCATAAATGTGCCAGCAATGCCAAGAATATGAATGTGCATTTTTTCGTTTTTTAAATTCATTCGTGTATTATAGGCAAATCCTGTGTTTACTTGTTAACTATGAAAATTTATTTAGTCGGCGGTGCCGTTCGTGACAAATTATTAGGCATTGCCAATGACAATACCGAAAAAGATTGGCTGATTGTCGGCTCGTCACCAGAAGAGATGCTGGACTTAGGCTATCGTCAAGTAGGCAAAGAGTTCCCCGTATTTTTACACCCAGGTACACAAGAAGAATATGCACTTGCCAGAGTGGAACGCAAAGTGGGCAAGGGCTACAAAGGCTTTGAATTTGACACATCAAAAAGCGTTACCCTTGAACAAGATTTATCCCGTAGAGACTTAACCATTAACGCCATTGCCCAAAAAGACGGCGTATTATTCGACCCTTTTAATGGACAAGCCGATTTAAATAACGGCTTACTCAAACACATATCCACCGCATTTAGCGAAGACCCCGTGCGGATATTACGAGTAGCGCGTTTTGCCGCACGCTTCAAAAAATTTGGCTTCAAAGTTGCCCATCCAACCCACCAACTTATGCAGCAAATGGTAACCTCGGGCGAGGTAGATGCCCTCACACCTGAGCGGGTTTTTAAAGAATTAGAAAAATCTTTATCCTATACAACCCCCTCCCCATTTTTTAAAGTTTTACTGGCTTGCGGTGCTTACGCCCGCGTTTTCCCTGCACTTAAAATACCCGACAATCTCCCCCACCAAAACCCATTCTTAATCTTGGACAATCTTAATACCAAGCCACAAATAAAATTCGCCATTTGGCTAAAAGACGAAAAACAAACCGCCATTACCGCATTATGTAAACGCATTAAATGCCCAAAAAAATACCAAGAACTCTCCAAACTTGTTAATCAATACCACCACTTTGCCAATAAATTTGATACACAATCCAGCAATAAAACAGTCGATTTTTTTGCCAAAACCGACGCACTCAGACGACAAGAGCGATTTACAGAGCTACTCACAACTTTTGAATTATTAGATATTGATGTTAGCCGCATTATTGAACTCAGAAATCTGCTAAATGCAATCGACATCTCCCAACTGAATCCAGAAAATATTGGCGTTGAAATTCAAGCCAAAAGACGAAATGTTATTGCGTTATATCAAAATATCAGACCAACCCCAACGAATACCATTTTGTAAAAACAATGCCCACCAAAAACCCCACACACCCCCGCTTTTTTAGGGATAATAACCCACTTAAAACTAATCAAAACCCCCATGAACAAAACCAATGTAGATGATATGCTCATCGAGATGATTACCCCCAAAGTCAAGGAAATTGAGGAACGCTTCTCTCAAGGCAAAGGCCTGTCCCAAGACGACATCAACACTTTACTACTCAAATCCCAATACAACCACATCAACCACCTTGATCTAAAACTCAACGAGGTAACCGACAGCGTCATTGCCCTAGAAAACAAATTCGACGGCAAATTCTCCAAACTAGAAGGCAAATTCACCGCCCTAGAAGGCAAATTCACCTTACTCGCCGAACAAGTTGAGCATTCCATCCAAAAATCCCTAAACAAAAATATGGTGCTACTAATAATCGTCATGGGCGGTTTTGTAACCCTTTCTAAAATCATCGACAAATTTTAATCCATCTCTTGACAAGGTCTCAAAACTAGGGATAATACCCAACTTATGAAATTTACATATAATACCGCCACAGCACAGCACAGCACAGCACAGCACAGCACAGCACACGCAATTAGCAATATCTAACACCAACACCGCCCGAACGGCGTCTAACACAATGAACGCCTACATATTCTCCACCCCCGACAAAGTCGGTCAATTCTGCCACCTATCTGCCCGCTACGGCATCACCAGCGGCGAAGTCGGCACCTACAGCACCAATTTCTCATTCGCCATTACTTAATAGACAAATTTTCTCACATACCTTTTAGGTCTTAACTTATTAAGACCCATTTTTTACTTTTCCTTAGGGGTTATTATTATGAATACCATCAACACACTTTCTCGTTTTGTTATCAGTGCTTTTTTGCTTTTGCTTACCACTCAAGCCTTCGCTACCCTTAACCCTAACCCTGCCACCAAAGAGTACCATGTTAATACTGATTTTGCAAATACTCCAATTGTAACAACCGATAGCAGAAGAAGCACATTTAGTATCGCTCTAAATGGATCTGTTAAATCAACTTGTTCTCTAGGGTCACCAACTGAAAGTAATGGCGAATACACTCATACAATAAATTTTTGCACTTTCACTCTTGCAAGTACAAATTTAGTAGCAGGCGATATTATTAACTTAACTTCCGCATCTTATTCTAGTTTTGTTGATTACACTCTGTGCATCGACGGCAACTGCGGCGGCAGCCTCGCCATCAATTCTACTGCCACCCTAACCGCCAACGAAGGCACCAGCAAAACCCACACTTTAGTAGCCAGCGATACTTCTGCCACCTTTAGCATTCTTGAAAACCCCAGCAATCTATTCTCCCTCAGCGGCACCAACAACAACACCCTGACTTTTAACGGCAGCACCACCGACTTTGAAACCACCCCCAACACCTACACCGTCAAAGTCAAAGCCTCCACCGGCACTGGCGACGACAAAAACGCCGAGCAAGTCATCACCCTTACCCTCAACAATGTAGATGAAGCCACCACAGGCGTCAACATCACTGGCGGTGGCAAAACCAGCATCAACAAAACCGTTACCCTCACCGCCAACGCCTTTGACCCCGACACCGCCCTTACTTATGTTTGGACAGCCCCTGCTGGCATCACCCTGAGTGCCACCGACACCAAAACCGTTACCTTTGACACCACTGCTGCTATGGAAGGCGAAGAATTTACCTTCAAAGTAGCCGTAAATGGCATCGAAGCCACCACCACCGTTACCGTCAACAATGCTGAAATCATCGCCACCGCCGTGCGTAAAGAATCCAAAGCAGCCACCAAAGTGCTACTCTCCAGAGTCAGCAAAACGGTGATGGGCAGGCTCTCTCACCTTCGTCAAAAGCAAAATCAGCAAAGTAGTTTTACTAACGGCTTTGTCAACGGCATTCAAATAAACTTCGCCAATAGCAACCTCGGCACGGCGTTTAATCAAGTGCTAAATGCCAACGGAATGTCCAGCACCATTCCCACCCCTAATCACAAGATTAACCGCTGGGACACTTGGACAAGTGCCAAAATCATCATCGGTGAAAGCAACGGCACAGGCACCAACAAAACTGAGTTTAACCTCAAATCCATCAATGTTGGACTTGACAGACGCATTGACAAAACCAAAACAATCGGTTTCGCTTTAGGCTTAGGCAAAGAAGACCGCAGCGCCACCGGCACCGACTTCACAGGCGATGTGGACACCACCCAATACACACTCTCCAGTTACGGTGCATTAGAACTCAACCAACACACCGCCATCGAAGCCGTCCTCGGCATTGCCAAAGGCACCCACAAAGTCAACTCCGCCACCACCAGCGACAACCAAAACAGCAACGGCTACTTCGCCTCCGTCGCCTATCGTGGCAATATGCAAAAAGGCAAATTAGGCCTTTCCCCCTACGCAAGATACGACATCAGCCGCATCAAAATGAAAGCCACCGACGCCCTTACCAACAGCGAAACCACCACCGACGAAGCCCTTGCCATCGGCGTTGACATCAATCACACCAGCGATTACGAAGACGGCAACCTCACCCGCTTCGCCAACCTCGAATACAAATCCGACATTCGCAGAGAAGGTACCACCTACATCAGCCAAAACGCCGAGCAAGAAATAAGCCTAAAACTAGGCATCACCTACCAAAAAGGCGACACCAACACCACCATCAACTACCAACGCACCCAATCCACCAACAACAAAGCCCACAGCAACGGCATCGAAGGCACCCTCCGTTGGAAGTTCTAATTGACAAGGTTCGACCTTGTCAATTAAAAACCCAGTTTAATTACTGGGTTTTTTGTAGGAGTAACTTCACTATTTTCTCATTCCTATGCTGCGTGTGGGAATGAGGTGGTATTTTTTAGTGTCATTATTTTTTAATGCGACAGAGTGCATCGTATTCACAATATTGGCAAGCAATTTTATTAGGTAAAACTTGTGCTTTGCCCTGTTGAAAATCTTGGCTGGCAGCGTTTAGTATTTTTTCCCAAATGATGATTTGTTCATCCCATTCTTTACAGGAATTTCTAGCAGATTGCTTGGGCAGGGATTCTTCGTCTTTTGATAGTCCTTTGATGCTGATTTTGTCGGCATTGAGCTGGATGAATGCGATACCTTGCGTATCTTTACTTGTTGCGTAGATGGGTAATTGCGGTTCTTGGATGGCTTCGCCACACCAGTGACTGACGGTAGGATTTCCGGTTTTGTAGTCAAAAATAACTTTATCGCCGTTGTCCATTTCATCGAGTCGGTCGAGTCGGGTGGTGAATTGTAATCCAGAGACGACGGCGTGCATTTCTTCTTCGGTAGATACTACGGTGAAGGGGTTTCTAGTTTTTTCTATGGCAATGAATTGGTGGAGGATTTGGGTAATTCTGATTTGTTCAATGTTTTTAAAACCTGATTCATCATAATAATTAAGTGCAGACAGTATTTTTTGCTGAATTAATCCTTCTAACTTATCATCGTCTAATGCCAATAATGCTTTTTGTGTGTGGATGTCTTGGTAAAAATATTGCAAGGCTTTGTGGATAATATTGCCTTGTTCCATTCTACTTAGTCCGATGTGTGGTTCGTTAAAAGTGTGTGTTTTTAGTCGGTGGGTAAAGCCTTTGAATGCACATGCCATTTGGTCTTTTAAGATGCCGACACCGTTGTTTACTTGGGTATCTGTGATTGGATTAGACTGGGTATCCGTTAGATTATCCATTGCTACAGGCTGATATTTGTGTGCAGATGGTGGTGGTGGTGGTGAATTCAAATAAAGGAGTGGGTTGCTGTTCGCTTTGAAAATGGGTTTTGGCATAAGAGAAAATCACCGACTTTGCTAAGTGCGTTAAATTGTTGAGTGTGTCTTGTGCGTCTTTACTAATCAACGCAAAATTACTGTGTGGAATTTGATGCTTCTGGGCAATATGCTGGGGATAAAACGCGGTGCATTGAGTGCAACGGGCAAAAATTCATCGGTCATTCCTACTACCCAGGCATAATCAAAAACCAAGCCTTCGGCTTCTAAACTGCCGAGTATTTGAATCGGTGTTTTGGCTGATTGGGCTTGGAAAATCACTTGCGATAGCCACTTTTTTAAATCTAAAATGGCATTTAACATTGTTATCGTTTCGCTTGCTTGTGACAGTTGATTGAGTCCTAAACGGGCAGATTGGTATTTGTTAAAAAGTTGATATTCCGTACTGGATAAGGTTCTGTCAACGGCAAAACCCCAGTTTTGCAAACAGTTATCAAATAATGACAGCCATTGATCGTGGGGTTGTTTTGTCTTTGACACTTGTGTAAGGGTGAACTGTATGCTATTTTTGAGTTGTGGCGTGGCGTCTAAAATATTTTTTAAATGAGAAAATCGAAAATGTGTTTTTTCAAGTTTTAGCACTTTATTTACTAATAAAGCACGAGCTGATTGTTCTTTTTGCGCGTCAGAAATATAGGGTGAAGTGATGACTGCATTAAAAGTATCGGTGCTAATATGGTTGCTTTGCAGTTGTTGGCACAGCGTCAAAATATTGAGAATATGGCGAATTAACGGATAGTCGCTCAAGGGCAGACCTAGGGAAATATTATAAGATTTTCCCCCTGTTTCAATCAGCGTATCAGCAAATACTTGGTCAAAGATAGATTTTATTTGATGATGCTCACGGTTCAAAGTTGGGCAGACAATGGCAATATATTTGTCAGGGTTCTGTGCGTGTAAATCCTTTGCCCACTGTGCGACTGTGTTGATTTCATCCTCAGTTGTTTGAAAAATTTGATTGTCATTTTGTGGATTTTTTGGTTCGCCTTTCAGCACTTGATAGCCAATTTTATCTAAAAGTAACGACTGCACGGGCGTTAGCGTTTTAAAACCATAAATATAAGGTTTGCTAATCTCAATAGGGTGTTTAATCACCAATGCTGATAAATCATTGATGTCCAGTAGATTGTTATTCTTTTTGGTCTGCTGATAATCTTCCATCCAATCTACGAATAAGATGCAATTGGTAATATTTGTTTGCGATAATTGAGCGTATTCAATTAGATGGTTTTTGCAATAATCGTTGTTTTTAATCACTTCATCTAATAGACGGCTATTGACTTCATTTTGCCCCAATTTCAACATTGAGCGTTCAATTAGGGTGCGGGATTCATTGTTTGAGAGTAATCGTTGCGATGAATTAGGTTCAAGGAATTGCCAAGATTCTTGTAAAAATTGTTGCCAAGACAGAGCTTTTGGCAAAGCAGAATTGCCTTTTTGCAATCCCCAAGTTTTTTGAAATGCTAAAACTTGACGATTATTTGCCAAGATAACCGTGTCAGTTTGACTGAGTTTGCTGGTGTCAGCGTTAATCCACATAGGCAAAAAAAGTGTCTAATCTTGCACCTAATAAATCTAAGCCCTGTTTTTTTAAACTGGAAAACAATTGCACTTGTACATAAGGATAAGACTCAATCGCGCGTTTAACTTTCATTAATGCGTTACTAGCAGCACCTTTTTTAATCTTGTCAGATTTGGTTAAAATAATCTGTGTGGGTAAATTCACATTTATACACCAATCTAGCATCATCTGATCAAACGGTGTTAGCGGGCGACGCACATCCATCACCAGCACTGCACCTGCTAAACAATTGCGTTTTGCAAAATATTCGCCCATATCAATTTGCCATTGCTTTTTCACCGCCTCAGGCACTTTGGCATATCCATAACCTGGTAAATCCACTAAACGCCGATCTTCATCCAATTCAAAAAACACTAAATGCTGTGTTCTGCCAGGGGTGCGAGAAACTTTTGCCAACTTTTTTTGTAAAGTAATGGTGTTAATGGCACTGGATTTACCCGCATTTGAACGACCAGCAAAAATCACTTCATAGCCTTGATCTGGCGGACAGCCTTTTAGTGACGGGCAGGAGAGTAAAAATTTTGCGGGGTGATAATTATTGCTCATGTTGATATAAGGAAGGTATAATATTGCACTATGGTAAAAGGTACCATTATATATTTTAATAAAATAAAAATCAGGAGATAATTATGTTTTCAACAACAAAAAAAGTTTTAGTAGTAACGGCGGCAGTAATGTCAATGAGTTCAATGGTTCAAGCAGGTGTTCCAGCGGCTTATACTCCTTGTTCTGCTTGTCACGGTGCTACAGGTAAATCAGCTATTCCAATTTATCCTAGCCTTGCTGGGCAACAAGCGGCTTATATTGTTAAGCAACTTAAAGACTTTCAGTCGGGTGCACGCAAAGACCCAACTATGAGTGCAATGGCAGGTTTGGCTAAAGGACATGAGCAAGAAATCGCTGATTGGTTAGCGACACAATAATTATTTTTTAAACAGTTTAAATAAATAATAAAAACCTTTGCATTTTGCAAAGGTTTTTTTATTTTGAGGTTTAATATTGCGTATAATGTCGCCTTATTTTTTCGCATAAAAGGAAAACCCATTATGAATAAATTAGCACTAATTTTTACCTTAACATTGACTTTAATTTCAACGCAGTCTTTCGCCACAGGTGATGTAACACAAGGAAAAGCCAAATCAGTTACTTGTATTGCTTGTCATGGTGTTGACGGTAATTCAATCGCACCTACTTTTCCAAAAATTGCAGGACAGAATGAAGATTACCTAATAAAACAGCTTAAAGAATTTAAAACAGGTTCCCGTGTTGATGCTGTAATGGCAGGGATGGTTGCACCACTCACCAAGGCAGATATCGCTAACTTAGCTGCTTATTATGCATCGCAAAAAGTTTCCTCAGGTGTTCCTGCGACAGGAGATGCTCTTGTGTTGGGGCAAAAGATTTATCGTGGTGGCAAAAAATCAACTGATGTTACCGCTTGCATTGCTTGTCACGGTCCACAAGGTAAAGGTGTGCCATCAGCAGGTTTTCCAGCATTGGCATCGCAACATTCAATGTATATTGCTAAACAGCTTAAATTATTCCGTCAGTATTCAATCAACTTGCAAACAGGTGAAAACAAGCCGAGCAGAACGAATGACTATGAAGGTATGATGATTAACTTTACTAAGAATTTAACCAATAAAGAGATTGACGCAGTTTCAGCCTATATCTCTGGTTTGAAATAAATATATTTTTAAAGTCTAAAAGAGACCTTTGCATAAATATGAATAATCATCAAAACGCCATCTTTCATCAAATTACAAACTTTTTAAAAACACCCTTAGCCCTGCTAGGAGTGGATTTAAAAAATTTCCAATTTAATAAAATCTGTCATTTTGCTAATCATCCCTATTTATGCAAAGGTCTCTAAAAAGGCAGTATTTACTGCCTTTTTTATTGCCTGCAATTCAGGTATAATCAACCCTTTTTTAAGAATAATATCGGATTTATAAAATGAAAACTTCACTAGAAATATTAAGCGGACTAAAAAGAGCATTGACAGTTGAATTGACAGCTGACTTATTTAAGCAAAAAACAGACGAAGTCCTTAAAGACATCGCCACCAAAGTACAAATTGATGGCTTTAGAAAAGGCAAAGTGCCAATGGCTATTTTGCGTAAGCAATTTGGTGTTCAGGCGAATTCAGATGCGGTTAATAATGTAGTGAATGATACTTTGGTGGACGCATTAACAGACGCAAAAGTTAATCCAGCGTCACGACCAAATATTACTAAAATTGATGCCGAAAATGAAAAAACTTTTTCTTACACAGTTGAGTTCGAAGTATATCCAGAAATTAAAATTGCTGATTTTTCAAAAGTAAAAGTTGAGCAATTAGAGGCTAAAATTACCAAAGCAGATGAAGACAAAACTTTAAAAGGTTTGGCCGATTCAAAGACTGAATTTAAAGCGGTTAAACGCAAATCTAAAGACGGTGACCAGGTGATAATTGACTTTAAAGGCTCGTTAAATGGAGAGTATTTAAAGGTGGTGTTGCTGCTGATTTTAAAATGGTATTGGGCAAAGGCTCAATGATTGCAGGTTTTGAAGACGGGCTACAAGGTATTTCTGCTGGCGAATCTACTACGCTAAACTTAACTTTTCCAAAAGAATATCATGCGCCACAATTGGCAGGTAAAGAAGTGGTATTTGAGGTGGACATGAAAGAAGTGGCTGCACCGACAGCACCAAAATTAGACGATAAATTTGCAGAAAAATTTGGCGAGAAGACAATGGATGGACTGAGGAAAAGTATGTCAGAGCAAATGGGTGTAGAGCTTAAAACCCGTTTAGCCAACCAAAATAAAGATGCTTTATTTGGTGCATTATTAGAAGTCAATGATTTTGAAGTGCCACAGGCAAGTATTGACCAAGAGGCAAAAGTCCTATTGCAAGATATGCAACAGCGTATGCAGCAACAAGGTATGGCATCCCAAGGTGATATGCCTGCTTCTACTTTTAATCCTGAGGCGGCACGACGCGTTAAATTGGGTTTATTGGTGAATCAAATTGCAACTGAAAATAAGATTGAAGCCACAAAAAAACAATTGGATGCTAAATTAGCAGAAATGGCAGCGTCTTATGGTGAGCAAGCACAGCAAATGATAGATTACTATAATGCAGACCCTTCTAGAATGACTTCTATTGAGTCAATGGTAGTGGAAGAAATGGTGCAAGAAGTGATTTTAAAAAGTGCCAAAGTGACTGCGAAAAAGACAACTTTTGAAGCGGTTACTCAACAAGCCAAGCATAATGACAATAGAAAATCTAAATCAAATCCCAATGGTGGTGGAGCAATCTGCCCGTGGCGAGCGAGCTTATGATATTTATTCGCGTCTTTTAAAAGAACGCGTTATTTTTATGGTGGGTCCAGTGGAAGACTACATGGCAAATGTCATTGTCGCGCAAATGTTGTTTTTAGAATCTGAAAATCCAGACAAAGACATTCATTTATACATTAATTCCCCAGGGGGTTCAGTTTCTGCGGGGTTGGCAATTTATGACACTATACAGTTCATCAAGCCCGATGTTTCGACTTTATGTATCGGTCAAGCAGCGAGTATGGGTGCTTTATTGCTAACAGCGGGCGCTAAGGACAAACGCTTTGCACTACCTAATGCAAGAATGATGATTCATCAGCCGCTCGGTGGTTTTTCTGGTCAGGCAAGTGATATTGATATTCACGCCCAAGAGATTCTTAAGGTGAGGGAAAAACTCAATAGCATCCTTAAAAAACATACTGGTCAGTCTATCAAAAATATCCAAAAAGATACTGACAGGGATAACTTTATGTCTGCGGCTGAATCGGCAAAATACGGTCTAATCGACAAAGTGCTAACAAAACGCTAAATTATGTCAGAGAATACTAAAGAATTAAATTGTTCATTTTGCGGCAAAGCAAAATCTGATGTTGGGCGCTTAGTTGCAGGCCCTGGCGTCTATATTTGTAACGAATGTATCGAATCTTGCCATGGTTTACTTGAAGAGCAAACTGTTCAAGAGCTAGCTGAAGTACACCAAGATTGGAAATACACACCTAAGCAACTACGCGATTTTTTAAACGAATATGTGATTGGCCAGGACCACGCGAAAAAAGTCCTATCCGTTGCGGTTTATAATCATTATAAGCGCTTGCAAACGGGCTATGTTTCTAATGAAGTTGAGTTAGATAAATCCAATATTTTAATGATTGGCCCGACAGGCTCAGGTAAGACATTATTAGCACAAACTTTGGCACGACTTTTAGATGTGCCTTTTACGGTAGCAGATGCGACGACTTTAACCGAAGCAGGCTATGTCGGTGATGATGTTGAAAATGTGATTAAAAGTTTATTGTCAAAATGTGATTTTGATGCTAAGCGTGCAGAACAGGGTATTATTTTTATTGATGAAATTGATAAAATTTCTCGTCGCTCAGATTCCCCATCAATCACTCGTGATGTTTCAGGCGAAGGCGTGCAACAAGCAATGTTGAAATTAATTGAAGGTACAGTCGCTTCCGTGCCACCACAAGGCGGACGCAAACACCCAAATCAAGAAACTATTGATGTTGACACTTCAAAGATTTTATTCATTTGCGGCGGTGCATTTGATGGCTTGGATAAAGTCATCGGCAGACGCGTTGAAAAAGCCACAGGTATTGGATTCTCTGCCAATGTTAAGGATTTGAATAAAGAAAAAACATTGACCGATTTATTCAGTTTAATTGAGCCAGAAGACTTAATCAGTTATGGCTTAATTCCAGAATTAGTCGGTCGGTTACCTGTACAAACAGCGCTCGGTGAATTAGATGAAAAAGCATTGATACAAATTCTCACCAAGCCAAAAAATTCAGTAGTAAAGCAATTCCAAGAAATATTCTTAATGGAAGGCGTTAAACTAACCTTTGAAAGACCTGCTTTAGTGGCTGTTGCTAAATTGGCAATTAAACGCAAAACGGGGGCTAGGGGATTGCGTTCTATCTTAGAATATTTACTATTAGATACGATGTTTGAATTGCCATCGCTCACCGATGCGATCGAAGTCGTGATTGATAAGGCTGTGGTTGAGAAAACTAAAGAGCCATTGATAGTTTATAAGGTAAAGAAGCAACCTGAAAAGGCTTCTTAACCTACTAAATTGGAATTATTTGATAAACAAAAAAATGCTGTTGGCCAAGGCGAACGCACACTGCTTGTTTATATAGAACTGCCCACCAATCGGCATATTCACAATGGTATGGACGAATTTTTAGAATTGGCAAAATCGTCTGGACTAAATGTCATCAAAAATCTCAAAGTTATTCGCAATAGCGCTAAAGCCAAACACTTTATTGGCTCGGGTAAAGTAGTAGAGTTGGCAGAGTTAGTGAAAGAATTAGAACTAGATTTGGTGATTTTTTCTGCTGAACTCTCCCCTTCACAAGAACGCAATTTAGAAAAAGACCTTGAATGCCAAGTGATGGATCGCACGGGTTTAATTTTAGATATTTTTTCCCTTAGAGCCAGTTCATTTGAAGGAAAATTACAAGTTGAATTGGCACAACTCAGACACTTATCTACACGACTGGTAAGAGGTTGGACACATCTTGAACGACAAAAGGGTGGTATCGGCTTGAGAGGTCCAGGCGAGACCCAACTAGAAACGGACAAACGCCTGATTTCTGTGCGCATTAAAAATATCACTAAGCGTTTAGACAAAGTTCATAAACAGCGAGATTTGGGACGCAAAGCTCGTATCAAAAACGAACTGCCGATGGTTGCCTTAGCCGGTTATACCAATGCGGGTAAATCCACTCTATTTAACGCGATTACTGAGGCGGAAGTATTTGCCAATGACCAACTTTTTGCCACTTTGGACTCTACGATTAGACGGGTGATATTACCCGCTTCTGGCGAGGCAGTGATTGCCGATACCGTTGGTTTTATTCAAAACTTACCCCACGATTTAGTAGCTGCTTTTAAATCTACTTTGGAAGAAACCAGTCAGGCAAATGTGATATTACATATAGTCGATGCATCCGATGAATATCATATTGAGAAAATTGAACAAGTGAATGAAATTATTGTCGATATTAATGCCGACAAAGTGCCAAGTATTTTGGTAATGAATAAAATTGATTGCGTAAAAATATTGAACCGAGATTGGACAGAGATAAAATGGCAAGATTTTCCGTGTGTGGATTTCAGCACACACAGGTGCTGGTATAGAGTTACTCTATCAGGCATTAGCTGAACAATTGAGTGGAATGATGACGCATGCCAAAATACAAATTGATGTTAAAAGCGCCTATATTCGTAGTGAAATTCACAATATTGGCTATATCCATAATGAAAAAGTGGATGATTTTGGACAGTGGGTACTTGAAATCAATGTTACTCATCACTATCTATCTAAATTACTAAGTTTAAAAGGTGTTACACTATTATGGGAACAAAAGACACAGCAGATATCATTGATTTAAATCAGCAATTAGTGCCACTATTGCCACTACGGGATGTGGTGGTGTTTCCGCACACAGTGATGCCGCTTTTCGTTGGTAGAAAATCATCCGTCAACGCTATTACCCAGGCAATGGGCACAAATAAATTCATCTTTTTAGTCGCCCAAAAAGATGAAAAAACCTCAGACCCAACAAATACCGAATTACACACCGTCGGTACTTTGGCAACTATTTTACAAATGCTAAAACTGCCTGATGGCACAATTAAAGTATTGGTTGAAGGTGTTAAACGCGCTGAAATTAAAGAATTTGTGGAAGCTGAAGGTTATACCGAAGTTAAAGTCAATGAACTCAGCCTTAAAGCAGGCAAAGAAGTCGAAGTAGAAGCGATGATGCGACTGGCATTAGAAAATTTTGAAAAATATATCAAACTCAATAAAAAGATTCCAGAAGAAGTGTTGAATATGCTCAAAGATGTAAGCGATGTTGAACGATTCAGCGATATTATCATTGCCAATTTGGTATTAAAAACTGACGCAAAACAAGAGCTCTTAGGTGGCAATAGTGCACAAGTGAGACTGGATAAAATTTTATCGGCAATTCAAGGAGAAATTGATGTTTTAGGCACTGAGAAAAAAATTCAATCCCGTGTGCGTAAGCAAATGGAGTCCAACCAAAGAGATTATTATTTGAATGAACAAATGAAATCCATTCAAAAAGAATTGGGTCAGGCAGAAGATGAAAATGAAATTGAGGATTTGCAGGTAAGTATTGAAAAAGCAAAAATGCCAAAAGATGCTAAAGAAAAAGCCAAAAGCGAACTCAAGAAACTCTCAAGAATGTCATCACAATCTTCCGATGCCTCCATTATTCGCACTTATATTGAAAATCTATGCGATGTGCCGTGGAAAAAGAAAACTAAGATTAACAATGATTTATCCAAAGCGCAGAAAATTTTGGACGACGACCACTATGGTTTGGACAAAGTCAAAGAGCGTATTCTAGAACATTTAGCGGTGCAAACTCGGGTTACCCACAACAAAGCTAATATTTTATGCTTGGTTGGACCTCCAGGTGTCGGAAAAACCTCGCTCGGCGAATCAATCGCTAGAGCGGTCAATCGAAAATTCGTGCGTATGGCGCTCGGTGGCGTTCGAGATGAAGCGGAAATTCGTGGACACCGTCGTACCTATATCGGTGCAATGCCAGGCTCAATCATTCAAAAAATGCAAAAGGTTAAAGTTAAAAACCCCCTGTTTTTACTTGATGAGATTGAAAAAATGGCATCTGACCACCGAGGCGACCCTTCTAGTGCTATGTTAGAAGTCCTAGACCCAGAGCAAAATAACACCTTCAACGACCATTACATTGAAGTCGATTATGACCTATCGCAAGTAATGTTCGTCGCCACAGCCAACACATTAGACTTGCCACAGCCTTTGTTAGACAGAATGGAAATCATTGAATTGGCAGGCTACACCGAAAATGAAAAATTAGAAATTGCCAAACGCCATTTAATCAAAAAAGCAATGGAAAACAACGGTGTTACCGAGCGAGAAATCTTATTCAAAGACTCTGCTATTTTAGATATCATTCGCTATTACACCCGTGAAGCAGGTGTGCGTAATCTCAGCAGAACCATCAGCACCATTTGTCGAAAAATTGTCAAAGAAGTGGTCTTGAAAAAACGCAAAACCAAAGCCACCATCAGCGATAAAAATTTAGAAAAATATCTCGGTGTTCACAAACACCGTTTTGGTTTAGCAGAAGAAAACAACCAAATCGGCGAAGTAACAGGTCTAGCATGGACATCAGTCGGCGGTGATTTGCTTACCATTGAAGCCACTGCTTACAAAGGTAAGGGTAAACTTAACTACACTGGACAACTCGGCGATGTAATGAAAGAATCCATCCAAGCCGCAATGAGCGTAACCCGCACCCGTGCCAAAGAGCTCAACATCGCTGACGACTTTCAGGAAAAACTCGATATTCACATTCATGTCCCCGATGGCTCCACTCCAAAAGATGGACCAAGTGCAGGTGCAGCAATGTGCACCGCCTTAGTTTCCGTACTAACAGGTAAAAAAGTCAAAGCCGATGTTGCCATGACTGGCGAAATCACCCTACGAGGTGAAATCACCCCAATCGGCGGACTCAAGGAAAAAATGCTCGCCGCTTTGCGTGGCGGCATCAAAACTGTTATTATTCCTGATGATAACGAACGAGAACTCTCAGAAGTGCCTGAAAAAATCAAAGGCAAACTTAATGTGATTAAAGTTAAGTGGATTGATGAAGTGTTAGATATTGCATTGGAGAAGTAAAAAAAATAACCAGTTATCTAATAAAATAGGCGCTTAAAGCGCCTATTTTATTAGATAGTTTGCTACTTTTCCTTAAGGTCGAATATATGAATAACCTTGTTGTTGTAGTTCGCCAATTCGGACCACACCAGCAGGTGTTTTATCAACACCATCAGTTAATGTTGGAAAATGACCTTTCTTTTTCTTAAAACCACGCATAGTATTTTGACAGGCACTAAATTTAATATTATTTAACGCCATTCTTTCTACGCGACTAGAGTTTTTATTGTTTGTTGTTAAAATGCCTAAACCTGGACCAAAAGCAACAATTTCAATGTCGACCTTGTCTGCACCACCATAATGCTTTTGTAAGTTAACTGCATTATTAAGTGCAATTTTTTGTGTTCTAGCATCATCTGTACTGACCTGAATGACATATTTTGGATTAGCTGCTTGAACGTTTAATGTTAGCAGTATTAATGTAGTAATACCTAGTAGTATTTTTTTCATGTTCTCCTCCGAGAGTTATAAGAGTTATATAAAATATCCTTTAAATAAAAAAATATTAGGTAATTCTACACCAATTTTTTAAGTATGGCGTAATAAAAGCCATCAAACTCATAACAGGGTATTTGTTGTTTGCCGTGAGTGGTTTTAAGCCCCCAATCAAGCATGATTTTTTCTTCTATTGCATCTGAGTGGTTTTGTAAAAACTGCGCAATTTGAGTTTCATTTTCATTTTTTAGGACGGAGCAAGTGGCATAGAGTAATATGCCACCTGGTTTAAGCATTGTCCATAAATTATTGAGAATGTCTTTTTGTAGAGCAACTAAAACGCTGATATCTTTGGGTTTTCGTAGTAATTTGATATCAGGATGACGACGAATAACGCCAGTGGCCGAACAGGGTGCATCAAGCAAAATTTTGTCGAATAATTTTCCGTCCCACCAATCTTGAGTTTGGGCATTGCCTTGCGTGAGGCTAATGTTGTTGATTTTAAATCTATTGATATTTTCTTGGACGCGTTTTAGGCGGTCATTGCTACTGTCTAGGGCAATAATTTTAGATGTTGGTGCGAGTTCGCTGAGGTGGGTAGTCTTGCCACCAGGAGCACAGCAGGCGTCGAGAATTAAATCGGTGTTTTTTGGATTAAGTAAGTGTCCTGCGAGTTGGGCAGAAGCATCTTGGACGAAGCACGAGCCTTCGTTGAAATCAAGAATATCATACACATCCATTGCCTGATTTAAAACTCGTGCTTGCGGTGCAACTGTGATTTTTGTCGCGTCAAGGTTGGCGTCAATATCGTGCTGTGGATGTAGGCGAAGTGTCATTGGTGCTTGGGTATTGTTCTGCTTGAATATTTGTTCAAAATCGTTGGGGTAATACTGCTTGATTTTTTTTAATAGCCAAGTTGGGTGTGAATAATGTGTTTGTTTGAGTAGTTTTTCTTTATCGCGTTGAATCTGTCGCAAGATGGCATTCACTAATGGTTTTGCCCATGGTTGTCCAATGGTTTCAGCGATATTCACGGTTTCGAAAATACTGGCGTGTTCGGCAATATTGCTGTGCAAAATTTGGTAAGCACCTAAAATCATCAAGCAGTGAATGTTTAAATCTTCTTTTTCTAATGAGTGTTTGAGTCGTTCAGTGACAATGTCGTTGAGTTGGTGATAAAAACGCAAAGTGCCAAAAACCAAAGATTTTGTCAACGAACTGACATCGTTTGGGTAGGGAAAAGTAGAGAGTGATTTTTTCTTTAAAACAACTGAACAGATTGCATTTAGGGCAATGAGTCGAGTATTATTTTCCAAGTTTCTTCTGGATTTCTTTTAAAAGTTTTTTGGCAGGTAAATAACCAGGTATGTGTGTTCCATCAGCAAGGAAAATAGCGGGTGTGCCTTGTATGCCAAGTTGCTTTGCGATTAATAATTGTTTTGCGACTGGATTTTTGCAGGCTTCTGAATCTGGGATTATATTTTTGGTTTTGTAGTCATTCATTGCTTTTACCCTGTCGTCTGCACACCAAATTTTTTCCATTTTTCCTTGAGCAGTTGGATGGAGTGATTTGAGTGGCATGGCAAGGTATTTGATGGTGATGCCGAGTGCGTTCATTTTCGACATTTGTGCGTGTAATTTTTTGCAGTAGGGGCAATCGACATCGGTAAAGACATGGACACTATATTTTTCATTTTTTGCTTTGAAAATGATTTTATCTTTATTATTAATGGTACCGATTAATGCTTGTTTAATACCGTTAATATGTGAACTTGCTTTTAGCGGTGTGCCTGTTTGTAGGTTGATAATATCACCTTGAATTAAGTATTTACCATCGGCTGAGATGAGTAATGATTTGATTGGATTGTGCAAAATGACTTCATACACGCCATCAAATTTAGTTTTAGAAACATCTTTTTTCTTTATTTCTCCGAAAAAAGGACTAAGACTGTTGACGATATCGACTTTATTGGCAAAGGCAGTATTGATAAATAATACTGAGATAATGAGTAATAATTTAAACATAATAAGTCTGTGTGGAAAATGATAAAATTATACGCATTATTTTATCAAAACAGGTTGTAAAAAAAATGGAATTTAAAATCAATGCGGTTGCTTCACAGACAGATACACAGGTTAATTTTGACAAAACACTTAAATTAAATAAAATCAGTTTTAATAACAATCAACTAAATATCGGTTTGGGCGATAATGCACCGACGGCAAAAATGCTGAAAAAATTGGCAATAACTTTGGCACAAACGGCAAATAAATTTAATTTATCGGCATTATTTTTACCAACACTTGCAGTTGATGATTTTGTTGGGATTATGACGCAGGCAATAGCAAATAATGATTACCAGGTGCAAAAAGTGGATTTAGATATCCCTGAAGTAAATATATTACAGAGCGTGACTTTTGCAGACGGTAAGCAAGATGGTATTGATAAAGGGATGGCGATTGCATCGGGTATGGCACTAACTCGTATGCTAGGTGATATGCCATCGAATGTTTGTACGCCGACTTATTTGGCAGAAACAGCGCAGGGATTAGCCGAGAAATTTGGGCTTAAATGTGAAATATTGGAAGAGTCCGATATGTCGGCATTGGGTATGGGTTCTTTATTGTCAGTGTCTAAAGGCTCGATTGAAGCACCAAAACTCATCAGTTTGAGCTTATACGGGCAATGGAGCTGCCAAGCCAATTGTTTTAGTAGGCAAGGTGTAACTTTTGACTCGGCGGTATTTCTTTGAAGCCAGGTGCAGGTATGGATGAGATGAAATACGATATGTGTGGTGCAGCAGGTGTGCTCGGCACAATGCATGCAGTGGCAGAGATGAAACTCAAAGTGAATCTGACGATTGTCGTGCCAACGGTTGAAAATATGCCAGCGCATAATGCCTCTAAGCCGGGTGATGTGGTTACTTCGATGTCGGGCAAAACCATCGAGATTTTAAATACCGATGCCGAAGGGCGCTTGATTTTGTGCGATGCACTGACCTATGTTGTAAAATTTAATCCAGAAGTGGTCATTGATACGGCAACGCTAACGGGTGCGGTAATTGTTGCTTTGGGGAAACATCATTGTGGCGTGATGGCAAATGATCAAGATTTAGCTGATGATTTGATTGCAGCAGGTAAAACCGCACTAGACACTGCGTGGCAGTTGCCGTTAGACGATGAATATGATGAGTTATTGAAGTCAAATTTTGCCGATATGGGCAACATTGGTGGGCGTGAAGCAGGCACAGTCACCGCTGCTTGTTTTTTGTCACGTTTTACTAAAGATTATCGCTGGGCGCACATTGATATCGCAGGCACAGCATGGATAAGTGGCGCTAAAAAAGGTGCAACAGGTCGTCCAGTGCCGTTATTAACGCAATATATTATGAATCAGATTGTAAGAAGGTAATTAGAGACCTTTGGAGACCTTTGCATAAATATGAATAATCATCAAAACGCCATCTTTCATCAAATTACAAACTTTTTAAAAACACCCTTAGCCCTGCTAGGAGTGGATTTAAAAAATTTCCAATTTAATAAAATCTGACATTTTGCTAGTTATCCCTATTTATGTAAGGTCTCAATTAAATTAAATTCTCCATCGGCGATGAAGCTGAAGCATAAGCTTTTTTTATCATTCGACCTGCAAGGAAAGATTCACGGCCTGCAATAACAGCATGTTTCATCGCACTTGCCATCAAGATTGGGTTTTCAGCATTGGCGATTGCAGAGTTCATTAATACGCCATCACAACCGAGTTCCATCGCTTTTGCTGCATCACTTGCACAGCCTATACCTGCATCAACGAGTACAGGCACATTGGCGTGTTGTTTGATGAGTTTGATGTTGGCAGGGTTAGTAACACCTTGTCCTGAGCCGATGAGTGAGGCGAGCGGCATTACAGCACAACAGCCGATATTTTCTAATTCTTTAGCAATAATTGGGTCATCGCTGGTATAAACCATTACATTAAAACCGTCATCTACCAAGATTTGTGCAGCGACTAAAGTTTCAACAATGTTCGGGTAAAGTGTTTTTTCATCACCCAATACTTCCAATTTAACCAAGTTATGCCCACCCAATAATTCACGCGCTAATTGACAAGTCCGTACCGCATCTTTGGCAGTGTAACAACCTGCTGTATTTGGCAAAATGGTATATTTTTCTGGTGATACAACATCCAATAAATTGGGCTCATTCACATCTTGTCCGATATTGGTCCGACGAATTGCCACCGTAATAATATCTGCTTCCGCAGCCTCTGTTGCTAATTTAGTCTCATTAAGGTCTTTATACTTGCCCGAGCCAACCAACAAACGAGAGTTGTATATTTTTCCTGCAATTATTAAAGGGGTGTCAGTCATAATAAGATTGGTGTAAATAATCTGAAAATTTTACCTTAAAAAATAGGGTTTTGATACTACTAAGACTCAAGGGTTGTAAATAAAATATGTGGATGGATATGAATCAGTTTTATTCACAACCCCTAACTTTTGTTTGTTATATATTAGTAAGGATATTGAAATAGGGTAAATATCTTTAATAAGTTTTATGCAATTAGAGACCTTTGCATAAATAGGGATGATTAGCAAAATGACAGATTTTATTAAATTGGAAATTTTTAAATCACCCTTAGCCCGGCTAAGGGTGTTTTAAAAAGTTTGAATTTGATGAAAGATGGCGTTTTGATGATTATTCATATTTATGCAAAGGTCTCAATAAGTTTTATGCAATTAAAAAAAGCATTAGAATTATTACAAGTATTTTTCTTCTGGTAAGGCGAATTTCAGAAATACGAAAGCACATAGAAAAAACTATGTAACTAAGTATTTTTTGAAATTCAACGCAGCCAAGAAGAAAAAAGATGATGCGTAAAAGGTAATATGGCGGAGAGTGAGGGATTCGAACCCTCGATAGGGGATAAACCCTATACGCCCTTAGCAGGGGCGCGCCTTCAGCCAACTCGGCCAACTCTCCGTGAGAAAAGTATTATACTTGAAATAAAAAAATATTAGGAGACCTTTGCATAAATAGGGATGATTAGCAAAATGACAGATTTTATTAAATTGGAAATTTTTTAAATCCACTCCTAGCAGGGCTAAGGGTGTTTTTAAAAAGTTTGTAATTTGATGAAAGATGGCGTTTTGATGATTATTCATATTTATGCAAAGGTCTCATTAGAAAGCATATTTGTACTTAACATTAATTTTTTGTTTAAGGCCGGGTTTAACCTTGATTTCGCCTAAACTACCTTTAAATTGTAATTTATTTTCTATACTTTTTTCAATATTTGATAAGGCATTTTCAGTTTTATTCCACTGTGGTTTATTAGATTTGGACTGATATTGGTAAATTGTTTGTTTATCTTTTTGTTTTTTATAATAAAGGTCAATTTCAATTTGACTGCGCTGTTGTTGGCGTTCAAGTATAGCTTCTATATCCAGTTTTTCTAATTCTACACGAATTGGATTATCCGCATAAGCAGTGAAAGAAAGAGCGAAGAAGATTAATAGAGACCTTTGCATAAATAGGGATGATTAGCAAAATGACAGATTTTATTAAATTGGAAATTTTTTAAATCCACTCCTAGCAGGGCTAAGGGTGTTTTTAAAAAGTTTGTAATTTGATGAAAGATGGCGTTTTGATGATTATTCATATTTATGCAAAGGTCTCTAATAAAACCAACGGTACATACCTAATGCATTGACGCAAATAAAAACAGTGTTGAGCAGGACTAACGATTTGTCATCATTTTTTAACCCTTGAACAGCCCAACTAACCGCGGAAATCATAAAGAAAATATAGCCAAATTTTGAATATTCAAAATTAAGCGCCACTAATATACCGCCAGTGATACCTGTGATTGTGCCAACCCAACCCCAGATGTTATTCATAAGTTTCAAAGTCGTGAGTGACAGTGGCAGTTTTACCGAGCATAATAGAAGCAGAGCAGTATTTATCTGCGGATAAACTAATGGCTTTTTCAATTTTTTTGTCATTTAAGTTACTGCCTTCAATAATAAAATGTAGGTGGATATTAGTAAAAACTTTTGGGTGTTCTTCGGAGCGTTCTGCACTGATTTCTACACGACAATCATGCACTTCTTCACGCATTTTTTTCAGTGTGGACACCACATCAACTGTGGTGCAACCACCCATGCCGAGTAGCAACATTTCCATTGGACGCACGCCGAGATTTTTACCCCCTAATGTTTTTGGACCATCCATCACAATGGTATGTCCGCTGGCAGATTCGCCAATCATTGTCATGCCATCAACCCATTTAACTGTATTCATTTGAACATTTCTTGTAATGCTATGCCTGGATTGTCCTGACGCATAAATGCCTCGCCGACTAAGAAACTGTAAATTTCATTTTCACGCATAAAAGCAACATCTTCTGCAGTCAAAATACCGCTTTCAGTAATGATTAAAGTGTCTTCTGGCACTGCTTTCATTAGTTCAATCGTAGTATTTAAAGACACATCAAAAGAGTGTAGGTTGCGATTATTGATGCCAATCATCGGTAAGCCTAATTGTGAAGTGCGAAGTAATTCCTCCATATTGTGCACCTCAACCAACACATCCATATTGATGGCAATCGCACGCATTGCAAGGTCTTCCATTTGCTCATCAGTTAAACAAGCACCAATGAGCAAAATGCAATCGGCACCGAGCGTTCTGGATTCGTAAACTTGGTAAGGGTCAATGATGAATTCTTTGCGTAAAACGGGGATTGATACAGCATTCCGCACATCGGTCAAATATTGATCATCACCTTGGAAAAAATCTTTGTCGGTCAGCACTGATAAACACGCTGCCCTGCTTTTTGATAACTTTTAGCAATTTCAACTGGGTTAAAATCTTCACGCAATATGCCTTTAGAAGGTGATGCTTTTTTGATTTCTGCAATAACGGCGTTCTGTTTTAAATCTGCTTTGTCCTTTAATGCTTGGTAAAAGTCTTGTGTATCACGGTTATTATAGGCAGTTTCAAGCATTTTTTTTGCAGAAATCACTTCTTTACGAGCGGCAATCTCCTCTTCCTTGCGGGCAATAATTTTTTTAAGAATGTCGGGCGTATTTGTCATAGTTGTCATTTTAAACGAATATAATTGACGCTGAGTTTTTATAATAAACAATAATATGAAATTATTAGATTTTGAAGTCGGCCTTGAATACCCATTTTTCCTTATCGCAGGTCCTTGCGTAATTGAATCTGAAGCGCTAGCGATGGAAACTGCTGCTTATTTGAAGCAAGTTACTGACGAATTGGTATCAATTTTATTTATAAATCGTCTTATGATAAGGCAAATCGCACTAGTACCAATAGTTTTAGGGGCTTGGGAATTGAAGAAGGTTGCGTATTTTGCAGAAAGTTAAAGACGAAATTGGCGTGCCAGTTTTAACCGATGTTCACGAAGACACTCCATTAGATGAAGTTGCATCAGTGGTAGATATGATGCAAACCCCCGCTTTTTTAGTGCGTCAAACTAACTTTATTCAAAATGTTTGCAAGCAAGGGATTCCTGTTAATATCAAAAAAGGCCAATTCCAAGCACCGTGGGATATGCAAAATGTAGTTGATAAAGTCTTTGAAACAGGTAATCAGCAAATTACATTGTGCGACCGTGGCACTTCATTTGGCTACAATACTTTGATTTCCGATATGCGTGGCTTATCTAGTATGCGTTCCACGGGGCAACCGATTGTTTTTGATGCCACGCATTCTGTACAACAGCCCGGTGGGCAAGGCGGCACATCTGGCGGGCAAAGAGAAATGGTGCCAGTCGTTGCTAGAGCCGCGGCAGCCGTTGGTGTCTCAGGATTTTTTATGGAAACTCATCCAAATCCTAACGATGCACTTAGCGATGGGCCGAATATGATTCCGATTGATAAAATGTCTGAAATGCTAAAAGCCTTGCAGGATATTGATTGTGTCACTAAGAAAAACGGATTTTTAGAAGATCAACTGTAAAAATTATGCCTGATAAACATCAAATCCTACACAATACTTTTGGGTTTGATGGTTTTCGTCCACTACAAGAAGTGGTTGTTGACAAAATTTTTAATCGTGAAGATGTTTTATTAATCCTGCCGACAGGGGGTGGTAAATCGCTGTGTTATCAATTGCCAGGTTTACTAATGGATGGCGTTGTGGTTGTGGTTTCGCCTTTATTGGCATTGATGCAGGACCAAGTGCATGGCTTGACAGCCAAGGGTATTCAGGCGGTGATGATGTCGTCATTGCAAAGTCATGAAGAAAATAATCAGGCGGAGGTTGGCTTAAAAAAGGGTGAAATAAAATTTGTTTTTGTCGCACCAGAACGATTGCAAAACAGCTATTTTTTACAGTTTTTAAGCACCCTCAATATTGCTTTTTTTGCTGTTGATGAAGCCCATTGTGTGAGTGAATGGGGACATGAATTTCGCTCAGATTACCGTCAATTAGGCTTGTTAAAAACCCATTTTCCCGATATCGGTGTCGCTGCTTTTACCGCAACAGCAACCACACAAGTGGAAAAAGACATTGTTCATCAATTACAGTTTAAAGACAGTAATATTATTCGTGGCAAAATTTTTAGAGATAATTTATTTATCAATGTCAAACCACGACAAGGAAATGGGCAATTACAATTGATGGATTTTTTGCAAAATCATCAAAATGAACAAGGTATTATTTACACCCTTTCACGCAAAAATACCGAAACACTCAGTGCTTTTTAAAAAACAGGGTTTAAAAGCAAGTGCCTACCACGCAGGTTTGTCAGCAACAGAACGCCATCAGGCATTCAATCAATTTGTGAATGATGACATCGATATTATGGTTGCCACCATCGCCTTTGGTATGGGCATTGACAAGAGCAACATCCGCTTTGTCGTGCATATGTCAATTCCAAAAACCATGGAAGCCTATTATCAAGAAATGGGCAGAGCGGGTAGAGATGGGCTACCTAGTGAAGTTTTATTGCTTTATTCCACAGGAGATTTGGGCTTATTAGGGCGTTTTATCGCTGATATTGAAGACGAAACTTATCGAAGTGCCGCTTACCACAAACTCAGTTTAATTAAAAAATACGCTTTTTCTGAAGGTTGCCGACATCAAGCATTAAGTCATTATTTTGACGATGAAATGCTAGCGTGCAAAACCCAATGTGATAATTGCCTAAACCCTGATGTTGAACGCAGCGATATTAGCGAGCAGGCGAAAATGTTTTTATCGACGGTTTATCGCACCGAACAGCGATTTGGGCAAGGGCATATTGTGGATGTTTTATTGGGTTCGCAAAACCAAAAAGTCTTAAATAGCGAGCATCAAAAATTGTCTGTTTATGGCGTTGGCAGTGGCATCAGCAGAGCAGAATGGAAAGTTATTGGCGACCGTTTGTTAGAAATAGATGCGTTAACAATAGGTGAATTTAAAGGGTTGAAATTAACGAATTTAGCGATGCAAATTATGAAGTCTGAGCAGGCGGTTGATATTCGCACGAGTAATTTACAAACGCAAAGCAAGGTATTAAAACCTAAGAAAATTGCAAAGCAAGAATATGAAGTTGACGCAGAAATTTTTGAAAAATTAAGAGCATTAAGAGCAGAAATCGCCCAAGAAGAAGGCATGCCCGCTTACATCATTTTTGACAACAAAACATTGACAGAAATGGCACATTTTTTGCCAGATAATGAAGCCAGTTTATTGCAAATTAACGGCGTTGGAAAAATAAAAATTGAAAAATATGGCAAGCGTTTTTTAACATTATTAGCAACATTGAGAACAGAAGATTTTCAGGAACCCGTGCAAAATTTGGTGCAAGAGGCGTCTGTTACTAAAGTTGAGCAATCCAACAAAATACACCCCACTTATCAAACAACTTTAAATCTCATTGAGCAAGATTTACCCATAGCAGAAATCGCCCAACAACGCGCATTAGCGCTCCCCACAATCTTAGGGCATATCAATAAATTGGTCGCAGAAGGGATGCTTGAGGACGCAAAAAGACAGCAACTTTTTGACACAGTTGTTATCGATGAAAAGGTCAAAAACTGGATTTCGCAAGGCATTGAGCAGTTGGGTTCTGTCGATGAAGCACACCATCAATTATCAATTTTTAAGCAACTCAATCAAAACCAATGAAAATTAAAACACTATTATTCTTACTCTTTTCTTCTTGTTTGGTTTTTGCAGAAAAACCCGATTTATTTCTTCTCAAAACCTACAACGAAAAACTGGATGTTGTCGGTTGGGTAATGAGTGAAAAATTGGATGGTATTAGAGGATTTTGGGATGGAGAAAAGTTAATTAGCCGAGGTGGAATCACATTAAATCCACCAAAATCTTGGACAGCTGGATTTCCAGATTTTGCCATTGATGGTGAACTTTGGACAAAACGCAGGGATTTTGAAAAAGTTTCGTCAATTGTCCGACAAAAAAATCCTGACAGCCGATGGAACAAAGTAAGTTTTAATATTTTTGAAGTGCCTAAGCAACAAGGCGGAATCTTGCAACGCTTAAAATTTTTACAGGACTATTTGCAACAATATCCCAATAAAAATATAAGGATTATTAAGCAAATTCCTGTTAAATCCAAGCAACACTTAACTAATTTTCTAAACAAAATTATTAGCAAAAAAGGTGAAGGCATTGTTGTCCGTAACCCTAAAACCCTATATCAAACTGGTCGTTTATCCAGTGCCTTAAAGGTCAAAAAATACCAAGAAGATGAATGTATCATTCTTGCAATACTTAGCGGAAAGGGTAAGTATAAAAACAAAATGGGTTCGCTAAAATGCCAAACTAAAACAAAAAAAATATTCAAAGTTGGCTCTGGTTTCACCGATGCACAACGCCAAAAACCACCTAAAATTGGTAGTGAAATTACTTTTAAATATTATGGACTCACTAAAAATAAAAAATATAAGCATCCTGTATTTTTGAAAATCAAACCAAAATTAACACATTGAAGTAACTTTGGTATAATTATTAATTTTAAAGAGAAATAAGATGATAAAAATAGCAGTAACTGGTGCATCAGGGCGTATGGGGCAAACTATTATTGAGGCCATTAACCAAAATAAAGATGTGGAATTGGGCGTGGCTTTTGATAAAGACGATGATTTAAACAATGCATTGGATAAATTTGATGTGTTGATTGATTTTACACGACCAGAGGCGACGCTTGAATATTTGGCTATTTGCCAGCAATCGGGTAAGGCGATGGTGATTGGCACGACGGGTTTTAGTGATGAGGCGTTGGTTCAGCTTGAGAAGTTTGCACAGAATATGCCTATTGTTTTTGCACCTAATATGAGTGTTGGTGTTAATCTGTCGTTGAAATTATTGGATATGGCGGCGCGTGTGATTGGTAAGGAGGCAGATATTGAAATTGTAGAGGCGCATCATCGCCATAAAGTGGATGCGCCCTCAGGCACAGCGTTGAAAATGGGCGAAGTGGTGGCGAATGCGTTGGGTAGAGATTTGGCTAAATGTGCTGTTTATGGTCGTCAAGGTATTGAAGAGCCTCGTGATAGAGAAACTATTGGTTTTTCTACTATTCGTGGTGGGGATGTGGTTGGTGAGCATACGGTGAGTTTCTTTATGGAGGGCGAGCGGGTGGAAATTACTCACAAAGCATCATCAAGAATGACTTTTGCGAATGGTGCGGTGCGTGCGGCGATTTGGTTACAAGGCAATCGGGCGGGCTTGTATTCTATGCAAGATGTATTGGCAATAACTTAATGGACTTAAAAACTATGCAATTACAATCACATAAAACGCCACTTACTTTGTTGGCAATTTACACGCTTTTATTCGTTACATTGGCAATTAACCCTTATGACAGAGCAACTTGGTGGGCAGAAAATATTCCGATTTGGATAATGATTGGTATTTTGGTATTGACTTATTCTCGCTTTCAATTTTCAAATTTTGGGTATTTTTTGATGACTCTGTTTTTGTGCTATCACACTATTGGCGGGTATTTTACTTTTGAATTGGTGCCTTTTGATTGGGGTAATAAAGCGTTGTCAGAATTGGGTTTTGATTTTATCTTGCCTGAAGGGCGTAATAATTTTGACCGTTTGGGGCATTTTTTGGTGGGTGTTTTTGCTTATCCTGCGGTTGAAGTGAGTTTGCGTCAAAAATGGGTGCATAATAATTTAATGGCATGGCTGTTTGCTGTGTTTGCTTTGGGCTTTTGGGCGGCAAGTTACGAAATCATTGAGATGGCTTATGCGATTACTGAAGGAGGAGAATCGGGTGCTGCTTTTTTAGGGTCACAAGGTGATATTTGGGATGCACAAAAAGATATGCTGATGGATATATTGGGTGGTGCTGTGTTTGGATTATTGGCACTGTTTAACCAGCGTAATTGGAGAAATAAATGATGTTGTATGCAATTATTGCACAAGATGTGGCAAATTCATTGGAAAAAAGAATGTCAGTGCGTCCTGCACATATTGAACGATTGAGCGCTTTAAAAAACCAAGGGCGTTTGATTTTGGCAGGCCCTCATCCTGCGATTGATAACAATGAACCGGGTGAAGCGGGTTTTACTGGTTCGTTGGTGGTGGCAGAATTTGATTGTCTTGAGGATGCACAAACTTGGGCGGATGCCGACCCTTATTTAGCCTCGGGTGCGTATGCCAGTGTTGTGGTGAAGCCATTTAAAAAAGTGTTGCCATGAGTTTAATATTTCGACCATTATTTGAAAAAGTTAGCTCAACTTATACTTATTTATTAGCTGATTCTAAGAGTAAAGAAGCGATTATTATTGACGCTGTTCACGAAACGAAACAACGCGATATTGGCTTGATTGAAGAATTGGGCTTAACACTCAAATATATCATTGAAACCCATGTGCACGCAGATCATATTACCAGCTCTTGCCCACTAAAAAAGAAATTTTCTGATGCTAAAATCGTATTGGGAGAGGGAAATCCTGTAGCCTGTGCTGATATTTTAATTAAGGATGGCGATAATCTAACATTTGGCAAGTATAAAATCACCGCAATGTCAACGCCAGGTCATACAGATGGCTGTGTGTCTTATGTGATTGGCGACAAAGTTTTTACAGGTGATGCGCTACTGATTAGAAGTTGTGGTCGTTGTGATTTTCAAGGAGGGTCAGCCGATAAGTTATTTGACTCAATTCAGCATTTATTTACATTAGCAGATGAAACTGCCATTTATCCTGCACACGATTACGGCGGTAGAACAGTGAGTTCTATTTGGGAAGAAAAAGCCTTTAATGAGATGATTGGCGGCGGTGTTGATAGGGCAGAATTTGTCAGTCGAGTGAATGCGATGGATTTATCTTTACCGGCAAAAATTCATGTCGCCGTGCCAGCAAACCAAGTGTGTGGCGCTAATATTATTTCTAATGGTTAACGGCTATTCTTTAGACCCGCATCCACGGGCAAATTTCGCTAAAGAACAATTTGCAGTCGTTCGTATTCCACGCATTAAGCGTAATCGAGTGCCAGAGGCGAGTGTTGAAATTGTTAAAGATTTTGAAACAGCAGTCGCACAGGCAAATCCTGAAAATAAGTTTTATCCAGCCAAAGTTGTTGGTCCAGCCGTTCATCTGAAGGCACAATGTTGTATTACTTAATTGACATTTATAATGATGAATCGTAATTTTTACAGTTGGCTTTTTGTTTTTTTGTCTTCGATTTCTTTTGCGGGGCAGGATTTAGAAATTGAATTAAAATCTGGTAATACGATTAGTATTGATACTTACTACTCAGAGGGTGAAACTTTGTTTATTTATCTGCCATCAGGGCGTGGTTTTGGCAAAGGTTATAAAACGACAGCAAAACAATTAGCAGAAAATGGTGTTGATGTATGGGCGCTTGATTTACACGGGAGTTATATGATTCCTAAATATAAAAGTAGCATTAATCGTTTTAATATTGACGACTTGGTTGATCTAATTGCTATTGCTAAAAATAAATCATTTAAAAATATATTCTTTGTAGCCACAGGCAGAGGAGCGCAATTAGCACTTAAAATTGCTTATCAATGGCAACTACACAACCCAAATTCCACTTTACTCAAAGGGCATATTTTCCACTCTCCACACCTTATTGATGGTAAACCTGATTTAGGAGGCGTAGCAAAATATGTCAATATTTCTAAGGTTAGTCATTTACCTGTTTATGTCCTATTGCCACAATTTGGCACCAAGTTTATGCGTAGTAAAGAGATTGAAAATCAACTCAAACAAGGCGGCAGTGCCGTATTTATACATCGTTTAACAGGGGTGGGTTACGGCTTCCATATGAAAAAGGTAAGAAATTTATCAAAACTCGGCATTAAAGCAAAAGAACGCCTGGCAAACACTTATCGCCAGGCTATGCGGTTAATGAAAACTATTCAAGTGCCAAAAATATCACCCCCTGATGTAGATATTAATGCAAGTGCTAAAGTTACTTTTAGTGCGCCGCTTTTGCAAAAATACCATGGCAAACAAAACCTACCTTTGAAACTCAAAACTCTTGACGGTAAGATAGCAAAAATCAGCGATTATAAAGGACAAGTATTGCTGATTAATTTTTGGGCAAGTTGGTGCAACCCTTGCATCAAAGAAATCCCGTCTTTGGTGCGTTTGCAACAAAAGTTTAACTCAAAATATTTTAAAATTATCACTATTAATGTCGGTGAGTCACAGCACAAAATTACAAAATTTGTCAAAAAAATAGGGCTAACATTGCCTATTTTATTAGACGAAAGTGGGCAAGCCGTGAAAGAATGGGGCGTGTATGCCTACCCATCTAATTTTCTAATTGATAAAGAGGGTGTCATTCGTTATGGTTATCGCGGGGCGTTGGAATGGGATGACCAGAATGTTATTGACACTGTGCAATCGTTATTGTGAAACGCTATGATGTGATTATCATCGGTGCAGGAGCAGCAGGACTGATGTGTGCTGCACATTCCACGCAACGAGGACGCACAGTTTTACTTATTGACAAGGCAGACAAAATTGGCAAAAAAATCCTCATCTCAGGCGGCGGTCGTTGTAATTTCACCAACTTGCACATCGACCCCGAAGCTTATATTTCCAACAACTCCCATTTTTGCAAATCTGCATTATCACGCTATACACAATGGGATTTTATAGCATTATTAGAAAAGGCAGGATTGCATTGGACTGAAAAAACTTTAGGACAATTATTCTGTAATGAAAAATCAAAAGCTATCTTGGAAATGCTGTTAGAAAATTGCCAAACAGCAGATATACAATGCAACACTCAGATTAAAACATCACCCATCAAACCCAATACACACTCATTACTAATCAAGGTGATTTTCAATCAGATTCATTAGTTATTGCCACAGGAGGTGCATCTATCCCCAAAATGGGGGCGACTGATTTCGGTTTACAAATCGCCAAACAATTCGGTCACAAGTCTATTAATTTTAAACCTGCATTAGTGCCATTGATTTTCAGCCAAACCGATATTGAATATTATTTTAAGGATTTATCAGGGCTTAGCGTCGATGCGGTTGTGGCGTGTAATAATCAAAGTTTTAGAGAAAGGATTTTAATTACACATCGTGGTATCAGCGGTCCTGCTATCTTGCAAATTTCGTCCTATTGGCAAAAAGGCGATAAAATTACCATTAATTTATTACCCGATTTGGACGCAAGTGATTGGCTATTAGCAATGCAAAATACCCACTTAAAAACCCTACTCAAAACCACCCTAAGCACCTATTTTTCTAAGCGCTTAGCCACTCGTTTAGCTGATACATTAACCGATAAAAATTTAGCCAATACCTCAATTAATCAAATCAAAAAAACTGATTTATCAGACTTGGGAAAACAGCTCAATCATTGGACATTAGCCCCAAGTGGTACAGAAGGCATGCGTACTGCAGAAGTCTGCGTGGGCGGTGTTGATACCCGAGAACTCTCGTCAAAAACAATGGAATCTAACAGGCAACAAGGATTATATTTCATTGGTGAAACTGTTGATGTCACAGGTTGGTTAGGTGGTTATAATTTCCAGTGGGCATGGTCTTCGGGCTGGGTAGCAGGGCAGTATGTTTAAAGAAATACTTAAACATAAAATCTTAAATTTTAAAAAAAAGCGACTCTCCATCTAGATAAATTAGAAATAATGCAATTTTTACAAAACTACATGAGTAATATCGAATAGCATTTATCGCATCGTTACCAATTCTTCAGCACTGCTTGGATGAATAGCAACAGTATCATCAAACTGTTTTTTGGTTGCACCCATCTTTATGGCAACTGCAAAACCTTGTAGCATTTCATCGGCACCGTGCCCCATAATATGACAACCGATGACTTTTTCATCATCACCTACACAGACTAATTTTAATGCGGTAGTGGTTTTGTGGTCTAAGAGGGCGTCTGCCATTGGGGTAAATTCTGATTTGTAAACTTTAACTTTGTCAAATTTTTCATTGGCTTCAGTTTCAGTTAAACCAATTGTGCCAATCGGTGGATGTGAAAATACCACGGTGGCAATACTCTTGTAGTCTAAATGTCGGTCAGTCATGTTATTGTAAATTCTATCCGATAATCTTCTACCTGCGGCAATAGCAACAGGGGTAAGAGGAGTACGACCCGTCGCATCACCAAGTGCAAATATACTATCAATATTGGTAGTTTGAAATTTATTCGTTGGGATAAAACCTCTTTGGTCGCATTTGATTCCTGCATTTTCTAATCCTAAATGCTGAGTCATTGGGTTTCTACCCACTGCCCAAATAATTTCATCAAAACCACCAAACTCACCATGATTGGTGAATAGGGTTTTATCTGCTGATACTTTATCAATCGTTGTACTGTGATGAATGCGGATGCCGTGGGCGGTATAGTCTTTGTCCAAAGCAGTTTGGATCATTGGATCAAAGCCACGCAACAAGGAATCGGCTCTACCAAAAATCTCAACCTCACTGCCGAGTGCATTAAGCACACCTGCTAATTCAACACCAATATACCCGCTACCAATGACAGCGACTTTTTTAGGCAGCGCTTCTAATTCAAAAAACCCATCTGAAGTAATGCCGTATTCTGCCCCCTCAATATGCGGCACAGCAGGTTCACCACCTGGGGAAAGCACGATATGCTCAGCGGTATATTCTTCACCGTTGACAGACACCGTATTTTTATCCACCAATTTGCCAAAGCCATGAATATAATCAATACCGAGTTTCTCTAAATAGCCATCATACCAGTCGGTAATACCTTTGATGTAGTTATCACGACCTTGTTTGAGCTTGTTCCATGAGAAGTTTTTAACCTCAATATCAAAACCAAAACCTTGCGCATTGTTAATCTGTGTGGCAGTATTGGCAGCAAACCACATTACTTTTTTAGGCACACAGCCCACATTCACGCAAGTGCCACCAATGGTTTTCACTTCAATTACTAAGCATTTTTTACCGTATTCTGCTGCACGCTCAACCGCCGACAAACCACCAGAACCTGCACCAATCGCTATCATGTCATAATGTGTTGTCATATTTATATATTCCCTAATCTAAAAACAGTTTGTTAGCCCCTCTAAAATATAGAAAAATTAATGTGCAATCGGTTTCTCAGTAAAAAGATAGTCTTTTAATTCCTTATCAAAAGCACCATCTTTTCGTCTAATCCATTCCAACACCATTGCCGCATGCTCTTTTTCTTCATCACGATTGTGAGCCAAAATTGCCGATAATTCCTCATCTTGACAAGCATCAATGCGCTGATTATACCAATCAATTGCCTCTAATTCCTCCATTAAAGACACGATTGCTTTGTGCATATCTTTGGTTGCTTGAGTTAAGTTTTGTTCTGCTTCGTGATAGCCTTCATTTGCCATGGTTATTCTCCTTGAGACCTTTGCATAAATAGGGATGATTAGCAAAATGACAGATTTTATTAAATTGGAAATTTTTTAAATCCACTCCTAGCAGGGCTAAGGGTGTTTTTAAAAAGTTTGTAATTTGATGAAAGATGGCGTTTTGATGATTATTCATATTTATGCAAAGGTCTCTCCTTATAAATTTTTCATTATAACTTTAATGCGTTGGGCGTAATCAATATCTGCATTGGAAAACTGTTCAAGCATTGCTTTCTGCACCTCACTTTTTGCTTGTATCAAACCCTCGGCAATAGTGGTAGTCAGTTGTGATTTTTGTGATTCATTCATTAATCTAAACAAATCCCCAGTCTGTTGGTAATAATCCTGAGTATTGACAGTATCAAAACGATTTATCCAAGCATCTTGTTCAACTGGCATTGGCGGCTCTGCAATTGTTGGTAATGGTGCTGGTGCACCCTCATTGATTTGGTCATTTGGATAAAAATTAACTTTTGAAGTTTGCACATTCTCACCACCTTCTGGGCACATTCCTGCCATTTTCCCATCTCGCTGATAATGATTAACAGGGTATTTTGCCGCATTCACAGGGAGTTGATTGGCATTAGCACCAACACGATAGCGATGTGCATCTGGATACGCCATCAATCTTGCTTGTAACATTTTGTCAGGTGAAGTGCCAATACCGGGCACCAAATTACTGGGTGAAAAGCAAGCTTGCTCGGTTTCAGAAAAATAATTATCCACATTGCGATTGAGTTCTAATTGACCTACCTCAATTAGCGGAAAATTAGAATGTGGCCAAACTTTTGTTAAATCAAAGGGATTAATTTTGTAATCTTTGGCTTCTTCTTCACTCATCATTTGCACCTTAGTTGTCCAACTCGGAAAATCACCCCGTTCAATGGCATTGACCAAATCTTCTTGTGCGCCAAATGGGCAAGTTGTGGCTGCTTGCTTATTGGTTAAATTTTTAATCCCTTGATTGGTTTTAAAATGCCACTTAAACCAAGTTCTTTTTCCTTGGTCATTCCAAAAACTAAAAGTATGAGAACTAAATCCGTGCATATAACGATAACTGGCTGGAATGCCTCTATCGGACATTAAGATTGTAACTTGATGTAACGATTGTGGATGATTTGCCCAAAACTCAAACATTGCTGCTGGGTCAGGCAAGTTGGTTTTTGGATTTTTCTTTTGTGAATGAATAAAATCAGGAAAATTAATACCATCACGCAAAAAGAATACAGGCGTATTATTACCCACCATATCATAATTTCCTTCACCCGTATAAAACTTCAAAGCAAACCCACGAGGGTCTCTGGCATAATCACTCGAATCTTGACCGCCACCAACAGTAGAAAATCGTGCAAACACTTCGGTTTGTTGACCAACTGTTTGCAAAAAACTCGCAATGGTTTTATTTTTCAAAGACTTTGTAACTGTAAATGTGCCATAAGCGCCTGAAGTTCCCCAAAAAACTGGACACTAAATCATAACAATTTAGGAGTCCAAAATGACCATAAAGAAACAAAAATTTACAAAAGTGTTTAAACTACAAACTTTGCAATTAGCAAACCAACCAAATACCTGTATTGCGAGCCTTGCTCGAGATTTAGGTATTCGTCGTAACATGATTTATAAATGGAGTTGAGTTGAATAAAAAACAAGATAAAGCCTTTAAAAGAACCGCTGATAATGCTGACACCCCATCATAAAGCAACACATTCTGAGAGACCTTTGCATAAATAGGGATGATTAGCAAAATGACAGATTTTATTAAATTGGAAATTTTTTAAATCCACTCCTAGCAGGGCTAAGGGTGTTTTTAAAAAGTTTGTAATTTGATGAAAGATGGCGTTTTGATGATTATTCATATTTATGCAAAGGTCTCAGAAAGAAGTTTACTTGACCTTTGGACTGGTGGGGCGTGTATTCTTTTATTGAGAGAAAAATTTCGAAGTAGTCTGTATCAGTAATTTACCTAATTTTTCATAAACAGCATTAGTGCCATGGACAGAATCATAATAAAAATACTCCCCATTGTCTAGCGCCTGTTGCGTGCAATTGCCAACGAACTTTACATCAAGCTCTTGTTGAATAAATAATTTTTTCCAGTCAATGTATTGATTGGAAATATCGGATACACATGCCTTATGTTTGAGTTGAGAAGGTTTCCAATTATTTTCTAAATTAGAAAGCCATGGCTCAATCGGCAACCATTTGACTTGTTTTTTAGAGAAGTTCTGATGAATGCTTTTACTCAATTCCTCATTAAAGTGTTTAGATAATTCAGATATTAATTGCTCAAAGGGTTTGTTGTAAAAAGCTGGCGCGTTTCCAATATCTGGCAAGCCAGGAATCAGTATTTTTTTTGCACCAAGTGTCTGTAATTCATGAATAGAGTTAACTATAATAGGGATTAAATTAGAGACTGCTACTTTTTTATCATACACAGAAAGAGATTGATCTAGAGTAATATTAAAAATATCATTGCCACCTGTCATAATAACAAATAAGGTTTTTTCAATGTCGCTTTTATCCCCATGTTTTTTATATTTTGCAATTTGGTGAGGCAAAGACAATGCATTGAATAACACATTAAAGAATCCATCATAATCAGAGGCAATCGTTGTATTGGCAATTGCATAATTATTGCCATCCAAGGTCGTTGAGTGCACTTTATCAAGTAAAGTTTCAATCAAAAACTCTGCTTCTTTGCGTAAATCACTGTTTTTATCCATTTCTTGAAAGTTACTATTTGATACGATGGCAGCAATAGTATTCGCATATGACTTATTTTTATGAATGCTTGCCTGTATATCAGTATTTGATTTTTTATAATTCCAAGCAGGTGACAAATCAATTTTATAATGTTTGGCTAAATACTCAACTGCTAATAATTTATTGGTAAACGCGCGACCATTATGCGACGATGGTGGCGTAGTCATATGAATGTTTTGGAAGTGAGGTGCATAACTAAAGATTGCAAGAAGATTACCTTGATCAGACAAAGAATCTCCGAATACAACTATAGATTTAGGTGTCAGTGTTTTTGAGCATCCAGTTAATACGAGCACCAATATAAGTAGCCCTGTTTTATTTATTATTTTGAAAATCATAACTTAGTTTATATTTACAGAAGTCTTTAATAATTACAGATGATTAGAAAAATAACAAATTTATTAAATTGGAGATTTTTTAAATCCATTCCTAACAGAGTCCAGGATGTTTTTAATGGAATAATCAGGGTCAGAGTGTAATTTATTCAACATTTTTCTTCGGTCTTCCCGCTTTTCTACTACTTACCCTAGCATTATTCAAAACTTCAATTTCTTTGATAAAAACCTCATTACCAAGTGCCAGCCCTTTGTTAATATTTTTCCTGATATTATCAAGTAGTTTATCGTCTATTTCTGTTTTAAACAATTCAATATAAGATGCACTTCTTGCCTTTGCATTATTACCCAATGCCAAATATTCCTGATGTGGCGTAATCAGGTTATTGGCAACACCCAAAGCATTAAAATTATAACTTGACCAACTATACTCACTTGGACTTACTACCATACCTGCACGCACAGGATTAAGTTCAATATAACGATAAACACTCAGTAAATAATGCTCAGATTGTATGATAGATGACTTGTATCGTCCTTCCCAAAGTGTACCTTTACGCTTATAAGTGTGATTAAAATACCCAACATACATTCTGCCTAAAGATTGCATCATTTTACCAATGCCATCACTGGTTTTAGGTGTGCAAAGCAAATGAATATGATTAGTCATAAGTACCCATGCATGGATACTAACGCTGTATTTATCTGAAAAGTCTTTAAGCCATTGTAAGTAGGCTTTCATATCAGTTTCATTTGCAAAACACACCTGTTTGTTATTACCTCGTTGTATGATGTGCTGAGGAATATCTGCTGGAGTTATGCGTTTTAGTCTTGCCATTTTGAAATACAGAATACAAAAGAGAAATATTATTTTAGCGTAAAAATAACACTCCGACCCTAATTATTTCTAATTATTTTGACCCTAATTATTTTTGGAGTGCCTAAATAAAAACCCAACAGCGTTGAATAAAACAGGCGTGGTCAAAAATTGACGCACGGTAGAACGATAAACCTTTTGCCATACAGGGCGTTTTTCTTCAACAAGCTCCCTGCCAATATCTATCAACTGCCCATATCCCCCCCCGACGGGCAAGTGGTTTCACACGAGCGACAAGTCAAACATCGGTCTAAATGTTGCAAACTGTTGGCAGAAGTGTCGTTATTTTCCAAAGCAGATTTAATCAAATAAATTCGCCCCCGTGCGAGTCCAATTCGTTGCCTAATAATTGATAAGTCGGGCAAGTGGCAAGGCAAAATCCGCAATGCACACATTTGCGAATGATGTCGTTGGCTTTGAGATTTTTAATATCTGTAGTTTGCATATTGTTAATAGTCCTTTTTAAAAAATGGCACTACTTTAGCCCCAATCCAAACATAGAAATCACAAACCTGGCACCACTCTTTGCAATTTTCAATCTCTACTTTTGGATCGGGGTATTGGTATTAGTTTTCTTCTTCTGCCTATTTATAAATTTCCTAAAATAGATTGTAATTCTGAACTGCTTACACTGTCTTTTTGAGATTTAGAATAAACCGACATTAAAACAATTTTACTGTTTTTTATGTGATAAATAATAACCCTAAACCCACCACTTTTGCCAGCGTTATTTGATGAATTTTTTACACGCTTTTTATACAATCCCTTGCCTAACGAGGTGCCTAATTCTTTATTCTGTATTTCCTCAACCGCACATCGTAAATCACTTTTAAAACTTTTATATTTTTTGGATAATTGCTTGGCTTCTTTGAGAAAAGTAGCTGAATAATCAATCATCCAACTGATTCCACAAAGTTTCTATCGGATGCATTCTCCCTTGCTCAATATCATTAAAACTATTTTTAATAGATAACAACACACGCTCCAAATCTGGCGTTATTTTATTTTCAAACATTTTATACTTTTGATAATCCATCACCACCACATAAGGCTTACTCTGTTTCGTAACCAGCACATCAGACCTAAGGGCGTTCTGTAAAAAAGCAATATTCTGCTTTAATTGACTGCTTGATATTTGTTGCATAATTGTCTATTTTGTCTAAAATGTCTATTATAGACTATCAATAAAACCTACGAATTGTTTTTGATATTCATTGGGTTTGTTATGTAAAAAAATTTAAAGAGTTGTCGGAGGTTTTGGGGTGATGTACTTTTCTATCTTTTATAGTGCAATATATTTACAATATAAGCTACTATTACACTTGATTTGTCCAGTTCTTCAATCGGTATTTCTGTTGCTCCATCATGAATACGGGTACTGATTGTTAAGCAAATAATCAACTGGAATGTATTGAATTTTTACCCTTTGTCACTATTCTTATGGTTTATTTCAAATCGTAATACATTAAAAATATCATTTTCCCTGTAACCAAAACATCTATATTTTTGTGATACTCTAAACTTTTTTATTGATTTATCCTGATGTAAGGTGCCATTAAACCAATCTCCTTGATAACTTTTATAATTTAATCCATTTTTCTTACTGCTAGATTTATCTATATCACACCAAGTCATCGATGTAAACACATCAAAAGAACTGATGAAGTTTCTTGTTTGTTCTTGGTTTAACCCGCTAAAGCCAAATTTTTTTTCAAGTGTTTCAAAATTTATATTGCTTTTTTTAAATTTAAAACAACAAAATTTTAACGCTGATATTAATTTATCTTGATAAAGTTTTTCCAAAAAAGTATCTTTTTTAACTATGTTAAATATTGCTTGATTAACATCGTTTTTTTTAATTGTCAATTCTTGATTTATATAGTCGTCATGCTCAAAAGATAAAATTATTTTATCTCTTTGACTTGCCTCTGCTAATGAAGTGTCACAAATATTGTTTCCGTTGAAAGAATAAGTGTCGCTATCACAATTGTGTCGTCGCGAATCATTCCAATAAGGGGGATTACGAGCTAACTTCAATAAAAGTGATTTTATTTTTCTAATATTACTGTTTTTAGACTTAAGAATAGAGGATAAAGTTTCTATATCGGTAATTTTAGAATCAAAAAATGCGTGTTCTTTTAAAAGACCAAATCCTTGTTTGTCTATTATATTAAAAATTGGCAATAACTTGGTTATATTGGCGACAAAATCATCTTTCTTTTGAAATTGACCAATCAAGGATAATTCGTTAATGATTATATCCATTTTACAAATCCAACAACCTGTCTAAATTATTGTCCCATTCATCAAAAAAACTTTCTGGGTAATCATCTAAATTACCATATTTATCAATATTAATAGGGTGAGGAATAGTCTCCAAGCCATTTTCTTCTTTTTCAAAGAAATAAATTTGGCTTTTATCTGGTGTAATAACGCCATTTTTAGTAGCAACTCGCACACCATTTAAAAAATGGTCGCTATGTGTTTCTACAATAATCTGCACACCGTTATTAGCGGCGATTGCACACATTTCGGCTATTTTTGATTGCCCTGCTGGGTGTAAGTGAGACTCTGGGTTTTCAATAATAATAAAATCTCCTGGTTTTGATTTAAGAATCAAAACAATCACAGGCAAAACATAAGTTAAGCCAAAACCCACATTAAGCGGTGAATAATTACTGGTTGTATTATCGCCATATTCATATTGATAAGCTAATTTAACACTTTGTGTTGATATATCAATGGTGGCAGAAATTGATACTCCACTACTTATTTCACTTAACCATTTTTCGGTATTTTCCAACAATTGTAAAGTTTGGCTATTACTATGCTTTAATGATTCAACCTTTAAATTTTGGTGTCTATTTTCTGCTAAATAATGAGCTGTATATTCTCCATTTATTCCAATTGAACTACTATCAACATCTTTTTGAGAAAAGTCGAAAGTATTCTTAGGTGGTACTCTATCTGTATTTAAATAATTAAAATTAAACTTATTATCTCTAAACATATCTAGCGTTTCATGTTTAAAACCTTCATTGCAAGTCATCTCAAATTTAGAATTCATTGTAATTTTTGCTTTTTCTTCTTTACAATTAATTTCAAATATAATTTCCTTACTCAAAGCCTCTTGATTGAATAATAAACTTGTATCGCCTAAGTCTAAATATTTATCCTTAAAATTTGCTATTATTTTTGAAAAATCCTTGTTGCCACTCTTTTTGTCAAGTTTAGCACCAAGGTCTGTAAATAAAATATTATTAACATTCTGCTTAAAAAATAATAAGGATTGAATAAATGATGACTTACCACTACTATTAACCCCTGTAATTAAGGTTAAATTATTAAGTTTAATATCAACATCTTTCAGGCTTTTAAATTTTTTTACCTTAACGCTATCTATTTTCATTCTTTATTTTCTAATGTTTTCATAATCAAATTTCGTATCTCTCTAAAACGAGTATCTTTTGCCAACTTACTACTTGTTCCCTTAGTGATAGAAACAAATAACTCACTACTTTCATCTAATAGCATAGTTTTTAAATTTTTAACAAAAAAATCTTTATTGTTTAAAAATAATACCTTATTTCCTATTTCATCAAAACAAACAGTCAAAACATCAAATAACGATAAATTAACTAATTTATTTTTAGACTTATCAGCGATAGAACGACTAAATTTGTGCTTTTCTCCTAAAACTTGTTCAGAAAAACCCAACACTTCAATTAAGTTAGATTTTAAAACCTCCAATTCTTGCTCATTTTTAGCATCTATCTCCTCCATTGCCAAATCTAAAAATTTACTCATTGTTTTAAATTTATCATCACCAAGAATTTTAAACGCCATAAATCGCAAGACTAATTCTTGCCCTGCCATTCTTTTATTGGAAATTCCAACTATTTTCTTAAAAATATCATTTTCTACTGTGTCAGCTAAAAATTCAACACCGTAACCTTTTTGATTTAATGCCTGCCTTATTTCTTGAGGCTTTAGTGACAATCCACCTGTATTGATTCGGTTAAAAATAGAATAACGAACTTCTTTTGGAGTTTGAGCCTCTATTTGATAAGTAACAAACATTGTATCTTCAACGGTTCTTTGCATACTTGTGGGCAAATCATCATATTTTTTACCGTTTAGATTTTTTAAAAACTCCAGACCTCTAAGTTTTAGTTCTTTTTTAACAAAGAAACTTTTGATAGTGGAAATTCTTTGTAATCCATCAATTACCATCCACTTTTCAGGGTTGCTAACATCAAAATAGAAAACAGGTAAAGGTAGCTTTAATAATATAGATTCAACGAGTCTACTTTTTTGATTATTAGTCCATAAATCACTATGTCTTTGGTAATCTGGTATGCCAATTTCCCCTCTTGTTAAGCGGTTTATAATTGTTGGTAACATAACAGTAGCGTGCGTAACTTTTATATCTTTAACTGAAAATGGACTGGTAATATCTTCATCATTATCGCCAATATCATCGTCTGTTTTCTCAATCTCATCTAAACCTTCAAGTTCTTGCATAAGACACCCCTAAAAAATAAAGCATACCAAACCTCTATTTTGTTCTATTGTGTTGTAAAAAATTTATATTTTACTGTTTATTAAAAAGAGTGTCATTCTTTATTTACACCCTGATTTTATCTAAATATTAATTTGAGCAATGATACATCTCAGTTTGATAAGAATTTCAATTTTGACTTTACCATTTTTGACTTGAAAGATAATGAACAAGTGGTTTTCATTATTTAAAAATTCCCCTAGAATCACAAATACAAGCTTTAATTGTTACTCAATTTCTTGTAATACCGAATTGTTTTTAGATTTTACCCTTGTTCCCACGCTATGACAATGTAAAACTAGGTATATCAATGCGTTCTTTGAATAAATCGCTATTAACATACGGAAAAGCATTGGGTTCATCGCTTAAATTTGAGTTTCTATGACTTGGTTTTTTATCCAAAATTTGAAATAACTTCTGTAAATACATTTCGGTGTCTAAGCCACTTTCATCGGTGAAATCTAAAGAATAATCAGGGTCAAGAATAATCAGGGTCAGAGTGTAATTTATTCAAAGAATAATCAGGGTCAGAGTGTAATTTATTCAACATTTTTCTTCGGTCTTCCCGCTTTTCTACTATTTACCCTAGCATTATTCAAAACTTCAATTTCTTTGATAAAAACCTCATTACCAAGTGCCAGCCCTTTGTTAATATTTTTCCTGATATTACCGAGTAGTTTATCGTCTATTTCTGTTTTAAACAATTCAATATAAGATGCACTTCTTGCCTTTGCATTATTACCCAATGCCAAATATTCCTGATGTGGCGTAATCAGGTTATTGGCAACACCCAAAGCATTGAAATTATAACTTGACCAACTATACTCACTTGGACTTACTACCATACCTGCACGCACAGGATTAAGTTCAATATAACGATAAACACTCAGTAAATAACGCTCATATTGTATGATATATGACTTGTATCGTCCTTCCCAAAGTGTACCTTTACGCTTATAAGTGTGATTAAAATACCCAACATACATTCTGCCTAAAGATTGCATCATTTTACCAATGCCATCACTGGTTTTAGGTGTGCAAAGCAAATGAATATGATTAGTCATAAGTACCCATGCATGGATACTAACGCTGTATTTATCTGAAAAGTCTTTAAGCCATTGTAAGTAGGCTTTCATATCAGTTTCATTTGCAAAACACACCTGTTTGTTATTACCTCGTTGTATGATGTGCTGAGGAATATCTGCTGGAGTTATGCGTTTTAGTCTTGCCATCATTATTTACTCCTTTTATTTAAAAAATTGCTCTAATTCATCTGCACCGCCAATATATTGCCCACCAATAAATATTTGTGGCGTGCTACTTTTGCCACTGACTGCTCTTAACGAACGAGAAGTAATGCCTTTGCCGAGTTCTACCACTTCAACAAAAACTTTGTTTTTTGCCAATAAATCCAAAGCCCTTCGGCAATGAGGGCAGCCTTTGCGACTAAATATTGTGGCAGATTTTGGCACAATGGCATCGGCATTAATATAATTAAGCATTGTGTCGGCATCAGAGACTTCAAATGGGTCGCCTTCTACTTCTGGCTCAATAAACATTTTCTCAATTACGCCATCTTTAACCAGCATTGAATAACGCCATGATCTATTGCCAAAACCCAAATCACTTTTATTGACCAGCATTCCCATTTCCTCCGTGAATTCGCCATTGCCATCAGGTAGCATAGTGATATTTTCGGCTTCTTGGTCTTTTTGCCACTCGTTCATCACAAAGGTATCATTGACTGAAATGCACACAATTGTGTCCACGCCATTGTCTTTAAAAACAGGAGCTAATTCATTGAAGCGTGGCAAGTGAGAGGAGGAACAAGTCGGCGTATAAGCACCTGGTAGGGAAAAAACGATAACGGTTTTATGGTTAAAAATATCCATTGTGCTGACATCGTGCCACTGGTTATTTTGTTGCGTTTTAAAAGTTATTAATGGGATATTTTTTTCAGTTTTATCATTTAGCATAAGTTGCTCCTTGGTTTTAAAATTGTCATCTTACGCAGGGTTAATTATTAAGTAAAACGAATAATATTGGTTATAATAATCGTAAAAAACGATTATTATGCCTTCAATACAAAATCTGAAATATTTATTAGCACTCAAACAACAGCTGCATTTTTCCAAAGCAGCAGCGGTGTGTTTTGTCAGTCAATCAACTTTAAGTGCGGGGATTAGCAAATTAGAACAAGATTTGAATGTCCAGTTAGTCGAGCGGACGAATAAATCTGTGTTGTTTACGCCTTTGGGCGAAAAGGTGGTTAAATATGCGGAAAAAGTGCTATTTTCAATGCAAGATTTAGTTGCTATTGCCAATCAAAATTTTTTAGAATCCATCATTAAGATTGGCGTTATTCCCACGATTTCTGCTTATTTATTGCCGAAATTTATTGCCAAAGTTAAAGAAAAATACCCCAAACTTAAACTTGTTATTATTGAAGATACCAGTCCAAACCTTTTGTTAAAAATTGAACAATTAAAACTGGATTTTGCTATTTTTGCTTTTCCATTTGCGGAAAAAGAAAATATTGTTCAGGTGGTGAGTTTTATTGATGATTTGGTTTTGGTTAAACACAAAAACACCCAAAATAATGAGTTGCTATTATTAGAACAAGGGCATTGTTTGCGAGAACATATTTTAGATAATATTAATAAAGCCAAGTTATCACAACATACTTGCACCAGTTTAGAAACTTTGGTAACAATGATTAATATGGAAATTGGTGTGAGTTTCTTGCCAAAAATTGCTATTGATAGCGGTATTTTAGATAAATACCCGACCCTAAGTATTGATAAAAACCAAATAAAATTATCTCGGGATATTGGGATTGTTTATCGTAAAAACAATCCTAATCAAGACGATATTTTAGCGTTGAGTTTGTTTTTAAAATAGTATAAAAAAAAGAACTAACAACAATCAAAAAGGTTTATTTTTTAAGTTTATAGCAAGTTTTATATTAGCACTTCTTTGTAAGGGTGCCAGCAGATCCAATCCCAGACCCTCCGCCTCCAACAATACTTGCATTATATGAGAGTTCAATTGATTTACCGTCACTATCAACTGTCAAATAAAGTGCGAACTCCCAAGTTAGTCCAACATCTACTGCAATCGTTCCGATTAAAGCATAAGTAGTTACATTGCCTATATCCGTATGTGCTTTTACAGTGTTTACATAAAATACTTGGCTTACATCGAGTAAAGGAAGAAAAATCGTCTTTTTTATAAAACTTATCACTGTGTTGCCATCGCTATCACACCAAGTCCCCTCTAATATAGCTATATAATCTATAGGCTCTATCGCCTCTATCGCTTCTAAAGTAAGAGGCTTGTATGTTTTTATCAAACCCTCAAGTTCCTCTTTATTTGTTATTACTATGTTATTACTCATAATTCACCTTATATTATCATTCTATAATAAATTATATACTAGAGACCTTTGCATAAATATGAATAATCATCAAAACGCCATCTTTCATCAAATTACAAACTTTTTAAAAACACCCTTAGCCCTGCTAGGAGTGGATTTAAAAAATTTCCAATTTAATAAAATCTGTCATTTTGCTAATCATCCCTATTTATGCAAAGGTCTCTACTAATAAATACTCGTAAGGTCTTATCTTATATCGGAGACAGGATATTTACCCCCCCAATCCAAGATAGTGCCATCCCTTACCCCATCTGTGTTTGCAAAAAATATTAGTCCCACCCATAGGTTTGATGACTATTTTTTTGTAAATGCAGATGAGGTAAAGGGTTTTGAATTCGTCGGTGGCGCTAGGTTTGTGATTTCTATTTTTGGATTAGGGGTCTCATTATTTTTTGAAAATGGTAGCGTTAAAAATGTGTGTTAAGGTGTTTAATGTAAGCCTTTTTAATCCAATCAGTTTCACCTGCAATCACATTATCTGCATGAAAAGTTGGAAGTTGTTCTCTAATGCTTAAATAATGGTTGGTCATTATTAAGGGTTGTAACAAATTATCGATATGTGGCGCATTTTTTAGGACAAAACCTTTGCCTAGATCGCTACTTTTCATATTAGAGGTGGTAACAATCATAAATTTAGCGGCTGGCACTTGACCGCCTTCGCCATATTCGTCAGTGATTGTAAAGGTTTTTTCATAAATTAAAACCTCGCCCAACCATTTAACCAAGGGTGCTGGCATATTAAACCACATCATTGGCGTAATATAAATAATTGTGTCTGCCCAAAGTAATTTGTCCAGCTCCCTGTCCATGTCCAAAGTATCTTTTGTTACATCAGATGCTTTAACTTTGTAGCCTTTTTCGCTTAATGCCTGATTGGTTAAATAACTTAAAAAACTATTCAATTGCCCTTTGGCATCAAAAATAGAGTATCCAGCGGTAACGAGTAATATTTTTTTCATTTTTTTACTTCCTATATTTTAAATAAAACACTTTCTAAACGACGACGCGACTTTGGCAAGGATGCGTTGTAGTTGTCTGTATGTTGATAGCCAATTGCTAAAGCAACTTCACACTGGTAGCCGCCTAATTCCTTGACAAATTCTTTATTAACCAGTTCAGCGTCTAACCCTTCTATCGGTGTTGAATCAATACGAAGCCGTGCTAAAGTGTGCATGGTATTACCGAGTGCTAAATAGAGTTGAGCCTTTGTCCATGGGGCTGTATTACCCTGTTCATCGGTATTAAGTTCAGCAAAGAAAAACCCACCAAAGGCGGAATCTCTATCCTCTGCTTTGGTTCTACCATCCTTTATACCGTTATCCACAACTTCGGCATAATCTTCACGCGTATAGTGTGGATTGTGTGAAAATAAAATCACCTGCGAACTGTCAAATATATGAGGCTCATTAAATTGAAATTTATTCACAAAAGTCTTGCTCATTCTCTCTCTGGCTTCCTGACTTTCAATCACAATAAATCGCCAAGGCTGTGAGTTGATAGACGATGCCGATAAACGCATTGCCTCATAAATCACGGTTAAATCTTCGGCAGATATTTTTTTACTGGTATCGTATTTTTTGGTTGAATGTCGCCAATTTAAATCTTTTATAATTTGATGTGTCATTATTTTCTCCTATTTTTTTAAATATCAATTGATTGTAATATCATTTTCAACAACTAAACCTTCTGGACCCGAAACAAATACTTGTTTAACATTGGTATCAGGAACAAAATTTTCATCAAAAGGAATGTTTAATTGCTTAAGATGGGCAATGAACTCTGAATAACCTTCTTTAGTGTTTCTAGTAAATGCAATATGATCAAACAAACCATTATTACCACTTGATGAAAAATTACTAAATTTAGCCCCTTTGTCAAAGATGTGAATAATCGCTTCTTTTTTATTTTCTGGGCTGTATAGCCAAAACCCAGGAAAAGTAAAAGGCGGACGAAAGCCTTTTTCTAGCCCAATCACATCAACAAAAAAATCAGCCATAATGTCTATATTTTCACACCTCAAAGCAATATGGTTAAATTGAATATTCATTACAATATTTTAATTGCTTATTTTCTAGGCCCAGCAACAACAGACAAAGTCGCTTTTGCAATGGTGTGTTGATTGATAAAAAAACGAACTAACGCTGAAGTTGCTCCTTTTGGCGGTGTCAATTTTTCCACATCTAAAGCGTGAAGTGTGAATACATAGTTATGCGTTCTACCTACAGGAGGGCAGGGTCCAAAATATCCAGGTTTACCCATATCTGTATTGGCATCAACTGCACCTTTTGGCAGGGAAGTTGGATTGATATTTGTTGTGTCTGCTGGAATGTTGTAAGCTGTCCAATGCCAAAATCCGCTATCTGTTGGCGCATCTTTATCATAAAACGAAACAGCAAAACTTTTGGTATTTTTAGGCGTGCCCGTCCAAGATAAATCAGGTCGTTCATTCTTTCCAGAACAACCAAAATTATTCCAATATTGGTTAGCAGTTATATTTTTACCTTCTTTAACAGCGTTACTACTTAATTTAAAGCCTTTGGTTGATGGGTATTTAGTGAGTTGATTCATTAACGATTGATTATCTTCAAGATGCCAATTGGTTTGTATTTTTCCATTTTTCACGGTGTAAATATCAACAGCACTAAATTTAATTTTTTGACCTCTGCCAATGGTATTATGGAATTTACCTGTAAAGCTTCCTGTAAATTCTAAGCGTGAAATAACTTGATTTTTGGCAATTATCATTTCTTTTATTTTGGCACTTAAATTAGGCACAACCCCTCTAAACCACTTTGAGGCATCTAAAGGTCCTTGCTTTCCTTGTTTCCTACCTTGAGGAAGATTAAGGTCTATAAAATCATTTGCCAACGCTTGTTTTGCATATTTTTCTATCCCTGTATTCCAAAAGGCAGCATATTTTCTTGCTGTTAATATCATTTGGTTAGCTTGTTGTTTGTCGATGTTTTTATTAATAACCAGTTTTTCTATTTTGGGTAATTGTTCTTTTTCAAATGTAACCTTGTCCTCAAGTGCTAGATTACCACAAGCCGTTAATATAGCTAATGATGAAACCATAGAGATACTTTGTATTATTTTTTTCATTTTTTCCTTGAGACCTTTGCATAAATAGGGATGATTAGCAAAATGACAGATTTTATTAAATTGGAAATTTTTAAATCCACTCCTAGCAGGGCTAAGGGTGTTTTTAAAAAGTTTGTAATTTGATGAAAGATGGCGTTTTGATGATTATTCATATTTATGCAAAGGTCTCTCCTTAATTAAATTTAAAAACGCTATGTTATAATATATAGTATATTATTGTCAAGTAGGCACATAATTGGCATATAGTATCATTTAATATACTAAAGGGAGGGGCGGACTATGAAAAAAAATGAAAAAAGAGGTGAAAATTGCCCTGTAGAGCTAACACTTAGTTTAATTGGTGGAAAATGGAAGGGCGTCATTCTTTATCATCTAATTGATGGTAAAAAAAGATTTGGCGAGTTAAAAAAAATTATGCCAAATATTACACAAAGAATGCTTACCAAGCAATTAAGAGAGCTTGAAAGTGATGGTTTAATTCATCGAAAAGTGTATAAAGTTGTGCCACCTAAGGTTGAGTATAGTTTTACGGAGCAGGGGGAATCACTTAAAAATACGATTTTATCGTTAGAAAAATGGGGTAAAAGTTACCAAAAACAAAGAAAGCTATAATCCCGCTTTTAAACTTGCCTCAATAAATTTATCTAAGTTGCCATCTAAGACATCTTGTGTATTAGATGATTCAACCCCTGTGCGTAGGTCCTTGATGCGAGATTGGTCCAATACATAAGAACGAATTTGATGGCCCCAGCCAATGTCAGATTTAGCGTCTTCGGTTTCTTGATTTTCACTATTGCGTTTTTGCATTTCTAATTCATAAAGTTTGGATTTGAGTTGTTTCATCGCTTGGTCTTTATTGGCATGTTGTGAGCGTCCATCTTGGCATTGCACTACGGTGTTGGTGGGCAAGTGGGTGAGGCGTACAGCCGAATCAGTCTTATTAACATGCTGACCGCCAGCACCACTAGCACGATAGGTGTCAATACGAATGTCGGTTTTTTTGATTTCAATATCAATCTTATCGTCAATCTCGGGCGATACAAATACAGAGCAAAAAGAGGTGTGGCGTTTACCATTAGCATTGAAGGGAGATTTTCTAACCAAACGATGGATGCCGATTTCGCTTCTGAGCCAGCCAAAGGCGTATTCTCCTTCAAAATGAATGGTAGCAGATTTAATACCAGCCACTTCGCCAGCTGAAACTTCCATGAGTTTGACTTTAAAATCGTGTTTTTCACCCCAGCGCAAATACATTCGTAGCACCATCTCTGCCCAGTCCTGGGCTTCTGTACCACCTGAGCCAGATTGAATATCCAAGTAAGCGTAGTTCATATCCAGTTTGCCACTGAACATTCTTTGGAATTCTAACTTCGCAATGGAAATTTCAATTGTTTCCAAATCAGTAATCACACTGTTAGCAGTGTCTTCATCATTTTCAGATTGTGCCATATCTAGCAGTTCTTTAGCATCTTCTAAAATCGCATCTGCGTTATTAAAAGTCTGGCAAATCGATTCTAAGGTTGATTTTTCTTTGCCGAGTGCTTGTGCCACTTCTGGATTAGACCAAACATTAGGGTTTTCCATTTCTAATAGCACTTCTTCAAGACGACCACGCTTTTCTTCTAAATTAAGATGCTGAGACAAAGCAGTGGAACGCTGAATTAAATCGTTAATTTTTTGATAAGTGGGAGAGAGTTCCATAAGGGTATTTTAACGAAAATTAGGCACAAAAAAGCCCCAAAAATGGGGCTTTTTTTATTTCTTACTAAGGAATTATTTTCTAAGACCTAAGCGAGAAATTAAATCTGAATAAGCAGGAGCATTATTACCTCTGAGGTAAGTCAATAATTTTTTGCGCTGAGAAACTAAATGCAATAAACCTCTTCTTGAGTGGTGGTCCTTTTTGTGTGTTTTAAAATGCTCAGTTAAATGCTTAATGCGAGCCGTTAATAAGGCGACTTGAACATTAGTAGAACCCGTATCGCCTTCCGCAGTTTGATATTCTTTGATGATTGCTTGTGTATCAATTGACATAATAATGTTTCTTTTGCTAAAAATATAAAAGAGGCAATTATACGCTAATTGAATTTAGGTTGATACTCTTTTAGTAAAAACTCTCTTCACTATTCGGGCGACTTTTAAAACGACGATGAATCCACAAATATTGTTCGGGTGCTTGTAGTATTTGTTGCTCTAATATTTGATTGGTAGTTGTGGCGTTTTCTGTGTCATTTGCTGTTGGATAATTTTCTATTGCATAAGAAAAATTCAATTCATAGCCCAATTTTTTACGCGAGAAAGTGAGCGGAATAACCACAGTGTTATCAATCTTTGCTAATTTTGCGGTAGCATTAATGGTGGCAGTTTGTATGCCAAAAAATGGGACAAACACCGAACGCTTTTTACCTAAATCTTGATCAGGCGCATACCAAATAGGCAGTCCTGATTTGAGTATTTTGATTAACGCTCTTGAATCATTGGCTTTAATCATCGTTGAGCCATGTTTGATAAATTGCTGTGTCATTTCCGCATCAAATAATGCGTTATTTTGCGGACGATAAACATCGGCAAATTTAAAATGTTGAAGTAACATTCTGCCTGCTAACATCATCGTGGTGAAATGCCCTACTAATAAGATTACTTTCTTTTTTTGTGCTAAAGCTTCTTTTAAAATATGGGCATTGTTGATATTATATCGTTGTTTGAGTTTGTCGTTGTCTAAATAAAAGCAGTTAGACGATTCAAAAAAAGCGATACCAATAGACTCAAAATGTTGTTTGGTTAATTGTTTAACCTCAGTTTGATTTTTATCAGGAAAGCAACGAGTAATATTAATTAATGCAATCCGTCTAAATTTGCCCAATACCCGATACAGAATACGCCCCATCACTTTTCCCATTGCCACTTGCGTTTTAAATGAAAGTCGTGCACCTAATTTCATTAAAGAAATTAAAATCCAAGTTGGGATAAATTTAGGATGATAAAAAGTTTGTTTTTTCATTAAAATGGTTTTTTTATTCTATTTTATTTAGGTTAAAAATTTGCCTTACATCAATCAAAATTTTCTTAACGATTTACCCAATCAAATTGACATTGTTGATTTGATTAGTAAACGCTTGACGCTCAAAAAAATGGGCAGTGGCTATCGTGGACCTTGCCCATTTCACGGAGGTAAAAATAACAACTTTTCTGTTGATAGTCAAAAGCAATTATATCACTGTTTCAAATGTGGTGAGAGTGGCGGTGCAATTAAGTTCATAGAAAAATATGAAAACGCCAGTTTTGTGGAAGCCGTTGAAACCATTGCCAATGAATTTGGACTCAAAATTGAATATGATAAAAGTGGCAAGCCTGCCGACCCTAGTTTAGAACGCTATCGTGCGTTATCTGAAAAAGTTAGCGAGTTTTATCAGCAACAATTGAAAAGCTCACTTGCCAAAACCAAAGCCGTCAATTACGCAAAAGAACGCGGCATTAGTGGCGAAATTGCCAGGCGTTTTGGCTTAGGTTTTGCTACGCCAGGTAATAAAGATTTGCTAACGAACTTTGAAAATACTGAGCAAGATGTTACCGATTTAAAAGCATTGGGATTGATCAAAACAAGTGAATATGGCGACTACGATTTTTTCCGTGACCGCTTAATGTTCCCCATTCAAAACAGCAGAGGCAATGTGATTGCCTTTGGTGGTAGGGCATTTGATAAAAACGCAAAAGCAAAATACCTCAACTCACAAGAAAGCCCAATTTTCTTTAAATCAAAAGAACTTTACGGGCTACATCACGCCCGTAAATACTCACGCACAATGGACTATATCTTGGTGGTTGAAGGCTATATGGATGTAGTTGCCCTGCATCAAGCAGGCATCACCAAAGTAGTAGCAACCTTAGGCACGGCCACCAGCCCCGACCACCTACAAATATTAGCCCGCACCACCAAAACCATTGTTTTCTGCTTTGACGGCGACGACGCAGGACGATCTGCCGCCTGGAAAGCCCTGAAAATTGCCCTGCCGATAATTAAATCGGGTTTACTGATTAAATTTTTATTCCTACCCGATGGTGAAGACCCAGATACTCTGGTGAAAAAAGAATCGGCAAGCAACTTTGAAAAACGCATTGAAAAAGCACAAACACTCTCAAAATTCCTATTTGATCACATCAAAGCAAAAGCAGAAGTTGACTTTAACACCATTGAAGGCAAAACTTTATTCCTAGAAAAAGTTTCAATATTGATTACTCAAGTCACTTACGATGTTTACCAACAACAACTTATTGAAGGTGTCGCACAGGAAGTAGGACAAAGTGTTGAGCAAGTTCAAATCGCCTTTGACAGGCAAGCAGAAAATATACAAATGCAAGCACCAGTTGAAATGGACTACGAGCCTTCAATGCCAGATTTTGAAGGAGATTACTCCGATTTTAGCCCCGCTCCGAAAGAAAATAAATCGGTTAAAGCCTCAATGGCAAAAATGATTAGCCTGCTATTGAATTACCCATCACTTTCCGACGGCACCGTTGAAGTGCGAGTACGCAATATTGAAAAATCAGAAGTATTATTAGAGTTAGTACGCTCAGCCGAAATTGACGAAGACATCACCCAAGAAGATTTAATCAAACCCTTTAAATCCAAGCAAGGCGTCTATAAACGCCTACAAGAGCTTTGCGTACTCACCCCCCATTTAAGCGAAAACCAAGCTCGAGACGAATTCCAATCCGCCCTAAATACAGCCGAAAAATCCCAAGCAAGTGCAAAAGTAAAAAGTTCAATATCAAACGCCAACACCTTAGAGGCACAACGACTTGTGATGGAAGGCATTCAGAAAAGCAAAGTTAAAAATAAGTGTTCTATCAAGTAAATTGTAAAGTTTATAGATTACTTTATGAGACCTTTGCATAAATATGAATAATCATCAAAACGCCATCTTTCATCAAATTACAAACTTTTTAAAAACACCCTTAGCCCTGCTAGGAGTGGATTTAAAAAATTTACAATTTAATAAAATCTGTCATTTTGCTAATCATCCCTATTTATGCAAAGGTCTCTATATCTTAATAAAACCTTATTTCTTAGCCAAAATTTTGATAGATTGGTCGCTGTTTAGGATATTTTGCATGGCGTCTTTGAATACCATTGCTGCAGAGTTGGAGCCTTCGCAGGAGATTTTTATTTTTGGATTGTAGTAGGCATAGCATTTTTTTGGATGGTCGAGCCTGACAACCATAATATATTTTGGATTTTTGACGGGGACAAAGCCAGCGAAGAAAGTGCGTTTTGCACCGTCTTTGTTGTATTTTCCATCAACTACCATTTCTGCAGTGCCTGTTTTTCCAGCAATATTGTAGCCCTTGATTCTTGCACGGTAACCAGAGCCTTTGAGCGATACAACTGCATCAAGTAAATTGGCAATTTTATGAGTTGATTCTTTACTAAAAACTTGTCTTTTCTCTTCGTAGGAACTGACGCCTTTGACTAATTTGAGCGGGGGAATATTACCATCATTGGCAAAAACTAAATAGGCTCGAGCGAGTTGTGCTAAATTGGCTTGCATTGGACCATAGCCGTAAGACAAAGTGCGTTTGGCTGCAGTTGACCATGAATTTGGAGGTCTTAAAGTGCCGGGAGTTTCAATGCTGGGGATGAGTCCGAGCGGGCGACCAAAACCTAATTTGTCCCAAGTAGTATACATATCTTCTTTGGTTAATCGTTCAGAGACATTGACGGTGCCAAGATTGTGGGATTTTTGCAAAATCTTTTTTATAGTCATCTGAAAATATTTACCATCGGGCTTAATGTGACCAATACGCTTGCTAACATCAATTTTTTCATCATCAGTGGCAGTAATTTTACCTTTATCTAATGCCAAAAGCATAGTGAATGGCTTCATGGTTGAGCCAGGCTCAATTTTGTCTGACAGTACATGGTTGCGATAATTTTCTGCGTGGTAAACAGTTTTATCATTTGGGTCATCGGCAGGGTAGTTGGCGAGTGCCAAAATTTCTCCCTCTTGATTGAGGATTATGGCAGAACCAGAATCAGCTTCGTGTTTTTCAACGGATTTTTTGACGGCAGCGTAGGTGTGGAATTGGATATTAGAGTCAATGGTTAGGGTGATGTCATTGCCATGTTTGAGTTCTGTTTTTACCACGGGACTAAAATATTCTGTTGGCGAAGTGTGATTAAAATGCATAGTTTTAATCCCATTTTGCCCAGCAAGTACTGGTTCAAATTCACCTTCAAGTCCAGAAACTCCTCTTCCTTTGTGATTGACGCGACCAATCAATGGGCTAATGAAGCGGATTTTGGATAGTATCTGCGGGTGTCTGCTTGCAGTCTAACACCATGTATATTTTCGTTTTGCAGATTTTTTTTGTTTTTGGTGGTTTTGCAAATTTTTAATTTTGCCTTTTTCAGTTTTTCCAGTTTTTTGAGAATTGGGCTGTTGAGCCAGATATTTTTTTGAAGTATTAAATTTTTTCTGCCTGCCCGCTTGCTCAATTTTTGCTCAATTTTTGCTCGCAGTTCTATTTCTGACATTTCTAACGCTTTAGCGAGTTTTGGGATAAAGATAGTTTGAATTTGGGTTGAATCAAGGTTTACCTTTTTCAAAATCAAACTGCTGGCAAGTATTTCACCATTTCTATCTAAGATGTTACCACGGCGGGCGGTGGATTTAAATTCTTTATACGCTTGTTTGTCGCCTCTTTCTTGTAAAGTAATATTGCCAGCATCTAATTGGTGAATGCTAATAATTCGGTAACCAAAACCGCAGATAAGTATAATAAAAACCCATTGGACAATGCTTTGTCGGCTTGAATAATGCTGTGTTCTAGAAATTTGGAAAAGTGCTTTGAATTTGGCTGTCATAGAGTTAGTTCTCTCACTTTGGTGGGGAGATGCATACGCAATTGGCTAGTAGCCTTTGTTTGAATTTTGCTACCGCTTGTTTGTTCAAAATATTCACTCAGCAGCTGTTTTTGTTTTGCGATGATTGCTTGATTAGTTTTTTGCACAGAGTTAGTGATTTTGAAAAGTACACGACTTTGGTGGTGCCAAAAAATTGTTAAAAAAGACAAGACAACAATGGACAAAGCAAGTAATATACTAACACGATTAAGGGTTATTTTTAGCATATAAGTGTCTTTTCAGCGATGCGTAATATTGCACTTCTTGAACGACGGCTGTTGTCAATTTCTTTTGTACTGGCAAAACTTTTCCCTAAATCTTTGAGTGGCATTTTCTCAGTTTCGTTATTCATAATTGGTAAACCTTTGGGTAATTGCCTTTGCTTGGATTTTTTTTGAATGAATTGTTTGACGATACGGTCTTCGATGGAATGAAAAGTGATAATTGACAGGCGACCTTTGGGGGCAAGAATGTCAAGTGTTTGTTCGAGTGTGTCGGAAAGTTGTTTGAGTTCTTGATTGATAAAAATACGAATAGCTTGAAAAGTACGGGTAGCAGGGTGTTTGTTTTTTTTTGTTTTAACAACGCTTGCGACGATATTGGCAAGTTGTAGGGTAGTTTCTAGGGGGGTTTCTGCTTGAAATTGTTTGATGGCACTGGCAATATGTCGGCTTCTGCGTTCTTCGCCAAATTGGTAAATGACATTGGCAATTTCGGTTTCATTCGTGGTTGCGAGCCATTCAGATGCACTGATACCAGTGGTTTGGTTCATTCGCATATCTAGGGGGCCATCGGCGTTAAAACTAAAGCCGCGTTCTGCATTGTCAAGTTGGGGTGATGAAACGCCGAGATCCATCAGGATTCCGTTGATTTTTCCGAGTTGATTTTTTGCTAAGAATTGTGCGCATATCAGAAAAAGGACTGTGAATAACTTCCAAGCGTGCATCGTTAAAATGTTGTTGGGCATAATCAATGGCGGTAATGTCTTGGTCGAAAGCGATAACTTTGCCGTCGTTACCTAATTGATCTAAAATGCCTTGTGTGTGTCCGCCTCTACCAAAAGTTGCGTCTATATATAGGCCGTTATTTTTGATTGCCAAGCCGTTGATGGATTCATCAAACATTACTGATTGGTGGTGATTACTGGTCACAATGACAATTGGCTAACCTCATCTGGGATAGATTCTTCTTTACTGAGTGAGTCGAGATTAGCGAGTTGTTTATGCCATGCATTTTCATCCCATAATTCAAAATTATGCCCTTGTCCACTCATAATTATTTTTTTGTCAATTTCTGCGTATCCCCTAAGTGTAGCAGGGATAAGAATACGCGATGCACTGTCTAATTCGCAGTCGGTTGCATGACCGATGAGTTTGCGTTTTAGGCGTTTGGTGTGGACATTGAGAGATGGCAGGGCACTGACTTTTTCTTCAAGTATCAACCATTCTTGTAAAGGATAAAGCAATAAACATGCATCATCTGGGTGAATACTGAGTACCATCTTACCCGCGCAAAGTTTGTTAATTTGCATTTGGTGACGCGTTGGGATTTTTAATCTTCCTTTGACATCAATTGCTAAATTATGAACCCCACGAAACATAACTCAATATTAATGCTGTTGTAAATATTTCTGGTAAGTTGCTATTGCACCAAGAATGAGAGTAACAATACCAATAACAAGAAAGGGTTTTAAATTATTAGTTTGTGCCTGTTGGCTACCCATTAATGCTAATGAGCTTAGTGAAACAGTAGACAAAATCCCAATAATAATTGATTTTTTTAGTTGCATAGCCCCCTTTTTTATGTATAAATAAACATTATATACCACTTTATTCCACTTTTTAACACTTTTATTATTAACTTTACATAAGTCGCTATCTTGTATAATTTCTTGCGTTTTATCATTATTAAATAAGTGTCAATATATGAGTTCAGAATTACATCAAGCAGCATTGGATTATCACAAGGGCAATCGACCAGGAAAATTGATTGTCACTTCGCATAAATCTCTGGAAACTAAAGAGGATTTGTCATTGGCTTATACGCCAGGGGTGGCGGCACCTGTTAGGGAAATTGTTAAAAATCCAGAATTGGTGAATGACTATACAATTAAATCTAATTTAGTGGCAGTGATATCAGATGGTTCTGCGGTATTGGGTTTAGGAAATGTTGGGCCTTTGGCGTCAAAGCCAGTGATGGAAGGTAAGGCAGTCTTGTTCAAAAAGTTTGCAGATGTGGATGTATTTGACATTGAAGTGGATACGCAAGAGGTGGATGAATTTGTGCAAACAGTGAAAAATATTGCCCCAACTTTTGGTGGAATTAATTTGGAAGATATTTCTGCACCGCGTTGTTTTGAAATTGAAAAGCAACTAATTGAAGCGCTAGATATTCCTGTTTTTCATGATGACCAACATGGGACGGCAATTATTATTGCCGCTGGACTTTTAAATGCATTAGAAATTCAAGGGAAAACCTTGGAAAATATTACACTTACTTGCCTTGGTGCAGGTGCGGCAGGTATTGCAACACTTAATTTGTTATGTGAATTAGGTTTTAAAAAATCTAATATTTTATTGGTGGATTCTAAGGGCGTGGTAACGCCAAATAGAAAGAATTTAAGTCAAGAAAAATCGGCTTATGCAAATGATTTAGGCAAGCAAACTTTGGCAGAGGCGATGCAAGACTGTGATGTTTTTGTGGGCGTAGCCTCGGCAAATTTAGTGTCTAAGAAGATGGTAAAATCAATGGCGGATAATCCGATTGTTTTTGCCTTATCAAATCCTGACCCTGAAATTTCCCCTGTAGATGCCAATTCGGTACGCAATGATTTGATTATGGCAACGGGACGCAGTGATTATCCAAACCAAGTTAATAATGTTTTGGGTTTTCCTTTTATTTTTAGAGGGGCGTTAGATGCAAAAGCGAAAGAGATAAATATAGAAATGAAAATTGCCGCTGTACACGCGCTTAAAGACTTGGCAAAACTTGATGTCCCGCAGGAAGTTTTAGAGGCTTATAATGTTGATGCCATTAGTTTTGGTAAGGATTACATTATCCCAAAACCGTTTGACAAAAGATTAATTTCTGTCGTGCCAAAAGCTGTGTTTGATGCGGCGGTTTTGAGCGGTGTTTCACGCCTTTGATTCCGAGTGTATTTATTTCATAAAAAAACTTGTTTACCCATAGCAAGTTATGGGATAATAGCGGATTGTTTTTTGGGGAGGGGTTCCCGAGTGGCCAAAGGGAACAGACTGTAAATCTGTCGGCTCCGCCTTCGAAGGTTCGAATCCTTCCCCCTCCACCAAAAAGCGAAAAGGATTTGCGGGTATCGTATATTGGTATTACCTTGGCCTTCCAAGCCAATGAGACGAGTTCGATTCTCGTTACCCGCTCCATAGTGAAAGAGGTTGCGCTCACCTAGCTCAGTCGGTAGAGCACTTCCTTGGTAAGGAAGAGGTCGGCGGTTCAAATCCGCTGGTGAGCTCCATTAATTTGTAATAAATAAGAGGAAAATAAAATGTCAAAAGAAAAATTCGAAAGAACCAAACCCCATGTCAATGTTGGCACAATCGGCCATGTTGACCACGGCAAAACAACCTAACAGCAGCCATGACCAAAGTAATGGCAGAAGCAAATGGCGGTGAATTTAACGATTATGCAGATATTGATAATGCACCTGAAGAAAGAGAACGCGGCATTACCATTTCAACAGCCCATGTAGAATATGAATCAGAGAGTCGTCATTATGCCCATGTTGATTGCCCAGGACACGCTGACTATGTCAAAAATATGATTACGGGTGCTGCTCAAATGGATGGCGCCATCATCGTTATTGCTGCAACAGACGGTCCAATGGCTCAAACTCGTGAGCATATCCTTTTGTCTAAGCAAGTAGGTGTTCCATACATTCTTGTTTATATGAACAAAGCAGATATGGTTGACGACGAAGAATTAGTAGAATTAGTTGAAATGGAAATCCGTGAACTGCTTACTGAATACGACTTCCCAGGTGATGACACTCCAGTTATCTTCGGTTCTGCACTTAAAGCATTAGAAGGCGATACTTCAGATATTGGCGTGCCATCAATCGTTAAGTTAGTTGAAGCATTAGATAGTTATATTCCTACGCCTAAACGAGATACAGATAAAGATTTTATTATGCCAATTGAAGATGTATTCTCAATCTCTGGTCGTGGTACTGTAGTAACAGGCCGTATTGAAGCAGGTATTGTCAATGTCAATGACGAAATTGAAATCGTTGGCATTAGAGACACACAAACAACAACCTGTACAGGTGTTGAAATGTTCCGTAAGTTATTAGACTCAGGAGAAGCAGGCGATAATGTTGGCGTTCTTCTAAGAGGTACAAAACGAGAAGATGTAGAACGAGGTCAAGTATTGGCTAAGCCTGGTTCAATTAAGCCACATTCAAAGTTTGAAGCAGAAATATATGTACTTAGCAAAGATGAAGGTGGACGACACACGCCATTCTTTAACAACTACCGCCCACAATTTTATTTTAGAACAACCGATGTAACAGGTGCTTGTCAATTACCAAAAGATGTAGAAATGGTTATGCCAGGTGATAATGTTAAGATGGAAGTAGAATTATTATCACCAATTGCAATGGAAGACGGTTTAAGATTTGCAATTAGAGAAGGGGGTCGCACGGTTGGTGCGGGTGTTGTTGCTAAGGTGACGGATTAAGGAAGAATAAACTGGCTCAGATATTTTGAGCCTTAATAAGAATGTCTTTAGTCGTTATTTGATTGATATAGGCATTCTTAACTTAGGCAAGTGGCTCAATTGGTAGAGTGGCGGTCTCCAAAACCGTTGGTTGGGGGTTCGAGTCCCTCCTTGCCTGCCATATTAAAGGATGTAATGTGAGTAAAAATAAAGAAAGTCAAGTTAAAGCGGAGTCATTAATAGGGTCAATAGTATCAATCCTTATTGTTATAGGCTCGCTTGTGCTTTTTTATTTAGACCCATTGGCGTTGAATACAACGCTTTACAAGGTGTTAGTTTTACTTGTGGGTTTGGTGTTAGCAGGATTTGTATTTTTTAAATCACCACAGGGCATTCGCTTAAATGTGTTCTTCAAAGAAACAAAAATTGAATTACGCAAAGTTGTTTGGCCAACTAAGGATGAGACGATTAAGACAACCGGTATGATTATGGTGGCAGTGGTTATTGTCGCTATTTTCTTATGGATTGTTGATGCGTTTTTTACTTGGGCCGTTCAACTATTAACAAATTAAAAGGGATTATAAGATGTCTAAGAGATGGTATGTACTTCACGCAAGAAGCGGTTATGAAGCGAAAGTAAAACTTGCGATTGAAGAGTCAGTTGAGAGAGAAGGTCTAACAGAAGTACTCAGCGAGATTATGATTCCAACTGAGCAGGTAGTAGAGCTTAAAGACGGTCAGAAAAAAACAGCAGAACGCAAGTTTTTCCCAGGCTATATGTTAATTCATATGGAACTTACTGAGAAAAGTTGGTTGGCAGTAAAAAACACCACGAATGTGATTGGTTTTATTGGCGGCGTTTCAGGCAAGCCATCACCAATTACTCAGCGTGAAGTTGATAAAATTATGGCGCGTGTTCAGGAAGGTGCAGACAAGCCTAAGCCTAAAGTGGCTTATCAGCCAGGTGAAGAGATTTTGGTTATTGATGGACCATTTAATGAGTTTAACGGCACTGTAGAAGCGGTTGACTATGAAAAGAATTTACTGAAAGTAGAGGTGTTAATTTTTGGACGCACTACTCCAGTAGAATTAGAGTTTTCGCAAGTAACGAAGACTTAAAAATAGAGCTTTCGGGCTGATTTAACAGGGAAGCTTAGTTTTGAATTAAGCGTTTGTACCCATAAGGAGATAAAAAATGGCTAAAAAAATTGAATCATATATCAAGCTGCAGATTCCAGCACAAGAAGCAAATCCTTCACCGCCAGTAGGTCCAGCACTGGGTCAGCATGGTGTGAATATTATGGATTTCTGTAAAGCGTTTAACGCTTCAACTCAAGATATTGATAAAGGTATGAAAGTGCCAGTGGTTATTACGGTTTATAGCGACCGTAGTTTCACATTTATTACTAAGACGCCACCAGCAGCTTTGTTAATTCTAAAGGTAACGGGCATTAAAAAAGGTAGTGGTGTGCCACATCTTGAAAAAGTTGGCAAGATTACTCGTGCTCAATTAGAAGAAGTTGCAACAATTAAAATGAAAGATTTAAATGCAAATGATATGGATGCAGCAATAAGTATTATCGCAGGTACAGCCCGTTCAATGGGTATTGAAGTGGAGGGTTAGGTAGATGACTAAATTAACTAAAAAACAAAAAGACATCGCAGTGAAAGTTGAAATTGGTAAACAGTATTCAATCATTGAGGCGTTAACTTTATTAAAAGACTGCTCAACTGCTAAGTTTGATGAGTCTATTGATGTGAGTATTAACTTAGGTGTTGATGCTGGTAAATCTGACCAAAATGTGCGCGGTGCAGTGGTATTGCCAAACGGAACTGGTAAATTAGTTCGTGTTGCAGTATTCACACAAGGCGATAATGTGGAAAAAGCACAAGCAGCAGGCGCTGATGTGGTCGGTATGGAAGACTTAATGAAAACTATGCAAGATGGTGACCTTAACTACGATGTCGTGATTGCCTCCCCAGATGCAATGGGTGTTGTTGGTCGTTTAGGCCAAGTATTGGGTCCTCGTGGTTTGATGCCTAATCCTAAAGTAGGCACAGTAACACCTGATGTTGCAACTGCCGTGAACAATGCAAAAGCAGGCCAAGTGCGTTATCGCACGGATAAGGCTGCAATTATTCATGCTGGCGTTGGTAAAGCTTCATTTACACCAGAAGCATTGGCTGAAAATATCAATGCCCTTATGGGTGCATTGAAAAAAGCCAAGCCAAGTTCTGCAAAAGGTATTTATTTTAAAAGATTAAATGTTTCATCAACAATGGGTCCAGGTATCAGTGTTGATTTAGCATCGGTTGATACTTAATTAACCAAAAAAAATTCTTTCGGGTCTTGGATTTAGATTGTTCTATGACCTCAAAGACCATAGGTGCAAATATTCCTTTTGGAGTATTTGTTTAATTGATTGGTAGTACAGTCGGCCTATGTAGAGGGTATGAAAGTACTCTAAGGGCGAAAGTTATAATTTTATAACTTTCTTTTTAAACTGTTATAGGAGAGAGGCAAAATGGCTCTAAATCTTGAAGCAAAAAAAGTTGTTGTCAAACAAGTAAATACACTCGCTGAGGGTAGTATTGCTGTTGGCGTAGCTGAGTATCGTGGTTTGACAGTTGAGCAAATGACTAATCTTCGAGCTAGTGCGATGAATGCAAGTGTTTCTTTACGCGTTGTAAAGAATTCATTGGCAAAAAGAGCATTAGTGGATACGACATGTGAATGTGTTATGCCTGTGTTAAGTGGGCCTGTGGTTCTTGGTTTTTCACAAGAAGATCCAGGTGCAGTAGCACGCGTATTTAACGATTTCATAAAAGAAAATGAAGATTTAGTTGTTAAAGGTCTGGGGGTTTCAGGTGACTTTGTAGAAGCAAGTGAACTGAAGCGTATCGCAGCCTTACCAACCAAAGACCAAGCGATTAGCTTAGTTATGGCATTGATGTTGGCACCAGTAGAGAAATTGGCAAGGAGTCTTAATGATGTCCCAGGTCAAATCACTCGCGTGGTTTCAGCAGTGGCACAACAAAAACAATAATAATATAAATAAAAAGGAGTAAATATCATGGCTAAGATTACCAATGAAGATATTTTAAATGCAATTGCTGATATGTCAGTAATGGATGTTGTAGAATTAGTTTCTGCAATGGAAGAGAAGTTCGGTGTATCTGCAGCAGCGGCAGCAGCAGCACCTGTAGCAGCAGCGGGCGACGCTGGTGCAGCAGCAGAAGAGAAAGATGAGTTTGATGTAGTAATGACGAGCTTTGGTGAGAAGAAAGTTGCCGTTATTAAAGCAGTTCGTGGTATCACTGGTCTAGGTCTTAAAGAGGCTAAAGATATGGTTGAAGCAGCGCCTGCAGCAATTAAAGAAGGTGCATCTAAAGCTGAAGCTGAAGATGTTAAAAAGCAGCTTGAAGAAGCTGGTGCTACTGTAGAACTTAAGTAATTAGTTCTACTAAATACTAGAATCTCCGCAAGGGGATTTTGGTGTTTTTATCAGTCTATAACTTTTTATAGACTGACCCTATTAGTTAGAAGACTTTATTAATATATTGTCTTTTAAAAATTGTTAAATTGTAAGATTAAATATGTGAGGTGCTATGGCTTATTCATTTACTGAAAAAAAACGAATTAGAAATAATTTTGGCTCAAGAGAATCAATCTTAACGGAACCAGATTTATTGGCTATCCAAATTGAATCATTTAACGGCTTTATCCAAGAGGGTAAAAAAGATAAAGAGGATGTTGGTTTACATGCAGTTTTTCAATCTGTATTCCCAATCACTGCGAACAATGGTTATGCAGAGATTGAATATGTTGATTATGAATTACAAGAGCCAAAATTTAATGTCGAAGAATGTAAATTGCGTGGCGTTACTTTTGCTTCAATCTTGCGGGTTAAATTAAACCTTGTTTTATTTGATAAGAACGGTTCAACACTTAAGAAAAAACGCAAAATAAAACAAGTCATTGAAGAGGATGTTTATCTTGGCCAATTACCATTGATGACAGACACAGGCACTTTTGTAATTAATGGTACTGAACGAGTTGTAGTTTCTCAACTGCATCGTTCTCCAGGTGTGATTTTTGAACACGATAAAGGTAAAACACACTCTTCTGGTGAGATTTTATTCTCATCACGCATTATTCCTTATCGTGGTTCTTGGTTGGATTTTGAATTTGACCATCATGCACACTTATATGTGCGTATTGACCGTCGCCGTAAATTACCTATAACGACTTTATTGCGCGCAATGGGTCTTGATTCAACAACAATATTGGATACTTTCTTTGAAAAAGTTAATGTTAAACTGAAGGCAAAATCTTGCGATATTGATTTATCTCCGACTAAGTTGCGTGGTACGATAGCTGAGTTTGATATACTCTCTGGTAAAGATGTTGTGGTCGAAACAGGTCGTCGTATTACTGCTAAGCATACTAAGATTTTAGAGAAAGCCAATATTAAATCAATGAATACTCCATTGGATTATTTATTGGATAAAGTGATTTCTCAAGATGTGATTGACAAGGAAACAGGCGAAATTTTAATTGCTGCTAATACGGTTATTGATGAAGAAACTTTAGAATTAATTATAGCGAATAAAGTTAAAAAACTTGAATTGATTTATATTAACGAATCTGAGACGGGTGCTTATATTTCTAACACCTTACGTTTAGATGAAGTGCAAACTGAAATTGAAGCGCGTATGTCAATTTATCATGTAATGCGTCCAGGTGAGCCAGCAACGGAAGATGCAGTAAACTTATTGTTTAAGAATCTATTCTTCAAAAATGACCGTTACGACTTATCTAAAGTGGGTCGTATGAAACTTAATCGTCGTTTAGGCATTGAATCTGAAAAAGGCGAGCACATTTTGACTAATGACGATATTTTGAATGTGGTCAAACTATTGATTGATATTAAAGACGGTAAAGATTCTGTTGATGATGTTGATACATTGGCAAATAGACGCGTTAGAGCAATCGGTGAAATGATTGAAAACCAATTTAGAATTGGTTTGGTGCGTGTTGAAAAAGCAGTCAAAGAAGGTTTAAACTTGGCGGAAACGGATGAATTAACCCCACAAGATTTGATTAACTCAAACCCAGTTTCTGCTGCGGTTAAAGAATTCTTTGGCTCTTCACAGTTATCGCAGTTTATGGATCAGGTAAATCCACTTTCAGGCGTAACACATAAGCGTCGTATTTCTGCCTTAGGCCCAGGCGGCTTGACGCGTGAACGCGCTGGTTTTGAAGTGCGTGATGTGCATCCATCACACTATGGCCGTTTATGCCCGATTGAGACTCCAGAAGGGCCAAATATTGGTTTGATTAACACCTTGGCGGTTTATGCGAAAACTAATAATTATGGTTTCTTAGAGACGCCATATCAAGTTGTTAAAAACGGTAAAGTAACCTCTAAAATTATTTATGTATCTGCGATTGATGAAATTGCACACACCATTGCACAGGCAAATGCCGGTGTTGATGCAAAAGGTAAATTGACTGATGATTTGATTTCTTGTCGTCATAAAAATGAATTTGTTTTGGTGAATTCTGAAGATGTAACTTTAATTGACATTGACTCTAAGCAAATCTCATCAGTAGCAGCGTCATTAATTCCATTTTTAGAACACGATGATGCTAACCGTGCATTAATGGGTTCAAATATGCAACGCCAAGCGGTGCCAACATTGCGTGCTGAAAAGCCGTTAGTGGGAACAGGTATTGAGCGTGTTGTAGCGACTGATTCGCGTGTTTGTGTAACAGCTAAAAATGGTGGTGTGGTTGAGGCAGTAGATGCGTCTCGTATCGTTATTCGTGTTGATTCTAAGCAAGCAAAAGAAGGTGGATTGGGTGTTGATATTTACAACTTAACTAAGTATTCTCGTTCTAACCAAAACACTTGTATTAACCAAAAGCCTTTAGTCAAAACGGGTGAAAAAATTGCCGCAGGCGATGTATTAGCCGACGGTCCTTCAACGGATTTAGGCGAATTGGCACTCGGTCAGAATATGAAGATTGCCTTTATGCCTTGGAATGGTTATAACTTTGAAGACTCAATTTTGATTTCTGAAAATGTGATTCAAGAAGACCGTTATACAACAATTCATATTGAAGAATTGACAGCTTACGCAAGAGATACCACTTTAGGCTCGGAAGAAATTACGGCTGATATCCCTAATGTGAGCGAATCTGCTTTGTCAAAACTTGATGAAGTAGGTATTGTTTATGTTGGTGCTCGTGTTAAAGGTGGTGATATCTTAGTGGGTAAAGTTACCCCTAAGAGCGAAACAGTGCTTTCGCCAGAAGAAAAATTATTACGCGCTATTTTTGGTGAAAAAGCCAATAGTGTGAAAGATTCTTCATTGCGCATTGGTGCATCTAAATCAGGCGTAGTTATCGATGTTCAAGTCTTTACTCGTGACCGCGTTGAAAAAGATGCGCGTGCAGTGAGCATTGATGAAAGTCGTTTGGCAAAAATTAGAAAAGACATTGACGATGAATTCGGTATTATTGATGGCGATATTCTGCGTCGTATTCGCTCAAAATTATCAGGCAATGAATTGACAAAAGCCGCTGCAGGTATCAAAGCGGGTGAGAAGCTAAGCGCTAAGAATATGAAGTCGTTAGAAGCCGCAGACCTTGCAAAACTTAAAGTCAAAGATGCAACGATTAATAAAGAAGTAGCCGTATTAGCGAAGCAAGCAAAAGCCAAGCAAGTTGAGTTTGATGAATACTTTAAAAATGAAAAAGCAAAGATTGACGAAGGTGCAGAATTGCCACCAGGTGTGATGAAGATGGTAAAAGTCTATGTGGCAACACGCAAGACTTTACAAGTCGGTGATAAAATGGCAGGTCGTCACGGAAATAAGGGTGTTATTTCCCGTGTTTCTCCAGTAGAAGATATGCCTTATCTTGCAGATGGCTCTACTATTGATGTGGTCCTTAATCCACTTGGTGTGCCTTCTCGAATGAATGTTGGGCAGGTATTAGAAGTCCATTTAGGTTATGCTGCAAAAGGCTTAGGCTATAAGATTGCGGCAATGCTTGATGAAAAACGCACCGAAATGGTTAAAGAAATCAGAGTGTTTTTAGACAAAGTTTATAACTCTCATGGTAAGCAAGAAGACTTGGCGTCATTTAGCGATGAAGAAATCATTGAGTTAGCAAACAACCTTCGTGAGGGGGTGCCTATGGCAACCCCTGTATTTGATGGCATTAAAGAAGAAGACATTAAATCATTATTGAAGCTAGCAGGCTTACCAGAATCGGGACAAGAACAACTTTATGATGGTCGCACAGGCGAACCATTTGACCGTCCAGTTACCGTTGGCTATATGCACATGTTGAAACTGAATCACTTGGTTGATGACAAGATGCATGCACGTTCAACAGGTCCTTATTCATTGGTCACACAGCAACCATTGAGTGGTAAAGCACAATTTGGTGGGCAGCGTTTTGGTGAGATGGAAGTTTGGGCATTAGAGGCCTATGGTGCGGCACACACTTTGCGCGAAATGCTAACTGTTAAGTCGGATGATGTTGCTGGTCGTGCGAAGATGTATAAGAGCATTGTTGACGGGGTAAATGTTACTGAATCAGTAATGCCAGAATCCTTCAATGTATTGGTTAAAGAAATTCGGTCATTGGGTATTGATGTTGAACTTGAACAACACTAATTAGGAGAAATAATATGCAAGATTTATTAAATATTTTAAAAAGTCAAAACAAAGAACAGGATTTTGATGCGATTAGAGTTGGTTTAGCGTCCCCTGAAAAAATTCGCTCATGGTCTTATGGCGAAGTAAAAAAGCCTGAAACTATCAACTATCGAACTTTTAAGCCTGAACGCGAAGGTTTGTTCTGCTCTAAGATTTTTGGTCCAATGAAAGATTTTGAGTGTTTGTGCGGCAAATACAAGCGCATGAAATTCCGCAATGTGGTTTGTGAAAAATGTGGCGTTGAAGTAACTTTATCCAAAGTGCGTCGTGAACGCATGGGTCATATTGACCTCGCAGCACCAGTTGCCCATATTTGGTATTTAAAATCATTGCCATCGCGTCTTGGACTATTGATGGATATGACTTTGAAAGATATTGAGCGAGTGTTATATTTTGAAGCATTTTTGGTTACCGATCCAGGTAACACCCCCTTAGTGCATAAGCAACTATTGACGGAAGAAATGTATTTTGATGCCTTGGATGAATTCGGTGATGATGAATTTGAAGCAAAAATGGGTGCAGAAGCAATCCAAGATGTTCTAAAGGATATGCAACTTGAAAAAGAAGCGGCTAATCTTCGTGAAGACAGTTTAAACACCAAGAGTCAGACCAAACTTAAAAAATACAATAAGCGTTTGAAGTTAATTGATTCTTTGATTCAATCAGGTAACAAACCTGAGTGGATGGTATTAAATGTATTGCCAATTCTACCACCTGATTTACGCCCATTAGTGTCGTTAGATGGCGGTCGTTTTGCCACTTCTGATCTGAATGATTTGTATCGTCGTGTGATTAACCGTAACAACCGTTTAGGTCGTTTATTAGAGTTAGACGCCCCTGAAATCATCGTTCGTAACGAAAAGCGTATGCTCCAAGAAGCTGTCGATTCATTGATTGATAATGGTCGTCGTGGCCGTGCGGTGATGGGTAACAACCGTCGTCCGTTGAAGTCAATTGCCGATATGATTAAAGGTAAGCAAGGTCGTTTCCGTCAAAACTTACTCGGTAAACGCGTTGACTATTCAGGTCGTTCGGTGATTGTGTGTGGTCCATACCTTAAATTACACCAATGTGGCTTACCAAAGAAAATGGCATTAGAATTATTTAAACCGTTCGTTTACAACCGTTTGATTTCACAAAGCTTAGCTTCAACCATTAAAGCAGCGAAGAAAATGGTTGAAGGCGAAGAAGCAGTGGTTTGGGATATTTTAGAAAAAGTCGTGCATCAGCATCCAGTGATGCTTAACCGTGCACCGACTTTACACCGTTTAGGCATCCAAGCTTTTGAGCCATTATTGATAGAAGGTAAAGCAATTCAATTGCACCCTTTGGTTTGTGGTGCATTTAACGCTGACTTTGACGGTGACCAAATGGCAGTACATGTACCATTATCCGAAGAAGCACAATTAGAGGCAAGAACTTTGATGTTGGCATCTAACAATGTCTTACACCTTGCCAGTGGCGAGCCAATCATTGTGCCTTCGCAAGATGTAATTTTAGGTCTTTACTATATGACGCGTGATATGATTAATCAGCAAGGCGAAGGCATGATTTTTGCCAGTCCAACTGAAGCACTTAATGCATATGAGGCAGGGGTAACGACTTTACATGCAAAAGTGAAATTGCGTATTCAAGAATATAAAAAAGACGAGAGTAGCTATACACCAAGTACTACACGAGTGGTTGATACCACTGTAGGTCGTGCGATTTTTTCAAGAATTTTGCCGAAAGGATTGTCATTTGATTTGATTAACAAGGCTATTAGTAAGAAAGTAGTTTCTAACTTGATTCATGTTTGCTACCAAACACAAGAACTCAAAGACACCGTTGTTTTCGCTGACCAGATGATGTATATGGGTTTCCAATACTCAACCAAATCTGGTATTTCATTTTGTTCAAATGATATGACCATTCCAGATTCTAAAGCAGGCACGATTAAAGAAGCTGAAACGCAAGTGAAAGAAGTGCAAAAGCAATATGCACAAGGTGTGGTAACTGATGGTGAGCGATATAATAAGGTGATTGATATTTGGTCAAGAACCTCTGAAACGGTTGCAAAAGCGATGATGGATGAGATTGGTTTTGACGACTTTGTTAATGCTGAAGGAAAAACTGAAAAACTGCCTTCATTTAACTCTGTTTATATGATGGCCGATTCTGGTGCTAGAGGTTCTCCTGCACAGATGCGTCAGTTAGCAGGTATGCGTGGTCTAATGGCCAAGCCAGATGGCTCAATTATTGAAACACCAATTACTTCAAACTTCCGTGAAGGCTTGAACAATATGCAATACTTTATTTCAACACACGGTGCTCGAAAAGGTCTAGCCGATACGGCACTTAAAACAGCGAATTCAGGTTATTTAACCCGTCGTTTGGTGGATGTTGCGCAAGATTTGGTTGTTAATGAAGAGGATTGTGGTACAGAAAACGGCTTAATGATGAAAGCCACCATTGAAGGCGGCAATATTGTGCAAACTTTAGGGCAAGCGGTACTTGGTCGAGTAATGGCTGAAGATGTAATGATGCCAGATTCTAAGGAAGTATTATTGCCTAAGGGTCATCAGGTTACTTTAGAAGATTCAGACAAGATTAACGAAGTTGGTGTAGAGTCTATCAAGGTGCGTTCTGCGATTACTTGTGACGCACGCTACGGTGTTTGCGCTTCTTGTTATGGCAATGATATGGCACGTGGTCACAAAATTGGCGTTGGTGAGGCTGTGGGTGTTATTGCAGCACAATCAATTGGTGAGCCAGGCACACAGCTGACAATGCGTACTTTCCATATTGGTGGTGCAGCCTCTGCATCGACTGCAGTGAGCAGTATTAACATTGATAACGATGGTGTGGTTCATTTTGAAAACCTTAAATCAATTACCAATGCGAGTGGCGATTTAGTGGTTATTTCTCGTTCTTCTGAAGTAACTGTTCGCAATGCGAAAGGCCAAGAAGTGGAACGCTACAAGATTCCTTATGGCGCGATTGCCCATGTTAAAGACGGCGGTAAAGTGAAGGCAAAAGATAAGATCGCTGATTGGGACCCGCATACACATCCAATTATTTCTGAGCAAGCAGGTCGTGTGGTTTTTGTTGATTTTGTTGAAGGTGTTACTGTTAACAAAAATTCTGACCCGCTAACAGGACTAACCTTCTTCGAAATGATTAAAGAAGCAGAAAGATCATCAGCAGCCAAAGGCTTGAAGCCAATGATTAAAATGGTTGATGCAAAAGATACCGAAATCATCTTGTCAACGCACTATTTACCATCAGAAGTTAAGATTACCTTGGAAGATGGTCAAATGATTACCGCAGGTGAAGTGTTGGCAAAAATTCCAAAAGACCAGTCTAAAACCAGTGATATTACCGGTGGTTTACCGCGTGTTGCTGACTTATTTGAAGCGCGTAAAGCCAAAGACCACTCATTGCTTGCAGAAGCAACAGGAGTGATTAGTTTTGGTAATCCAACTAAGTCTAAGGACCGTTTGATTATTACTTCGGATGAAGGGGAGACGACAGAAATGATGATTCACAAGTGGCGTCAAATTAATGTTTTCGATGGCGAAACTGTTGAAAAAGGAGATGTGATTTCTGATGGGCCATCAAATCCGCACGATATTCTACGCTTATTGGGTGTAGAGGCATTGGCTAACTATGTAGTTAAAGAAGTGCAAAATGTTTATCGCCTACAAGGGGTAAATATTTCCGATAAGCACATTGAGGTGATTGTTAAGCAAATGTTGCGTAAGGTAGAAGTACTTGATGTGGGTGATTCATCGTTTGTTAACGGTGAAACTGCTGAGTATGCTCGTGTTATTGAAACCAACAAACAGTTAGTAGCGCAGGGCAAAGATCCAGTACTTTATCAAAGATTGTTGATGGGTATTACTAAAGCATCATTGGCAACTGAATCGTTTATTTCTGCGGCATCGTTCCAAGAAACAACGCGCGTATTGACGGAAGCGTCAACAACGGGTCGTGTGGATAACCTATTAGGACTTAAAGAAAATGTTATTGTTGGTCGTTTAATTCCAGCAGGTACAGGCTTTATCCATCATCAAGAACGCCGTGCTAAGCGTGCAGAAAAAGCTGTTATGCAAACAGCAGAAGCAGAAGCGGCATTGTCGGCTGAGTTGAGTGAAGTTGCTGAAGAAGCAGAAGCGGAAGCGGCCGCTGAACAATAGCAAGCATTAACATTTAAAAATAAAAAAACCGTATTAATGATTAGTACGGTTTTTTTTCGTCTGGTGGTTTAAAATACTAAGATGAATAAAGATTCCTTTAATAAATATGTAGCAGATGGATATAACCATATCCCTGTTTATAAATCTCTTGAAATTGATGTTGGCACGGATGCGGCGTTAAATTTATATTTAACTTTAGCAGATACACCGTATTCCTATCTTTTTGAATCAGTTGAAGGGGGTAAAAAATGGGGTCGCTACTCAATGATTGGCTTGAATGTGCAAGATGTCATCAAAGTGTTTGATTACGAAGTTCAAATTGAACGGCAAGGTGAATTACTTAAATCTCATCAAGTGGAAGACCCATTAAATTGGATTGATCAATATTTAACCCAATATAAAGTGCCAAAACTTGACGCTTTGCCAAATTTTAATGGCGGACTGGTGGGTTATTTTGGCTATGAAATTATTCGCTATATTGAGCCAAGATTAGCCAACATTAATAAAAAAGACGAATTAGGTACACCTGATATTTTGTTGATGGTGTCAAATGATTTAGTGGTATTTGACAATGTGCTAAATCAAGCCTTTATAATTACCCATATTGACCCAAGTAAGCAAAGTTATGAAGAGGCACAAATTCGATTAGATGAAATGTCGGCGGGTATTCAAGTGCCAGTGAGCCAGTCGGAGTATCAATCAGACAATCTTAGTGAACACGATTTTGTCTCCAGTTTTGGTGAAGAAAATTACAAAGCCACGGTTAAAAAAATTCAAGAATATATTGTAGCTGGTGATGTGATGCAAGTAGTGCCATCACAACGCCTAAGTGCAAAATTTAGTGCACCGCCAATTGAGCTCTATCGTCAATTACGACACCTAAATCCATCCCCCTATATGTATTATCTAAATTTAGGCGATATGACAGTTGTCGGTTCATCACCTGAAATTCTAACTCGTGTTGATAAAGACAGGCGTGCTACGGTGCGTCCAGCTGCTGGTACACGATCCAGGGGTAAAACTAAAGCAGAAGATTTGGCACTTGAAAAAGAGTTACTGGCAGATGAAAAAGAAATCGCTGAGCATTTAATGTTGATTGATTTAGGGCGTAATGATTTAGGTCGTATTGCCAAAACTGGTACGGTTAAACTGACAGATAAAATGTCGGTAGAGCGCTATTCACATGTGATGCATATTGTTTCCAATGTTGAATGTACTTTGCAAGAGGGAATGAGTGCGATTGATGTGTTGAAAGCTACTTTTCCTGCCGGCACGCTAAGTGGTGCATCAAAAGTACGCGCAATGGAAATTATTAATGAAGTCGAGCCATTAAAACGCAATATTTATTCAGGGGCAATTGGTTATCTTTCTTGGCATGGGTGTATGGATATGGCTATTGCCATTCGCACTGCTGTAATTAAAGATGAAATGCTATATATACAAGCGGGTGCAGGAATTGTCTATGATTCAGTGCCACAATCTGAATGGAATGAAACAATGCACAAAGCCCGTGCACTTATCAAGGCAGCAGAGCAAGTTTAGAAGTTGCTAATATTATGTTTTAATGATAGTGTTGCATTTGTTTTTAATCTGTGTATTATTGCCAACTTAGTTAGTTTTTACAAACCTAACTAAGGGGTTTTATTTTTTTTATATATAAGAGGAGAGAAGTATGAAGAAAAGCATTTTTGTCTCAACAGTTGTGACATTGACGGCATTATTTGTCGTTCCAATGGAAGCAATTGCTAAGGACGCAATGACAGGTCAAGAAATTGCCTTTGATCGTAAATTAGGGAATTGTTTGGCTTGCCATTCAATTTCAGGTGGTACGCAGGCAGGTAATATTGCACCACCGCTAATTGCAATGAAGGCAAGATTTCCAAGTAAGGCTGTGTTAAGAGCACAGATTTGGGATGCAACAGTAAAGGTGCCAGGTTCGGTTATGTTACCATTCGGTAGGCACAAAATATTAACTGAGAACCAGATTGACAAGGTTACAGATTATATTCATTCATTATAGTTTAAGGAGAATAAAATGAAAAGAAGATTATTTTTAAAAAGTGCAATGGCAGGTTCTGCCGTTGCAACGGCAGTAGGTGCAGGCTTATTAATGCCATCAACAGTTTTTGCTGCTTCAGCAGAGTTTAAAGCTATGTCAAATAAAACAAAAGCAAGTGCAGCAAGTGCAAGTGCAGGTTCATTTAAGTTTAAAGCACCTAAGATTGCTGAAAACGGTGCAGTAGTTCCAATGGAAATTGACGCCTCTAAGATGAGTGATGTGAGTAATATTTCTGTTTTAGTTCGTAACAATACTACACCATTGGCGGCTTCGTTTAATTTGTCTGGTGCAGTTGGCTTTGTTTCTACTCGTATCAAGATGGGTAAGACCTCTAAAGTAGATGCATTAGTAACGGCTGGCGGGCATGCAACGAAAGTAACGAAAGAAGTTAAAGTAACTATTGGCGGCTGCGGCGGTTAATTCAATATATTAATTAGGAGAAAATTATTATGGCAAAGATTAAATTAAAGCCAAAGGCTAGAAAAGGTGTTATTAGTATTAAAGCACTTATTAAACACCCGATGGAAACAGGTCTTCGTAAGAAGAAAGGTAAGTTGGTGCCTGCAAATCACATTATGAGTATGGTCGTGTTACACAACGGCACTAAAATGGTTAATGCAGATATTGGTAGTTCAGTATCTAAGGACCCATACTTTAAGTTTAAAGTTCCTGGTGCTAAAGGTGATACTATCACACTTAAATACAAGGATAATCTAGGTAAAACAGGTACTAAGACTGCAAAGTCTAAGTAATCTTGTTTTTATTGAGGAGAGAATAATGAAAAAATTAATAACAACAGTAGCAGTAGCAGCTTTATTAAGTTCAACTGCCACATTTGCGGTGCAACAGTCGTCAGTTGTTCAAGCTGACATTGATGCCTTCCAAGGCTTCTTTAAGAAAAGATTTCCTGAATTGTCATTAAATGACTTTTCTAAAGGTCCTTATGCGATGAGTAAAGACAAGATGTTGCAGTTTGAAGCTGCGATGGAAATGCCTCCATTTGAAGATCTTGTGGAAAAAGGTGAGAAGTTATGGAAAAAACCTTTTAAAAATGGTAAAACATACTCAAGCTGTTTTCCCGGTGGCGACGAAAATATTCGTGCTAACTATCCAAAATGGGATGCAGCTAAAGGTAAAGTGGTTGGCTTAGAAGGCGCTATTATCAATTGTCGTGTGAAAAACGGCGAGAAAAAAATTGGTTCTGGTAAAGGTAAGTTGGCTTATATGGGGGCTTACTTAACCACACTTGCTGAAGGTCAAAAAATCAATGTAATTGTTCCAGAAGGTGATGCTAAAGCATTAGCAGCTTATAACGAAGGTAAGAAATTCTTCTACGCTAAACGCGGTCAGTTGAACTTATCTTGTGCAAACTGCCATGTAGACAATGCAGGTAAGCGTATTCGTGGAGATACACTTTCACCCGCACTGGGTCAAACCACTCATTTTCCAGTGTGGCGTGGTAAATGGGCCAAGAAGAAAGGTGATGGCTTTGGTACTATCCAGCGTCGTTATGGCGGTTGTAACAAGCAAGTTCGTGCACAACCATTTAAAAGACAAAAAGTGAATATAACAATCTAGAATTTTTCCATACTGTGATGAGTAATGGTATGGAAGTTTCTGGCACTGAATACAGACAATAGGAGAATAACATGAAAAAACTATTAATAACAATATTAACTGCATTTGCGTTATCGCTACAAGTAGGTTGTGCATCAGAGAGTGGTTATTCTGTAACCAAGGTTGCACCTGCTGCTAAAAAGGCTTCTAACGATGGCTCTTCTTCTTATAAGTCTGCCTTAAAAGCAGCTAAGAAAGAAATCAAGAAAGCTAAAAAAGCAGGTATGCTTTGGAAAACGATTGGTGGTAAAAAAGGGCTTTTAGCGAAAGCAAAAAAGTTGGAGAAGAAGGGTAATACTGTAGGCGCTATTAAGCTTATTAATATTGCTAAGGCATGCAATTCTTGGTCAAAAGCAAGCTGTTGACCAAGCTAATGCAGGTCCTAACTTTTAAGACTATTTAACATTATAGAAAAAATACCCCTTTATTGGGGTATTTTTTTGTCCGAAATAAAAAATAATTAAAATCCTGTGTCGTACCATTTGGGTGGGGATGGGTTTCATGGGTGGTTTTAATGAGTTCAAAATCAGCACCTAATAGGCGAGTAATTTTATCAGTATCGTATTGCACTATATTGAGGTCAGAGCACTGCTTTGGACCTGTGGGTGAAAAGGTAGATAGTAGGAAATATCCATCTGATTTAAGGTGTTGTTTGAGTTTTTCTATGTAAGTTTTCTGGTCTTTTTCGTCAGTCAAAAAATGAAATACAGCACGGTCGTGCCAAAGGTCAAATCGTGATTGTATTTGCAAATCCAAAATATTGTCATTATAAAAATGCACTTGCTCAAGGCAATCTGCTAATCGAATTTTCATTACCTCTATTGCGCTTAACGAAATTTCCAACAAAGACAAATGCTGATATCCTTGTGCCAACAAATTATCCGCTAACACTGACACGCCACAGCCCACATCAATAATTGTAGCGTCCTTATCAACAACATCCAAAATCCAATCCAACGAAATCGTTGAACGAACTTGATGCCAACTGACCTCATTATGATTTTTGTTTTGGTGGAGTGCATTCCAATGTGCGCGTATATCTGCCATGTGATTGATTATAGTATAAATTTAAGTGCGTATAAAATCATGTGTTTATTATAGGGTAGAGTGAATTTTGGTTTAACCTTTTTTTTCGTAAGCAATCATTTTATTGTTTTAAATAGAGACCTTTGCATAAATAGGGATGATTAGCAAAATGACAGATTTTATTAAATTGGAAATTTTTTAAATCCACTCCTAGCAGGGCTAAGGGTGTTTTTAAAAAGTTTGTAATTTGATGAAAGATGGCGTTTTGATGATTATTCATATTTATGCAAAGGTCTCAAATAGAAGTATATATTTGATGACAATAAATAATTAAAGGTGGGGTAATTATTAGGATTTTTTAGTTGTAAAATGAAACTTAATACCTCATTATTTTTTATATTTTTAGATGTCCACTACTGATTTTGTTCACCTTCATTGCCATAGCGAATATTCTGTTGATAGTAGTTTAATTCGCATTTCTAAATTCGTTACTCAAGCGAAAGATTTGGGCTTGAATGCGATTGCATTGACGGATAATAATAACTTATTTGCAGCAGTTAAATTTTATAAGGCAGCTAAAGAGGCGGGTATCAAGCCGATTTTTGGTGCAGAAGTTACGCTTAAAGGGGAAGAGAAAAATTCTTCTTTGTTGTTGCTGTGTCAAGACAGAAAAGGGTATTTAAACCTCTCTGAACTCATCTCTTTGTCCTATCAAACAGGGGAAGGAATGGAGGGTGCGAATATTACCCTTGAACAATTACAGCAATACAATCAAGGGTTGATACTGATTGCCCCCCCTGTGCATAGCGATATCGCACAAGCACTGCTTGAGAATAAAATATCTGAAGCGCAAGAAAAGGCACAATTTTGGCAACAATTGTTTGGCAATCGGTTTTATTTAGGAGTGCAGCGTACCAATCGAACCAATGATGAGCAATGCTTGCATCTTTGTTTGAAATTGGGTTTGGCGTTTGATATTCCTTTGGTGGCAACAAATGATGTTCAGTTTTTAGAAAAAGACGAATTTGAAGCACATGAGGCGCGTATTTGTATTACTCAAGGCGGTTTTTTAGATGATGCACGACGCAAGAAACGCTATTGTGCTGATCAATACTTGAAATCTAGTGAAGAAATGAATGTGTTATTTTCTGACCTGCCTGAAGTATTGGTTAATAGTGTTGAGATTGCCAAACGCTGCAATGTACATTTTGAGTTAAATGATAAAAATTATTTACCAGACTTTCCTGTACCTAAGGGGCTGACGATGGCTGATTTTTTTTCTCAAGAATCTAAAACGGGATTGGAAAAGCGTTTAGAGGGGCTTGAAGTTGAAAGAAAGATTTATGATGATAGATTAGATTTTGAACTCTCAGTCATTAACAAAATGGATTTCCCAGGGTATTTCTTAATTGTTGCTGATTTTATTCGCTGGTCCAGAGAAAATGACATCCCTGTCGGACCTGGTCGTGGATCTGGTGCAGGTTCATTAGTCGCATATGCACTCGGCATTACTAATGTTGACCCGATTAAACACGAGTTACTATTTGAGCGTTTTCTAAATCCTGAGCGTGTGTCAATGCCAGACTTTGATATAGATTTCTGCACCGATCGCCGTGATGAAGTGATTGAGTATGTTTCGAGAAAATATGGCTCTGAGAAGGTATCCCAAATTATCACTTATGGCACTATGGCAGCAAAAGGGGTGGTGCGTGATGTGGGGCGTGTTTTAGGACACCCTTATGGTTTTAGTGACCGCATTTCTAAGTCTATACCGAATGACTTGAAAATCAATTTATCGCGTGCATTGGGGCGTTTTTCAGAGGATGATTCTCAGGAAAATAAAGACAAGTGGTTTTCAGAAGAATTGGCAAATCGCTATGATTCTGAAGAAAGTGTGACTGCCTTGATAGATTTATCTTTAAAGCTGGAAGGTTTGGTGCGTAATGTTGGTACACACGCAGGCGGTGTATTGATTGCTCCGAGTAAGATTAGTGATTTCTGCCCGACTTATAAAGCCAGCGATGAAGATGGAGTAGTGTCGCAGTTTGATATGAAAGATGTGGAAGCAGTCGGGCTGGTTAAGTTTGATTTCTTGGGTTTGTCAAATTTAACCGTTATTGATAAAACCGTCAAACTCATTCACGCCAAAGGTTTGAGCGAAGAATTGATTGATATTGATACTTTGCCATTGGACGATGATGCGGTATATGAATTGTTGCAACGCTGCGATACCACTGGTATTTTTCAATTGGAATCGGACGGAATGCGTGGGTATTTGAAAAAATTGCAGGCGGATTCATTTGAAGATATTGTGGCAATGTTAGCACTCTATCGTCCAGGTCCACTTGATGCAGGCATGGTAGATGACTATATTAATGTCAAGCACGGCACGCAAAAAGTCAAATATCCACACCCAATGTTAGAAGGACTTTTGGCACCGACGAATGGCGTGTTCTTGTACCAAGAGCAAGTAATGCAATCAGCACAAGTAATGGCAGGTTACTCCTTAGGTGGTGCGGATTTATTGCGTAGGGCAATGGGCAAAAAAATTGCTTCGGAAATGGAAAAGCAACGCAGTGTCTTTGTTAAAGGTGCGGCAAAAAATGACATTGATGAGAAAAAAGCCAATGAAATTTTTGATTTAATTGATAAGTTTTCAGGCTATGGTTTTAACAAATCTCACTCGGTAGCTTATGCCTATGTGTCCTATCAAACAGCGTGGCTAAAGTCACATTACCCTGCTGCCTTTATGGCATCGGTGCTTTCACGAATGATGGATGACACGGACAGAATCAATTTTACCGTAAGTGAAGTGCGAGCGATGGCGTTGTTGATTAAAGGCCCGAATGTGAATGAATCTTTATATGAATTTAGCATCAAAGATGCAAAAACTCTGACTTATGGCTTAGGTGCAATTAAAGGTGTAGGTGAGGCAGTAGTTGAAATTTTGGTTGCCGAACGAAACACCAATGGAGCATACCAAGATTTGTTTGATTTTTGTATGCGTATTGAAAAAAGAGCACTAAATAAACGCGCACTTGAAGCGTTAATTTATAGTGGTGCCTTGGATGAATTTGGGGTGGATAGAGCAGTGCTTATTAAGACTTATCCGAGTGCAATGAAGCAAGCAGAACAACGGCAAAATGACCATTCAAGTGGGCAAAATGCGTTGTTTTCCGAAGCACAAGGTTGTCAAGAATATGAAGTGCATTATGAGTCTGTACCACCATTTTCATTCCGACAAACACTGCAACTTGAAAAGAGTGTGTTGGGTTATTATTTTTATCAGCATCCGACAGATGAGTATAAGGATGATATTAAGGTATTTTCTGCGACTTTACCTAAGGATTTGACTTTTAGAAATAATAAAGAAGTGCGGATATTGGCGTTGATTTCTGATGTGTATTATCGCACCACGAGAAAGGGCGACCAAATGGCATCTATCGTTCTTGAGGATGGACAACTCACTTTAAATGCGGTTATTTTTTCCAAGATATTGGCAATAGAAGGGTTGAGTGAACAGTTAAATATTGATGCAGTGGTAGTGGTTTCGGGCACTATCGAAAAAGATGATTACCGGGATGGCTGGCAATTGGTGGTAAATAAAATTGAAACTATTGACATAGTTAAAGAAAAATACGCCAGAAGTTTTGAAATATCGCTCAACCATCAACACTTAAAACTGTTTGAACAATTGGCAACCTTACTCAGGCAAAATCAAGGACGATGCCCAGTTAAATTGCATTATCAAATTAAAGAATCCAGCGGTTTTATGCAGTTGAATAATGAGTATGCTGTGAGCCCAAATCAACAATTGATAGAAACTATTAACGCTTTGTTAAGTTCTAATGCCAGTCATGTTAATTACTCACATTGACGCAAATAATAGCGTTTGGCGTTTTTTCTGTATTCTTGAATTTCAATTTTGTCGCTCAGAAATACATCAATTTGTCCTGAGCAATCGGTTTGCAGAGTTTTGATTCCGTTGTATTGATAGCGTTTCATTACTGCTTTACTCGGGTGTCGGAAGCGATTTTGAAAACCATTTGAAATGATGATTAATTCGGGCGATACTGCAGTTAAAAATGGCTGTGTTGAAGAAGTTCTACTACCATGATGTGGCGCTATTAAAAGAGTGCTTTTTAGTTTTTCTTTTTTATTTTTCACAAGATAATACTCAGCTTCTTTTTCAATATCACCTGTCAATAGCGCACTGTATTTTCCATTAGAGACTTTCAGGACGCAGGATGCATTATTGCGTTTAAAGGTAGATTTTTTATCAGGATTTAAGATTTCAAACAATATTCCATCCCATTGCCATTGTTGCCCTGCCTGGCAATTTGTCACTTTTACTTGGATTTTTTCAGGCACAGAACTGAGTATTTCACCTACCTGAAAGTTTTCTAAAATATTGTTAATCCCGCCAATATGGTCATTATCCCCATGAGAAACAATGACTTTATCTAAGTATTGAATGTGTTTTGCCTGTAAATAGGGGGTAATGACGCTGTTACCCAGATTAAAACCAGAAGGATATCTTGCTCCAGTATCAAATAATAAAATATGGTTTCTGGTTTGTACTACATGGGCCAATCCTTGTCCAACATCAAGTGTGCTAATGCGCATTGAACGACTGTCCATCTTTTGATTGGGTGTCAAAAATAACAACCCTAAAATAGGAACGGAGAGCCAACGCAGTTTTAGCCCTTTTGGCGATATAGCAATAAATATTGCTAAGATAAAGAGTGTTAAATCCACTAAGGAAGTTTGCGCATAATGCCATTTGTGAAACTCAAATTGTTGCAATTGCTCTAACAATATGGACAAATAGAGCAAGGCTTGATTGGCAATTGAAAAAACGATTTCCGCTAATGTAGTGAGTCCAATAAAGTTAAATAAGGCACCAAGTAGAGCAAATGGGGTGATGATAAAACTGAACACAGGAATGGCAACTAAATTGGCAATTGGAGAGATAATTGAAGCTGTTGAGAAAAACCAAATAGTGAGTGGCAGTGTAGAGAAACTGATTAATAATTGGATGTAGATGAGGCGATAAAACCAAGATTTTTCTGGTGTTGTTTGGTGCCATAGATAATCACTGCTACTACATAAAAAGACAGCCAAAAACCAACACTAAGTACACTCAGTGGGTTGTTGAGTAATACCAAAAGTAATGCTAAACTATATAATTGCCAAATATTATGATGGCGTTTTAAGATGATTGACAGAAAAACCACACTTGCCATAATAAAGGCGCGGCCTGTGGGAATGGAAAATCCAGCAATCAATGCGTATAAAAATGCAACAAACAATCCAAAATAGGCGCCCGTAATTTGTGCGGGTAATATCAAACTCAAACGCGTAGAACGACGCCAAAAGAATTGCACCAGCAAAAATGCAAAGCCAGAAATAAGCCCAATATGCAAGCCAGAGATAACACTAAGGTGTGTGGTATTAGTCGCTTTAAAGAGCTCCCAATGTTGATTGCTAATTAAAGAACGGTCACCGATAATGAGAGCGTTAAGCACACCACCAAATTTTTGCTGATTAAGAATAGGGGATAAGGTTTGGCGGATGGTTTGTCTGATTTTATCGATCGATGAAATCGACTGATTAGGTTCAATTAATTGATTGAAAGATGAATTTTTTACATAGCCAGTCGCATCAATGCGTTTATAAAATAGCCATTTTTCATAATCAAAACCACTCAAATTTTGGTAACTGTTATTGTGTTTTATTTTGAGTAATAACCGCCAAGTATCCCCCACCTGCAATTCAGGTACAAAAACTTTTTTATGACTGTACCAAGCAAGTTTTAATTGTCCTGAAAAAGGGGATTTCGCTTGAAAAAAGAATTTGGTATTGTGCTTCGTTTTTTCAGGTAATTTGACAATCTTACCTGTCACTAAAATGGGCTTATTAAGGTATTTTTCTGTGATTTGAGTGTTAAGTACTTGTGTCGATATAATTCCCATCCAGGCAAAACCTAGTAAGAAAAATATCAAACCTAAACTGATGGCTTTATAACGCTTAAAACCCGCTAAAATTACTAAAAATAATACGAAAAATGCCACCCACTCATCATTGGTAATTTGCAGTGTATTTTTGAGTGAAAATAGCAGGATTCCAAACAGGAAATTTAAGGCATAAATAAACATAAATAGTTGCAATAAAATGACACGGTAATTAAGTTGAGCGTTAATCGTATTATTATTTTATAATAACCTATGAAACACTTGATTTAATGCGTGAAACAGTAAAAGTTTTCCCCTATAACGAAATAAAAGTTAAATTGTCACATTAACACAGAATATTACTTCTAACTATTTTTTATAAATTATTGATTTTTAACGATAAAAAATAGTTGATTAATTTTTATACAAAATTATAAGAAATCGCAATCTATCAACATTTTTTGCTATTTTAATGAAGATGTTCACAGAGTTATCCACAGTTTTGTGGGTAACTTTCTTGAGTGTTGATTTAACAAGGTTTTAGTGTGTTTATAAAAATTTTTCAGTTAATACATCAATAATCTTTCGAGCAATTTTTTGTTTGCTATTTTTTTCGATTTTTTGACTGTTTTTTGTAGTCAAAAATAGCACTTCATTTTTATCACTTTTGAAGCCAAAATCGGGCTTAGAAACATCATTTAAAATAATTGCATCACACCCTTTGTTTTTTAACTTATTTTTAGCATTTTCAGTCAAATTTTGGGTCTCTGCAGCAAAGCCGATACAGATTGGTTTTTGTGTTAATTGACAGACTTTTTTTAAAATGTCTTTGGTTGGTGTTAATTCCAAAATTAGATTTTCATTTAACTTTTTAATCTTGTTTTTTTCAACATTTTTAATGCAATAATCACTCACTGCAGCACAGGCAATAAAAATGTCTTGCCCGGCAATATTTGACATTACTGCTTGATACATTTGCTCGGCACTCATCGCTGAAATTGCAGTCGCTTTTGGGTTGAGATTGATACCAATATTGCCGTGAATTAAAGTTACTTGCGCACCCGCTTCGATACAAGCATCAGATAATGCCGAGCCCATCTTGCCACTTGAATGATTGGATAAAAATCTCACAGGATCAATCGCTTCAATCGTCGCACCTAGGGTAATCAATACTTTTTTGCCGCTCAACTTGGTGCTTTGAAAAAGCATACTCACTTGTTGAGCAATATCCACAGACTCAGCCAAACGCCCTTCACCAATATCACCACAGGCTTGTTCGCCACTCTCAGGTTGAATAATGGTTGCTTGTTGCCTAATTAAAGTATTTAAATTTTCTTGCACACTGTCAGCTCTATACATTTGTTGATTCATCGCAGGGGCAATCAGTAGCGGACAATCATTTGCTAAAACTACGCTACTGAGTAAGTCATTCGCCTTACCTAACGCCAAATTGGCAATAGTATTAGCACTTGCAGGGGCAATTAAAATAGCATCTGCCCATTTTGCCAATTCAATATGTCCCATTGACAACTCAGCTTCTTTATCCCACAAATTATGATGTACTTTATTTTTAGAGGTTACTTGCAAAGACAATTCAGTCACAAATTGCGAGCCAGATTGCGTCAAAACCACACGCACCTCCGCACCCAAATCCTGCAAGCGACGCACGATATCAGGGGCTTTATAAGCAGCAATTGAGCCACTCACACCTAAAATAACATTTTTATTGGTAAGTGTTTTCATTTTAGTATTGCTGTTATTTTGATGTCTTCGCCAACCATTCTAATATCTTTAATAGTGAGTGCTAATTTGTCGCCCATTGTTTGAATTGGCAGATTTATCATTGAATTGGCGCCATTGCCCATTAATATCGGTGCCATATAAATAATGAATTCATCCACTAATCCTGCACCCACCATTGCGCCAATCAAATGAGGCCCTGTTTCAAGTAAAATACTATTAACACCTTGGATTGCTAATTGCGAGAGAATATCGTTTAAATCTAATTTTCCAACACTATTGACTTTGGTATTCTCAGTGTTAAAAACTTGTGTTTCAGCATCAGTTGAAAAAATATTCAAACTCATGTCAGTAATTTGGTTTTTACCATCCACCACTACGCGTAATGGCTGACTATTAAGCGTATCAAGGCGCACAGTCATTGATGGATTGTCATCTAATATAGTGCCAGAACCTGTCATAATTGCCTGATGTTGGGCGCGTAATTTTTGCACATCTGCTCTTGCTGACTCACCCGTAATCCATTTGCTTTCACCTGATGCCATTGCCGTTTTTCCATCCAAACTCATGGCAATTTTGCAAGTTACAAAAGGTAAATTGGTTTTCATTCGCTTGATAAAAGTACGATTTAGTTGCTTGGCTTCATCTTCAAGTAACCCGATTTTAACAACAATACCTGCGTCTTTTAACATTGCTATACCCTTGCCACTTACCAAAGGATTAGGGTCAAGCGTAGCAATCACCACGGATTCAACACCTGCATCAATAATCGCTTGCACACATGGCGGTGTTTTTCCTTGATGTGCACAGGGCTCCAAAGTGACATATAGCGTTGCATCGTTTGCCTGATGGTTAATTTTTGTTAATGCATCAATTTCTGCATGGGCTTCGCCAAAAGTTTGATGATAGCCATCAGCAATAATTTCCCCATTTTTGACAATTACACAACCCACCATCGGGTTAGATTGGACGCCATATTGCCCCTTGCGAGCAAGTTTGAGTGCCAGCGACATAAATTGCGTGTCATTTGTTGAAAAAGTTACCACAATGTATCCAATTACTCGTAAAATTAAACGCTTATTTTAACCTAAGGAGAAACATTATGGATGAGCAGAAAAAACAAGCTCTAAAATCAGCATTAGCACAGATTGACAAACAATTTGGCAAAGGATCGGTGATGTTTCTTGGTGATGAAGAAGCAAGTTCAGACATTGAAGCCGTTTCTACGGGCAGCCTAAGTTTAGATATTGCACTCGGCATCGGCGGTTTGCCAAAAGGGCGCGTGATTGAAATTTATGGTCCTGAATCTTCAGGTAAAACCACTTTAACCTTACATGTAATTGCAGAAATGCAAAAACTCGGCGGCACAGCTGCCTTTATTGACGCAGAGCATGCCCTAGATCCACAATATGCAAGAAAATTGGGTGTCAATACAGATGACTTGTTGATTTCTCAGCCTGATACAGGCGAGCAAGCGTTGGAAATCACGGATATGTTAGTGCGTTCAGGTAGTGTTGATATTGTGGTGATAGACTCGGTAGCTGCACTCACGCCAAAAGCAGAAATTGAAGGCGAAATGGGTGCATCGCATATGGGTTTGCAAGCGCGTTTAATGTCTCAGGCCTTGAGAAAATTAACTGCTAATATTAAGAAAACCAATACGATGGTTATTTTTATTAATCAATTAAGAATGAAGATTGGCGTAATGTTTGGCAACCCTGAAACCACTACGGGTGGCAATGCTTTGAAATTCTATGCATCCGTGCGTTTAGACATTCGCCGTATCGGTGCTATTAAGAAAGGCGATGAAATTATGGGTAACGAAACCCGTGTTAAAGTGTTGAAAAATAAAGTCGCACCACCATTCAAACAAGCAGAATTCCAAATTCTTTACAACGAAGGCATCTCTCGTGAAAGTGAAATCATTGACTTAGGTGTTAAGCACGAGTTGGTAGAAAAAGCAGGGGCTTGGTATAGTGTTGGCACAGAAAGAATTGGACAAGGCAAAGACAAAGCACGCGATTATTTAAAAGAGCATCCAGAAATGTGTGCTGATTTAGAAGCGAAAATTAAAGCCATCGTTTTAGGTTCGGATGAAGAGGAAGCGAAAGCCAAACCAAAGGCTAACGCTAAAGACGCTGAGTAGAACCGCTTACAATAGTGCTATGGAAATGCTCGTAAAACGCGAGCATTCTTATGTGGAGCTTTATAAAAAACTCATTCAATGGCACGAAGACGACGAAGTTACCCTGGCATTAGAGAAACTTAAAAAAGAGAATTATCAATCTGATGAACGCTTTACCAATGAATTTATACAAATGCGTTTTAACCAAGGCAAAGGTCCAATTAAAATTGCTATGGATTTACGACAACGAGGCATAGAACATTTTGATTTATCAGAGCATGATTTTTTTGCTTTAGCAAAAAACATTAGAATTAGAAAATACGGAGAAGAAGCACCCAGTAATTACAAAGAAAAATCCAAACAACAACGCTTTTTACAATCTCGTGGATTCGACTTTGAACAAATTAATCATTCTTTTTAATAACAAATAAAGACCTTTATATAAATTGAGACCTTTGCATAAATAGGGATGATTAGCAAAATGACAGATTTTATTAAATTGGAAATTTTTTAAATCCACTCCTAGCAGGGCTAAGGGTGTTTTTAAAAAGTTTGTAATTTGATGAAAGATGGCGTTTTGATGATTATTCATATTTATGCAAAGGTCTCTATTTGCATAAAATTTATGAAAAAGTCTTAAAAAAATAGTGTACAATCTTTTCTAACTTAACAATAATGGAGATAAAATTATGGAATTAGATAATTACACAGGTAAATATACAGGTGCTGGGCAAACCATCGTTATAATTGATCAAGGTATTTCAACTAGTTACACTAACAGCAATGTTGTTTATTCTTATGATTTTGCAGACAACGACAACGACGCAATAAATAGTGGCGGTAATCATGGTGGACAAGTTGCGAATGTTGCTCAAAATGTGGCTTCTGGTGTTAAAATTATTCATTTAAAAGTATTTTCAGATGGCTCATCAGTTGCGTATTCTTCTAATATTGAAGAAGCATTACAATGGGTGGTTGCCAACACAGATGCTTATAATATTACTGCAGTTAATTTATCCTTGGGTTCGGGCAATGTACAAACGCCAACTACTTGGTCAGGTTCTGATGAATATCAGGCACTTGACGACAAAGGTGTGATTGTTACCGTTGCTTCAGGTAACAGTAAGGCATCTTATAGTTATGACGGTGTTAATTATATGGCTTCTAGTGAGAGTGTTATTTCAGTTTCTGCTACTAATGAGAATGGTGAATTTACCAGTTTCTCGCAACAGCATAAGGATTTAACTGATGTTGCTGCCTTAGGTAAAAATATCAATGTGATTGATAATAATGGTATTGCACACTCAATTTCAGGCACTAGTTTTTCTGCGCCAACCATTGCAGGTTCTGCTGCAGTCCTGCAAGAAGCAGCAATGGATTTATTAGGGCATCAATTAACCGATGAAGAATTCTTAGATCTAATACAAAAAACTGGCGATAAAGTAGGCGGGTATACCATTAATGAAGGTGCAACAACTACAACTACAAATACAACAACTACAAATACAACTTTATTTAATAAAGACACTTTGGTGCAGACACAATCAGCAGGGGCGGCAGTAGAGGTGCCACAAGTTATTATTCCTAAAACTGACCCAGGGCTTGTTGTAGATGATGGCACAATTCTAACCGCTCAAAAAATTGGTGCATTAACCGCAGGTGTTAAATTATTACAAGATTCAGTGACTAAGGAAACAGACGATAAAGACTTTTTTCAGTTTGAGTTGAGCGCTAATGGCAAGGTTGATTTCTTATTGTCTAACTTATCTTCCGATGTAGACTTAAACCTTTATGATAGTAGCGGTAAATTGCTTCACATCGGTTGGGAGTGGGGCAGTGTTGATATTGGTTATCAAAAAACATTGGATGCAGGTACTTATTATGTAGGAGTAGATTATTACGATGGTTACAATAAAGGAGTCACTAGCACTTATGATTTGAGTTTAACTTTGAGTGATGTGTCTCCTGCTCCAGAACCAGAGACTCCTGTGCCGACACCTAATTCAGATGGCACAATAGCAACAGCCAATAAGTTAGGTACTTTGAGTAATGGTGCTAAATTATTACAAGATTCAGTGACTAAGGAAACAGACGATAAAGACTTTTTTCAGTTTGAGTTGAGTGCTAATGGCAAGGTTGATTTCTTATTGTCTAACTTATCTTCCGATGTAGACTTAAACCTTTATGATAGTAGCGGTAAATCGCTTCACAACGGTTGGGAGTGGGGCAGTGTTGATATTGGTTATCAAAAAACATTGGATGCAGGTACTTATTATGTAGGAGTAGATTATTACGATGGTTACAATAAGGGGTTTACTAGTACTTATGACTTAACTTTAACTTTGAGTGATGTCGTATCACCGAATCCAACGCCTAGTTCTCCTGTTGGCTATACAAAGATTAATCTTGCGAATGCTGTGACTTATCTAGAAACACACCAAAACGAATATAACGATCAAATCGTTTTGGAAGCTTAAGCGTTGCTAAAGTTAGCAAAAACAGCAGCACTATTGCTGCTGTTTTATTTTGTAGGCAATGTGACTTATGCCATAAACACCAATAGTTTTGAACAAAAAAATATGAATAATCAAATCCTTGAAATAACACCCGAGTATATTCGTCAAAACTGGATTTTTGATACTCAAGTCAATAACTCATCTCGCTTTGCCGTTATGAAAAATGCCCAAGAATGGCAAGATTTTTGGCATGATATTTAGTAAAATTCAATTTTTACCCCTCAAAAAAAGGTGTTGATAAGAATGCTCAATTGGTGATTTTCTTAAACTCAGTTCTAGCAGAGATAAGGCAGGATTTAAAAAATCGTCAAGTAGGTGAAAAGTGAATTTTTGATAAGCATCTCTATTTGAGACCTTTGCATAAATAGGGATGATTAGCAAAATGACAGATTTTATTAAATTGGAAATTTTTTAAATCCACTCCTAGCAGGGCTAAGGGTGTTTTTAAAAAGTTTGTAATTTGATGAAAGATGGCGTTTTGATGATTATTCATATTTATGCAAAGGTCTCTATTTGCATAAAATTTATGAAAAAGTCTTAAAAAAATAGTGTATAATCTTTTCTAACTTAACAATAATGGAGATAAAATTATGGAATTAGATAATTACACAGGTAAATATACAGGTGCTGGGCAAACCATCGTTATAATTGATCAAGGTATTTCAACTAGTTACACTAACAGCAATGTTGTTTATTCTTATGATTTTGCAGACAACGACAACGACGCAATAAATAGTGGCGGTAATCATGGTGGACAAGTTGCGAATGTTGCTCAAAATGTGGCTTCTGGTGTTAAAATTATTCATTTAAAAGTATTTTCAGATGGCTCATCAGGTGCGTATAATTCTGATATTGAAAAAGCATTACAATGGGTGGTTGCCAACACAGATGCTTATAGTATTACTGCAGTTAATTTATCCTTGGGTTTGGGCAATGTACAAACGCCAACTACTTGGTTAGGTTCTGATGAATATCAGGTACTTGACGACAAAGGTGTGATTGTTACCGTTGCTTCAGGTAACAGTAAGGCATCTTATAGTTGTGACGGTGTTAATCTTTTGGCTTCTAGTGAGAGTGTTATTTCAGTTTCTGCTACTAATGCGGATGGTGAATTTACCAGTTTCTCGCAACAGCATAAGGATTTAACTGATGTTGCTGCCTTAGGTGAAAATATCAATGTGATTGACAATAATGGTATTGCACACTCAATTTCAGGCACTAGTTTTTCTGCGCCAACTATTGCAGGTTCTGCTGCAGTCCTGCAAGAAGCAGCAATAGATTTATTAGGGCATAAATTAACCGATGAAGAATTCTTAGATCTAATCCAAAAAACTGGCGATAAAGTAGGCGGGTATACCATTAATGAAGGTGCAACAACTGCAACTACAGATACAACAACTACAGATACAACTTTATTTAATAAAGACACTTTGGTGCAGACACCAGAACCAGAGACTCATGTGCCGACACCTGATTCAGATGGCACAATAGCAACAGCCAATAAGTTAGGTACTTTGAGTAATGGTGCTAAATTATTACAAGATTCAGTGACTAAGGGAACAGACGATAAAGACTTTTTTCAGTTTGAGTTGAGTGCTAATGGCAAGGTTGATTTCTTATTGTCTAACTTATCTTCCGATGTAGACTTAAACCTTTATGATAGTAGCGGTAAATCGCTTCACAACGGTTGGGAGTGGGGCAGTGTTGATATTGGTTATCAAAAAACATTGGATGCAGGTACTTATTATGTAGGAGTAGATTATTACGATGGTTACAATAAGGGGTTTACCAGTACTTATTATGTAGGAGTAGATTATTACGATGGTTACAATAAGGGGTTTACCAGTACTTATGACTTAACTTTAACTTTGAGTGATGTCGTATCACCGAATCCAACGCCTAGTTCTCCTGTTGGCTATACAAAGATTAATCTTGCGAATGCTGTGACTTATCTAGAAACACACCAAAACGAATATAACGATCAAATCGTTTTGGAAGCTTAAGCGTTGCTAAAGTTAGCAAAAACAGCAGCACTATTGCTGCTGTTTTATTTGTAGAAACAATGTGACTTATGCCATAAACACCAATAGTTTTGAACAAAAAAATATGAATAATCAAATCCTTGAAATAACACCCGAGTATATTCGTCAAAACTGGATTTTTGATACTCAAGTCAATAACTCATCTCGCTTTGCCGTTATGAAAAATGCCCAAGAATGGCAAGATTTTTGGCATGATATGTCATCTACTATGGATGCTCCTAACTGGGCTTGGGCTGAAGGAGATGTTGCTGTATTCATATTTCTAGGAAAAGACCTACCAGGCGGTACTGGAGTACGGCTCACTACGATAGACTATCAATCCGAACAAGACTCAGCCACACTCTTTTGGAAACTTAAACGAGATTTAGACGCGATTTCCGTTACCGCCTTTCAGGATATTTGGACAGTGTTTATACTTAACTCAAAATCCAATTCAATTTTTAATAAAATAAATAACATCGTTAAAATTTACTAAAATTGAGACCTTTGCATAAATAGGGATGATTAGCAAAATGACAGATTTTATTAAATTGGAAATTTTTTAAATCCACTCCTAGCAGGGCTAAGGGTGTTTTTAAAAAGTTTGTAATTTGATGAAAGATGGCGTTTTGATGATTATTCATATTTATGCAAAGGTCTCAATTAATGAATACTTGTAGGCATTTTTTTATTCAAAGAATTAGGTATTCACAGGCAACACCTGCGCCCATCTCCGATGTTTGGGTAAGTGATAATTAGCAGGTATTTTAAACGAGTTAGGTAACTATTTGTCGGGATTGGTGCTTTAGTGCAATAGTCCTACAAACCTGGACACATTTTAAGTTACTTTCTTTAATTCAGCTATATTCTGAACGGATATTAAATGCTCAATCGCTAAATTAATTCTTTTTGTAGAGACTTTTGCATAATATAGAGATGATTAGTAAAATTCAATTTTTACCCTCAAGAGTATTGAAAAAAATGCTAATTGGTGATTTTCTTAAACTTACTTCTAGTAGTGGCAAGGCAGGGTTTAAAAAATTGTCAAGTGAGTGAAAAGTGGATTTTTGATAATTATTCCTATTTATGCAAAGGTCTTGAGTAAAATATTCACTCTGCGTTCACCGCTGTATATCAAATATCCAAATAGGGAAACGCGAGTAATTGAGGAGTTGTTCGAACATCCAAAAAGGGGTGTTGTATTTTGAGTTGTTTTGGGAAAAAAAATCCGCAGTATAGCATTCATTTGATTGAGGGTGAGATTAAGGGCGATGGGCCTTGGCGTGTAGGTGAGGCAAGTTTTCATGTATTAGGGTGTAATCATACGCATCCGCAAATGTGTGAAATGCATAGCTTTTGAAAGACGGAATTGATGCAGAATTCAGCACAATTTAGAAATGAAGAAGTGGTAAAGATTGCTTTGGAGAAAGGGGCAATTTTGCCTGAGAATTATCCAGTGAATGACAAACAATATTAAATAAGACCTTTGTATAAATATGAATAATCATCAAAACACCATCTTTCATCAACTTAAAAACTTTTTAAATTCACCCTTAACCTTGCTAGGATTGGATTTAAAAAATTTCTAATTTAATAAAATCTGGCATTTTGCTAATTATCCCTGGCTAATCCACCGTTTGGTAGTGTGGTGTCCAATAATAACGAAAATAATTTCCCAAAAACTTATCGCACCAAGGAATCAGCCGGTTTGTTTCTGATTTTAATGATACATTTGCTCAAAATAGAGGGCAGAGCGGCGATTGTCCTGCCTGATGGATCACTTACTGGAGATGGCGTTAAACAACGCATTCGTCAAAAATTGTTAGAAGATTGTAATCTACACACCATTGTTCGTTTGCCCAATTCGGTGTTTCAACCTTATGCTTCAGTAGCCACTAATTTGTTATTTTTTGACAAAGGCAAACCCACCCAAAAAAATTTGGTATTTTGAACACAAACTGCCCGAAAATTATAAGACTTATTCCAAAACTAAACCAATACAATTATCCGAGTTTGAAGGGTTAAAAAAATGGTGGCACAACCGCAAAGAAAATGAAGTTGCATGGCAGGTGGATATAAAAACCATTCAAGACAACAGCTACAATTTAGACATTAAAAATCCACACCAACCAGAAGCTGAAAAGCAATATTCCAGTGAGGCGTTATTGCTAAAAATGAACCAGTCTTTTAGCAAAAGTGATGACTTGTTAACCCAATTACAAACCGCATTAAGCAATGATTAAAAAACTGGCAATTTATCAAGCAAAAAATGGAGTGATTGAGTTAAAATGATATGAATATTATTTGACGATGGATGAGAATCAAAAAAGCCTAGATATTTTGAGGTGTAATGTTTATAAGTGGTCGCTTGTGTGGCAGTGATTATTTTATTGCTAATTTTGGTCAGATAACTGGCAGAAATTTAAGGTTTAAGAAGGTTGGCAGACCTAAAAAAGGGTAGCCCTTATCCTTTATTATTCCCTCTGAAAGATATTGCGAAAGAGTTTGAGAAGCGGGGGAATAAAGAGAGTTGAGTTTTTTTTGGTAATTAATAGAGACCTTTGCATAAATATGAATAATCATCAAAACGCCATCTTTCATCAAATTACAAACTTTTTAAAAACACCCTTAGCCCTGCTAGGAGTGGATTTAAAAAATTTCCAATTTAATAAAATCTGTCATTTTGCTAATCATCCCTATTTATGCAAAGGTCTCTAATAATTAAGGAAATATTATGGAAAAATCAAATAATAAGTGGAGAAAAGAAGAAATATTATTAAAGGATTTATTATTATGGGATGAAAATGCTCGTTTTCCTGATAACTATTTTAGTAAATCTGAACCAGAATTAATTCAATATTTTTGCTCCAAAAAAGATTTTAAGATTAAAGAATTTGCGAAAGAAATTGTAAAAGATTTTGATTTGCCACAACTAGAAAGATTAGTTATTTATAATATAGACAAAAATATGGTTGTCTTAGAAGGTAATCGTCGTTTAACTGTATATAAAATGTTGAATAATCCAAGCCTTGCTCCAAACAATATTTTAAAAAAGAAATTTACAGAATTAAAAAAAGAAATCAATATTAATGATAGTTATTTATTCGATTGCCTTATCACAACTAATAAATCTGAGGGTTTTCGTTATATAGCCAGAAAACATTTAAATGGAAATAATGAAGTTAGCTGGAGTGAGCAAGAAAGAACAAATCACAATGTGCGTGTAGGAAGTGCTACAAAAAAAGAAGAGTTCAAAGTTGCAATTGCCAGAATAATTAAAAATTTAGATATTCCAGAAACATTAAAGGAGCAAGTGTTAGGGCGAGGATATGTTACGACTTTTTGGCGTATTTTAGACAGTAAAGAGGCATATACAAAATATGGTTTTAGTTTAAAAGATAATGGAGATTTGGAAATTAAAAATTCAAACTTTCCAGAAGAATTAAAAGTGATAATTTTGAGTATTTTAAAAAAAGAAGATTTTTCTGGAAATAAACTTGATTCTCGTACTTTAAACACAGGGCAAGAAAAGAAAACATACTTGGCATCAATCAAAAGTAATGATTCTAAAAAAGTAGATAAAGAAATTCAAGAAAATACAACAGATAATTTATTTGGAGAAAAAATAACCGATATTACTAAAAATAATAATGTGAAAATAAACCCTCCAAGTACTACGAGAAAATATCTCATCCCAAAAACATGTCGTTTAGACATTGAAGAAACAAAAATTAATAATATTTATCACGAACTTAAAGGTGGCCTGCTTATTGATGACTCAACAAAAGCAGTTCCAAATGCTGTAGGAGTTTTATTTAGAGTATTTTTAGAAACAAGTATTGATTATTTTTGGGAAAAAAAAGGAAAGACTTTTACACCTAGTACTAAGTTTTCAGAAAAAATAAAAGAAGTGTATAAATACATGGAAGAGGAAGACTTAGCGAATGATAAACAGTTAAAAAATATAAAAGTTGTTGCAAATAATCAAAACAATTTATTATCCATTCAAAACTTTCATCGCTATGTTCATTCTTATAAAACACAATCGGCATCTAGTGATTTGAAATTAAAATGGGATAATTTAGAAGAGTTTTTTGAAATTCTTTGGAAACCTTTAAAAAAATAATTATGAAAATAACAAAAATATTAATTGAGAAATTTAGGGGCTTTGAAAATGTTGAATTTGAACTTGGCTCACATTTGACAGTAATTTCTGGACAAAATGGAACTCAAAAGACAACCCTTCTTGGGTTGTTGACACAGCCATTTACAATAACAGATAAAGATAATCCAATGTATGGAGAAAAACCATTATCTGGTGGGGATTTTAAATCAGCATTTTCTGATAAGTTTAAACTATCCAAAAGATTTGATAAGATTGGAGGGCATAAATGGACATTATTTTTTGATGATGATTCTGATTATACTGCTGGAAGTATAAATAGAGGCGGAAAGAAAGAAGGTGAAATTCGCATATGGAAAGTAAACAAAAAAACTGGTAAGCCCGATAAAAGTAAAGGCTCTGGATTTGTTCAATTACCAGTTATTTATCTTAGTTTAAAAAGGTTGTTACCAATAGGTGAAGACAATAAACTAAGTGAAAATAAATCTTTAGAACTAACAGATGATGAAAAAAATTTTTATGAAAAGTGGCACAATAAAATACTTATTCTTGGGGATGAAAAAATTAGTCCGACATCTCTGTCAAGTATAGATAAACAAACACTAGGAGCAAATACCCCTTATTACGATTGGCAATCAAATTCAGCAGGACAAGACAATATAGGGAAAATACTACTTGCAATACTTTCTTTTAAACGTCTAAAAAAAGAATATAAAAACGATTATAAAGGAGGAATTTTAGCTATAGATGAAATTGATACGACTTTTTATCCTGGTTCACAGATGAAACTATTAGATGCTTTGAATCGTTTTGTATCTGATTTTGATATTCAAATTATATTTACAACACATTCTTTAACTTTATTAAAAGAAGCGTCAAAACTTCAAGAAAACGAGGACAGAAAAAATCAAATAAAGCTGGTTTATTTAAAAAAAGAAGATCAAAAGATTATTATTAAAGATAGTGTTAATTATGAGTTTATAAAAAACCACCTTAATGTAGCCTTGACTGGAAAAACTACAATAAACAAAATCGATATTTTTACAGAAGATTCTGAAGCGGTTATTTTTGCAAAATCATTATTAGGAAATAGTCGCACGAAGCACTTAAAATTCTATCCTAAAGTAAAATTTGGTTGCAATAACCTTATTGAATTAGCCCCAAAAGTTCCCTCCTTTCAATTTCCAAATTCAATTATTATGCTTGATGGTGATATTGAACAACGAAACAAAGCTAATAAGATTGGAAATATTCTACTACTCCCTACAGAAAACTCACTCGAACAAATTATTTCTAACTTTCTTAATAATTTACCTGAATCTGATCAATTATGGCAAAAAATAGACAATACATTTACGAGGCAATATTGCTTTAGGGATTATTCAAATCAAGAAGTACAAGATGATAGAGATAAGGCAAAAAAGTGGTTTAATTCTCATTTGCCATTATGGGGAAGCAATAGCAATGCAAGTAAAGTATTAAATCCATGGAAAAAACAAAACAAAGAACTCGTTGATGATTTTCTTTTAAATTTTGATAATTTATTTAATAAATTTTAGATTATGTTTTACTCACCATTAAGATACCCAGGAGGAAAAAATAAACTGTCTAAATTTATATCAAAAGTTTGCATTGATAATGATATAAAAGGGCATTATGTTGAGCCATATGCTGGGGGGGCTTCAGTGGCCTTATATTTATTATTAGAAGATAAAGTAGATAAAATTACCATTAATGATTTTGACCGTTCTATTTATGCTTTTTGGCATTCCGTATTAAGAAATACAAAAAAACTTTGTGATTTAATTGAAAATACAGAAATAAATATTGAGAATTGGCAAAAGGCAAAAAATATACAAAAAAATAAATCAAAAGAAAATCTCTTGGATTTGGGTTTTTCTACTTTTTTTCTCAATAGAACAAATTTTTCAGGAATTATAAATGCTGGTGTAATTGGTGGACCAGGTCAAAATGGAAAATATAAAATAGATTGTCGTTTTAATAAAAAAGAACTTATCAAAAGAATCAAGTTAATTGCTAAGCATAAAAAACAAATAAAACTTTATAATCTTGATGCCTTAAAGCTCATTAAAAAAATAGAAAAAGAATCTGATAACAATCAAACAATTTTTTATTTTGACCCTCCTTATTATTTAAAAGCTTCTTCTTTGTATATGAATTACTATAAAAATAACCAACATAAAGAGGTGGCAGAGGTAATTAAAAATATAAGAAATATAAATTGGATTGTCTCTTATGATAATACTTTGGAAATAGAAAAAATATATAATTGGATTTCTTCTAAATTTATTAAAAAATACTCTTTTAATCATTCTGCATATAGAGCAAAAGAAGGTAACGAAATATTATTTTTTAGTAATTCATTAAAAAATTTAGATTTAAGAAATATTTTAAATAGAGACCTATAAAACCCCAACAATTTACCACGCCAAAAAACGGCACTATAATGAATAAAATATTTACTTTACACTCACCCCTATACATCAAATACCCAAACGGAGAGACCCGAGTGATTGAGGCAATTTTTCAGCATCCAAAAGGTATTTTGTATTTTGAATTGTTTTGGGAAAAAGAGCCTGAATATAGTATTCATTTGATTGAGGGGGAAATTAAGGGGATGGGCCTTGGCGTGTGGGTGAGGCGAGTTTTCATGTGTTGGGGTGTAATCATACGCATCCGCAGATGTGTGAGATGCACAGTTTTTGGCAGACGGAATTGATGCAGAACCCAACGCAATTTAGAGGGGAAGAGGTGGTGAAAATTGCCTTGGAGAAAGGGGTGATTTTGCCCGAGGATTATCCAATTAATGATGCGCGATACCAATAAACAAACTAAAGCTTCCGATTTTAAAACGCAGGATATTAAGGTGTTAAAAAAATTAGCCCCTTATTTGTTGAAAATGCGTGCCCGTGTTATTTTGGCAACACTATTTCTTGTTGCGGCTAAATTGGCCAATGTGGCAGTTCCAGTGGCACTTAAAGGGATTGTTGATACATTGGATGAACCTAATGTTTTGGTGGTTTTGCCGTTGGGATTGTTGTTTGCTTATGGGGTGTTACGCTTGAGTAGTGCTTTGTTTAATGAGCTCAGAGATGCTGTGTTTGCCCGTGTGCGTTATCATGCGATGCATTTGATTGCATTGGGGGTGTTTAAACATTTGCATACCTTGGATTTATCTTTTCACTTAGACCGTCGTATTGGCGGGATTACCCGTGATATTGACCGTGGTACGCAAAGTGTTTCTACTTTATTATCAATTTTGTTTTAATATCATTCCTTCATTTTTTGAGATTGCGATGGTGGTTGGGTTGTTGTGGGTGAATTATGATGTGTTTTTTGCGGGAATTTCTTTAGCGACCGTGTCGTTTTATATTTTGTTAACTTTGGCAATCACCACTTGGCGGATGAAATATCGTTACGAGATGAATGATATGCAATCTGAGGCAAATACCAATGCAGTGGACAGTTTGATTAATTATGAAACGGTGAAATATTTTAATCGGGAAGATTTTGAAGTGAATCGTTACGATAAAACGATGGGGCGTTGGGAGGATGTGGCAACCAAGAGTTTTACTTCAATGACAGCACTCAATTTTGTACAATCTAGTGTGATTGCTGTGGGGGTAACAATTATTTTAATTATGGCAGCGCAGGGTGTGGTTGAGCAGACATTGGGCTTGGGCGATATGATTATGATTCAGGCGCTATTACTGCAGTTGTTTTTGCCACTCGGTTCTTTGGGTATTGTTTACCGACAAATAAAACATAATTTTATCGATATGAACAATCTGTTTGATTTGTTGGACCGTCGTGCAAAAGTACAGAATGCTAAAAATTCACCTGCCTTAAAAGTGAGTCAAGGCAAGGTTGAGTTTAAGCAAGTTTCTTTTGCTTATGAAAATAAAAATAAAACTTTAAAAAATGTGAATTTTACTATTGAATCAGGCAAAAAAGTGGCTATTGTCGGGCAATCTGGGGCGGGTAAATCTACCTTGGCTAAATTACTGTTCCGATTTTATGATGCGAGTAACGGTGAAATTCTGATTGATGGGCAAAATATTAAAACCGTGGATAAAAACTCGCTACAATCAGCAATTGGCGTGGTGCCACAAGACACGGTAATGTTTAACGAAAGCATTTATTACAATATTGCTTATGGCAAACAGGGCGCAACTCAGCAACAAGTAGAGGTAGCGGCAAAAGCAGCTTTTATTGATCAATTTATTGATGCGTTACCTGATGGCTATGATACGATAGTAGGAGAGCGAGGACTTAAATTATCAGGTGGCGAAAAACAGCGTATGGCGATTGCCAGAGTGCTACTTAAAAATCCACCCATTTTAATTTTTGATGAAGCCACTTCAGCACTTGATTCTTACTCAGAAAAAATGGTGCAAAAAGCCTTAAAAGAATTGGGTAATGAACACACCACTTTGGTCATTGCACATCGTCTTTCTACCATCGTTGATGCTGATAAAATTATCGTCTTAGGCGAGGGCACGATTCTTGAACAAGGTACACACGAAGAATTATTAGCAATGCAAGGTAAATACGCGCAACTTTGGCAAATGCAGTCAAGCAAGCGAAAGGACATAAAAAATGAAATTTAATTTAAAAAATACAGATACTAAAGCCCGCCGTGGTACTCTATCTTTTACACGAGGCAAGGTTGAAACCCCTGCCTTTATGCCCGTTGGTACCTATGGCACGGTCAAAGCAATGACCCCTGAAGAGGTGCAAGAACTCGGTGCACAAATTATTCTTGGTAATACTTTTCACTTGGCATTACCCCGGGAACTGAGGTCATTAAAGCCCATGGTGATTTGCATATTTTATGCATTGGCAAGGGCCAATTTTGACGGATTCAGGCGGTTTTCAAGTATTTAGTTTGGGTGATATGCGTAAAATTAGCGAATCAGGTGTTGAATTTCGTTCCCCTAAAAATGGCGATAAAATTTTTATGGGGCCTGAGGAGTCAATGCAAATTCAGCACGAATTAGGTGCAGATATTGTGATGATTTTTGATGAATGCACCCCGTATCCTGCCGATAAAACCACTGCCGATAAATCGATGCAACTGTCATTGCGTTGGGCACATCGTTCAAAAGAGGCACATGAAAAATTAAACAATCCGAATGCTTTATTTGGCATTGTGCAGGGTGGTATGTTTGAAGATTTACGATCTCAATCGGCAACGGCTTTGATGAATATTGGCTTTGACGGTTATGCAATTGGCGGTTTAAGTGTGGGCGAACCCAAGGCGGAAATGATTAAAGTATTGGATTATTTACCCGAACAATTGCCTGCCGACAAACCCCGTTATTTAATGGGCGTCGGCACGCCAAGTGATTTGGTGGAGGCGGTTGAACGAGGCATCGATATGTTTGATTGCGTGATGCCAACCCGCAATGCGCGCAACGGCTATTTATTCACCTCAACCGGTATTGTCAAAATTCGTAACGCACAATATAAATTAGACATAACTCCCGTAGATAAACGCTGTGGTTGTTATACCTGTAAAAATTATACCCGATCCTACTTACACCATTTACAACGCAAAAATGAAATCTTAGGAGCGCGACTCAATACCATTCACAACCTACATTATTACCAAGATTTAATGGCAGGTATGCGAGAAGCCATTGAAAATAATGCATTTGTCACCTTTAAGCAAACTTTTTACGCACAACAGGAAACACAATGAGTAAACGATTATTATTTTTCGTTGATGAGGGTGGTTTTGACGACTTTACCCCTTTGTTTCAGCAATTAGGCTTTACAGTGGATTTTGAAGATTCACAAAGAAGGGCAGTTAAATCAGCCAAGAAAAACCAATACGATGCTGTCGTATTAGAGTTCAGTCACAATCCAGAATTCCGTGACCGTGTGAGTAATATTGAGTCATTATTAGCCACTTTAGAGGGCAATTCCCCAGAAGCGAAAATTATCATTTTATACGATGAAATTAACCAGCCACAATTGGACCAACTCAAAGCACGCTATAAAATGGACAATACCCTTACTTTCCCCATTCAAGAAGTACAGTTACAAACCTTTCTTAGCTAATTTTTTAAAATAAATATCCAATACTTTTTTAGCCAGTGGTGCTGCTTTCGCACTGCCACTACCCGCATTTTCAACAATAACTGCAATCACAATTTTAGGGCTTTCAATTGGTGCAAATCCAGTAAATAGTGCATGGTCGCGTAAGCGTTCATCAAGATTGGCAGCAATATATTGCTCTTCTGCGTCCAATCCAAATACTTGTGCCGTCCCTGTTTTTCCTGCTAAAGTATAGCTCAATTTTTTATTGAGCCTTCTACCTGTGCCTTTTGGTGAGTAAATGGTGCGTTTCATTCCATCAATCACATTCTCCCAATTATGAATATCTTTAATCGGTATTTGCTTACTATAGCCTCGCACCACTTCTTTGATTACCTCGCCAGAAACCTGTATACTTTTTAATATTTTTGGTTGGAAAATTACCCCTTTATTGGCCAGCGCCGCCGTAGAAACAGCCAGTTGTAATGGGCTAGTCGTCATAAAACCCTGCCCAATCCCTGTAATCAAAGTTTCCCCACGATACCAAGGCTCATTCTTATTGATTTTTTTCCATGCTTTTGAAGGCAAGATGCCGCCGCGTTCCCCGGGAATGTCAATTCCTGTTTTTTTGCCAAAGTTAAAGAGTTCTAAACCATCATGCAAATTATCAATGCCCATCTTGTTAGCCAGTTCATAAAAGAACACATCGCAGGATTGTGCAATAGAATCTTTTACATTCACCACCCCGTGCCCAGAGCGTTTCCAGTCGTTAAACTTTCGTTTGACATTAGGCAGTTTAAAAAAACCTGGGCAGTAAGATTCACTGTGAGCAGTAATCAGCCCTTGCTCAAGTCCTGCGAGTGCAACCATCGGCTTAACTGTCGAACCTGGAGGGTATAAGCCTTGAATGGCACGATTGAGTTGGGGGATATCTTTTGAAGTTTGTAATTGCTTATAATCCTTGTGAGAAATGCCATTTACAAACCAGTTAGGGTTGTAAATAGGGGTGCTCACCATCACCAATACTTCACCATTCGTGGCATCAATGGCAACAATTGAACCGCGTCTTCCCTTGAGCAAAGATTCGGCTTTTTTCTGCATATCCAAATCAATGCTTAGATATAAATCCACCCCTGTTTTCGATTCTTGGATGATTTCGGTGTTGACAACACGCCCAGCAGCATTGCGTTCTATTTGTTTTTTTCCATTTTTTCCGTGTAATAGTGTTTCGTATTGTCTTTCAATACCTGTTTTTCCGACAAAAGAAGTGCCAAGGTAATCCTCTTTATTATAGAAACTTTTGTCCTTTTTATTCATCCTTGAAACATAGCCGACCACATGCACACTGGAAGCACCATTAGGATACACTCGGTGAAAATAAGGCTCAATATCAATTCCAATAAAAGGGTTGTTGACTAAAAATTCTGCCACTTGTTTTTCACTAAGTTTGTGCTTTAAAGGAATACTATGAAAATTTTTATAACGCCCCCTATATTTTTTAAAAGCGGCAATATCTTTGTCGTTAATGAATTTTCGTTCTTTAAGCGCTAACAGTGTTTTGACAATATCCTTGGTTTTTTCAGGCGTGAGTGTTAGTCTGTAAGCAAGTTGATTGGTGGCAAGAATTTTCCCATTACGGTCAAAGATATCACCACGCGTTGGTGTAATCGGCAGCGTACGCATTTGATTGCCTAGAGATTCTTCAGTGTAATATTCGTAGTTGTTGATTTGCAGGTTAAAAACTCTTGAGATTAAAATGATGGTTAAAATCAAGATAAAAGCAATGGATAGAATTACTCTATTAGAAAAAATCTGACTTTCCAACGAAGTGTTGCTAATTTTATTCATAAGTCATCATTGAGTATCGGTTAATGCCTACATTTTGAAAGTGTTAATTGCACTATCGGCCAAAGGAATGCGCTGGTGAATGGTGTGAACAATAAATAATAATTAAAGTCAAAACTTTGCGTGGATATCATATGTATCGACAGCAAAATACCTAAGTAAATACTAGCAGCGGTAAAGACATAAATTTGCTGTGTGGTGATATTAGATACAGCAAGTGACTGTTTTACTTTGACAATAAATGCCCCACTTAAAATGAGTGCCAAAGCATTTTGTCCTAAAATATCCCCATACAAAATATCAATAAAAATACCCAATAGCAAAGCAATAAAAAATCGTCCTTGTGTCGTAAAATAAGTCAGCCAATAAGTAAAAAATAACAGCACCCAAAAAGGGGCAATATCTGTAAGAATATCAGGCAAAGGAAACGCACTAATAATGAGTACAAACAGTGTTATTTTAGTTAGGAAAAGATAAGGTCTTTGAGTATGCATTCTATTTCACCCTTTTATTGATTAAAACAAATTCTAACTGCTGAATGGTTTGCGTCGGTGTTAATTCAATATGCAGGAACGGGTCGTTTGTTCGGTTTTCTATGTGAATCACGCGACCTACCGGGTATCCTGCAGGGAATTTTGAGCCAATCGCACTGGTTAAAAACACATCTCCCACTTTGACATCAAGCCCAGATTCAATAAAATTCACCATTAATTTACCCTGCTGTGACGCAATGCCTTTACCAATGCCACGAATGCCATTACGCTGGTTTTTAATAGGAATATGTTGAGTAGGGTCAGTAATCAACAAAATAGTTGAATACAGTGGCGTTACCTGACTGACCTGTCCAAGCACACCATCAGCACCAAGTACAATTTGACCAATTTCAATGCCATCACCGACGCCCTTATTAATAACAATTTGTTTTTTTAGTCGTGATTGACTAATAGCACCAACGCGCGCCAATACAAAGATGCCCTTATCAAGTTGATAGCGTGATTTTAGTAAGTCACTGAGTTTTTGATTGTCTAATAAGAGTGCATTGTGGTCTTGCAAGTCAACCTTGAGACGGGTCAATTCCACATTTAGTCGTTTGTTTTGATTAAGTAAAAATTGCTTACTTGTGCCTTGTTCGTTAATCCAAATGTAGAATTGAGAAGGTAGATTAACCAATAAATATACTGGCGATATTAGCCGAGCGATTGATTGTTTAACACTGTCCAAATAAGAAAATTTATAATCTGAAAAGATTAAAAAAATTGCAATTAAAATAGGTATAAAAAGTTTTAAAAATTGCATAACTCAGATACCTTACCCCGATATTTTAGAACAATTACTCTGCTGACAAAAACCCTATATTGTGCTGACTAATCATTTCTAGTGCAACACCACCACCACGAGCCACACAAGTTAAAGGGTCATCAGCGATACGCACAGGGAGTTTGGTTTCTTGGCTAATGAGTTTATCTAAACCGTCCAATAATGCACCGCCACCCGTTAATACTAATCCATTTTCCGCAATATCAGAACTTAACTCAGGCGGTGTTTGCTCAAGTGCGATTCTTATTGCACCGATAACAGTTACTAACGGCTCTTGCAAGGCATCTCTGATTTCTGTATTAGTTACTTCAAAACTAACTGGAATACCTTTGGCAACATCTCTGCCTCTAAATTCCATTTTCTTGATAACACTGGTTTTATAAGCCGAACCCACTTCCTGCTTGATTTTCTCAGCCGTTGATTCACCAATAATAATACCGTATTCACGACGCACAAATTTAATAATATAATCATCAAATACATCGCCACCGACACGCAATGAGTCAGAATAAACAATACCATTCAATGACATAATTGCAATTTCTGTTGTACCACCACCAATATCAACCACCATCGCACCAGATGCTTCTTTAATCGCCATACCTGCACCCAATGCTGCTGCCATTGGCTCTTCAATGAGATATACATCGCGTGCACCTGCACCCACAGCGCTTTCTTTAATCGCACGACGCTCAACTTGCGTTGCACCACAAGGCACACAAATAAGCACCTTAGGACTTGGTGAGAAAAATCCAGCATTCAATACTTTTTTAATAAAGTGCTGTAACATTTTTTCTGTAATTTTGAAATCTGCAATCACGCCGTCCTTCATTGGACGAATCGCCTCAATCGAACCAGGAGTTCTGCCTAACATATCCTTAGCATCTTTACCGACCGCGATAACTGTTGCTTCTGCAGAACTTCTATCGTGATAAATAGCAACAACAGACGGCTCGTTCAGGACAATTTCACCATCCATATAAATAAGGGTATTGGCAGTACCAAGGTCAATAGAAAGACTCTGGGATTTGAAAAAATTAAACATAAAAACTCCAGTTAGATAGTAGATAAAATAAAAAGATATATAATACTATAAGTTACCCACAAATTTTTACAAAATTTAAATATGAACATCCAACAAAATCAAGTCATTGAAAGCGTTGCCAATGCATTGCAATACATTTCTTATTATCACAGTTCTGACTTTATTCAGGCGATGACAAATGCGTATGAAAAAGAAACGCACAAAACTGCCAAAAATGCCATCGCCCAAATCCTTATTAACTCAAAAATGGCCGCTATTGGACAACGCCCATTATGCCAAGACACAGGTATCGTCAATGTATTTGTTGAAGTAGGCATGGGAGTAACTTGGGACGCTGAAATGTCTTTAGAAGAAATGATTAACGAAGGCGTTAAACAAGCCTTCACCAATGCAGATAACCCTTTGCGTGCTTCTATCGTTGCCGACCCATTATTTTCCAGAATCAATACTAAAGATAACACACCTGCTGTCATTCATATGAAAATTGTCAAAGGTAACAAATTAGATTTTATCGTCGCTGCTAAAGGCTGTGGCTCAGAAAATAAAGCAAAATTCACCGTCTTACAACCTGATGACAATGTTGCCGATTGGATAATGAAAATGATTCCAACCATGGGTGCTGGCTGGTGTCCACCGGGTGTAATCGGTATCGGCGTCGGTGGCACTGCCGAAAAAGCGATGCTGATGGCAAAAGAAAGCTTGATGCAACCGATTGATATTCAAGACATTGTTCAAAAATCCAATCCAAGTAATATCGAAAAATTGCGTTTAGAATTAATGGAAAAAATCAACAATCTCGGCATTGGTGCACAAGGCTTAGGTGGTTAACCACTGTCTTAGATGTCAAAATCAAAGACTACCCAACCCACGCTGCTTCCCAAATAGTCGCTATGATTCCAAACTGTGCGGCCACTCGTCATCTGCATTTTTCAATAGACGGTTCAGGCGTGGCGAAATTGCCAGAAGTGGATATTAATATGTATCCAGAATTAGAAATTGACTATTCTCAGTATCGACAAATCGACTTAAACAGCCTAACAAAATCAGCAATGAATGATTGGAAAGTAGGCGATACTTTGCTACTCACAGGTACAATTATCACGGGTAGGGATGCCGCACACAGCCGCCTTAAAAAAATGTTAGATAATGGCGAAGGGCTACCAAAAGGCGTGGATTTTAATAATAAATTTATCTATTATGTCGGACCAGTCGATGCCGTTGGCGATGAAGTGATTGGTCCTGCAGGACCCACTACTGCCACACGAATGGATAAATTCACCGATATGATGTTAGAAAACACTGGTATTTTAGGGATGATTGGCAAAGCAGAACGAGGTGAGGCAACCGTTCAGAGTATCAAAAAACACAAAGCCAGTTATTTAATTGCCGTGGGCGGTGCCGCTTATCTAATTTCCAAATCCATTAAAAAAGCCAAAAAAATTGCCTTTGAAGAAATGGGGATGGAGGCAATTTATGAGTTTGAAGTAAAAAATATGCCCGTTACAGTCGCTGTGGATTCGCAAGGTGAAAATATCCATCAAATTTTAATCGGAAGCATCTCTCCATATTAACGCCTCTTGTTTAGCCGCCCAATAAGGGGAGCGGAAATCTCTTGACCATATTTTCACAGCTTTTTGCCCAGTATTCTTTCTCCACATTGTTAATCTGGCACAATCAACCGACTTACCAGTTCTCCATGCCCAATCAACTTTCTTCATGCAATCTCTGGCATCTTTACATTTAGTAATACCTGATTGAACACCTTCAGAAGAATTCTCATACTTCTCAAACTCTAAATAAACCGCTGAGTTTGCATTTAAAGATAATAAAGTTAGCATTGTAAGTATTATTTTTTTCATTCTTAATTCTCGCTTGATTAAAATTATATTATAACATTCTGAGACCTTTGCATAAATATGAATAATCATCAAAACGCCATCTTTCATCAAATTACAAACTTTTTAAAAACACCCTTAGCCCTGCTAGGAGTGGATTTAAAAAATTTCCAATTTAATAAAATCTGTCATTTTGCTAATCATCCCTATTTATGCAAAGGTCTCATTCTAATATAAAAAGAAAGTCATTAATACTGAGTTAATATATAATTACCCCCGAAGTTGGTCGGATAGTCGCTGGTAGTTTTCTATCAGAGGAAAGTCCGGGCTCCATAGAGCAAAGTGCTGGCTAACAGCCAGATATGGTAACATAATGGAAAGTGCTGCAGAGATTTAGACTACCCATTTTTATGGGAAAAGGTGAGAAGGTGCGGTAAGAGCGCACCGCGTGGAAGGCAACAACCGCGGCAAGGTAAACCCCACTTGGAGCAAGCTCAAATAGGCTACCATTGGTGCTGCTCGCACAAGGTAGCGGGTAGAGTGCTAAAGCATATTAGTAATAATATGCGTAGATGAATGATTATCAATAACAGAACCCGGCTTACAGACCGACTTCCCTAATTTTTTTATACTGCCATTCTTAGATGGTATATTAGTGGTTTTTTTGCTTAGGTTGCAGAAAGACCCCCATAAAAATACTTTCCTGTAGAATTAAAACTTTTTGGCGTGAGTTTAACTCACATGTTAGGCTTTACATCAAATGATAAATCGAAATCACACTCAGATACATATGGTAGCACTTATAAGCATCTTATTGCTTATTGGGCAGTTTGGTGTGCTGTTTCACGCTGTAGATCATTCGTTTCATGAGGAAGATCAATCCTGTCAAATATTTCAGCAATGCGAGAGATTAGGAGATGGGCTGATTTCTCCTATGTTGCAATTAACCATTCTAGTTAGTCGCGTACAATCCATCCCTCAAATCGTTAGTATTTGGCTATCTTTACCACAATCAGCATATTTTTCCCGCGCTCCTCCCTCTCTTTTGTAAATAAATAAATCATTTTTTGACCGTCACAGACTTTTGTATGTCGTGGCGAATATTATATTTACAGGGAGACCTTTGCATAAATATGAATAATCATCAAAACGCCATCTTTCATCAAATTACAAACTTTTTAAAAACACCCTTAGCCCTGCTAGGAGTGGATTTAAAAAATTTCCAATTTAATAAAATCTGTCATTTTGCTAATCATCCCTATTTATGCAAAGGTCTCACAGGAGAAATTCTTATGCGTAAAATATTACTATCGGTTGCAATAGCAACCACACTATTTAATTCAACTTTTGTCTTTGCTAACAGTGAAACAGAGGCCATAAAACAACAACTAGATACCCTCAAAAAAGACTATGAACGGCGTATTCAAACACTGGAAGTTCGATTACTAAAGACAGAGGAAAATGCAAAACAAGCAAATTCCAAGGCTCAGGAAGTTCAGGTTGCTTTAAAACAAAACAACACTGCACAAAAAATATCATCAGGGAAAAATAACTTTAATCCTGCTATTAGCGTCATTTTAGATGGTCGCTATGCCAATTTTGACAATGATCCAGAGGATTATGAATTACCTGGGTTCGCGCTCGGTCCTGAATCAGGTTTGGGTGAAAAAGGGTTTTCTGTAGGCCATACTGAAATTGCTATAAGTGCCAATATTGACGACAAATTCTATGGTAAATTAACGACTGCTATTGCTGAACATGAAGGCGCAACAGAAGTAGAACTGGAAGAAGCATTTATTCAAACATTAGGTCTAGGCAATGGTTTAACTGTAAAGGGCGGTCGTTTTCTTTCAGAGATCGGTTATTTAAATAAGCAACACGCCCACGCTTGGGATTTTGCTGATGCCCCGTTAATTTATCGTGGTTTATTTGGTAATCAATTGGCTGACGATGGTTTGCAAATTAGTTATATTGCACCTACAGATACCTTTTTGCAGTTCGGCACAGAGTTGTTAAGTGGCAATCGTTTCCCCGCAGGTGGTAAGGCAAATGGTTTAGGTGCGTGGACTGCATTTGCGGATATAGGTGGTGATATTGGTATTGAACACAGTTGGCAGTTGGGTGCAAGTCATTGGCAGGCAAATGATATAAAGGGTCGTCAAAGTGGTGGTCATTCACATGGTGGCACAACAACAGAAACACCTTCATTTAGTGGTGACAGTAAAATTAATGCACTGGATTTTGTCTATAAATGGGCGCCTAATGGCAACCCAAAAAATCAAAATTTCAAATTTCAAACTGAATATTTTGATCGCAAGGAAATGGGTAATGTTACTATGCTAAACAGTGGGCCTCCTGTTGAGACAACAAGCTATGATGGGCATCAAAAAGGCTGGTATGCACAAACAACCTATAAGTTTAAACCTCAATGGCAATTGGGTTTGCGTTATGACCAGCTAGACAGCAATAACACGGGTTCTAATGTCAATGTACTGAAAGAAGCGGGGTTGGATAATGAAGGGCATACACCTAAACGCACCAGTCTCGCATTGGATTGGTTGCCGAGTGAATTTAGCCGAGTGCGCTTGCAATTCAACAAGGATGATTCCTATGAAAAGAGCGATAATCAAATCTTATTGCAATACACCATGAGCCTCGGCAGTCATGGTGCTCACCAGTTTTAGGAGAAAATACTATGTTATATCAATGGATAACAAAAACTGGTTTGGCGGTGTTGCTATTATCATTTGGCTTGAATGCGGCTTACGCCAAAATCAATGTCTTCGCTTGCGAACCTGAATGGGCAGCATTGTCACGGCAACTTGGCGGCAGTGCTGTCAAAGTTTTCAGTGCCACCACCGCTCAGCAAGACCCACATCATATACAGGCACGCCCTAGTCTAATCGCCAAGGTACGCCGTGCTGACTTACTGGTATGTACGGGTGCCGAATTGGAGGTGGGCTGGTTGCCTTTGTTGTTGCGTAAATCAGGCAATGGCAAGATTCAATCTGGGCAAGCTGGGTATTTTATGGCGGCCAATCAGGTCGCCCTATTAGAAAAACCTGCCGTTCTAGATCGCAGTTTGGGGGATATTCATGCGGCCGGGAATCCGCATATTCACTTTGATCCACACCGCATTCAACAGATTGCCAATGCACTCACGCAACGGCTGATGCGTGTTGACCCAGCCAATCGCAGTTTGTATCAACAAAACGGACAACAGTTTGCACAGCAATGGCAACAAGCGATTAAAAAATGGCAGCAAAAAACGCAAACCTTGCAGGGTAAGAGAGTTGTTGTTAGCCATAATAGTTGGGTGTATCTGGAACAATGGCTGGGATTAAAAAAGATTGCCACACTTGAACCGAAACCAGGTATTCCACCCAGTAGCGCCTATTTAAGCAAATTACTAACTCAATTAAAACAAAACCCAGCGGAGATGATTTTGAGTGCAACTTATCAGAATCAAAAGCCAGCGCATTGGCTATCAAAAAAAACAAGCATACCTGTTATCAGTCTTAGCTTTAGCCCTGTTAAAAATGAGACTTTAATAGTTTGGTTTGGACGGATTGTAGATCAATTAATCGGAGTGCATTTGTGAGCGTTGAAGGGTTAGAGTATGCCATTCTAGGACCCGCTTTTATCGCGGGTTTATTGATATTGGCAACCCATGTACCGCTTGGTCAGGAAGTGCTTAAACGCGGCATTATTTTTATTGATTTGGCGATTGCCCAAATTGCAGGCTTGGGTGTCATTACCGCTTACCGTTTCGGCTGGGAAGCTCATGGCTGGGAAGTGCAAATAGCCGCAGTGGGCAGTGCATTAATTGCTGCAACTGTATTAGGCTGGTTAGAGAAACGCTGTCAAAAATATCAGGAAGCCCTAATTGGTGTAACCTTTATACTGGCAGCTACTGCTAGTATTTTACTCTTGGCGGATAACCCGCATGGCGGTGAATCACTCAAAGATTTACTGGTGGGACAAATATTGTGGATTACTTGGGGGCAACTCTTGCCTACAGCATTAGTAGCAGGTTTAATATTGCTGGTGTTGTTTAAATTTAAACAACAATTAAACCACCTAGGATTTTACTTACTGTTTGCCATTGCTGTGACCAGTTCAGTGCAATTAGTGGGGGTTTACCTAGTGTTTGCCAGTCTGATTATCCCAGCGCTGGGAAGCATTGGAAGCAACAAGGTATTATTGAAAGGTTATATAATTGGTGGTTCAGGTTACGGGCTTGGCTTAATCGCATCATCACTGATGGATTTGCCAAGCGGAGCGGTTATTGTCTGGAGTATTACTATCATTGCAATTTTGTTCAAGTTCGTAATGAGAAATGGTTATAAGAATAATTAGGGTTAGAGTGTAATTTTTTTTCGTTTCCATGTGCGTGGGAATGAGTGATAAATATCAAATCTAATTGAGACCTTTGCATAAATAGGGATGATTAGCAAAATGACAGATTTTATTAAATTGGAAATTTTTTAAATCCACTCTAGCAGGGCTAAGGGTGTTTTTAAAAAGTTTGTAATTTGATGAAAGATGGCGTTTTGATGATTATTCATATTTATGCAAAGGTCTCTAATTAAATTAGATTATTACAGTTCAAGTATTTAAATCAAGCCAACAGTGTGAAGCATAAAGGTTTGTAATATTTTAACAATGGGTAAAATGACTTTTTCAAAGATACCCAAGAAAAGTAAACCTAAGAGAATAAATAAACCATAAGCTTCTAATTTGTTATATTCATAGGCTAATTTGTTGGGTAATAATGAACTGACCACGCGTGAGCCATCCAGTGGAGGCAGAGGGAGTAAATTTAACACACCCAGTACTAAGTTAATACTAATGCCAATTTGTGCCATATCAATTAAAAATTGTGATTTGATTTCAAAGGCAATAAAGATAGATGCTAGCCACAATCCTGCCATCATAAAGTTAGACATAGGGCCTGCTAGTGCTACCCACGACATATCATGTTTTGGATTCCTCAGGGCGTTGGGGTTGATAGGTACGGGTTTTGCCCAGCCAAATAGAAAAGGAGAGCCGGTTAAATATAGTACTGCAGGCATCAAAATCGTGCCTATCGGGTCAATGTGTTTAATAGGGTTCAGAGTAAGTCTTCCCATCATTTTGGCACTGTGGTCGCCTAGTTTTGAAGCAACCCAGCCGTGTGCTACTTCGTGAACGGTGATGGCAAAAAGTACAGGAATTATGTAAATTAAAAGTGTTTGAATATCGGGCATAGGTAAAATTGGTTGTTTTTATTTCGCTATTATAAATGAAAACCAGTCAAATTCTTATCCCAATGCAAAAAGAAGCGCCAAATGATGCGCAGATTATTTCACATCAATTGATGATTCGTGCAGGGCTTATTTCTAAACTTGCTTCGGGCTTATATTCTTACTTACCAATAGGTCTCAAAGTTTTGCAAAAAGTTGAGCAAATTATTCGTGAAGAAATGAACAATTCAAATGCACAAGAGGTGCTGATGCCTGTGGCACAGCCCGCAGAATTGTGGCAGGAGTCAGGGCGTTGGGATGAGTATGGTGCGGAATTGTTGCGTTTTAATGACCGCCATGGCAGAGAATTTTGCCTCGGCCCAACACACGAAGAAGTGATTACTAATTTGGCAGGGCAGTATCTCAATAGTTATAAGCAATTACCGATAAATTTCTATCAAATTCAAACTAAATTCCGTGATGAAATTCGCCCTAGGTTTGGGGTAATGCGTTCGCGTGAATTTATTATGAAAGATGCATATTCTTTTCATTTAGAGCAAGACAGTTTGCAGAAGGAATTTGACAAAATGCACAGCACTTATTGTCGAATTTTTGAACGACTTGGTTTAGATTATCGCCCTGTATTGGCTGATAGTGGCAGTATTGGCGGTGAAAATTCGATTGAGTTTCATGTGTTGGCAGAGTCGGGTGAGGATGCGATTTGTTTTTCTGATAAATCGGATTATGCGGCGAATATTGAAAAAGTCGTTTTTTCTAAGCAGACAGCTACTTGTTCACCAAGTGCTGTTGAAGAAATGGTGCTGACTAAGAAAAAAACCAGTATTGAAGCCGTGGCTGAGTTTTTAAATGTTGAACAAGCAGACTGCGTTAAAACTTTAATCCTTAAAACCAAAGAGGGTTTCAAAGCGGTGGCTTTGCGTGGCGACCACGATTTGAATGAAACCAAAGCACAGAATTTATGGGGTGAGTTTGAATTAGCAAGTGATGAAGAAATCAAATCTTTAGAGTTAAAAAAAGGGTTTATTGGCGTTAAAGGTTTGAGTATTGATTTAATTGTTGATTATTCCGCAGCCACGATGTGTGATTTTGTGTGCGGTGCGAATGAATGGGATAAACATTTAACAGGAGTTAATTGGACAGGTATTGAATTTAAAACTGCTGATTTGCGTGATGCTGTTGAAGGCGATGATTCCCCTGATGGCAAAGGAAAATTAGTCATCAAACGCGGTATTGAAGTCGGGCATATTTTCCAGCTTGGTGACAAATATTCTAAAGCAATGAATGCCAATGTCATCGGCAAATCTGGCAAAGCAGAAGTGATGTTGATGGGCTGTTATGGTATCGGAGTTACCCGTGTTATTGCTGCTGCTATTGAGCAGAATTATGATGATAGGGGGATTATTTTTCCAGCCAGTATTGCCCCATTCCAAGTGGTAATTGTGCCAATTAATTACACCAAATCAACCCGCGTTAAAGAATTGGCAGATAATTTGTATCAACAGTGTTTAGATGCAGGTATTGAAGTTTTATTGAATGATAAAAAAGAACGAGCGGGTATTATGTTTGCTGAAAGTGAGTTGTTAGGTATTCCACATCGACTGGTTTTGAGCGATACGCATGCTGATAATGGCAATATTGAATACAAAGCCAGAAATAACCCTGATAAAGTAGAAGTGCCGTTTGATGAAGCATTGATTTATCTGCAAAAACAATTATCCGAATGATTTTTCTACAATATATTATTCCACAGCATAGTCTTTCTGGGCTAATGTTTCGCTTTGCCCGTATTGAAAATAAGTGGATAAAAAATAAATTCACTCATTGGTTTGTCAAAACTTATCAGGTGGATTTATCCCAAGCGAATCGTGAAAATATAGAAGATTATAAAAATTTCAACGACTTTTTTACCCGCTCATTAAAGCCCGATGTCCGTCCAATCGGTGATGGATTAATCAGCCCAGTTGATGGTACAGTCTCACAAGCAGGCAATATCAAAAACGGCGATTTAATTCAAGCCAAAGGCAAAAAATTTACTTTGAAAGCCTTGCTAGGCAATGACACAGATTTTAAAGATTTCACCACTATTTATTTATCCCCAAGCGACTACCATCGTATCCATGCACCGTTTGACGGCAAAGTTGTTAAAAATGGATTATATTGGTGGAGATTTGTTTTCAGTTAACCAACAAACTACACAATCAGTTGATAATTTGTTTGCTAGAAACGAACGAGTGGTGTGTTATTTTGATACCTATACCATTGTCTTAGTCGGTGCAATTTTTGTCGGTAGTATGGATACTGTGTGGCATGGACAAATTACCCCACCGTATGGCAAACAATTCAGTGTGGATTATAGCGATAAAAATATCAGTCTTAAAAAAGGCGAAGAGTTGGGGCGTTTTAATATGGGTTCAACTGTGATTTTATTGAGTAACACTCATCAGTTTGATTTACAAGCTGGATTGGTAGTTAAGATGGGTCAATCTTTGTCAGTTTAACCAGTTTTATCGCACTATCGGCAATTTGAATAATATCTATCAAGATATTATCAATTTTAATACTTATATCGCGTTTCGGAATACTTTGTAATTCTTCCAAGATAAGTCCATTTAAAGTTTTAGCCTTATCAACACTAAGATTTGTGTCCAACAAGGCGTTAAGTTCGCGAATGCTCACTCTTGGATCTATCAAATAACTGCCATCCTCCTGCTTGATAATTTCATCAATGCTTTCGTTTTGATTGGAAGTGAATTGACCAACAATCTCTTCCAAAATATCTTCCAAAACAATTAAGCCACGCACTTCTCCATATTCATCAACGACTAAACCCAAGCGTCTTTTTTTTGTCTGAAAGTGTTCCAATTGATGTGCCAACGAAGTGCCTTCGGGTACAAAATATGGCTTGCGCACTGCTGCCAATACATTTTCAATACTGAACTCATCTTTGGCATACAAGTTAACCACATTGCGCATATGTAAAACGCCAGTAATATTGTCACTTGATGTGTCATAAGTCAATAAACGCGTGTGTTGTGTGCGTTGTAATTGCTTGATGATTTCATCGGGTTTGCTGGTGTCAATACTGATGAGTTCGTGTCTCGGAATCATAATATCTTCTACTTTTACCTTCTCTAAGTCAATGATGTTATGCAACATTTTTTGATAATTTGACGCAATAATCGGCTTGGCATCATCTACTACCATTTTTAATTCTTCCGAACTAATCTCATCAATAGGCTCGTTGTTTTTAACGCCAAGCATCATCAAAATTAGTTTGCTCAATTGTGCAACAAACCAAACAAATGGCTTGAAGATTTTAACCAAGACATTAATAATAACGGAAGCTGGTAGGGCAATTTTTTCAGGGTGTTTGGCGGCAAAAGTTTTTGGCGTGGTTTCTGCAAAAACCAAAATCACAAAAGTTAACGCTAAAGATGCCATCACCACTGAGCCATCACCCCATAATTTAATTGCCAAGAGGGTAGCAACACTGGAAGCAAAAATATTGACCAAGTTATTACCCAGTAAAATTGTGCCAATTAGATGGTCTAAATTACCTAATAAACGCTCGGTGTATTTGGCTCTTTCGTTGGTTTTGGCAAGTGTTTTTAGGCGATAGCGATTAATTGCCATCATCGAAGTTTCAGCTGATGAAAAGAAAGCGGACGCCAAAATCAACCCTATAAGGATGATGATTAGCCAAGAAGTTGAAAGTGATTCCAAGTAGCGGTCTGCCTACCTTAATTTAGGTGGTTAAATGTAGAAAGGCCAGGGTAAATCGCATTAGCACCCAACTCCTCTTCAATGCGAAGTAAGCGGTTATATTTTGCCAAACGGTCAGAGCGAGAAAGTGAACCAGTTTTAATTTGTCCACAGCCTGTTGCTACTGCCAAATCAGCAATTGTTGTGTCTTCTGTTTCGCCAGAACGATGTGACATTACGCAAGTGTAACCTGCTTTTTCTGCCATTGCCATTGCTTCAAAAGTTTCACTTAAAGTACCGATTTGATTGACTTTAATTAGGATTGAATTGGCGATGCTTTTCTCAATACCCTCTGCCAAAATCTTGCTGTTAGTCACGAACAAATCATCACCGACTAACTGCACTTTGTTGCCAATTTTTTTTGTTAATAAAGCCCAACCATTCCAATCGTTTTCATCCATACCATCTTCGATGGAAATTACTGGGTATTTTGCTACCCAGTCTGCCAAATAATCAGCAAATTCTTCGGAAGTTAACGAACGATTTTCAGAAGCAAGATTGTAAGTGCCATTCTCATAAAACTCAGAACTGGCGGCATCAATACCGATGTAAATATCTTTACCTGCTACAAAACCGGCATCTTTAATTGCCTCTAAAATTACTTTAATTGCCTCTTCATTGGAGGCTAAGTCTGGTGCAAAACCGCCTTCATCACCCACCGCTGTATTTAGTCCTTTGGCTTCCAAAACAGATTTCAACTTGTGGAATACTTCTGCACCATAACGCAACGCCTCTTTAAAGGTCGGCGCACCCGCAGGAATAATCATAAATTCTTGAATATCCACGCTATTATTTGCATGTTCACCGCCATTGATAATGTTCATCATTGGTACAGGTAATTTGTATTTAGCGTCTAAATTAAGTGTGTCATATAAAGGTTTGTTTAAAGCATTTGCATTTGTATGTGCAGCGGCTAATGACACTGCCAAAATGGCATTCGCACCCAAACGAGATTTGGTTTGAGTGCCATCAAGGTCAATCATTGCTTGGTCAATTTTACTAAGGTCAGCAATATCAAAGCCTTTTAACGCCTGTGCAATTTCAGTATTAATAAAAGCCACCGCTTTTAAAACACCCTTGCCCAAATAACGAGATTTATCCCCATCACGCAATTCTAATGCTTCTCGTTCACCCGTTGATGCACCTGATGGCACCATTGCACTCCCCATTGTGCCATTTTCAAGAGTGATGTCTGCTTCAATAGTTGGATTGCCTCTGGAATCTAAAATTTCGCGTGCTTTGATTCGTGTAATTTTCACTGTTGTGTCCTTATGTTTTATTTTAAAAATGATTTCATTTTACCAAAGAAGGAGTTCGACTCGGGGTGTTGTTTCTTTCCACAGGAACCTGAAAACTCTTTCAATAATTGTTTTTGCTTGCTACTGAGATTAACAGGCGTTTCAATCTGCACTTGGCAAATCAAATCCCCTGTTGCACCACCACCTTGTAAGATTGTTACACCTTTGCCTTTTAGACGGAATTGGCGATTGGTTTGTGTACCTTCAGGGATTTTAAGGTTTAGCTTACCCTCTAAAGTTGGTACTTCAACTGTGCCACCCAATGCTGCCGATGCAAAATTAATCGGCACACTACAATACAAATCATTACCATGGCGTTCAAAAATATTATGTGGTCTGACATGGATTTCTACATATAAATCACCAGCTGGACCACCACGCAGTCCTGCTTCACCTTCACCTGTAAGACGAATGCGATTACCAGAATCAACCCCCGCAGGGATTTTCGCTGAGAGTGTTTTTTGTCTGCGTACCACACCTTTTCCGTGGCAATCACCACAAGGGGAACTGATGACTTGACCAACACCATTGCATTGTGGACAAGGTTGTTGCACTTGGAAAGGACCTTGTCGCATATGTACTTGACCTGCACCATGGCAAGTACCACAAGTCTTTGCACTGGTGCCAGGTTTAGCACCAGAGCCATTACAAGTATCACACTTTTCTCCTTTAGGAATGCGAATTTGAACGGTTTTTCCTTCAGCAGCTTCTTCGAGGTCAATTTCTAAATCATAGCGTAAATCTGAGCCACGATTACTGGCTTGTTGTTGACGACCACCACCAAAAATATCACCAAAAATATCACCAAAGCCACCGCTACCACCAAATGGGTTGCCACCGCCACCTGCGGCACTGCCATTCACACCTGCGTGACCAAATTGGTCGTAGGCTTGGCGTTTTTCGGTATCCGATAAAATACTATAAGCCTTTTGAATTTCTTTAAAAGTCTTTTCTGCCGCTTCTTTAGTGTCTTTGTTGCGGTCAGGGTGGTGCTTCATTGCTAAACGCTTATAGGCTTTTTTAATTGCCTTTACATCGGCACCTTTTGCTACACCGAGTACTTCGTAATAATCTCTTTCTGCCATAATTTTTTCCTTCAATAAAAGTAAAAAACCCTCTGTAAAAGAAGGTTAATTACTGATGATTTTAAAAGTGGATTTTATTTCTTGTCGTTGTCCACTTCTTCAAAGTCTGCATCTACCACATCGTCATCTTTAGCGCCTGCATTCGCTGCATCGGTAAATCCATCGCCACCTTCTGCACCGCCACCTGCTTTCGCTTGTGCTTTTTCAGCTAATGGCTGTGCTGCCTCACTCAAAGACTGCACTTTTGCATCAATAGCTTCTTTGTCTTCGCCTTTTATAGCTTCTTCAAGTTCTGCAATCGCTGTATCAATCGCTGATTTTTCTTCTTCCGAAGTTTCGTCTTTCAAATCGTCCAACATCTGTTTAGTGGAATGCACCAATGAATCTGCCATATTGCGTGAAGTTACTAGCTCTTGGAATTTTTTATCTTCTTCAGCATTGGCTTCCGCATCTTTAATCATTTTTTCTACTTCTTCATCGCTTAAACCACTTGATGCTTTAATGGTAATACTTTGCTCTTTACCAGTATTTTGGTCTTTCGCAGACACATTCAAGATGCCGTCAGAGTCAATGTCCAAAGTTACTTCAATTTGAGGCTGACCTTTTGGTGCATTAGGGATGCCTTCTAAATTGAATTGACCAAGTGATTTATTTGCACTGGCTACATCGCGTTCACCTTGTAATACATGAATGGTTACCGCTGATTGATTATCGGCTGCCGTTGAGAAAGTCTGATTTGCACTCGTCGGAATAGTTGTATTTTTCTCAATCAACTTCGTCATAATACCACCCATTGTTTCAATACCCAGTGATAATGGCGTTACATCTAATAGCAATACATCATTGACATCACCACCCAAAACACCTGCTTGAATAGCAGCACCCATTGCTACCGCTTCATCGGGATTGACATCTTTTTTAGGATCTTTGCCGAAGAACTTTTTCACTTCTTCCTGCACTTTTGGCATACGCGTAGAACCACCAACAATAATTACTTCATCAATGTCTTTGGCAGTCAAATCTGCATCTTTTAACGCAATTTGACAAGGGTCAATTGAACGCTTGATTAGGTCTTCAACTAACGACTCTAACTTGGCACGCGTCAATTTAATATTAAGGTGTTTAGGGCCTGACGCATCGGCTGTTACATACGGAAGATTAACTTCAGTTTGTTCAGAAGAAGACAGCTCAATCTTTGCTTTTTCTGCTGCTTCTTTCAAGCGTTGTAATGCCATTGGATCATTTTTTAAATCAACACCTTGCTCTTTTTTAAATTCTTCAACCAAGAAATCCATAATACGCTGGTCAAAATCTTCACCGCCCAAGAAAGTATCACCATTCGTTGACAATACTTCAAAGTGCTTTTCACCATCAATGTCTTCCATTTCAATGATAGATACATCGAATGTACCGCCACCTAAATCATATACAGCAACAGTTTTATCACCAGTTGATTTATCCACACCATAAGCCAATGCTGCCGCAGTCGGCTCATTAATGATGCGTTTAACATCCAAACCTGCAATCTTACCTGCATCTTTAGTCGCCTGTCTTTGTGAGTCATTAAAGTAAGCAGGTACGGTAATTACCGCTTCCGTTACTTTCTCACCAAGGTAATCTTCAGCCGTCTTTTTCATCTTACCAATGACTTTTGCAGAAATTTCAGGGGCTGCCATTTTCTTACCATTCACCTCAACCCACGCATCGCCATTGTCCGCCTTGACAATTTTATAAGGCACTAAATCAATGTCTTTTTGCACCGCTTTTTCATCAAAACGACGACCAATTAATCGTTTAATCGCATACAAAGTATTTTCAGGGTTGGTAACCGCTTGGCGTTTAGCTGATTGACCAACTAAAACTTCTTCTGAGTCTTTTGGGAATGCAATAATAGACGGGGTGGTGCGATCACCCTCAGAGTTTTCAATGATTTTTACGCTACCACCTTCCATAATGGCAACGCATGAGTTTGTTGTTCCTAAGTCAATTCCAATAATTTTTGACATATTTTTTTCTCCTGTTTTTTGTTATTTTATGAATCTTATGTAAGGATACAAAAAATAAATTCAAGAGAAAAAGTAAAAAAAATATTTTTTTAAATTTTTGTTTTTAGTAATTTTTCCACATTGTTTGGCACAAATGCACTAATATCACCACCTAAAGATAAAATTTCTCTCACTAATGAAGAGGAAATATTGGCATATTGCTCCGCAGGGGTCATGAACAGGGTTTCGATATTAGGGTTGAGATGTTTGTTCATTCCTGAGAGTTGAAATTCGTATTCAAAATCACTTACAGCACGCAAACCACGCAAAATAATCTGCGCATTTTGTGCTTTGGCAAAATCCACTAATAAAGTATTAAAACTCAATACTTTGATATTATCAATGCCTAGTAATGCAGTATTGACACTCTCAATCCTGTCATTAATACTCAAAAAAGCTGATTTTTTGCTGTTTTGTGTGATGCCGATAATCACTGTATTAAATAGTTTACTGGCGCGTTTTATTAAATCAATATGGCCGTTGGTAATCGGATCAAATGACCCTGGATAAATTGCAATTTTTTTCATAGTTATAATGGTTGTATCAAGCAATAATATACTGCCCCTGATTTTTTTTGTTTATTAATAGTAAACGCATTTTTTAGGAAATCATCCGTTATCTCAAACTCAGATTCTATGTAGATTTTACCATCTTTAGCAATAAAGTCATTTTTTGTCATTAATTTTAAAATTTTTTCTAAATAATTTTTGTAAAAAGGTGGATCTAATAAAATGAAATCAAACCATTCTGTGCTTTTTTTATCTAAAAAATCAAACGCGTCTTGGTTAAAAATCGTCAAATTGTCTGCCTTTAATAAGCGTTTATTTTCTTGTAAAAAATCGAATGCAGTATTATTTTTTTCAACGCTGACGATGTGTTTTGCCCCACGAGAAATCGCTTCAAAACTCAAAGCACCACTACCAGAAAATAAATCTAAAAAAGTTTTGCCTGCTGTTTCAAACTGTAACCAATTAAACAAAGTTTCACGCACTTTATTAGGGCTTGGACGCAAACCATCAGCCTCAGGAAAATAGAATTTCCGCCCTCGATGCACCCCACCAATAATTTGAAAACTATTTTTCATCATTGATGTAAGGGTTGAGCCTCTTACAATGAGTTAGGGGTGTTAAGGAGGTGAGTTTGATAAGCGTCAGCAGAGGCTTGTAATTCTTGTTTTGCCTCATTTACATCGCCCCAGCCGTCAATTTTTACCCATTTTTCTTTATCAAGGTCTTTGTAGTAGGTAAAAAAATGTTCGATTTGGTCTTTTAAAACGCTATTAACATCACTAATATCCTTGATATCAGCATAAGATTTGCACAGTTTGTCAGTTGGTACCGCTAAAATTTTGTAGTCTTGCCCTTCTTCGTCAGTCATCCGTAACACGCCAACGGGGCGGGCAATAATTACCGAATCGTGAATCAGTGGATAGGGGTGATGACCAATACATCTGCTGGGTCGCCGTCATCAGATAAAGTGTCAGGCACGAAGCCATAATTACATGGGTAAAACATTGGGGTTGAGATAAATCTATCAACGAACATTGCTCCTGTCTCTTTGTCAATTTCGTATTTAACTGGCGATGAATTCGCAGGGATTTCGATAATAACATTGACTTCATCGGGGATATTACCCGCCGATACTGGTTTCAAACTATTTTGCATTTTCTAACTCCTCTTTTAATAAATCAAAACGCCAACCGCTGAGAAAATTCACCGACTGGTCGCCACGAATGTATCTTAACAAAGTTTTGCCACTTGCAATAACTTCTGTTGTCAAATTATACTGATTTGCTTTTTCTTGAATGAGTTTTTGCAAAATCAGTTTCTGTGCTTTTTCCTCAGGTGTTGGCAGTATATTTTTGCGTGTATCCAGCTCAATTTCATAAGGATTTTCAGTCAAAAAACTCTCAAATTTTCGTCGCTTGTCATCATTTAATTGCGTTTTCCCCATTGTGATATCAATTAAATTATTGTCCGTCATTATCCAGCGTCTTGGCTTATTTTTATCAATTGCCATCCGTTCTCGCCAGCCTGCCAACTGCACTGCAAGCGTATGTAAATGTTTAGGGATACGAGAAAACCCTTTGACACGAGTCCAAGATTGAAAAATATCCGTTTCATATAGTCTAATATCAAGCATAGATTTCCCTTCTTGCATTAGCCAATCCAGCTTTCGCTCATTTTCAAGCAAGGTTTTTAGTTGTGCATAATTTTTAATCAAATAAACTACATCATCTAACGCATATTCCACCGCTTTTTCAGGCAAAGGGCGAGTCGTCCAATCTAGTCGAGTATAAGCCTTGTCCAAAACCACTCCTTGCAAAATTTCTGTCAGTGCTTGATACGATATTTGTGCCCCGAAATTACTATCTTCTGGACGCAAATCCTTCAATAAATCGGGGGCAATTTGTGTATCAAAAACATATGCAGGCAGTTGTTTTGAATATTGGTATAATACTTCAATATCGTTACGCGCAGCGTGGGCAATCCATAGTACATCAGGCTGATAAATTTTATTAAACAAAGGTTGTAAGTCCTCAATCGCTAAAATATCAATACATTCGGCTTCCTTCTCAGTTGCAATTTGCAATAAACACAATTGTGGATAGAAGGTGCTCACCCACTTAAATTCAGTATCAATTGCCAACTCGGTCTCATCTTTAATACGATGTAAAAATTCGGCTAATTCATTATTATTTATAATCATTTGTCGCATTTTAGCAACAAATGATTACAACGGTGATTTTTATGCGATAATCAGCGCATTATTGTAATGACAGTATTAGTAAACGATGATTTTTAAGCAGGATTTTGCCACTAGGAAAACACCCGATAAATGGACTTGGGCGATGGTTTTCTTAATCTCACTCGGCGGATTGTCTTATATGGGACTCAATCCAGAGTTGATTAAAGATTGGTGGTGGATATTGGTATCCTATAATATAGTCGCACTTATTGTTGCGAGTTATTATTTGTTTTTTGCGGTTGCCAAACTCAAAAAGGATAGCAAAAATGGCGTTATTGGTGCGCGTTTTACTTGGTCATTTATCAAAATTGTGCCTTTATTGACAATTGCCCCTGTGTTATCTTTTTATCTATTTTCATTCCAAACTATTCACGATAATGTTGAGCGTTCTGAGCAGACTTATAATAATTTTAACAAGAATTTTTTAGGTCAAATCAATACTTTATATCAAGGTTTACAAGTGGTTAGAGATGACCGTTATATTGATTTCACTAAAGTACTATTGCAACAAATTCAAAGTTATTCTAATTTCCAAGGAAGTACAGAAAATTACGACAATAAAATGCGAACTTTTGTTCAAGGTTTGATTGATAAAAGATATGCTTGTTCATTGGTGCTTAAAAATGAAAAAGATGAAATTATTGCAAAAGTCAGTCAAAACAATACTTGTGTAGTGGAAGATAATCAGTCACTTTCTAGTCAGCAGAATTTAGTTGCTTTTGAGGATGAAGAATTAAAATTGTTTCAAGTGCAAATGTCCACCCAATATTTAGACAAAAAATCCGATAAGAAAAAAACTCTGGATTTAACTGCTGTGTATGCTACTGACCCTCATTTATTGCATTTTTTAGGGAAGGTCAAAAGCTTTTATAATTTTGCCTCTGCTATTGTTTTTGATGTTAATACTTCGATTACGCAAAAACGCTTTTTACTGGATTTTTCCTCCACCATTTTATTGACAATTTTGAGTATGCTACTGATTGTCCTAAGATTGATTGACCATTTGATGCGCCCAATGCAAAATCTCTCACTTGCGACCAAAGAAATTGCCAAGGGGAATTACGGGGTAATGGTTCGCAATAAAGAAAAGAGCAAAGATGTGCGTCGTCTGATTGAGCAATTTAATGAAATGTCAAAACAAATCCAACAATCACGACAAGGACTTAGCACTCATAATATCTATTTAGAAACCATTCTTAAATATTCATTTGGCGTGATTGGCTTGGATCAAAATAAAAATATTCAGTTTATTAATCCAGTGATTAGCAAGATATTATCCATTCAAGAAGAGCAACAATTTGTGGGTAGTTTTTATAGTAATATTGTGGAAAAAAATACTTACCTTGAGCCACTATTTTTCATCATTCAAGATAGATTTGATCAAGGGGAAAATGAGTGGAGTGAAGAGATTGAGGTGGCACTACCTGACCGCCATATCCTCTTATCTTGTCAAGGTGCAGTCCTAAATGACGATGACAAAACATTGGGCTATGTCATTATCATTAAAGACATTACTAAACTACACCGTGCACAGAAAAAAGCTGCATGGGGTGGGGTAGCAGTACGAATGGCACACGAAATTAAAAACCCACTAACGCCGATTTTATTATCCGCGCAACGATTAAGAAACAAATTTTTAGGCACACTTAAAGGCAAAGATTTAGAGGTTATCGATAAAACCACTACCGTTATCATTGACCAAGTGAAGTCAATGGATGCTATGGTCAGCGCTTTTGCCGACTACGCAAATACCCGCAAATTGAGCGTAAATTATTGGACCTTAATGCACTTGTTAATCAGTCTATTGCTTTATATGACGCACAAAATCATATTAGTATTGAGTTTGATTTATCAGGCGATGTACCTGAATTATTTTTAGATGCTAACAGCATTTCTAGAGTGTTGATTAACTTAGTTAAAAACGCCATCGAAGCTGCTGAAGACGGGCGTGATTTGATTGTGCGTATCACCACCAAATATATAAAAGATGAGCGTATAGTGCGCCTAAGTATTGAAGACAATGGCGACGGCTTTACAGAGTCAATATTGGAGTCGGTATTTGAACCATATGTTACCACCAAAGCCAAAGGCAGTGGCTTGGGAATGGCAATTGTGCAAAATATTATTGAACAGCATGACGGACGCATTTTTGCTGCTAATGTCAAGCCACACGGAGCGGTTGTTACCATTGAATTTGAACACATAAAGGAGAAAGGATGATAATTGGAAATATTCTTATTATTGACGACGAACAAATTAACTCTGAAACCATCAAAGACACGCTTGAAGATGTCAATTACAGCGTGGTTTTGGCTGCTAATGCCGCTGAGGCAAAAATCATTGTCAAAACCCAATCATTTGATTTGATTATGATGGATGTTTGGATGCCAGGGCAAGACGGAATGTCTCTGTTAGAGGAATGGATGAATGCTGGGTTTTCAATGCCTATAGTGATGATGTCAGGCCATGCAGAGCACCAAGATGTGGTCAAAGCCATCAAACTTGGTGCGGTTGATTTTCTTAAAAAACCGTTACACGATATTTTACCGTTGGTGCGTAAACTACTCTCTGAAAAAGCCAATGAAAATGAGCGGGCGATGCAGGGGATGAATTTTGATTTGCCTTTAAAAACCGTGAGGAATATTTTTGAAAAACAATATTTTGCCCATCATCTCAATGAAAATAACCATAATATTGCCAAGGTTGCAGACATTGCAGGATTGGAAAGAACCACACTATATCGTAAGTTAAAAGATTTGGGGATTGACAAAAAATGAAAATATTAATATTGGGGGCGGGGCAAGTGGGTGCGTCTTTGGCAAAATATCTAAATAAAGACGATGAAAATGAAATTACCGTTATTGATAAAGATGTCGCTAATTTATCAGATCTTGCACGCCATTTAGACATTAAAACTGTTTGTGGGTATGCTTCATATCCAAATATTTTGGAAGAAGCAGGCATCAGAACGACAGACTTAGTGATTGCCGTTACCAAATCTGATGAGCGTAACATTTTAGCCTGTCAAATTGCCGACACTATCTTTAAAGTTGGCAAAAAAATTGCCCGTATTCGTACCTCTGAATATCTTAATCAAGCTGAATTTAAAGCCATTGCCCCGATTGATTTTGTTATCACCCCAGAAGAATTAGTAACCAATTTTATCAAGCGAATGGTGGAAGAGCCTGGGGCTGAACAGGTGTATGAATTTGAAAATGGATTGGTGCAATTGGTCGAAACCAAAGCTTATGCGGGCACTCCTATTGTTGGGCATCCGATTAAAGATTTACACGCACATTTACCAAAAACAAAAATGCGTATCGTCAGTATTTACCGTAATGGACAGGCAATTCCCGCCTATGGCGATACGGTGATTAAAGATGGCGACCGCGTGTATTTTGTTACCAAAAAAGAAAGTATATCCAAGATACTGCGTGAGTTTAGACGCGTTGATACACCGTATAAAAATATTATGATTGCAGGCGGTGGCTTGATTGGACTAAATCTTGCCAGATATTTAGAACAAGATCACAATATTCATATTATTGAACTTGGCAAAGAACGCGTTGTTGAAATTGCCGATAAACTGGAAAATACCATTGTTTTGCGTGGCAACGCCTCCGACGAAGATTTACTTAAAGAAGAAGGCATTGAGCAAACAGATTTATTTTTAGCACTGACTGATTCCGATGAGATTAATGTATTGTCCTCCATTTTGGCAAAACGGCTCGGTGCACACAAAACCATTGCTTTGGTAAAACGCAATATTTACGAAGATTTAGCCACCCAAAATGACTATGTTGATATTGTCATTTCCCCTGACCAAATCACCACTTCTGGCATTTTGTCACACATTCGCAAAGGCGATACAATGAGAGTGCATTCGCTACGCAATGGCAAAGCAGAGGCAATTGAAGTAATCGTGCATGGAGATAAAGACCATTCCGATGTTGTGGGTAAATCCATTGAGCAAATTAACCTGCCTGAAGGAGTTGTCATTGGTTCAATCGTGCGAGGTGATGAAGTGATTATGGCATCTAGAATCTTAGTTATTGAAGAATTTGACCATGTGGTTTTGGTGTTAAGCGATGTCAGTAAAATTCACCAAGTAGAAGAATTATTTGAGGGATATTTTTAATCATGCAATTTAGTATCGTATTTAAAACCATTGGTTTGTTGTTGATGGTTTTCAGTCTGACACAGTTACCACCCGTAGTGGTGGATGTAATTTATGCACAGCAACATTCTTCAGAATTTGTGGTAGCATTTTTAGCCACATTAGGCAGTGGTTTTGCACTTTGGCTACCGTTCAGAAAAACTAAAAAAGAGTTTAGAATTCGCGAAGGTATTCTTGTAGTAGTGAGTTTTTGGTTTGTATTATCGCTGTTTGCGACTATCCCATTTTTACTCTCTGATGTATTGATAATGTCCTTTAGTGATGCGTTTTTTGAGTCAATGTCGGGGCTAACTACCACGGGGGCAACAGTGATTTCTGGGCTGGATGATTTACCAAAATCCATTCTTTATTACCGTCAACAATTACAATGGCTTGGCGGTATGGGTATCATCGTTTTGGCATTGGCAATTTTGCCGATGTTGGGCGTCAGCGGTATGGAACTTTATCATGCAGAATCCAGCGGTATTTCTAAAGACCGATTAACCCCAAAATTAACCCAAACCGCCAAAGTCTTATGGCTAATTTATATTGGTTTTACTGTTGCTTGTGGATTGGCTTACTACCTTGCAGGGATGGGTGCGTTTGATGCTATCGTGCATAGTTATTCTACTGTTGCTATCGGTGGTTTTTCCCCGTATGATGCTTCTATTGGGTATTTTGACTCTGCACTTATTGAGATGGTTGCTGTGGTGTTTATGTTCTTTGCAGGTATTAATTTTTCCCTGCATTTTTTCGTTTGGCGTCAAAACCATATTAATCATTATTACCTAGATTCAGAATTTAAAACTTATACCGCCTTTCTTGTTGCCTTAACATTGGTAGTTTTTGTTTACTTGCTTAATACGGGACAATATGCAAGCTTTAGCGAAGCATTCAGATATGGTATTTTCCAAAGTGTTTCCATGGCGACTACTACAGGTTTTGCCTCTACCAATTTTTCATTATGGGGTATGGCATTGCCCGTGTTACTTATTTTTGCCAGTTTTATTGGCGCATCTGCAGGTTCGACTGGAGGCGGTATTAAAGTAGTTAGAGTATTATTAATGTTTAAACTGGCTGCCAAAGAAATTAAACAATTTATCCACCCCAATGCTCAAATCAATATTAAACTCAACAAAAAAAGTGTCCCTGCCAGCACTTTAACTTCAGTCTGGGGATTTTTTGCCCTTTATATTATTGCTTTTTTTGGCATTATGATTGCCTTAATGCTCACAGGATTGGATCAAGTCAGTAGTTTCTCCGCCACCGCTGCTAGTATCAATAATCTTGGCCCTGGACTTGGTAAAGTCGCCGCTAACTATACTACTATCAGTGACACCGCGAAATGGATTCTTAGCTTTTCCATGCTTCTTGGTCGTTTGGAAATTTTGACGCTAATGGCGTTATTACATAAATCTTTCTGGCGTTTTTAAGTAATATCTATAGGGAAAATATTTTTAATTATGTATAATACTGACATTCAGTATTTTGCTAACGAGTTAGCATACATAAATATAATTTTTATTTTGGGAAAAAGATAGTGGCAAAAAATCAACAAATTACAGTGCAACAAGCAATCAATTCTGGCGCTCTAAGACAAAAAAATATTGTCATCAAGCAAACTCAAGATAAACATATTCAAGTCAAAAGTGGCGAAGCTTATCAAATTATCTTTCAACAAGATAATAAAGTATTAAATGCAGATTTTGATGTTGTTGCGAAGAAAGTAGGCGATGATTTAACACTGTCGTTAGATAACTCTACTACGGTTATATTTGATAATTACTTTTCAAATTGCACTAATTTAAATTGTGTAGTTTCTTTACCCGCAGCGGGCGGGCTATATCACATAATCAACAATCAGTCCAAAGTTTTAGCTGACGGCACTGAAGTTGTTTATGTTTACGGTGATAAAGCGGCACTTCAAGCAATGGCTTCTGGCGAAAGTGCGTTGTCACAATTTTTAGATCAATTACATGATAGTGCAGATACTCCGTGGTCCTTATCTACTATGGGTACAGGTGCTTTAGGTGTACTTGCATTAGCAGGCGGCGGCGGTGGTGGCGGCGGTGGCGAGAGCCTAGTGAAATTTATTATCAATGGAGGTGTTAGTGCGGGGCAGGTTGTCAAGGGACACGATTTAAAATTAACAGCTTACGATAAAAATGGTGATGTATTAGATGCTGATGTAACTATTGAGGATGACGGTTCGTTTAGTATTGAAATTAAAAAAGATTACACAGGCTATATTCTTTTGAGAATCACAGATGGCACTAAAAAAGATTATATAGACGAAGGTACGGGCGAGGAAAAAGATTTAACGACTGAGTTACGAGTGATTGTTAAGTCAGATGGCAAGAGTAATATTACCGCAATGGTTAATCCATTGACTGAAATTATTGTGCGCAAGACGCTAGATGGTAAAACTAAATTGGTCGATGTTGACGATATAAAAACTGACCTTGCTACTGCCAACACAGCTGTTGGTAAGGCGTTTAACGCAGAGGGTGTGGATATTAGCAGCACCAAACCTGCAGTGGTTAATGCGGACAGTTATGACAGTTCTGCCAGTGCTGGCGCTAAGGTGCTAGGGTACGCATTGGCAGGTATTTCTGGTATGGAGACTAAAGACCGTAATGGCAACGCCACTAAAACCACACAAACGGTCTTGACTAATTTAGCGACTAAGATTGATGATAATGGTGTGCTGGATGAGGAAACAAAAGGGGACTTTTTAGCAGGTTTAAACCAAGCAAAGAGTAAAAATACAGATAATATGTCAGGCACCAATTTGGATGATTACATTGCTCAGTATGAAATCAATATTACCGATATTGAGATTAGTGATGATACAACTTATGGATCAAGCAATACTAACAGTGATTTTATTACTAAAACCAAAACTCAAACCATTACAGCAACTCTTAAAAAGGCACTTAGTGGCGAAAAACTTTGGGGTAGTGTAGATAGTGGCGTGACTTGGGAGGATATTACTAATAAAGTTAGTAACCTTGATATTTCATGGGATAAAGATTTAAAAGAAGGGGACTATATTATTCAGTTTTCCGTTACTGCTGACACGGTGGGTGTGGGCGATGTAGCTGATAATACTAAGGGTGCAATTTCTCAACAGTCTTACACCTTAGACACAATCGCACCAGGTAAAGTAAGTATTGATAAAGTAACTGGCAACAATAAACTCATTGAAAATAACGGAAACAACTAATGATAGTACGCCAACTATTCGCATTTCTTTAACAGGTAGCGATGCAGAAAAAAGCGATAGAATTCAAATAATAAAAAACGACGGCACAGGTTACACACACTCCAAATATGCAACACTGACTGAAACGGATATTACTAGGGGTTGGAAAGAAGTAGCATTATCAACTTTGAGTGCAGGCGTGGGCAATAGCAATAAGGATTATAACTTCAAGGTAAAGATTATTGACCAAGTGGGTAACCAAGGTGAATTGTCGGCTGAGCGTTCAATTGTTTATGACGGTAATGTTGAAAAATTAACACTGAGCTTAAAAGATGATACTGGCACAAGTGGTATAGATGGTGTCACTAGTAATAAGACGATAAAAATTGGTAACATTGAAAAAGGTGCTAAAGTTGAATATATTTTAGATGGCAGCACTGATAACTGGACAACACTTACGAGTACTATTACTTATGATAGTGACGAAAAGGGCGCGGCAGAGATTGAACTAAATGAAAATACTGAGTATACCGCAGGTAGTATCAAAGTTAGACAAACTGACAGTGCAGGTAACGCCAATACTGGAAATGATATAGTTAAAAATAGTGCCTGGAAAATTGATAGCACAGCGGTAGAATATGACGGCACCGAAGATGAAGAAATATTTAGAGTTAAAAATACAGATACAAATGCATTTGAAAGTCATATTGTTTTAACTTTTACTGAAGATATAGTTAAGTTGCCGACTTTTGATAAAAATTCATTCACTATTTCTATTGGAAACAATCAAGTTGCCAATAGTGATATTAAAAGTGTCACTACCACCGGAAAGAAAGTAATTATTATAATGACAACAGATATAAATGCTGCGACTGAGTTGAAGTTATCTTACACACAAACTGACAATACTAAAGCCTTACAAGACAAGGCAGGTAATTCTCTAGTGGCTATTAGCGAACAAACTTTTACCATTGATAATGTTGCACCAACCAAGCCAATTATTGAAAGTATTACTGACAATGTAGGCGACGATCAAGGCATTATTGATGATGATATGATTACGGATGATAGGAGATTAGTTGTCAGAGTAAAATTTACTGACGCAGCAGTGGAAGGCGATTTATTAAAATATTATAATACCAAAGATAGCGACAAATTACTAACAACTATTGGGCTAACTCAGGCAGATATTGGCAGAGGTTATAAAGATACTACTTTATATCTTGATAACTCTGTCGAAGGCAAAGATTATGGGCTGAATGTTAAAATAGTTGATAAAACAGGTAATATTAGTGTTGCATCAGATACAAAGAACTTTATTGTTGATGCTGTAGTAAGTTCACCCACTATTACATTGACGGATACAGGCGTATCTACAAGCGATAAAATTACTAGTAACTCTACTATTGAAGTAAGTAATATAGAAAAAGGTGCGTGGTGGGAATATACACTTAATGGTGGCGATAGTTGGACCGCTTATGATTTTACAGATAGTGAATCTGGTGGCACGAATAGCGATGGACATGAAATTAGCAATTCTGATAGCACAGATTATTCTTTTCAATTAGCAAAGAATACCACTTACGACGCACGAGACATTAGAGTTCGTCAAACTGATAAAGCTAAAAATAAAACCACTTCTGAGATTAGCTCTGAAGTTGTTATTGATAATATTGTGCCTGAATATCGTTCAATAGAAAGTTCTGGCAATGCGATTATTTTGACTTTTAGTGAAGATTTGAACAATTTTGATGTAACGAGTAGCACTGCAAGGAATTCATTTGTTATTGAGGATAATTCAGTTAGTCGTGTAAGAGTGAACGGTAAAAAGTTTATCTTACTGTTCAAGAATCGGTAAATGATATTAATGATATTAAAGTAAGCTACAGCAAACCCAATACCGATAGTTATTATTTAAAAGACAAAGCAGGTAACCTGGTTGATAACTTAAAAATTGGCACAAAAGGTGACGATACACTAACTGGAAGCACATCTAAGGATGTTTTAGTAGGTGGGCTGGGTAACGATACATTGACAGGCAATGGCGGTTCCGATACATTGACAGGCAATGGCGGTTCCGATGTTTTTGATTATAATAATACAACTGACGGTAATGACACTATTACTGATTTCACTAAAGGCACTGATAAGTTAGATATCAAAGATTTGCTGGTAGGCTACGATTCAAATTCTACCTTATCTGAATTCATCACTAGTGAAGTTAGTGGTAGCGATACTATAGTGAAAGTTGATGCTAATGGCACAACAGGTAATAGTGGTGCATTCACTGCCGATATTGAAATTACTTTGACAGGTGTTACAGGTATTGATTTGTCTGCAATGTTAAGTAGCAACGATTTAATTGTTTTATAATTTTGAATAATAAAGTAACAATTACTGTATTTTTATTTGGCATCTTGACAGCTGGTGCTAATGCACAAACACAGGCCTCTGGTGCATTTAGTTTGCCAAGTTTAATTAACAAGGCAATTACTTACCACCCTTCAATTAAGAGTAGTATTTTTTTAGAAGATTCGGCTAAAGATGAAGTAACCAGTGCTAAATGGCAATATTTCCCAACACCTCAGTTTTCAGTTAGACAGGTTAGCAGTTCTGATACAGATGCTAGTTATAATGGCGATGAGCGCGTTTCAGTCTTGAGTTTAACGCAACCACTTTGGGCGGGCGGCTCTATTGATGCAGGCTTGGAAAAATCAAGAGCTAGACTTCTATCGGCTCGGGCATCAACCAAGGTTGCACAACAAGATCTGGCTTCAAGGGTTATTAATGCTTATAGTAGATGGTATGATAGTTATTTAAAAAAAGAATCTTACAAAAAAAGCAAAGAAGAGCATGATGTATTGCGTGCTCGGTTGAAGCGTCGTATTAAACAAGGTCTATCTTCTAGTAGCGATTTAAACTTGGCAAATTCTCGTTCGACTCAGGCGGATGCAGGACTTAATTCGGCTATTATTCAACATAAAAATAGTCTGTTGCGCTTGGAAGAATTGTTAGGCGCCTCCCTAAACCCAAAAGATTTAATTAAAGATTTTAGTATTATTAAGTTTGAGAATAATCGAAACAAGTTACGCAAAAGAGCCCTGCTAATGAGTCCTAAAGTTAAACAAATTAAGGCAGAAAGTTTGGTAGTTAAAGCTGAATTAGAGCAAAGTCGTGCTAGACTTTATCCAGGCATTAATCTTAAATTAGAACGCCAATGGGGCAATTTTAATACTAAGGATGCTAAAAGCGAAGACCGTGTTTTTGTTGAATTTAATAGTAGTTTTGGTGCAGGCTTGTCTAACTTTTCACAAACTAGGCAAATCAAGAGTCGCTATCAATCATTACAGGCAAAAATTAAAGATGAAGAAAACAAAGAAGCCCAACAAATTGAACTAGATTGGATGTCTTCTATTTCTTTGGAAAAACAAAAAGCGTTGCTCGAATCATCGTTAGCCAATACTGAGAAAGTCCGAAAGTCCTATTATCGACAATTTTTAGCAGGTAGAAAATCATGGCAAGAGGTAATGAACTCTATTCGTGAAGTTTCTCAATTAGAATCTCAATTGGCAGGTGTCTATGGTGAAACAATATTGGTAAATTGGCGTATTTTTATCCATGTTGAAGATATTAGCAATATTTTGGTATCTAGCGAGAGCCCAATATTTAATCAAACAGATAAAATGCTTTGGCATCCAGAAATTAAACTTAAAGAAGCACAAGGTCCAATCGACAAGATGTTAAATTTTGTTATACCTACTGAAAAACCAGTAGAAAAAGTTATGTGGCATCTTGATATTGACAGCACTCATCAAATCTTTAAAACTTCTTTAAAGAAAAGAGATTTCATAACCTTTGTAAAACTTCTGGATCAAGAAGAAGAGAATAAAAAAAATCTAAAAACAAAATTAATAAAGAAAGCTGAACAACAAAAGGTAAATATTGCGCCAGTATTAATCAAAGTGAAAGAAACGCCAATTACCAATAAAAAATAAAATAATCCACGCAAATTAACGCCCTCTAAACAAGCGAGCCTACTAAAGAAAAAAACCTCTATTATTGCACCTAGGACATCTATAGCCTCAACTCCAATTGTCAATACGCCAATTGTTAAAGCAGCTAAACCCAGTCCAAAGATAATGATTGAGAAGGTGATTAAAGTGATTTTGACACCTCATCAGGTGATAACTAAACCAAAAACTCAAAAACCTTTACTCAAACTAAAGGCAATTAACAAGTCGCCAACTTCACAAATATCAACCCCAGTTTCGATTAAAAAAATTATTGATAAGATTGAGCCTAAAGCAATAAATAACAGTATTAATGGCGTTAAACCTATATTGAGACCTTTGCATAAATATGAATAATCATCAAAACGCCATCTTTCATCAAATTACAAACTTTTTAAAAACCCTTAGCCCTGCTAGGAGTGGATTTAAAAAATTTCCAATTTAATAAAATCTGTCATTTTGCTAATCATCCCTATTTATGCAAAGGTCTCATTAAAACCTAGAATCAAAGAGTCAAACAGTCTTTCAAAATTATTAAAAAAAATCAAATTAGCGAAAGCAAAAAAAAGAAAGACTAATAAGTGAGAAAATTAAAAATAAAAAGCCAAGGAAGGCAAGATTGGTAATTAAGAATACCACTTCCACCCAACGCCCTGCCAATCAACATAAGATAAATATTGTCAATAATCTTGTACCTCTTGTGAAAGGCACAACAAGCAAAATCAACAAAAATAATAAAAAATAAAAATACCCCCTTTCCAAGGAAAAAGTATTTATAATCAGCGGAGTTAAGAAAAAGTCGCGTCAAAAGCACAATAAATACAAGAGAGTTTTACTGAGCAGATAGTGGTAAAAATTAATGATTTTAAAAAATGGAGTATGTATGAAAATTAGAAATATTTTAGTAGTGGTATTGTCGTTGTTTTCCCTTCAAGGCTGTACTATAGGAGAGTCTTCTGGTGAAAAGAAAACGAGCAAAGTTTCTATGTTTAAAGGAATTTCTGCAACTCAAGTTAAACAAGATCAAGTCAAGTCAAAAATCACTAAACCAGTTTTGAAAACCGCTAAACCTGTCTCTAGTAGAGTTAAAAAATCAACTTTTGCAGATATTGTCCTTGAGACAACCCTTGTAGATGGAAAACTTCCTAAGAGAAAGGGTGTTAAAAAGGTTGTTAAATCAAAATCTAGTAAATAACCCTCATTCAGTTTTTAAATAAGTTTTTGGTGCTTGGTTTAGAGTAACCTAAAGTTCTTTTTAACTGATGCCCTTTGGATAAAAAAATATGTCAAAAGATAACATAAAACAGAATTTATTAATATGTTTACAACGCTTGTCACAATTACAACGCTCGCGTTTTGACAGAGTAGAATTACAACAAGTTGTTGAAGATAAGTATGATGAATCAGTAAGCAGACTGGTAATGTTGAAAGGCATTTTCTCAGAGTTACTGTTACCTTCTCCAAAGAAAGTAAATACACTTAAAGATCCCTCTTTGTTGCCTTTATTAATTTTTGACGCAGGACAAGGTTGGGGCATTCTTAAAAGCCAAAATTCTAAAGGTGAATGGGTTGGTGAATGGTTTTCTGCTGAGCAACAAAACTGGTTAGAGTTGGTTATTGATGATTTGAAAGAATACGAGATTTTTTCTTTAAAAATGAAGAAAAAACTTGATGTTGGCGAAAGTCGAATTTTTCAAATGGTTAAAAATGAGATTATCATCCATAAAAAATGGTTAATTGACGCTTCTATAGCAGGTGTGTTTATTAATATAATCGCAGTTGCCAGTGCTTTTTATTCAATGCAAGTATATGATAGGGTTGTGCCAACAGGTGCGGCACAAACTTTAATGGTGCTAACTATTGGCGTGTTGGTGTTGACATTGTTAGATTTCTTTGCCAAACTGGTGCGTGCAGGTTTGTATGAAAAACTGATTGAGAATATTGACAGGCGTCTTTCTAGAGATGTGTATAAACGATTTTTAGCATTACGCATGGATCAACTTCCTAAAAGTGTCGGTAGTTTAGCATCGCAAATGCGTGGTTATGAGTCAGTGCGTGCTTTCTTGTCAACTATTACTACCTATTTAGTGGTGGATGTGCCATTTATCTTGTTTTATGTCTTATTGATTGTTGCCATTGCAGGTAAATTGGCACTTGTGCCAGTTGCATTTTTTGTGATTGCAACACTCACGGGACTGTATTTTCATAAAAAAATTGAGAATTTGGCAGACAACATTAACGAGTCAGTGAATCTTAAAGTGGGTATGTTGGTAGAATCAGTGGAAGGTGCGGAAACTATCAAGTCGGGACAAGGCGGTTGGCGTATGCTTTCAAACTGGATGAATGTTACCGATGAAGGGCGTGGCTATGATTTAGAGATGAAGCGAATGACTGACCAATCTCAATATATGGTCGCACTTTTTCAACAATCTTCATTTGTGCTTATGGTGGCAACAGGTGCAATGATGATTGGTGGTGGCGGTTTAACTATGGGTGGATTGATTGCTTGTTCTATTTTATCGGGTAGAATTCTTGCACCAGTGGCTCAAATTCCTGCACATTTGGTGCAATGGGCAAACACCAAATCAGCCATTCGTTCCCTTGATGTTATTTGGGATTTAAAGTGTGATCATGACGGCATTGAACAGCCAATTATTCCTGAAAATTTAAAGATTGACTACTTTATTGAAGCGAAAACTCAATTTAATCATGGTGAAAAAATAGCATTAGTGTTGCCAGAGCTTACTATTAAGGCAGGTGAAAAGGTTGGGGTTTTAGGTCCGATTGGTTCTGGAAAAACTTCATTATTGCGTTTGCTAAGTGGTATGTATAAGCCGAATGTGGGCAGAATAATGATGAATGATATTGATTTGGCACACATCTCTAAGCCAATATTGGCTGAAAACATTGGTTTTTTACAGCAGGAAGGGCGTTTATTTAAAGGCACAGTAAGAGAAAATTTGATTCTTGGCTTGGTTGACCCAGGTGATGAAAAAATCTTAGCAGCAGCAAAAATGACGGGATTATTGGACAGTGTCATCACTGCTAGCGAAAAAGGCTTGGAGCATGAAATTTTTGAAGGCGGCTTAGGTTTATCTGGCGGACAAAAGCAATTATTAAACTTAACTCGTGTAGTGTTGCGTAAACCAAAAGTATGGTTACTGGATGAGCCAACTGCATCAGTTGATAGAAACTTAGAAGCGTTATTAATTAATATGTTTAAGCAAACCATTAAGCCTGAAGATACCTTGGTATTGGTGACACATAAGATGGAAATGATAGAATTAGTAGATCGTTTGATTGTGGTTAATAAAAATCAAATTGTTTTAAATGGACCAAAAGAAGAAGTGATTGCTCAGCTTTCTGGCAAGACACAAACAACACAACAAGCACCAACACAAGAACAAGTACAGGCGCAAATAAAAGGTTAAAAAGGAGTATTTATGAAGTTAGAAACTGTCTTGTTAAAAATAGAGCATTCGTTCTCAATTGTTTATGTACTTTTGGGCGGTTTGGTGGTTTTTGTTTTGTGGGCAACTTTGTTTGATATTGATGAAACTGTGCGCTCTCAAGGCAAAGTAGTGGCAAATGGCAGCAACCAAGTTATTCAAGTGGCAGATGGTGGTGTCCTGTCTAAACTTTTGGTTAAAGAGGGCGAAGTCGTTAAGCAGGGACAATTGCTAGCAACATTGGAAAAAGACCGTGCGCAAGCGGGTTATTATGAAATTGAATCCAAGGTAGCACACTTTAAATCAGGACTTTCAAGAGTAACAGCCATTTTATTGAAAAAGCCATTAATATTTGATGAGTTATCAAAAAAATATCCTGATTTTATTCGAGCGCAAACCGCGTTATACAATCAACAAGAGCGTTCGTTAAGGCAAGAAATGTCAATATTACGAGAAAGTCTCCAAATTAGCACCGAGGAATGGAAAATTACCAAAAATCTAGAAAAAGATGGTGATGTTGGTCAATTAGAAGTATTAAAATACAAGCAAAAGGTGTTAGATCTTCAGCGTAAAGTGGCCGATACTGAGAATAAATTTTATGAAAAATTTAGTGCCGAAGCTAAGAAATTGGAGGGTGAATTATCCAGTGTTTTGTATAAGTTGAAAAAACAGCGTAGTGTTTTGCAATATACCGATGTGCATTCCCCTGTGAATGGTATTGTTAAGGATTTAAAGGTGACTACAGTTGGCGGCGTGTTACGCTCGGGCGAGCAGTTGATGGAAATATCCCCTTCTCAGGGCGGCGTTGTTTTGGAGGCAAAAATTAATCCAGTGGATATTGGCAGGCTAACACTTGGCATGACAGCAACGATTAAGCTGGATGCTTTTGACTATACAATTTTTGGTGGTTTGAAAGGCACAGTGACTTATATTAGTTCTGATACTTTATTGGATAAAGGTCCTTCAGGTAGGGAAATGGCTTTTTATCAAGTTAATATCAAAATTGAAGGTCCAGAACACAAAGATAATGAAAAATCTAAGCTTATCAATCCAAAGCTTGGTATGTCAGGTACGGTTGATATCAAGGTTGGAGAACGCTCGTTATTTACTTATCTCATCAAGCCTATTTCTCGTGGGTTTGGCAGTGCGTTTAATGAAAAATAGATGCTTTTTGGGTTGAGGGTTTTATGCTTATTACTTATATTGGTGTTGCGTGTTGATGCACAAGATGCGACATGGCAGTCAAAGAATTACATCAAAAAAGCTTTTTTTGAAATTGCTTACAAAAATGAATATAGAAAAGGCACAAGCAAATTAAGGCGTTGGAATAAGGGTATTAGATATCAGGTAGATTATTTTAAATTTCCACTGTCTTTTGAGATGGCTGAAAATATGATTGACGACCATTTTAAAGACCTTTCTGATATTAGCGCTTTACCAATCACTCAAAGTGACACAAATCCTAATTTTAAAATTATTCTCACCAAACGCGAGTTTTACGCAGAAGCGATTAAAAAATACACCAATACCAAAATTAAGAATATTGCCACAGAATCAAATTGTTTATTATCTATCAAACATCGAATGTACGAACTGGTTCAAGCTACGGTGATTATCCCTGTGGACCATGCGATGAAATACGGTTTACTGCCTGCTTGTATTGTAGAGGAATTAACTCAGGCTATGGGTTTGCCAAATGATTCAGATTGGGTCAACCCATCAGTGGCAAATGATAAAAGTATTTTAGACTTACTGACAGGATTAGACTATTTAATGTTAAAAATCCTCTATGATAAACGCCTTACTATTGGACTAAGCCTTGAAAAAAGCATCCCCATCATTGATGAGATATTACTAGATTTTGAACAAAAAAACCTCATTAAAAATGCTGTATTCAAAGCGAGGAAATTGCGTCTCAGTCAGCGACTAGAATTCTAATACTACTCGATGACGATATTGTAGCTGGGCAAGGCATTTAATAGTTGTTTACCATAAAACTTTGTTACTAGTCGATTGTCAAAAATGGTAATTTTCCCAGTATCAGTTTCCGTTCGGATTAAACGACCACAGGCTTGAATGAGTTTGAGCGATGCGTCTGGCAATGAAATTTCCATAAAAGGATTGCGATTTTTCGATTGCAAATAGTCTGCAAGGGTTTTGTCGATAGGGGAATTAGGCACACTGAAACGCAATTTAACAATAACCACATGAGTGAGATTATCACCTTTGAGGTCAACGCCTTCGGCAAAACTGTCCAATCCAAAGATGACTGACCCTTGACCTTGTTGACGCAGGCTAATGTGTTTTTCTAAAATCAATTTTTGGAATATTCACCTTGTACCAATAAATGCGGTTCTAACTTATTTTCAACCAAATCTGCCACCATTTGCATTTGTTTGTTTGAAGCGAATAAAACCAAGGTGCCTTCATCGTTGTTAATACGCTCCAATAATTGTGTGGCAACTTCTTGTGTATGCTCGTAGACTTGTGTTGGGTTGGCGTTGAATTTAGCAACAATAAAATCCACTTGCTCAAATGAGAAAGGCGAAGGCAGGCGTAAATATTGGTTTTCTACTTTCACCAAACCCAATTGTTTGTTGAGTCTGTCAAAACTACCGAGTGAAGATAGGGTGGCAGAAGTTAGGATGCAGCCTGAGACTTTTGACCAAATCAGGTTGTCTAAATTGGTGGAAATATCAGTTTGTGCGCTGTTGAGTGTGTAGTTAGTTTTTTTATTGGTAAGTTTTTCACTAATCCAGCGGGAATAAGGGGATTGTTTGGTATCATCAGTTTTTAAAAATGAAGTTAACAACTCATTAATGCCAATCATATGTTGCTCGCATTCGCCGATGGCATTGTTCAAAGTGTCAGAGGTTTGCTTATCAATTGGCTTGATTCTAAGGTAGTCTATCCACGAATCTTTAAGGATAACAAATCGGGATAAATGCTGGGTATTTAGGGTGTTAATATGTTGAGCAATTTCAGCAATAGCATTATCCACTTTCCCTTGTTTAAATAAATGCACATCATCATCAAAAGACAAAGACTTAAATAAAAGACTTAAATCTTGCAGATAATCATCCATTTGTTCGATGTTGAATTCAATAGCGTCTTGTTGACTGAGTTTACAAATCTGTTCACTCACGCCTTTGACTTGACGAATACTACTTTTTATAAATTCGGTGCTAACACTTAGAGAAAAATGCGAAAGTGCTTTGGCATTCAAATGATGTGCTTCATCAAAAATGAAAATTGACTCATTAACATCGGGCAAAATTGTATTGCCCGTTGAGATGTCAGCCAAAACTAAATCGTGATTAGCAATGATAACATCAGCTTTGCTGATTTTTTTGCGAGATTTAAAAAAAGCACAATCATTATAAAATTCACAACTTTTTGCCGTGCAGGTAAAGCGATTGCAGGCAATTTTTCCCCACATATTGTGGTCGGGTGTGCGGGTTAAATCATCCACTTCACCATTCCATTTTTTGGCAGAATAATCGTCTAATAAGTCTTTCATTTCTTTCAATTGATAGACGCCAGGTGGCTCATCAAATAAGAGATTGGCATCATCCTCTGTGTTCCCTTCAGCCAAATTAATTAGATTACGAATACACACATAGCGAGAGCGCCCCTTAACTAATTCGTATTGAAAATCCACGGGGCAATATTTTTTTGCTTCTGGCAAATCTTTGGTCAGCAGTTGTTCTTGCAAAGCGACATTGGCACTAGAAATGACTAATTTTTTTTTGTTGGCTTTGGCAATCGGAATGGCACTGAGCAAATAGGCAAAAGTTTTGCCCGTCCCTGTTGGTGCTTCTACGCATAAAATTCGGTTGCTATCTGGATATTCCCCTGTTAAGGTTTTGGATATTTCGGCAATCATTTTGTTCTGTGAGCCTCGCAGTTGGAAGCCATTCATATCGTTTTTTAAAGCGATAAAAGAATCGCGAATTTGAGTTTTTAACTCAGTAGATAATGCCATTTAAGATTTTCTCTGTAGCGACAAATTGCAAAGTGCGATGAGTGCGTCTTTGTATTCAGAATCTTTAATAATAGATAAAGATTGCTTGGCTAAATCGGCTGATTTTTGTGCTTGTTCACGAGTATATTCAAAGGCTTTGACGGATTGTAAAATGGCAATTACTTGCTGAATTTTAGAATTGTCAGCATTATTAATCGCATCTTCAAGTAATTGCTTATCTGCACCCGAAGTATTTGCAAGGGCGTAAATCATTGGTAGAGTGGTTTTGCCTTCACTCAAATCATCGCCGACTTCTTTGCCCATCGTTGCGGCATCAGATTGATAATCCAACACATCATCAATAATTTGGAAAGCATTGCCGAGATATAACCCGTAGTCTTTAAGTGCTTTTTCTTGGGCATTATCTACTTCGGACAAAATACCACCAATCTGTGTTGCTGCTTGGAATAACACCGCTGTTTTGCGTTCAATCACTTGATAATATTCAGCTTCGGTAAGCGCTGCATTTTGACAATTAAGCAATTGCAATACTTCTCCTTGTGCGATTTCATTGGTGGCTTTAGATAAGATGGTCATAATACGCATTGACTCGGGTTTAATCATCATTTCAAAAGCACGAGAATACAGAAAATCACCGACTAAAACGCTAGCAGCATTACCCCAAACTTCATTAGCCGTGTCTTTTCCCCGGCGCAACTCAGATTCATCGACAATGTCGTCGTGTAGCAAAGTTGCCGTGTGAATTAACTCAATTACCGCCGCCATCAAATGATGATGTGTGCCTTGATAATCAGTGGCACGAGCACAGAGTAACAGCAATAGCGGGCGTAAACGCTTGCCCCCTGCATTAACAATATAGCTGCTCATCTGATTAATCAACGCTACATCAGAACTTAAATGCTCAACCAGCACCTCATCTGTTTTGGTAACATCATCTTGAATTAATTGTTGAATATCTTCAAATTTCATAGGGGTTATTTTATCCCATTTGCCAGTAAATAAACCTCTTTAGAACGAGCACGAGATGCTTTTGGTTTGCGAATTACCACTTTGACAAAAGCAGCACGACAGGCTTTGACATACTCATCAAACCCTACCCCTTGAAAAACCTTGATAAAGAAATAGCCATTCGGCGTCAGCGTTTTGATTGCCATATCTAATGCCAACTCGCAAAGATACAGCGATTTTGGAATATCAACGGATAACTGCCCACTCATATTCGGTGCCATATCACTCAGCACTACATTGACTTTTTCACTCTTAATCAATGACAATAATTCTTCATAAACGGATAATTCAGTAAAATCTCCTTGCAAAAAATCCACCTCATCAATCGGTTCAATATCCAAAATATCACTGGCAATCACCTGACCTTTTTTACCTACGATTTTGATAGCAACCTGACTCCATCCTCCAGGTGCAGCACCTAAGTCTAATACAATATCACCCGATTTAATAAACCTATCTCTATCAATAGCTTCAGTTAATTTATAAACTGCTCTTGAACGATAGCCTTCTTTTTGCACGCTTGACATACTCATCACTCAAATGCTCACTCATCCAACGCCCAGAACTGCCTTTATTTTTTGCCATTATTGCTTACATCATTAAACGCTAATACTGCTGGATATTATAGGCAGTTTAGGGGATAATAATGTTTTTTTCACCACCCTTAAAAAATCGTATGAACGAGAAACTTAGAAATATTGCCATTATTGCCCATGTTGACCACGGAAAAACGACTTTAGTTGATAAATTATTAGAGCAGTCACAGACTTTCAATGACCGTTTTGAGTCTTCAGACAGAATGATGGACTCAAATGATTTAGAAAAAGAACGGGGCATTACGATTTCCAGTAAAAACACAGCAATTAAATGGAATGATTATCATATTAATATCGTTGATACTCCAGGACATGCAGACTTCGGTGGTGAGGTAGAGCGAGTATTGTCAATGGTAGATTCGGTTTTATTGCTAGTTGATGCACAAGAAGGCCCAATGCCACAAACTCGCTTTGTGACTAAGAAAGCCTTTGACCAAGGGCTCAATCCAATTGTAGTTATCAATAAAATTGATAAAGATGCAGCGCGTCCTGACTGGGTTATTGACCAAGTATTTGACCTGTTTGATCAGCTCGGTGCAACCGATGAGCAATTAGATTTTCCCATTATTTATGCCTCAAGTATTAATGGCTACGCGTCTTTAGAAGACGATGTGCGTGAGGGCGATATGACCCCAATGTTTGAAACCATCGTTGAAAAAGTAGCAGCACCAGAAGTTGATATTAAAGCCCCATTACAAATGCAAATTACCGCGTTAGATTATTCATCATTCGTTGGTGCAATCGGTATTGGCCGTATCACTCGTGGCACGATTAAGAAGAATCAACAAGTGATGATTATGAGTGCTGATGGCACAGAACGCAAGGGAAAGGTTGCAGGTTTGATGGGCTTTATGGGTTTGGAAAAGGTGGATATTGATAGTGCGGAAGCGGGCAATATTGCCTGTATTACGGGTATTGAAGGCATCTCTATTTCAGATACGGTTTGTGATGTAGAAAATGCAGAAGCATTACCACCACTTAGCGTTGATGAGCCGACGGTATCAATGGCATTTCGTGTGAATGACTCGCCATTTGCAGGGCAAGATGGCAAGTATATTACTTCACGAAATATCCGCGACCGTCTGGATAAAGAATTGATTTACAATGTTGCTTTACGCGTTGCTAATACAGACGATCCATCAGAATTTATCGTCTCAGGTCGTGGTGAATTACACCTTTCTATTTTGATTGAAACCATGCGTCGTGAAGGTTTTGAGTTAGCAGTAGGTCGCCCACAAGTTATTTTAAAAGAGATTGATGGTGTAACTTGTGAGCCGTTTGAAGATTTAAGCGTTGATGTTGAAAGCCAGCATCAAGGCACGGTGATGGAAAAGTTGGGTGAGCGAAAAGCAGAACTCACCAATATGATGCCAGACGGTAATGGCCGTGTTAAATTAGACTTTAACATTCCTGCTCGTGGTTTGATTGGTTTCAGAACAGAATTTTTGACAGCAACCACAGGCACAGGTTTGATGAACTCTACTTTCGACGCTTATAAGCCACAAAAAGACGGCATTATCGGACAACGAAATAACGGCTCACTCATTTCAATGACACAAGGTCAAGCGGTTGCCTACGCAATTTTCAACTTGCAAAAATCAGGTAAATTCTTCGTTGAACACAACACTGATATTTACGAAGGTATGGTCGTCGGCATCCACACTCGTGAAAATGATTTAGTGGTTAATGTTATGAAAGGCAAGCAACTGACTAATGTTCGTGCCTCAGGTACAGATGAAGCAGTTTCATTAACTCCTGCAATCAAATTAGACCTTGAACAAGCATTAGAATTCATCGACGATGATGAGCTGGTAGAAGTAACACCAAACAATATCCGTATTCGTAAGCGTTTGTTGAATGAAACTGAAAGAAAACGCACCAAGCCAAAAGCGAATAAATAAAATTCTCTGTTATCTTTATCAAGCCATCATTTGTAAAGGTTTTCTGACAACCGAATAATGCTTGGAGACCTTTGCATAAATAGGGATGATTAGCAAAATGACAGATTTTATTAAATTGGAAATTTTTTAAATCCACTCCTAGCAGGGCTAAGGGTGTTTTTAAAAAGTTTGTAATTTGATGAAAGATGGCGTTTTGATGATTATTCATATTTATGCAAAGGTCTCGCTTGAAGTGTTTGATTAAGAGTGATGATTATCCACAAAAAAGCAGAGTGGTTTTTTTTGGTTATAGAAATTTGTCAATGAGTTTGGACAGGGCGATGAATAGAGACCAAGCCTTTATCTTGAAAGAAGCATTCCTCGTTTGGAGGTGACCATTTCGATGAGCATAGTATTTGTCCATTGAGGGTGTCAAGGGGTCAGGGTGATAATGAAGTCTTTGAAGCGTTGGGCGATGGGGGTGAGTTGGATTTTGGCGCTGTGGACGACGAACCAGTGGCGGGTGATGGGAAATTTATCTACATTTAATTGTTTAATGATGTTGTTTTCTAGTTCTAATTGCACGGTATGTTTGGAGACAAAACCAATGCCTAATCCTGCTTGAACGGCTTCAATGATGGCTTCGTTGGAGTTAATCTCTATTTCTGAGTTGAATTTCATTCCAGTGGTGCGTTCGATGGTGATGCGAGTGCCTGATCCTTGTTCACGGGTGATTAGGGTTTCTTTGTTGAGTTTTTTGATGGAATTGCGTTTGTTTTTGAGTAGTGGGTGGTTTGGGTGAGAGATGGCGATGAGGGGGTTTTCCATAAAAGGTTGGGCGATTAGGGACATATCTTTAGGGGCTCACCCATAATGACTAAATCAGCATTGTGGTGGGAGAGTTTTTCTAGTAATAGTTGGCGGTTGGTAACTTCTAGGTGGAAGGTCATTTTAGGGTGTTGTTTTTTGAATTGTGCTAGGGCACGGGAGACGAAAGAATTGGTGGTGGTGGCAACGGAGATTTCTAGGTGACCAGAGTCGGGGTTAAGGGTTTGTTCGATGTCAGCTTTGGATTGTTCTAGGGTTTTGATGACGGCTAGACAGGTTTGGTAGAATTGTTTGCCGATATGGGTGGGAGAGATTCTCTTTCCCTTAGTATTTACAAGGTCTGTGCCGATATTTTGTGTTAATTGTTGGATTTGCATATATACGGCGGGTTGGGTGATATTTAATTCTTTGCTGGCTTTGGTGAAGCTTTTTAAACGCACAACTGCCTCAAAGCTATACAGTTGTTTGAGTGTGTAGTTAATCATAAGTTTTAGTTATTATTTACTAAATAAATATTATTTTACATTATTTATTTGTTATTGTATGATGTTGTTTTTTTAATAGAAGGAGTCCACAATGGATCAATCAAATAGATATGCAGATTTGTCATTAGACGAAGACACGCTAATCAAAGAAGGCGGCCACATTCTTGTAGCCTACACAATGACACCAATGCCAGGTTTTGGTGGTTATTTAGAAACTGCTGCGCATTTTGCAGCAGAGAGTTCAACAGGAACAAATGTAGAGGTATCAACAACTGATGATTTTACTAAAGACTTAGATGCAATGGTTTATGAAATTGATGAAGCTAAAGGCATCATGAAAATTGCATACCCATGTGGCTTGTTTGATCGTAATATGATTGATGGCCGTGCGATGGTTGTGTCATTCCTTACGCTTGCAATTGGTAATAATCAAGGCATGGGTGATGTTCAATGTGCGCAAATGTTTGACTTCCATGTTCCTAAGCAAATGCTTGATATTTTCGATGGCCCATCAATGGATATTACAGACCTTTGGAACTTGTTAGGCCGTGACCGTACAAATGGTGGTTACATTGCCGGTACTATTATTAAGCCTAAGTTAGGTCTTCGTCCGAAGCCTTTTGCTGAAGCAGCATACCAATTCTGGTTAGGTGGCGACTTTATTAAAAACGATGAGCCTCAAGGTAACCAAGTTTATGCTCGCATGAAGGATGTAACACCTCTAGTTGCTGATGCTATGAAGCGTGCGCAAGACGAGACAGGCGAAGCTAAGATTTTCTCTGCAAACATTACTGCTGACGACCATCATGAAATGATTGCTCGTGGTGAATACATCTTGGAAACATTTGGTGAAAATGCACACCATGTTGCATTCCTAGTTGACGGTTATGTTGGTGGTTGTGGTATGGTTACAACAGCGCGTCGTAATTTTGCTGACCAATATTTACACTACCATAGAGCGGGTCATGGAGCAATCACTTCTCCATCAGCTGTTCGTGGTTACACTGCATTTGTTCTTGCTAAACTTTCTCGCCTTATGGGTGCGTCTGGTATCCATGTGGGTACAATGGGCTTTGGTAAAATGGAAGGTGGTACAGATGACAAACATATTGCATATATGATTGAGCGTGATAGTGCTGATGGTCCAGCTTATCATCAAGAGTGGTTTGGTATGAAGCCGACTACGCCAATTATTTCTGGTGGTATGAATGCATTGCGTCTTCCGGGTTTCTTTGAAAACTTAGGTCATGGTAATGTAATCAACACTTCTGGTGGTGGTTCTTACGGTCACATCGATTCTCCTGCGGCAGGTGCTAAGTCACTTCGTCAAGCGTATGATTGTTGGATGGCTAAAGCTGATCCGATTGAGTTTGCTAAAGACCATAATGAATTTGCTCGTGCATTTGAGTCGTTCCCAGGTGATGCTGATACTCTATATCCTGGTTGGAGAGACAAGTTAGGCGTTCATAAGTAAACTTATAACAAATAGTTGAAAAAGCCTCTGTGAAAAGTTATTTTTACAGGGGCTTTTTTAGTATAAATACTAACGATTATTAAGGATGAAATTATGTCAAATTTTGATATTAATCAATTTAAAATTGAAAAAGAACCGTTTTATGAAGCACAATCAAATGAGGTAGAACTCTACACTGCTGCTTATAATGCAAGATTACCCGTCATGGTAAAAGGCCCAACAGGCTGCGGTAAATCACGATTTATTGAGCATATGGCACATCAATTAGATAAGCCAATTATTACCGTTTCTTGTAACGAAGATATTACCGCCAGTGATTTAATTGGTCGCTATTTGCTTGATTCAAATGGCACGCATTGGGTCGATGGCCCGCTTACTTTGGCGGCTCGTTACGGTGCAATTTGTTATTTAGATGAGGTGGTAGAAGCGCGTCAAGATACTATGGTCGTCATTCACTCTTTGACCGACCATAGACGCGAGTTGATGTTGGATAAAAAAGGCGAGCTGGTAAAGGCACACCCTGACTTTCAATTGGTGATTTCGTATAACCCAGGCTATCAGTCATTAATGAAAGATTTAAAACAATCTACCAAACAGCGTTTTACAGGAATGGATTTTGACTATGCATCCGCTGAATTAGAAGCAAGCATTGTCGCAAAAGAATCAGGTGTTGATGCAGACATGGCATCCAAATTGGTACAGCTTGCGCAAGCGACGCGTAATTTAGTTGGTCACGGGCTTGACGAGGGCGCTTCTACGCGTTTATTAAACTATGCAGGTAAGCTGATTGCCTCAGGCGTTGGGGTTAAAGACGCATGCCATATGTCGCTGGTTTGTCCGATTACGGATGATGCCGAAGTGCGTGAGACGATGCGTGGTGCGATTGACGCTATTTTTGATTAAAAGAGACCTTTGCATAAATATGAATAATCATCAAAACGCCATCTTTCATCAAATTACAAACTTTTTAAAAACACCCTTAGCCCTGCTAGGAGTGGATTTAAAAAATTTCCAATTTAATAAAATCTGTCATTTTGCTAATCATCCCTATTTATGCAAAGGTCTCTAAAAGTTAATTTTTATCAAGTGTTTTGGCAAATTAAAGTCTCTTTAATGAATAATTTTGCTGTTAAATGTCATAATGAAAAAAGAACAAAAAATAGAACAAGACTTAATTAAAAAATTAGAAGCCTTAGGTTATCAATATAATCAAAATATTAGAAACCAAACGGCACTAAACGCTAATTTTCGTCAAAAATTCAATAAACTCAATGGCGTAAATTTAAGCGATGTGGAATTTAATCGCCTAATGGAGTCTATTGTTAGCCCTGATATTTTCGCTTCATCACAAACACTAAGGCAAGTGAATAGTTTTGAACGCGATGATGGCACACCCCTAAATTACACACTGGTTAACATCAAAGATTGGTGTAAAAATGATTTTGAAGTCATTAACCAGTTGCGTATCAACACCAAAGACAGTTACCATCGTTACGATGTGATTTTGCTGATTAACGGCTTGCCGTTGGTGCAAATTGAACTCAAAACACTAGAACTCAGCCCTCGCCGTGCTATCGCGCAAATCATTGATTATAAAAATGATATTGGCAATGGCTATACCAATACTTTATTGTCTTTTATGCAGCTTTTTATCGTCAGCAATGAAAACGATACCTTGTACTTTACCAACAACAATCAACAACATTTCCAGTTTGATGCCGAAGAACATTTTTACCGTTTTATCGCTTTGCCGATAAAACCAATAAAAAAATCACGCGACTGAGTGATTTTGCTGATAAATTCCTCGCTAAATGCACGCTGGCAAAAATGATTAGTCGTTATATGGTTTTGTTGGCAGGTGAGCAAAAATTACTAATGATGCGTCCTTATCAAATTTACGCCGTTGAATCAATCGTTAACACCGTTAATAAAAATGATGGCAATGGTTATATTTGGCACACTACAGGCAGTGGCAAAACCCTCACCTCGTTTAAAGTTTCAACGCTTTTAAAGGCAAACCAATCCATTGATAAATGTTTGTTTGTGGTGGACAGAAAAGATTTAGACCGACAAACCAGAGAAGAATTTAATAAATTTCAAAAAGATTGTGTTGAGGAAAATACCAACACTTATTCACTGGTGCAAAGGCTACTTTCAGATGATTATGCTAATAAAGTGATTGTAACCACTATTCAAAAACTTGGGTTGGCACTGGACGGCACCAATAAAAAGAATTACAAGGCAGAATTAGCCCCACTCAAAGATAAAAAAATTATTTTTATTTTTGATGAATGCCATCGCTCACAATTTGGTAAAAATCACGAAGCGATTAAAGATTTTTTCCCAAAATCACAGCTTTTTGGTTTTACTGGAACGCCTATTTTTGAACAAAACTCCACCCACAAAACCATCGAAAACGAAGAAAAAACCTTGGTACTAACCGAAGATGTTTTTCAAAAAGAGCTGCACAATTACACCATCACCCACGCCATTGAAGATAAAAATGTTTTGCGTTTTCGCGTGGATCATTTTAAGGCAGATAACAAGCAACAAGCCACCTCACAAAAGGCAGTTGTTGAGGCAATTTTAAGCAAACATATTCAAGCCACCAGTGGGCGTAAATTTAATGCTATTCTTGCCTCACAATCGATTAATCATGCCATTGAATATTGCCGACTTTTTAAAGAAATACAAGCCCAAAAACAAACAGAAGATGAAAATTTTACGCCACTTAATATCGCCTGTGTGTTTTCACCGCCTGCACAAGGTGATTCAGACATCAAGCAATTGCAAGAAGATTTAGCCCAAGAGCAAGCCGATAATAAAGAAAATCCAAACGAAAAGAAAAAAGCTCTGCAAGAAATTATTAGTGATTACAACCTGCAATTTAACACCAATCATAATATCAATAATTTTGATAGTTATTATCAAGACATTCAACAAAGGATTAAAGACCAAAAATACGCCAATGCAGATTATCCACAACGCCAAAAAATAGATATTACCATTGTGGTGGATATGCTGCTAACAGGCTTTGATTCTCAATATCTAAATACCCTGTATGTGGATAAAAAACTCAAACATCACGGTTTAATCCAAGCCTTTTCTCGCACCAACAGAGTGCTAAACGACACCAAGCCGTATGGCAATATTATTGATTTTAAAACGGGTGAAGATGCGGTGGATAACGCCATTGCTCTTTTTTCAGGACAAGAGGGCGAACAGCAAAAAGAAATCTGGCTGGTCGATGCTGCCCCTATTGTGATAGAAAAACTCGCCAAAGCGGTGGAGGATTTAGAGCAGTTTATGGCTCTACAAGGCTTAGAAAATACCCCTGAGGCAGTGCTAAATCTAAAAGGCGATGAGGCAAGAGCAGGGTTTATTAATCATTTTAAAGCCGTGCAAAAACTCAGCACCCAAATAGAGCAATATACCGATTTAGAAGAGAGTGATAAAAAGACCTAGCAACCATTATCCCCAAAGACACCCTAAGAGGTTTTAAAGGGGTTTATTTAGAAGTCTCCAAGCACCTCAAAGCCATGCAAGATAAAGGGGAAGATTTACCTGATACGGTTGCTCAACTGGATTTTGAATATGTGTTATTTGCCTCAACCGTGATTGATTATGACTACATTATGAATTTAATCGCTAAATACACGCAAAACACCAGCAAAGATAAAATGAGCAAAACTCAATTAGTCAGTTTGATTACCAGTGATGCTAAATTTATCGATGAAAAAGAAGAGTTAAGAGAATATATTGACACCCTAGAATTAGGCAAGGCACTAGATATAGAGGAAATCAAACAAGGTTATGAGGTTTTTAAAGCCAATAAATCCGCCGATACTTTGGCTAAAATCGCTCAAAAACATAATATTAAAACTTTCGCTTTAAAAAACTTTGTCAGCCGAACTTTAGAAAGACATATTTTTGATGGTGATTTATTCAGTGAATTATTTACCTACCTTAACCTTGGCTGGAAAGAACGCGCTGGCAAAGAAACTCAATTGGCAAAAGATTTAATTCCTCTGCTTAAAAAACAAGCAGAAGATAGAGAAATTGCGGGAATGAGTGCTTATGAATAAGGTAAATAAAAGCGGTGTGCCAGCCTTGAGGTTTCCTGAGTTTAAAAACGCCCTAGAGTGGCAAGAGAAAAAATTGGGGATGTGAGCGATGTTAGAGATGGGACGCATGATTCTCCTAAATTTTATGACAATGGAAAGCCGTTAATAACTTCAAAAATTTACTTAAAAATGGTTTATTAAATCTTAATAATGTTAAGTTTATCTCTAATGAAGACTATCAGCATATAAATAATCGTTCAAAGGTTGACATAGGGGATATTTTATTTGGTATGATTGGAACTATTGGCAACCCAGTTATGGTCAACTCTAATGAGTTTGCCATTAAAAATGTTGCGTTAATTAAACAGCAGAATTTATTGTTAAATAATTATTTAGTTCATTTTTAAATAGTCAATATATTAAAACAAGTATTAACGCACTACTTACTGGAAATACTCAAAAATTTATCTCTTTGGGAAATTTAAGAAATATAAAAATTCCATCACCAAACCTAAAAGAACAACAAAAAATAGCCGATTGCCTAACTTCACTTGATGACCTTATTACCGCCCAAAGCCAAAAAGTGGACAGCCTAAAACAACACAAAAAGGCTTAATGCAACAACTTTTCCCAGCAAAGGCAAAACACCCCAGCCTTAAGATTCCCCGAGTTTAAAAACGCTCCAGCGTGGCAAGAGAAAAATTGGGGATTATTTAGATTATCTTCAGCCAACTAAATATTTAGTGGAAAGCACAGCATACAATGATGATTATAAAACGCCTGTATTAACCGCAGGAAAAACATTTATTTTGGGTTATACGAATGAAACTGACGGAATTCTTGAAAATAATTTACCAGTAGTAATATTTGATGATTTTACAACAGCAACAAAATTTGTAGATTTTCCTTTAAGGCAAAATCATCTGCAATGAAAATATTATTAGCAAAAGACAACACCAGTATTAAGTTTATGTATGAACTAATGCAAATGATTGGGTATGAAATTGGAAATCATCAAAGGCATTGGATTTCAAAATTTTCTATGTTGAATGTTTTTATCCCAAAACCAAAAGAACAACAAAAAATAGCCGAGTGCTTAACCTCACTTGATGAATTAATTGATGCCCAAAGCCAAAAATGGCAGCCCTCAAACAACACAAAAAGGACTAATGCAACAACTTTTTCCAGTAGCAAATTAAATAAAAGGACGCTTTATGAATTTATCAGAAATTGCAAAATCATTAAACGAATTAAAAGAAAATATAGTATTGATATATGCTTTTAATTCAACAGGAAAACAAGGCTGTCAGTAGCCTTTAAAGATGAAACAAAAGATACAAACGATAAACATACTGGCGTTTATTACAATGCTTTTAGTGAAGACCTTTTACTTGGAATAATGATGAAGATAATAATGGTCAAAATATATGTTTAGAAATTTTACTAAGTAGTTTAAGTCAATTTCATACATCAATAACAGAAGACTCTATTAAAGAAAAAAATTAAATCGTTACAATCCTAAATATAACTTTAAATTTAAAATACACAAAAGATAGCGAAAAAGGCATTAAAGAGGTTTATTTTTTAAAGAAGAGGATGAGAAAGAAACAAAGATAAAAATATCTCGCGGAGAGGAGCGCATTTTTGTTTGGTGTTTTTCTTGGCTTTATTTGAAGTTGAAGGTTGGACTGATAGTCAGTCTAAACATTTTTTATTGATGACCCAGTATCAAGTTTGGACGAACATAATATATTTATGACCGCAATAACACTTTTTGATTTAATCGAGGATAATTTTAAAAATAAAAAGATTATTTTAACAACCCATCATATCGGACTGTTTTCGATTTTATATAATTGGCTTAATAAGGGCGAAAAGGCGAATAAGTTTGAAAAGAAACATAAAACATATATGTTGGATAATAACGAACTTGAGCCATTTGATAAAAGTGTATTTTATATCATTTACATTTATTGCAAAAACTAAAAAAGCAAAAGATGATGAAGAATTTTTCTCCTATCAGTTTGTCTTATTAAGGCAAGTTCTTGAGAATATTGCATCTTTTTTAGGTGCTGGGCGATTTTCTTATGTTTTAGAAAAATAGGTATTGAAGATTATTCAGAAGATTCAAATATCATTAATATTCTTTCGCATAAAAAATATTCTATCACGAGACAGATATTATGAATGATGAGAATAAAGAAAAATTTAAAGAAATTTTAGAAAAGTTATTAACTAAATATGATTTTATTATATAGGATAAAAGTAGTGAGTAATGGTAAGCAAAAATAACCAGCCTCAAACAACATAAAAAAGGCTTAATGCAACATCTTTTCCCAACTACTAAGGATTGCTTAGGAGTTGGGCAATAATGCTAAATCAAAAATTAGTATCAGAAAATTAAAGTAAGTAATTATTATTTAGTTATTCTATGATAAAATTTATTACCTAATTGGTTATGTTTTTTTAATTTATGAAAATATTTTTTAGCACAAGAAAACTTGAAAAATTGTGTAATACGAAAAAAGAAGCAAATAAAAAATTTGGTGATAAAAATGCTAAATTTTTATTTAAAAGATTACAACAATTAAAAGCAGTTAATCAATTGGGGGATTTTAAATTTGACAAACCTCACCCATTAAAAGGCGATAAGAAGGATCAATTTGCAATAACTGTTTTTCAGGGTGTTAGATTAACTTTTTTTGCAATAGAGCCTGTCAAAGATGAAAGTAATAACATAATTTGGAAAAAAGTTAAAAAATAAATATCAATTTTATTGGAGATTATCATGAGTAAAAATTTATACAGTTTTAACCCTGATTGGATGCATGAAGTTATTCCAGGGGATAGTATTGTTGAAAGAATGGGGGATATTGGTTTGTCAAAAACTAACCTTGCAACCAATACAGGGTATTCAGCAAAACATATCCACAAGATTATCAATGGCACTGCAACGATTAACGAAATTACCGCCTTACGACTTGAAAAAGTTTTAGGGATTTCTGCTAATTTTTGGCTAAACTTGGAGGGAGATTATCGCATTGCTTTAGAAAAAGAAAAAGAGTCAATAGTGTTAACTCACTCTATTTCTTGGTTAAAAGAATTACCCTTAAAAGATATGATTAAATTTAATTGGATAAATAAATTTAGTGATCAGGTTTCGCAGGTAACAGAATGTTTAAAATTTTATGGTGTCGCATCTATTGATGCCTTTAGAAAAATGCAAAACAATAATTATCAAGTTGTTTTTAAATCATCTGACAAATTTAACAAAAGTGATATTGCCATTCAAACTTGGGTAAGGCAAGGGGAAAGGCTAGGACATCAGATTGATTGCAATTCTTTTAATAAGAAAAAATTAAAAGAAACTTTAGGCGATTTTAGGGTGTTGACACTTTCGAAAGACCCTGATGATTTTAGGCCAAAATTAATAAAACTTTGCGCAGCGTGCGGCATTGCCGTGGTGTTTGTACCAACGCCTAAACAATGCCCGATGAGTGGTGCTACAAAATGGCTAACCAGAGATAAAGCCTTATTGTTATTAAGTTTGCGGCATAAAACAAACGACCATCTTTGGTTTGCATTTTTTCATGAAATTGCGCATATTTTAAAACATACAAAACAGCTATTTTTAGAGGGAGGAAAGGGTTTTGAGATAAACGAGACGCTAGAAGAAGAAGCGAATAACTTTGCTGCTGATATTTTAATTCCTCAAAAATATGACTTATCTTCTTTAAAAACAAAAAAAGATGTTGTTAGTTTTGCAAAGGAAATTGGCACCGCCTCTGGCATTGTTGTTGGCAGAATGCAACATAGAAAAATTATTCCTTGGAGTCGCTTTAACGAATTAAAAATTAAATATCAATGGGAAAACAATGAGCAAGGGTAAGCAAAAAGTAACCAGCCTCAAACAACACAAAAAAGGCTTAATGCAACAACTATTCCCCAATAATGAAACGAGTTTATGAGCGAAAAAAACACCTCACAATTTATTATTTATCAAAGTGAAGACGGAAAAATTCGCCTAGATGTGCGTTTTATGGAGCAAACGGTTTGGCTCACTCAAGCCTTAATGGCACAATTATTTAATACAACGCCTGAAAATATTTTAATGCATTTAAAAAATATTTATAACGAAGGAGAATTAAACCAAATAGCAACTACTAAGGATTTCTTAGTAGTTCGCAAAGAGGGCGATAGAGCCGTTAAACGCCATTTACAGCATTACAATTTAGATGCGATTATTTCTGTTGGTTATCGGGTGCAAAGCCATAGTGCAACGCGTTTTCGCCAATGGGCAACTGGGCAATTAAAAGAATTTATTATTAAAGGCTTTGTGTTAGATGATGAACGATTAAAAAACCCTGACCTGCCTTTTGATTATTTTGAAGAACTCACTAAACGCATTCAAGATATTCGCACCTCTGAGGCGCGTTTTTATCGAAAAATTACCGATATTTATGCCACCAGTGTGGATTATGATGCTAATTTAGAGCTTAGTATTAACTTTTTTAAAACAGTGCAAAATAAAATCCATTGGGCGATTACTGGGCAAACAGCAGCGGAAATTATTACCAGTCGTGTTGATAGTGATAAACACAATATGGGGCTAACAAATTGGCGAGGGGTTAAAGTTCGCAAGCAAGATGTTGCTATTGCTAAAAATTATCTTAATGAAGATGAAATTGAAGTTTTAAATAATTTAACAGAGCAATATTTAATTTTTGCAGAAGGTCAGGCGATGCGCAGAATTCCAATGACAATGGCAGATTGGATTAAAAAATTAGAGGGATTTTTAACCTTAAACGACCGTGATATTTTAGATAACGCAGGCAAGGTATCAAACGCCTTAGCCAAACAAATTGCACAAAACGAATATACCAAATTTCACCAAAAACGCTTAAAAAATAGTATAAATGATGATAAAAATTTAGAGGATTTAAGTAATAAAGTGGTCAAAAATTATAAAGAGGAAAAACAATGAGTAAAGACGAACAACAACAATTAGGTAAAGTTTTATGGGTTATTGCCAATGAGCTGCGAGGGGCAATGAATGCGGATGATTTTCGGGATTATATGCTGTCGTTTTTATTTTTACGCTATTTATCGGATAACTATATTAGTGCGGTTAAAAAAGAATTATTAAACGATTATCCTGATAATACCAACACGCCTGATATTAGCCCTTTGCAGTTGTGGTATCAAGACAACGAAGCAGATATTAAAATGTTTGAAGACCAAATGCGTCGTAAAACGCATTATGTGATTGAGCCTAAATACTTGTGGGACGCATTGCCAATATGGCAAAACGCAAGATGGGAAATTATTAGATACCTTGCAAAAGGGGTTTAAATATATTGAAAATGAATCTTTTCATAGTAGTTTTCAGGGCTTGTTTTCAGAGATTAACCTAACTTCTGATAAATTAGGCAAAGATTACACCAAAAGAAATGACAAACTTTGCATCATTATTTCTAAAATTGCAGATGGTATCGCTGATTTTTCTAACAAAAGTGATGTGCTAGGCGATGCATATGAGTATTTAATTGGTGAATTTGCTGCTGGCGGTGGTAAAAAAGCAGGGGAATTTTATACCCCGCAACAAATATCCACCATATTGTCAGAAATCGTAACCCTAGATGGGCAAGACCCAACGGCTGGCAAAAAACAAAAATTAGCCAGCGTATTTGATTTCGCCTGTGGCTCGGGTTCGCTACTATTAAATGTGCGTAATAAACTCGGTGCAAATAGTATTGATAAAATTTACGGCCAAGAAAAAAATATCACTACTTATAATTTAGCACGAATGAATATGTTGCTTCACGGCGTTAAAGACAGTGAATTTGAGATTTTTCACGGGGATTCACTTGCCAATGATTGGGATATATTGCGCGAGCAAAACCCTTCTAAACAAATGAAGTTTGACGGCATTGTTGCTAACCCGCCGTTTAGTTATAGTTGGAATCCTAGCGAAGAAATGGGCAAGGATGTGCGGTTTAAAATCACGGCTTGGCACCAAAATCAACGGCTGATTTTGCTTTTTTGTTGCATGGTTTTAATTTTTTAAGCCCACAAGGGGTGATGGCAATTATTTTGCCACATGGGGCGCTATTCCGTGGGGGTGCTGAGGCGAAAATACGCACAAAATTATTAGAAGATGGCAATATTGATACCGTGATTGGTTTGCCAGCAGGGTTGTTTTTCTCTACCGGTATTCCTGTGTGTATTTTGATTTTAAAACAGTGTAAAAAACCTGATGATATTTTATTTATCAATGCCAGTGATGAAGAAAACTACCAAAAAGGCAAACGACAAAATACGCTAAGACCACAAGACATAACAAAAATTGTTGATACTTATAGGTATCGTAAAGAACAGCCTCGTTATTCCAGGTGTGTTTCAATGGATGAAATTAAAGAGAATGATTTTAATTTAAATATTTCTCGTTATATCAACACTGCCAAACCTGAAGAAAAAATTGACTTAGAGGCGGTTAACCGTGACATTAAAAAATTAGATGAAGATATTTCCGCAGCACAAAATAAGCATAACAAATTTTTAACAGAACTTAAACAAAAATTAATTTAGAAGGATTGTTAAAAATGAAAAAATTAAACTGTGCCTTTAAAACTGTTCAAAAAGTTTTTGAACTGAATATTGAGCAAGCAATTGAAAAACTCTCAGAGCAAAGTTTGGATGAATATTATGAAGGTGCTGAATTCTTAGGCAAGATTGGGCAGGGTGATGCCTTATCTATCGCTTTTCTTAAAGTGATGCCTTGGGTGGGTGAATATTATGGCGATGGTAGTATCAAAAAAATCGTTGATTTTACTTATCAAAAAATTTGCAGAACCCCAAATAAAGCCTCTGTAGAGCCATTTTTGAGTGGGCTTGTTGCGGTTGTTGAGCATACAGAAAGCACCCAACTTGATGAATATTTAGCATTGATTGAATACCATTTAAGTAAGACTACTTTTTCAGTGCACGGCATTCATGACACACATCCGTCACCTTCATTAGAGGCGATGCTTGCGAATATGAGTTTACTGTTAGAGCAGCTAGAATTTGAAGGAATTTACGAGTGGATTGATTACGGTTTACGCTATTTTCAAGACCATCCAGAGCGTCAAAAAGACTATTTTTCACTGACAACGGCAGATTCAAAAGCGGTATTCCAACGCCAAAGAAAAGGTTTATTGTTTAGTGATGTTGAGCGAGAAATCAATCTTTTTCAAAGGGCACTTTGGAAAACTAATTTTATGTATGCGCCGTATTCTCCAGATTTTGAAAAGCTAGAGCATTTTCATCCTTATTTAGAAGATGATATTATTCGCCTGCCTGATATTTATGAAAACTTTGGCGAAGTTAATGCGTGCAGGCGCTACATGGCATTGGTCGCACACTTAATCGCACATTACCAATTCACCACAAAAATTGTGGCAGACAATGCATCACCACAACAGCGTTTTTTTGCTGAAATTTTTGAAGATGCTAGGGTTGAATATTTGGCAATTCAAGAATATCCAGGCTTAAAAAAACTGTGGTTGAGCTTAATCCCTATTGTCGATGAGTTTGATTGTGATGACAGTAATCAATCTTGTCTAAGGCATCGTGGCATTATGTTAACACGCGCATTACTTGATGATAAGCACCCTTATAAGAATGAATTTATCTTGAGCTATGTTGAAAAGTTTAAGGCATTAATGGCAACAGGAGAGAGCAGCACAGCCGATAGTTTAAGCCTTGGTTTAGGGTATTTGATTAAAACCAGAGGTAATTCAGATGCATTGGCGAATGTTTATTTTGATAATACAGAAGTCTCTTATCGTGATGATAATCGCTCAATGTGGTTGTTTATTGAAGAGTTTGATGAAGAAGATGAAATCTTTGCACACGAACAACGCACTGATGAAGAGGATGAAGAGGACATTGAAGTTATTCCACCACATTATTATGACGAGTGGGACTATATGTATGAGTCTTATAAACCCAATTGGACGGCTGTTTATGAACGCTTGCACTCGCATACAGATGCCTCTAAGATTGACAGAATTTTGGATAAACATTCGGCATTGGTTAAGCAGCTTAAAAAAGTGTTAGATTTACTCAAACCGCAGAATAAAAAGCGTATTCGCTACCAAGAAGAAGGTGCAGAGTTGGATTTAGATATTGCTTTGCGTAGTGTGATTGATATGAAAAATGGCACACAACCTGATACCAGAATCAATGTTGATTTTGAGCACGATTCGCGTAGTGTTTCTGTTTTATTGTTACTGGATTTATCGCAGTCTTTGAATGAAGTTGTAGGTAAATCTGGGCAAACCATCTTAGAATTATCACAAGAAGCGGTGTCATTATTGGGTTGGGCAGTAGAGCAATTAGGTGACAACTTTGCCATTGCGGGCTTTAACTCAGATACCCGAGAAAAAGTAATGTATTACCATATCAAGGGCTATAGCGAGCATTGGGATGATGCTGTTAAATCGCGTTTAGCAGATTTAAAAGCAGAGTTTTCTACCCGAATGGGTGCGGCAATTCGTCACGGAGCGCATTATTTAGAAATGCAAGAAAGTGATAAAAAACTGATGCTAATTTTGACGGATGGCGAGCCGGCAGATATCGATATTCACGACCCACAAGCTTTGATTCAAGACACTCATAAAGCCGTGCAAGAAGTACAGCAAAAAGGTTTATACCCGTATTGTATTAGTTTAGATAAAAAAGCAGATGAGTATATTTCTGATATTTTTGGCTCTCATTATTCTGTCATTGACCGTATTGAATCTTTGCCACAAGAGTTACCCAAACTGTTCTTATCATTAACCAAATAATGTTTAAAAATACTCTTACTGCCGCCATCGATTTTGATTATCAAGGGCAGCACTATGCCTTAAAAAATACTTTTGATGTTGAACATATTATCTATCATGATGATTTTTATCAATCGGTTTATATCTCTATTGCTAAAGCAAATGATATTGATTTATATTCATACCAACTAGAAATAATGATGGATCAAGACATTATTTTTTCTAATGAAAAAGGCTGTGTTGTTGGCTGTGTTAATAACGGTGTGTTAGACTTGGAAAAACTAAAAGCAGTACACCAAAAAATAGAATGTCTGCCAAAAATTGAACGCATTATTCAGCAGTACATCCCCAAATCAGAGCATAGTGAAAATATCACACAAGCAATGATAGGTGCTTATTTACTGGGAAAAAATCAAAAATAATATTCTAGAGGAAGTCTTTGTATAATATTTATTCTATATGAGACCTTTGCATAAATATGAATAATCATCAAAACGCCATCTTTCATCAAATTACAAACTTTTTAAAAACACCCTTAGCCCTGCTAGGAGTGGATTTAAAAAATTTCCAATTTAATAAAATCTGTCATTTTGCTAATCATCCCTATTTATGCAAAGGTCTCGAATAATTAAAAATTTTGTTCTACAAAATCCAAGTCAATTTGAATATTTGAACTGTCTAACAATTCCAAACATTTTGGCACTGCCAAAAATACTGCACCCAAGCATACTGCAATTGCCTCGGGTTTTCCGGGTAGATTGATAATCAAACTATTACCACGCGTGCCTGCGGTTTGACGAGAGAGAATAGCAGTTGGTACGGTTTTTAAACTAACAGTGCGCATTTGTTCGGCGAAACCATCAAAAATTCGCTCACATACAGCATGCGTGGCTTCGGGTGTTACATCACGCGTAGTAGGTCCTGTGCCACCTGTGGTGAGAATGAGATTGCAGTTTTTATTATCAGCAAAATCAATCATTGTTTGCTCAATCAAAGATTGTTCGTCTTCAATAATAATATGTTCTATCGTATAGGGCGAAAGCAACGCATTTTTAACCCATGCTTGCATTGGAAGGACCACCAATATCGTTATATTCGCCGCGTGCAGCACGGTCAGAAATGGTAATAAAACCTATCTTGATTTGCGTTTTGTTCATAATGTTTCAGTAGATTTGTCAATGAGTTTTAGCCATAAATATCCAGACACGCCAGAGAATAAAGACGCTGCCAATACCCCCACTTTTGCTTGGAAGATAAAATCAGGTGAACCTAAAAATGCTAAATCAGCCACAAAAATAGACATAGTAAAGCCGATACCTCCTAACAAGGAGACGCCAAATATCTGACTCATTGTGCTGTTTTTTGGCAATGTGGCAATTTTGCTTTTGATTGCCAACCAAGCAACACCAAAAATACCAATTACCTTACCCACGACAAGTCCAAACATAATGCCAACAGGGATAGGCTGCATAATCGTTGTACCAATTGAATTTAAATCAATCACAATTCCTGCATTTGCCAATGCAAATAAAGGGATAACAATTAAGGCAATGGGCAGGTGTAAATCATTTTCTAATCTTGAAGCAGGCGTTCCCACTTCATTGATATTCCTTTCCATTTTCATTAACACTGTTTTTTGTTTTTCATTTAACTTATGTTCGCTCTGATTTGAGTGTTCACCATATTCATCAAGCAAACCTTTAATTTTCTTAGGAAAATCTGAGGGTATTCTTTTAGGTTTTGACGGAATTGCCATCGCAGCAATAACGCCTGAAATAGTAGCGTGTACGCCGGATTCCAGCATAAAAAACCACATAAATAAACCCACTGCCAAATAAGGCAACATTGTGTGAATGCCAAATCGATTGAAAGCAACCAATATTAAAAAAGACACCCCCGACAAGGCTAACGGCAATAAATGGATTTGGTCGGTATAAAAAGTAGCAATCACCAAAACAGCACCAAGATCATCTACAATTGCCAATGCGACTAAAAAGGTGACAAGGCTTGTCGGTATGCTCTTTTTTAACAGTACCAACACACTAATTGCAAAGGCAATATCGGTTGCCATTGGCACTCCCCAGCCAATTGCGCCTTCACCACCATTATTGATTATCAAGTATAGTAATGCAGGAAATATCATTCCGCCGATAGCAGCCAAAATCGGCAAAATTGCTACTTTAATATTTGACAGCTCTCCTGCCAAGACTTCTCTTTTTATCTCAAGTCCAATGATAAAAAAGAAAAAAGTCATCAACCCATCATTAATCCAATAATGAATAGGGTGAGACAGTGACCAAGTGCCTATGGTCAAATCTATATTTGTATGTAGTATGTGCGTATAAACATCAGATAAAGAAGAATTAGCAAGGATTAATGCCAATACCGTTGTCAGCATTAATGCTACTCCTGTCGTTGTTTGAGCATGCAAAAAATGCTCAAAAGGCGTTGAAATTTTCTTAAAGGCTTTTTCCCAGGGGGCGTATAGTTTCATTGATTTTCTAGTTTGTTATTATTAAAGCAATTTTACTGATTTTTGAGCAATTCAAAGTGGTTATTACCCCTCTGTGACTGGTGGGTAAAATCTACCTCATCATTGTTATTCAATTTGTCTGAGTCTCTTTGTAGTTTCGTGATTAACCGCACAAAGAATGTTGTTTGGGAAGTGTTATTCGCTGTTTCTACCCACTAATAGAGACCTTTGCATAAATATGAATAATCATCAAAACGCCATCTTTCATCAAATTACAAACTTTTTAAAAACACCCTTAGCCCTGCTAGATGGATTTAAAAATTTCAATTAATAAAATCTGTCATTTTGCTAATCATCCTATTTATGCAAGGTCTCTAATACAATCTTAAATATTGGTAGTAAAGTTGCCAGAGTTTTTGGGTAATGAAAATTCACCTATAAAATTTTCTACTTGTGAATGGTTTTGATTTTCTAGGATATTAATAGAGACCTTTGCATAAATATGAATAATCATCAAAACGCCATCTTTCATCAAATTACAAACTTTTTAAAAACACCCTTAGCCCTGCTAGGAGTGGATTTAAAAAATTTCCAATTTAATAAAATCTGTCATTTTGCTAATCATCCCTATTTATGCAAAGGTCTCATATTCATATTCACTCTATCTAGCACGGTCTAAAATAGTAATAAAGCTGACTTTAATTTTTGCATTATTCATTTTATCCTCCAGTAACAGGTGGGTAGAAAGCCACCTCATTCGCATTATTTAATTGGGTTGAATCGGTTGCAATTTCGTGATTAACCGCACATAAAATATTGCTTGGAAAATATTGCTCACCGTATTTGCTAATCAAAATTAATCTTAATTCTCTAACAGATATATTAGTAATTATTTCCATCTCTTCATTTGAAATTTTAAGCGATTCTTTAAGCGAGGCGAAATAAAGTATTTTCATAAAAAAGTTTTATTTGAAAAAATAATAGTTGTTACCGATTAATTTTATAGAGACCTTTGCATAAATAGGGATGATTAGCAAAATGACAGATTTTATTAAATTGGAAATTTTTTAAATCCACTCCTAGCAGGGCTAAGGGTGTTTTTAAAAAGTTTGTAATTTGATGAAAGATGGCGTTTTGATGATTATTCATATTTATGCAAAGGTCTCTTATAGAGGTCTTTGTGTAAATAAGGGCGATTATTTTGATCTTCATATTTTTTTATCCGCCAATTTCCACCATTTGGCGTAGTTCAATATTATTAATATTAGTATTAAACTCGTGTTTTTCCGGTTTTTTACCAATGGCATTAATAATAATTTGCTTGATTTCATCGTCAGTTTTATGGGCACGAATAGCATCTCGCAAAGAAACGGAGTTTTCTTGCCCTAAACATAAAATTAATTGACCTTTTGCCGTTAAACGCACACGATTACAAGTGGTACAAAAGTTATCCGATACAGCAGAAATAACTCCAACTCTTGATTTTGAGTTGATAATTTGATAATTATGAGCAGGTCCATCAGTGTCGTGTAATTGTATTTTTTGCAAGTCTTGCTTTAGGTGTGCCTCTACTCTAGCTAAAATATCCGCTTGGCTAATATGTTGTCTTGATGCTTCAATACCACTGGTTCCAATGGGCATAGTTTCAATGAAACGAATGTCAATTTCTCTATCAATGGCAAAATCAAGCATTGCTTCAATTTCATCTGCATTAGTATCTTGCATAACCACCATATTAAGTTTTATTGGGTGCATTCCTGCCATAATTGCGGCATCAATACCCTTGATTACTTTACTTAAATCACCGCCACGGGTAATGTCAGAAAAGCGTTTTTCTTGCAAGGAGTCTATGGAAATATTAACCCGATTAACGCCCAAATGCTGTAATTCTTGCGCATGTTGTTTTAATAAATGCGCATTGGTTGATAGCGGTATATCGTTAATATTTGGAATTTTTCCCAGCATTTCAACTAAGGATAAAATATTTTTACGAATGAGTGGCTCGCCACCTGTGAGACGAACTTTTGAAACCCCTAGTTCGCTAAAAAGTCGAGCAATTCGTGCAATTTCTTCAAGACTCAATACTTTGGATCGTGTGGTGCGGTTGTTGTGAAATTCGTCTCGACAATAAAAACAACGATAATTGCAATGATCGGTAACGGAAATACGCAAATAGTTTATTTTTCTTGAAAATGGGTCAATTAATGTTGTCAATTTATTTGTACCCGAAAATAAAATAATGCCTTCCTATGGTAATCATTATACCAGTGTTCTGTGTTGCCTCTAATCCTACTTATGCAACCCTTGAGAAAGAATGGTAAAGTGTATTAAACCTACAGATTTGTAAATTTATCTATAACGACACAGAATTAACTGCGTAAAAAACCCATAAAACAAAGTTTTGGCATAAGTTGCGCTAATTGTTTAATAGAGACCTTTGCATAAATAGGGATGATTAGCAAAATGACAGATTTTATTAAATTGGAAATTTTTTAAATCCACTCCTAGCAGGGCTAAGGGTGTTTTTAAAAAGTTTGTAATTTGATGAAAGATGGCGTTTTGATGATTATTCATATTTATGCAAAGGTCTCTAAATATATCCGATTTTTAGCAAACTTTAAGGTTGTGCGATATATGCCAAAATAAAATCACCAATTTGTTCAATATTATTAATATCTAATGGTACTCTGTCACATTTAGTGAAAATTTCATCACTAGCAAAGGCGATGATATTGTCGTCATTTTCAAAAATATTGGGGTGATTAAGGGCTTTTCTTTGTAGTTCTATTTTAGGGAAATTTTCTTTTTTAAAGCCTTCAATCAAAACAAGATCCAGTTGCACTAGGTTTAATTGGTTGAGTAAATCAAATAAGCCTAATTCTTGTTTTTACAGCGATTAATTGGGGAAAATTTGTTTCTAGAGCTGGTTAATACTTGGTCGGCTCCTGCATGATAATATTCATAACTCTCTTTTCCTTGATGGTTTATTTCAAAATTATGGTGATTATGTTTGAGATAAGCGAGACGAATGTTTTTTTGTTTTAAATAGGTAATTAGTTGAATGATTAGAGTAGTTTTTTCGGTGCCACCAAAGGCGGAAAAACCGAGTATTGGCACATTTTCAACAGATATTTTTTTGGTTAAAAGAGCGTAATCTTGTGGCGTGTTGAGGTTAAGGAAAAAATCTTGATATTGAGACAAATCAGCAATGGAGAGTTGATGTTGATGATACCATAAACTTATTTTTCTATCACCAGCAGCTAGATAAGTCAGCAAACTTTCAAGTAAGTTAGTTTTTAATAAGGCAAAAGTAGGTTGTAATCGTTCACCATCGTGAGCCACACAAATTTGCGCATTTTGTTCTATTAGTTGGTCTTTTAAAGTAGTCAATAATGCTGTACCAATCATTGGGCAATCGCAGGGTAACATTAATATATAAGGTGTTGTAACAATTTCCATGGCTTTGGCAAGACCTGCTAGAGGTCCTTGAAAATCTGTGGTATTGTCTTTAATAACTGGGTTTTTTACAAACTTTTGATAGATTTCTTGATTGCGATTGGCATTGATTAAGATATTGCTCACTTCATTTTCAATAGCTTCAATTACATACTGGATTAAGGGCTTTTGATTGAGTTGAATCAACCCTTTATCCTGAGTATTCATACGACTAGAGCGACCTCCTGCCAAGATGACAGCGGTTATTTGTTGACTACTAATAGGGCGCATAGATTAGATTTTTGTTGATAAAATTTTAATCAGAGACCTTTGCATAAATATGAATAATCATCAAAACGCCATCTTTCATCAAATTACAAACTTTTTAAAAACACCCTTAGCCCTGCTAGGAGTGGATTTAAAAAATTTCCAATTTAATAAAATCTGTCATTTTGCTAATCATCCCTATTTATGCAAAGGTCTCAATCAAATACTTTCCAATTTCCAGACTTGCCACCTGATTTTTCCAGTACCTGAATTTGGTTAATCACCATTCCACGGTCAACCGCCTTGCACATATCGTAAATTGTGAGCGCTGCAACGCTTACTGCTGTCAGTGCTTCCATTTCTACGCCTGTTTTACCATCAAGTTTTGTAGTGGCAACAATTTCAATACTTGATTTTTCGATATTTGCAGTCAATTCCACTCCCACTTTGGTAAGCATAAGAGGGTGGCAGAGTGGAATCAAATCCGCACATTTTTTTGCCGCTTGAATTCCTGCAATGCGCGCCACTGCCAATACATCGCCTTTTTTATGCTGCCCAGAAGTAATCAACTCTAAAGTGGATGGCTGCATCAGCACCACAGATTTTGCTTTGGCAGTCCGCGTGGTAATTTCCTTGTCTGACACATCTACCATTTGCACATTCCCTTTGTCGTTAATATGGGTTAGTTTGTTCATATTTTTTAAGTCAATGAATAATAATTAAGTATTTTACCTTGTGAAAAAGCACTATCTTCTGGCACTTCAATCAGACCATCCGCCCAAACCATCGAACTTAAAACATCCGAACCTTGCTTGGAATAAAGTTCAGCGGAAATAGGTACTGTTGAATGATTTAATCGGACTCTGACAAACTCGCGTCGTGGTCTCGGTCGGTGCCAATCAAAACCACATTGCACTTGCATCGCTTGATTTTGATATGAATTTATTCCCTGCATTTTTTTAATAAAAGGCTGGACAAATAAGAAAAAAGTTACCATTGCTGACACAGGATTGCCTGGTAATCCAATAAATGCAGTATTATCAATATGCCCAAAAGCCAACGGTTTTCCTGGTTTTACTTTAATTCGCCATAAATCTAATTTACCCAATTTTTCCACTGCGGGCTTCACATAGTCTTCTTCACCAACTGATACGCCTCCCGTGGTTATAATTAAATCACACTTCGATTGTAATCTTTTCAACGCATCACAAGTCGCATCAAATGAATCTTTAATATTACCAAGATTAATGACCTCACAGCCAAGTTTATTCAGCATTGCCACCAAAGAGTAACGATTAGAATTAAAAATTTTCCCTTGCTTTAAAGTATTCCCAGGCTCAATCAACTCATCTCCTGTAAAAAAAATCCCAACTTTAATTTGTTTAAATACTTTTAACTCTCCCACACCCACAGACGCAGCCAATGCAATATCCTGCGGCTTTAGTTGCTTACCTTTTGGCAAAATCATATCGCCTAATTGAATATCATTTCCCAATGGACGAATATTTTCATTTAATGCAATTGGTCGATAAATTTCAATCTTAGTGCTATCATCAATCAACTCACATTCTTCCTGTGCCATCACCGTATTTGCCCCTTTCGGTGTCGGTGCCCCTGTAAAAATCCGTGCTGCACAGCCAGGTAAGAGTGTATTGCCCATATTTCCTGCGGCAATGCGGTCAGTAATTTCAAATACAAACCCACCTGATGTATTAATCTGCTCTTCTTGCAGATGAATTGCATAACCATCCATTGCTGAATTATCAAATCCTGGCACTGCAATATCCGAACAAATATCCGTCGCTAAAACCCTGCCTAAAGCATCATCAAGTGCTATTAATTGAGTGTCATTAGTAACTTTAATAGAACTTGTTAAGATTTCTAAGGCTTTGTCAACAGAGAGTAAGGGTTGTGGCACTGTATCACAGTCGCAATCAACTTGTTGATTATTCATAATAGATTTAGTCGGTTTATAATTAAGTTATTCTATTGATTGTATCACATAGCCCACATATTTGACAATAACATAAGTGTGCAAAGCATTAACAAAACTGGTACTAATATAATCACTAGCGACATTCTAAATTCTTCAATCAAAAATTCACTTGGCATAATTTAAGCCCTGATTTTACGCATATTGAGACCTTTGCATAAATATGAATAATCATCAAAACGCCATCTTTCATCAAATTACAAACTTTTTAAAAACACCCTTAGCCCTGCTAGGAGTGGATTTAAAAAATTTCCAATTTAATAAAATCTGTCATTTTGCTAATCATCCCTATTTATGCAAAGGTCTCATATTATTTAGTAAAATTTTATGGTGTTGAACGGGTCCAGCGATCTTTTTGTTTGTTATCACTGTCCTTAACACTGACCCACATGCTTTTATTTTTAGTGTATTCTTTTTTCCAGAAAGGTGCTTGGGTTTTTAGGTAGTCCATGATAAATTCGCAAGATTCGAAAGCAGATTTTCGATGTTTGCTGTTGGTAATTACCAAGACAATTTGTTCGTTGGAACACAGGTCGCCAATACGGTGAATGACAGTGATATTACCTAATTCCCAACGCTCATGTGCTTGATTGACAATGGATGAAAGGGCTTTTTCAGTCATCTTTGGGTAATGCTCAAGTGTCATTTTTTTAATAAGTGTATTTTCTAAATCACGCACAAAACCAACAAAACTGACAGTAGCACCAATGTTACTGTCATTATTTTTAGCGAGAGCAACTTCGGTACCTATATCAAAGTCATTTTTTTGAATTCTTATTTTATCCATAAGGTTATTTTATCAATATTATTAAATGGCAGTTCAGATAGTGACCCTATTCATATTGATTTATCTAAAAACCCAAAAAAAATTAAAAACTTGAAGGAAGGGAAGAATATGCAATAAATAAATTGCACAGCCAAAGGACAAAGTAAGTGATAAAACGAATGCAGGTAAACCTTATGTAATATTTGGAAAAACTGATGGTGCAGCCATTAATTTAACGGACTGAGACCTTTGCATAAATATGAATAATCATCAAAACGCCATCTTTCATCAAATTACAAACTTTTTAAAAACACCCTTAGCCCTGCTAGGAGTGGATTTAAAAAATTTCCAATTTAATAAAATCTGTCATTTTGCTAATCATCCCTATTTATGCAAAGGTCTCGGACTTAACAACAAACCAAGATACTACCATCGCTCATGCCATTGATTTTCAAGGAGATAATACCAATAATACACTCACGAGTAGCAGCGCAAAGCGATGAATTATTCGTTTCTAGACTGGATAACGACATCATTGAAAATATAAAAATCCCGTCTAAATGAGGTGGATTTTTTTATCTTGACAAGGTCGAACCTTGTCAATTTTTGCTAATCAATCATAATTACGCAAAGGTTTGATAAGGTATAATAGATTTATGACTATCCAACGATGGGTAGTAAAACAAACATTGGCGTTTATTTGGTTTCATTTTTTTTGAGGACCGAATAAGCGTTTTTTTTTAATCAGCTCAAAGGTAGTGAGGTGAATTAACAAGGTATTGAAGCCAGTTAGAAGATTGTTGTCATGACGATTTTTTAACTGGCTTTTTTTATTATTTAACAATAGGAGACCTTTGCATAAATAGGGATGATTAGCAAAATGACAGATTTTATTAAATTGGAAATTTTTTAAATCCACTCCTAGCAGGGCTAAGGGTGTTTTTAAAAAGTTTGTAATTTGATGAAAGATGGCGTTTTGATGATTATTCATATTTATGCAAAGGTCTCAATAGGAAAGAAAAATGAAAAAATTGGTGGTAGTAGGTTCGGGAATGAGTGCAATGAAGGTGGTGGATGAGATGTTGAAGATTGATCCGACGATGTATCAAATCACGATTATTGGTGCGGAGACGGTGTTGCCGTATAACCGCATTATGTTATCGCCAGTTTTATCGGGGGAGAAAACTTTTGATGAAATTAAGACGCATAATGAGGATTATTTTGCGACAAATAATATTACTTTTAAACCGGGTTGCACGGTAACGGCGATTGATAGGAAGGGTAAAAGTGTGACGGTTCAAAATGATGAGGGTGAGTGTAGTGCCTTGGATTATAACCGTCTTGTATTGTGTACGGGTTCGACGCCGTTTATTTTGCCGTTACCAGGTAAGGAGTTGGAGGGTGTGGTTTCGTTTAGAGACATTTATGATGTTGAATATATGCAGGAGAATGCGGCGAAGGGTAAAAAAGTGGCTGTGATTGGCACGGGTTTATTGGGGCTGGAAGCGGCGAATGGACTGAATGAATTGGGCTTTGAGGTAACGGTGATTGGTAATATGAATTCTATTATGAATATGCAGTTAGATTCGTCGTCAGGTGACTTGTTGCAGAAGGTATTGGAGGAGAAAAATATTGTTTTAAATTGGGTGCGATTACCACTCATATTAAAGGCAGTGGTAAAGTGGAGTCAATAGAATTTGAGGATGGGTCAACGATGGCAACTGATATGGTGGTGATGTCGGTGGGTATTGTGCCGAATGATGCGTTGGCGAGTGAGGTTGGTTTGCAAACGAATCGGGGGATTGTTGTGAATGATACGATGATGACTTCTGACCCTGCGATTTATTCGGTTGGCGAGTGTATTAAGCACCGTGGTATGTCGTATGGTTTGGTGGCACCGTTGTTTGAGCAGGCGCGTGTTTGTGCTGAGCAGGTGTGTGAGGTGTCGCATCATATATATACGGGGTCGGATATTTCAACTAAGTTAAAGATTTCTGGGGTGGATGTGTTTTCGGCGGGTGAATTTGCGAATGCAGATGATGAGGTGATGTGTTCTAAAGATCATGCGTTAAATACACGCAAACGATTGTCTATTCGGGGTAATAAATTGGTTGGTGCGGTATTGTTTGGCGATTCTACCGATGGGTTGTTTTATTTTGATTTGATTAAAAAACAAACGGATATTACCGATATGCGTAAAACTTTGTTGTTTGGCGATATTGGTGTTGATGCAGCCAGTGCAGGGGCAGGTGGTGTTGAAAAAATGGCAGATGATGAGCAGGTTTGTGGTTGTATGGGGGTTACTAAGGGCGATATTGTCTCTGCTGTTGTAGGGGGTTGTGATTCGTTTAAAGCGGTGCAAGAGGAGACGGGCTGTGCCACAGGTTGTGGCGGTTGTGAGTCGGTGGCTAAGCAAATATTCAGTTTTGTGTCGGGGGCAGAATTGGTGACCAAGGACACGCTTTGTGATTGTAGTACGCATTCAACGGAGGAGGTGCGACATTATATTAGAGCGCTTGATACGGTTAAAAGCATTGACGAAGTGCGTTTGGCAATGGATTTCACTGGTGCTTGTGATGCTTGTGGTGCGGCAATTAATTATTATTTATCCTCGCAATTTAATGCGTCGTATGTGCATAATGATGCGGAGCGACCGCATAATGAAAAAATGCACGCCAATAAGCAACGAGATGGTACTTATTCTATTGTGCCTCAAATGCAGGGTGGTTTGACCACGCCGGCAGAGCTCAAATCATTGGCAGAGATTGCGGTTAAATATGAGGTGCCAACGGTTAAGGTAACGGGTGGGCAACGCATTGATTTACTCGGTATTCCTAAGGAGAATCTAAATGATATGTGGGATGAGATTGCGGCGGCGGGTATGGCGTCGGGTTATGCGTATGGTAAGGCGACTAGAACTTGTAAATCTTGCGTTGGCACTGAGCATTGTATGATGGGTACGCAGGATTCAATGGGTTTGTCGGTGAAGATGGAGGATGCGGTTTGGTCGCACTTTATGCCGCATAAATTTAAAATGGGTGTGAGTGGTTGTCCACGCAATTGTGCGGAATCGACGATTAAAGATTTCGGCGTTATTTGCACGGAAAAGGGTTATGAAATTCATGTGGCAGGTGCGTGTGGTATTCGCACTAAAGCGTGTTTGAAAGACCGTTTTTTTGAAAAGGAAGCGGATGTGGTGGAATATTTGAAGGCGTTTGTGCAATTGTATCGTATTGAGGCGAATTATCTTGAGCGGGTGATGCATTTTGAGGAACGCGTGGGTTTGGATTATATCCAATCGCAATTAGACACACCTGAGCAGATTAAAAAATGGGCGGATGCGTTGCCTAAGACGGTTAAAAATCCGTGGGTAACGACTGACCATAGGCAATCGGCGTAAAGGACGCAGCAAGAATAATAGGGCAATAGGGATAATAAGATGATGCAAGATAAATTAACGCTATTTTCATTTAAAGGCAAGTATCGGATTTTACATCTAACTTGGTTTGCTTTTTTTATGACCTTTGTGGTGTGGCTCAGTCTTGGGCCGATGATGCCGTTTATTCGTGAGGCGTTATCACTCACCGAACAACAAGCCAAAGTTTTATTAATTTTGAATGTGGCAATGACAATTCCAGCTAGGATTGTGGTGGGAATGTTGGTGGATAAGTTCGGGCCTAAGATTATGTTTTCTAGCATTTTAATTTTAGGCGGTTTAGTTTCCATTGCGTTTAGTTGGATGCAAACTTATGAACAATTGGCATTATTACGCTTTTTATCGGGCTTTATTGGTGCGGGTTTTGTGGTGGGTATTCGCCTGATTTCTGAGTGGTTTCCCGCCAAACAAACGGGCGTAGCACAGGGTATTTATGGTGGCTGGGGTAATTTTGGGTCTGCCGGTGCGGCGATGACTTTGCCTTTTATTGCCAGCAGTTTTGCAGGGGTTGATGGTTGGCGTTATGCGATTACCGCTGCCAGTGTGGTGGCGATTGCTTACGGTGTTTTTTATTACTTTAATGTAACCAATACACCAAAGGGTTCGACATATTTTAAGCCGAAAAAATCGGGTGCAATGGAGGTCAGCAGTTATGCAGATTTGGCGTTATATATTGCAATGAATGTGCCTTTGTATCTTGCTTTGTCGTTAATGACTTGGAAATTGAGGGATATAGAGATGATTTCAGCCACGCTGGCGTTAAGTGTTTTTGCCACTTTGGCCGCTCTTTTTATTGTGCAGACATTGAGAACTTGGCAGTTAAATGCACAACATTTAAAAGCCAGTGTACCCAAACAACATCAATATAAATTTAAGCAAGTGGCTATTTTAAATTGGGCGTATTTTGTTACTTTTGGCACAGAATTGGCCGTGGTTTCAATTTTAGCAATGTTTTATGTTGATTGGTTTGGATTGGATAAAATTTATGCGGCTTTATTGGCGGGTGTTTATCCGTTTATCAATTTATTTGCACGCCCTGGTGGCGGTTATTTGAGTGATAAATTTGGCAGGAAAATTATTTTAATCGTTACTTTTTCAGGCGTTGCTTTGAGTTTTTTGGCGTTGGGCACTGTGGAAAAAGAATGGTCTATTTATTCGGTTATCCTTTTAACCATTGCTGGCGGTATCTTTTCCAAAGCAGGTTCGGGTGCGATATTTGCAATGGTGCCGTTAATTCAAAGACGGCTTACGGGGCAGATTGCAGGGATGACAGGTGCGTTTGGTAATGTTGGTGCAGTGATGTTTTTAACGGCAAACTCTTTAGTGGATTACGACCAGTTTTTTATGTTGATTGGGTTGGTGAGTGGGGTGGTTTTGACCTTGATTGTGGTGTTTTTAGAAGAGCCAAAAGGGCATATGACGGAAATTTTAGATGACGGCACTGTCGAGGTTATTAAGGTCAATTAAGACACGCTAAATAAAATGCAATCACTTAAACTCACCATTAATTCTCATTCTATCGCAGGTGTTAAACCTGAAAATCAGGACAATTGTGCTTATTACACACCCGATGACCAAGCGTTAGAATACAAAGGCATTGCCAGCGTGATGGCGGATGGTGTGAGTGCGTCGGCAAGGGCAAAAGAAGCCAGCAGTTGTTGTGTTAAGAGTTTTCTGAGTGATTATTATGCCACACCCGATTCTTGGGGTACCGAACATGCGGCTATCAAGGTAATTTCAGCGTTGAATAATTGGCTTTATTCGCAGTCTATGCGTGCTGGGGAAGAGTCCTCAATGTTATCCACGCTGAGTATTTTGATTGTTAAATCCAATACCGCACATATTTTTCATGTGGGCGATTCTCGTATTTATTGTTATCGTAATGGGGTTTTAACGCAACTTACCCAAGACCATGTGCTGAATGTTAACAAAGAAAAAACTTATTTATCAAGAGCCATCGGATTTGATTTAAAAGTCAGCGTTGATTATCAAACTTTTGACATACAGCCGCAGGATTTGTTTTTATTAACGACTGATGGCGTGCATGATGTGTTGCGTAAAGAAGAGTTGCAACAGAGTTTGGGTGAAAAATGCAGTTGTGAAGATTTGGTTGAACAAGCATTAAAAGCAGGTTCTAAAGACAATATTTCAGCAATGATTTGTCAAGTAGAACAATTGCCTGAGAAAAATTTGAACGAGGTATTTGATGAATTGACGCAAAAACCCGTGCCACCCGATTTAGAAAAAGGTATGAAAATTAATGGTTTTGAGATAGAGTCATTGTTAGTATCAACGGCAAAAATTCAATTGTATTTGGCAAAAAATATCACTACCAGCGAATTAGTGGCGTTGAAAACACCATCTATTAATTTTGAAGACGATGCCCAATATTTGCAATATTTTATGTATGAACAATGGGTTGGGCAACGCATTCAAAGTCCAAATGTGGTAAAAATCCACAAATCAAATATGCAAGATAAATTCCTTGCTTATGCGATGGAATACATTAAAGGAAAGACGCTGAGACAATGGATAGATGAAAACCCATCGCCTGATATGGATGTAGTGCTGAGTATTGTTAAGCAGATTATTAGTGGTATCAGAGCTTTTCATAGACAAGAAATGCTGCACTGTGATTTGAAACCTGAAAATATTATGATTGATAAAATTGGGCAGATTAAACTCATTGATTTTGGTGCGGCACGCATTGCTGGCGTGGAAGAATTATTGAGTCCAATTGACGCCAGCAATAATCAAGGAACGCAAGGTTACACCGCCCCTGAAGTAATTTTAAATGATGAAGTTTCACAAGCATCAGACCAGTTTAGTTTGGGTGCGATTGTGTATGAAATGTTGGCGGGTTGCGTGCCTTATAAAGATAAATTAGACAGAAATTTGAGCATTAAAAAATTAGAAAAATTGTCGTATGACTCTATTTTAAAGTACGATCCACATGTGCCGATTTGGATTGATGGAGCAGTGCAAAAAGCCTGCAATCTAAAAAGAGCAGGTCGTTATGAAGTATTGAGCGAGTTTTTGTATGATTTATCACATCCCAATCAAGCATTATTCTCGGTAAAAGAGGGAAGTAGTCCAGAAAATGCTTTGAAAAAGTATCGTTTACTAATCGCTTTTTCTTTTGCGCTTAATATTGTATTATTATTGTTGGTTATTAAATGAGGTATTTATGAGTTTTAAAACAACTTGTCCATATTGTGGTGTCGGTTGCGGCATTGAAATTAGTCGTGTTGGCTCAGAGTGGAAGTTAATTGGCAATAAAAATTCGCCCGTTAATAAAGGTATGCTCTGTATTAAAGGGCAAACTTTATTAGAAACTATTGGCACCGATAAAAATAGGTTGGTAGTGCCAAATTCAGGGGATTGGGACACAACAATTGCGAAAATGGCAGCGTTATTTACTGCAACGCCAAAAGATGAAATCGCTCTGTATTTGTCAGGACAATTATTAATGGAAGATTTGTATGTGGCAAAGAAATTTACCAATGCATTCGGTATTAAGAACCTTGAAAGCAACTCCAGATTGTGTATGTATTCTACAGTTGAAGCAAATAAACGCGCCTATGGTGATGATATTGTGCCTGTTTCTTATGACGATATTTATGAGGCAGAAACCATTTTTATCATCGGCAGTAACACCGCAGATTGTCATCCAATTGTCTTTAATCATATTAAAAAATCAAAAGCCTTCGTGGTTTGTGTTGATGTCTATGAAAGCACTACTGCAAAGAAATCAGACTTATTTATCCAAGTTGAACCCGCAATGGATATGCAGCTTATTGATGATTTACCCAATCAAGAATGGTTCAAAAATAAGAAATCGTTGAGTGTCTATTCGCAAGGATTGACGCAGTCAACCGATGCAGTAGAGAAAGTTAACGCACTGATTAATGCTCATATTAAAACAGGCAATATCAACAAACCCGGATGCGGCGTATTGTCATTAACAGGGCAATGTAACGCGATGGGCGCAAGGGAAATCGGTATTCGAACTAGCGACCTAACCGCTACTGAATTTTTTTCAACCGAGCAAATTAAAACAATGTGGGTAATGGGCACAAATCCAGTTCACAGTATGATTAACTATCGAAAAATTGACAATCTAATCGTCTCAGATTTCACTAAAACCCTAACCACGGAAGTTGCAGATATCGTTTTACCTGTATGCAGTTGGTCAGAAAAAACAGGGCACATGAAAAATTCAGAAAGACGCTATTTAGAGCAAAATGCCTTTTTACCTCCTGCGGGAGAGTCAAAACCTGACTGGGAAATCGTCTGTATGCTTGCTAAGGCATTAGATTTAGAAGGGTTTGATTTTAAAACAGCTGATGAAGTCTGGCAAGAAATGAATATTGACACCACTTGGACACCGCAAATAAAAGTGCGAGAAGAGCTGGTAAATATTCAAACCCAACCTAGAGAAAATCAAAAACCAATCAACAGTGTACGCCTATTAGAACAATGGCATGGTATGACTAGAACAGGCAAAAGCCAAACTTTAAACAAGATGACAAAAATCAACAAAGAAGTTGTCTCCATCCATCATATTACCAATACAGAATTATTCAAAGACAAAGAAGTCGAGTTGGATAAATATTCTAAACAGCCTTGTTTCAAGGGTTAATTAAGCAATTGGCAATTTAATACTACTTTTATAATGATGCCATTCATAACGAATTGGATAGTTTCTTCTATAAAGTTCAAAGTTACCAATATCAGTAATTGCGGCAGTATCTTGTTTAAAGTCGTAGATTGTATTTAGAGTGTCTTTGAGCGTATCTTTTTCAATGTTGAATACGGCAGGATTGATTAAATTTGTTATGCTTTCATCTTGTTGCTCACCCAAAAAATCACAGAGTGCTGCATACACCATAAAACTACCTTGAAATTTAGCATCAATCGAATGTCCAGCGATGTGTGGAGTGGCCAAATAAGCACTTTTCTGTAGTGTTTGATTGATATTAGGCTCGTTTTCCCAGCAGTCAATCACATTAACTTTGGTTTGTGTATTCTCCCAAATACTTTCATTAATTACACCACCCCGTGCAGCATTGAACAAGATAGTTTCATCGGTAATACAATGAAAGTTACTCGCATTAAGCAACCCATAAGACGGGTACTTGCCATCTTTAGTCAATGGTGTGTGAAAAGTGACAATATCGGCACTGAGTGCCGTATTCAAATCCACAAAATCGACTAAACTCCCTTGCTCTTGGCGTAGTGGATCATTAAGCAAAGTTTTGATGCCCAATAAATCCGCCTTAGCCGCCAACCGTGAGCCTACATTACCAACACCGATAATCCCTAAAGTTTTTGTATGATAATTAAAACCCAATTCATCAGCTAAATTGACAATCGTGCTAATAACAAACTCAGCTACCGCCATTGAATTACACCCTTGTGCTGAAAAAAAGGTAATCCCATTCACCTGCAAATAATTCTGATCCACATGGTCTAATCCCGCTACCGTTGAGCCAACAAATTTAACCGAACTACCATCAAGCAATTCTGCATCAACCTGAGTCCGAGACCTAACAATCAACACATCTGCATCACGCACCGTCGTAGCCGTAATATCTCGCCCTGCAATAGCCACAATATCCCCAAAAGCACCAAATATTTTGTCATAGGCATAGCATGCGTCGTCTATTATTAGTTTCATTTTTATATTTTATTGTTTACTAAGAGACCTTTGCATAAATAGGGATGATTAGCAAAATGCCAGATTTTATTAAATTGGAATTTTTTAGATCCACTCTTAACTATGTAAAGGTCTCAACATTATACTATTGTCAAATGATATTTTTACCAGTCTATTGGCTGTTGATTGTATTTTTCAAGATAGTCATTGGTTTTTGAAAAGTGTTTGCAACCAAAAAAACCTTTGTGGGCGGAGAATGGAGAGGGGTGGGCAGCACTCAAGATTAGGTGTTTAGCTGGGTTGATGAGTTCGGTTTTGCGTTGGGCATAGGCGCCCCAGAGCAGGAAAATTATGTGTTCTTTTTGTTCGCTGAGGAGAGTGATGATGCCATTGGTAAAATCTACCCAGCCTGAGTTGGCATGTGCGTTTGGGGTGTTTTTTTCGACAGTTAGGACGCTGTTGAGTAGTAGGACACCTTGTTTTGCCCAGTGTTCTAGGTTGCCACTTTGGGCGGGCGAGATAGCTAAATCTGATTCTAATTCTTGGTATATATTTCTGAGTGAGGGTGGAATTTTTATGCCATTAGGGACGGAAAAACTCAATCCTTGTGCTTGTCCATCGCCGTGGTAGGGGTCTTGTCCTAAAATCACGACTTTTACTTGGTCAAAAGGGGTTAAATCAAAAGCTTTAAACCAGTTGCTAGAATGGGGAAAAATTGTGATTTCTTGTTGTTTTTGATAGGTTAAAAAGGTTTTGAGTTGTTTGGCAGAATCGGTTTTTAGCAGGGCTTCTGCTTGTGGATGCCAATCTTTAATATTCACAATCCTGCCCACCAAAGCCTAAGTTTGTAGCCCCAAGTGGTAACATAGCCAACTTCAACAAATTGAATTTTGCCTTTGGTGTTAATGAAAAAACTACTCGGTGTGGCACGAACACCAAATAACTTTGCCAAAGACCCTGAGTTGTCGTTAATGATATTATCAAGTCGCATATTGTGTTTGTTAGCGTATTTTTTGAGTTCAGCATTGGTTCCTGATTGCATGGCGATGTTGAGGACTTTATAGTCTTTGCTGAGTGCTTGAATATTGTCATTTTCTAATCGACAGATACTGCACCAAGTTGCCCAAAAGTGTATTAGCATAGCCTGGTCGGGCAGGGGATTACTGTTCACAACTTGACCACTTAGGGTTTGGGATGTGAAACTCGGCACCATGCCAACACTTAAATCTTGTTGTTGCCACGCACGAATGACAAAAATGGCTAAAATAACCATCATAAATTGCATTATGGTTTTACGGCTTGGTCGTTTAATGTTCATAGTGCATATTATATAGGAGTAAAGATGACAGATTGGATACAGCGTTGGAAAGACGGCGAGACAGGGTGGCATAGGGATACACCAAATACGAGACTAGTGAAATTTATTGACAGTTTGCAGTTGCGAAAGGCAGGGACAGTGTTTGTGCCTTTGTGTGGCAAGAGTCAGGATATGGTGTATTTGCTTGAACAAGGATATAAAGTTATTGGCGTGGAATTGAGTGCGGATGCGGTGGATGCTTTTTTTAAAGAGAATGCAATACCTTATACAGTTCAGAAAGCTCGTGATTTCACGGTTTATAATGGACAGAATATCCGTATTTTCTGTGGTGATTATTTTGCTCTTGATACTTATCATTTGGAGGTGGTTAGTGCCGTTTATGACAGAGCCTCATTGATCGCATTACCTGAGGAGTTAAGGACGAAGTATGCACAACATTTATACGATATAATACCAAGCAATTGTCGGATGTTACTATTGACTTTGAATTATCCGCAAGCACAAATCAGTGGACCGCCGTTTGCAGTCGATGAAACAGAGGTAAATACACTGTTTGAAAGGTTTAAATATCAGCAGTTAGAATGTTTTAATGATATTAAAAATGAACCAAAGTATCTACACGCAGGTGTAGATTTTATTGAAAAAGCAACATATTATTTGCATAAAAAATAGGAAGAAAAAGATGGCTAAAATGGAAGGTGAAGTTGCCAAGTTCGGCACAAAGGGATATGGTTTTATTGCAGGGGATGATGATGAGCAGTATTTTGTGCATCAGAAAAATATATTTAATAAATCGCGTTTAAAAACAGGCGCTCGTGTGGTGTTTAATGTAGAAAATTCTGATAAGGGCTGGGTAGCAACGGATGTTGAATTGGCAAGTGGCGGTGGTAAAATGGCTGCCCAATCTAGGCCGTTGTCTAATGGTGTTATTAAAGGACTTTTTGCTGTTTTATTTATCACCCAAGCGGCGGTTATTTACCAGGTCTTTTTAGGGCAATAATGAAAAGAATAACCTTGAGACCTTTGCATAAATATGAATAATCATCAAAACGCCATCTTTCATCAAATTACAAACTTTTTAAAAACACCCTTAGCCCTGCTAGGAGTGGATTTAAAAAATTTCCAATTTAATAAAATCTGTCATTTTGCTAATCATCCCTATTTATGCAAAGGTCTCACCTTGTTATTTTTGCCATTATTTTTAGCAGGTTGTTTTTCCACGCCCGCAATCACGGTTGATAATATTTGTGTTTTAATGGACGAGGAAGTTCGTTGGTATAAAGCAGTCAAAACATCAGAAAAAAAATACGGCGTACCGGCTTATGTGCAGCTTGCGATTATTTATCAAGAGTCGCATTTTGAATCAGATGCAAGACCACCAAGAGATTCTTTATTTGGCATTATTCCTTGGACCAGACCAAGCAATGCGTATGGTTTTGCACAGGTCAAAATGGAAACCTGGGAATGGTATCAGAAGGACACAGGCAATTATGACGCAATGCGTGATAAATTTGCCGATGCTGCTGATTTTGTGGGTTGGTATATCAGCAAATCTAAGAAACTCTCAAAAATTAGTAAGCGTGATGCTTATAACCAATATTTGGCTTATCACGAAGGTCATGGTGGTTTTAATCGCAAAACTTATAAGGAAAAAGACTGGCTCATAAGCGTTGCCAAAAAAGTGGAAGGAAACGCCAAACGCTATCAGCGACAATTACAACAATGTAGCGCACAATTGGATAAAAATAGTGTTTGGAGTTACTTTTAATGTGGGTTAAGGTATTGGATGCCGCGCCCAAAGAAGGCACGATGGTTGAAGCCACTATCGAAGGTAAGAAAATATTTGTAACGACAAACAACGGCGTGTTATATGCAGCAGAAAATCGTTGCCCACACGAAGACATTGAGTTGACATTAGGTTGTTTAAAAGGCAATCGCGTTAAATGTTCATTGCACGGTTACAGTTTTGATTTAGCCACAGGCGACAGTTCAGAAGCCGATGTAGACAATATGCAAACCTACGCTGTCAAACAAAAAAATCACCAAATATATATACAATTATGAATTCACAAGCATTATTAAAATCCATTATTCAACGCATTGCCACAGGTCCAGATCTAAGTAAGGATATCGCTTTTGAAGAAGCTAGAGATGGTATGCAAGCTATTTTGCGTGGCGAGATTGATGATGTGCAATCGGCAATTTTCTTAATTGCTTTGCGAATGAAACGCGAGAGTATGGACGAAAATGAAGGTATTTTAGCTGCTATTCTGTTAGAGAGCGACAAGCAAGCGGTGGCAGTTGAAAACTTGGTAGATTTGGGTGACCCATACAGTGGTTATAATCGCTCAATTCCCGTGTCATCGTTCCTGCCCCCTGTTTTGGCAGAACTCGGTTTGCCGACGGTCATTCACGGATTGGACAGCGTTTCACCAAAATTTGGATTGACACATCGCCATATCAATCAAGCGCTAGGGTTAAGCGTTGATCACTCAACCGCAGAGGCGAAAGCACGATTAGAAAACGATGCAATTGGCTGGAGTTATATTGACCAAGCCAGTTATTGCAGTGGGTTACACGATTTGGTGTCATTGCGTGATCGCATTATTAAACGCACCGTGATTAATACCGTAGAAACATTAATTGCTCCGTTGAGAGGCAAAACCACACACGCAATTTTGGGCTATGTGCATAAACCGTATCCGCCAATTTATGCACATTTGGTTAACGCATCGGGTATGGATACGGCATTGTTGGTGCGTGGCGTTGAAGGGGGGGTAATTCCATCTTTGCGTCAAAAAGGTCTAATGGTATCGTATCAAGGTGTTGAGGAAAAAAATCGTGTGGATATTGAACCTAAATCACTCGGTATTGAGCAAGATGTCCGTGCAATTGCTTTCCCCGAAGGATTAACGGTTGAAAATGACATTGAGGCATTGGCTGAATATACCGTTTCACTCGGGAAAGCAGCACTTTCAGGAGAGAAAGGTTTATTTTATGATGGTTTGGTTTTGTCAGCCAGTTTGGTTTTATGGCACACTAAGCAGGTAAAATCTCTTGAAGAGGCGGCACAAATGGCCAGAGAAGCTCTCAATTCTGGTAAAGTATTAAATCGCCTATAAGGCATAATTAAAATAAGGAGTAAAAATGAATAATATTGTTAAAGTTAGTGTGAGTTGGTTGATTGCCTTATGGGCGGCGTATATTTTCCTAAGTTCATTGCCATATAAATTCAGTGGGGCAGCAGAGCCTTTGCATATTTTCACCACTTTGGGTGCATGGATGAGTGGCTTTTTAGGTGAAACAATTGGCGGGTTGTTTGTTCAATATGGTGCTTATATCGTTGGTGGTTTTGAGTTATTGACCGCTTTGGTTTTATTGTCGCCTATCATATGGCGGCAAAAAAGAGAAAAATTACACTGTATTGGCGGTTTAATGGCATCATCGGTAATGGCAGGTGCTGTCTTTTTCCATTTATTCACCCCCTTAGGATGGGTAGTCAAATGGAGTGAAGATGGACAAATACAAACTGATGCTGGTTTAGCCAATGCCGCCTTGTCTATTTTGTTATTAGGTCTAGTATTGGTTTGGTTAAATAAAAAAGCATAAATAGCGGCACTATGCAAGAAAGTGATCTGCTTAAAAAAATAGCACAAACCCGACAACAAACAAAACTGAAGTCTAGTAACTCTTTGGTTAATTATCAGTCAATTGAGGCGTTAAGCAAGCAACTTGATTTAAACCAATCAGGTGTGCAAGATTGGCAGCAATTGTTCACTTGGGTAGCACAATATTTAGAATATTCTCCTGACACCAGCCACCCTAATTTTGCCAATCGTATGTGGTCGGGTGCCAATCCTCCTTCCATAGTGGGCGAGATTGTGACTGCCCTGAGCAACACTTCTGCCTGCACCTTTGAATCTGCACCCGTTGCCACTTTGATGGAGGCTTATATGCTTGAGCAAATGCTTGATTGTGTCGGCTTTAAACAGGGCGAAGGGCAGATGACAACGGGTTCCAGCAATGCCAATATGATTGCAATGATGGTGGCACGCAATCAAGTGGCAAAAAACACCAAACAACAAGGGCTGTTCAATCAGAAACCTTTGTTTGCTTTTGTGAGTTGCGATGCACATTATTCATTGGATAAAGCGGCCAATATTTTGGGTATCGGCACGCAACATTTGATTAAAATTCAGACAACGGACAAGGGGGGAATGGATATTTCCGCACTGGATGATGCCATTCGAGCCGTCCAAAAAAAGGGCGGCACCGCCTTTTTTGTTTGTGCCACTTTAGGGGCAACGGTGCGTGGTGCTTATGATGATATTAAACACTTAACTAAGTTAAGAGACAAACACCATTTTTGGTTACATGGTGATGGTGCTTGGGGCGGAGCAGCGGTAATGAGTTCAATTTTAAAAGCTAAATTTTTAAAGGGTATTGAACAATTAGATTCTTTTACAATGGATTTTCATAAAATGCTGGGCAGTAATTTAATGTGTAATTTTTTATTATTGAACCATCAGAATTTATTATCCTGCACTTGTGCAGATGGCGATAATAGCTATATTTTTCGAGATAATAAAGTTGATTTGGGTGTTAATTCTCTACAATGCGGTCGTCGTGTGGACAGTTTAAAGTGGTTTTTAGATTGGAAATTTTATGGCAAACAAGGTTTTGCGGACAGGGTTGAAAATTATTACCAGTTGTCAAAATTTGCCGAGGATTTTATCAATACCAGTAATGAATTAGAAATGGTGGTTAAACGCAGTTCGTTTAATGTGTGTTTTCGCTTTAAAGCAAAAGACGCCAATACTTTTAATCAAAATTTACGCAATAGATTGTTACAAGAGCAGCAGGCTTTACTCGCTTGTGCCTATATAGAAGAAAAATTGGTATTTCGACTGTTAATCAGTAATGTTAATATCAATCAAGCGACATTAGTTGAATTATTCAATCGCATTATTGAAACAGGAAAGTCAATAAAATACAATGTTTAAAGAAATTAAAAATTACGATTACAGACATACCACTGAGTTTGATTTCAAAGTCTTATGTGAATTACTGGCCAATGAACAGCATGGTTTGGCGGTTGAACAAATCAAAGTCTTGGCACAAGAAATAGAGTCTAAAAACTTATATTTTGACAAGGGTAATTACACCAGAAATATTATCCGTGATAATAAGGATTGTTGGCTGGGTTTGTTGTGTTGGGATAAAGGTGCAATAACGCGCATTCATGGGCACCCCGAGCAGTCTTTTATTTATATACTTGAAGGCTCTTTGAGTTGTAAAAGTTTTGACAAAGATGCATTAACCGAACTTAAATTTAGGGAAATTAATAATAGAGAGTTTCGTTACAACAAAGGTATAAAAGGAAAAATGGATAATTATATTCATCAAATTAGTGCAACGCAAAAAAGCATCAGCCTACATTATTATTCAGACAATCCAATGAAAGGAGAAATTTTTGACATTTAGATTGATTTTTTATTATATTTTTTGGTCGATTCGCTTGGGCATTCCTCCTTGGTATTATTTTCAGATTAATGCCGAGTGGTATAACAAGAACAAGGGTTTCTATTCTAAAATTGATATGGATGCCCGTATTCCAAAAAAGTGGCGTCTTGAACAAAATTATTTGGATAAAAACAACTTAAAAAACAACTTGCCAAAAGCGTTTCCCGTCTTTTTAAAACCAGAATGGGGTCAAAATTCCAATGGCATTATCAAAATTGACAATCAACAAGATTTTTTAAATTTCAATCCAGAAAGTGAAAAAATTCCTTATATTGTGCAATATGCCGCACATGAAAAACAAGAATATGAAATTTTCTATATTCGTGATTCAGATAATAAAGCCTGTTTAAGCACGCTCAATATCCCAATCACTAAACCACTCAGGCGAGCGTTATCCAGTAACAGCATTTACAATAAGAACACAATGTATCAAGACATTACCCCAGATTTTTGTGATAAAGAATTGGATATTCTACAAACCTATTTACAAGAATTACCCCCTTTTCGTATTGCCAGAGTGGGGACTTAGAGCGATTCTAAGGAAGCATTATTGCAGGTATTTTCCATATTATTGAAGTTAATTTATTCGCACCATTTCCCATTCATTTGTTAGATAATAGAGTTTCCAAAAAAGTAAATATAAATTTATTAAGGACAATATGAAGCATTTAGTTAAAGTGAGTGCTACCACCCCTAAAATCACTTTAATCACTTTGTTTTTTCTAGGAAAATTATCAAACATTATCAATCAAAGTTAAGAAATAATGAAAGTATTGCATCAATTTTTATCACGTTCTTTTATCAGGCTGTAGTGATTATAATTCGCTTGAAGTGCGTCGTGCTTGTCGTTCGAAAAAACAAGCCAGATTGGCATTTGCAGAAAACGCATTACCCTTACGCCAAAGGCAGAACTTTCATTAACCCCTATTCAGCATTTCAATTTTATCAACAATACGGTTTTCCCTTAGTTATTAAGCCCAATGTAGGTGGGTTTTCCCGTGGTGCCTATTTTCCCATTGAAAATAAAGCACAATTAGCCAAAGCAAGTATCGGTGTTAAAAAATGGTGGTCAAATAGTATTATAGAAGAATATTTGCTAGGCAAAAACTACCGTGTGGTAATGACAAAATTCGGTGTTATGTCAGTCCTGCGACGCTACCCGCCCTTTGTTATAGGCGACGGATTGCAAACAATCGACCATTTAATTGACATTGAAAACCAACTCAGAAAGCAAAAGCAACTCGCCCCCATTACCCGTCCAATCCCTAAAAATAATGCCATTAAAAAGCATCTAAAACAGCAAAAAATGCACCTCTCCACCGTGCCTAAGTCTAACCAAAAAGTTTATCTACACCATAAAATCTCACTTAAATTAGGTTCTAGTGTTGAAGTGATTGATAAAAGAAACTAACGGACAGCAACCAACAAGATTTAGAGAAAATACTGCATTTTTTTGATGCCAATATTTTAGGCATTGATGTCATTTGTAAACAAGGCATTGAAGTTGATTTTAAAGCGCAAGCGTGCATTTTTCTAGAACTCAATTCCCGTCCTTTTTTAAAAATGCACGACAATCCTAGATATGGCGAAAAACCCAAAGATTTAGTCGATTTTTATCATCAATTAAACCAATTAGAAGTGCTTGACAATGAAAAATATTAATAAAAAATATTTATTTTATGGCTTTATTGCACTTAATATTATGGGGCTAGTTTATCTCTATTTTAGCGGTTATGAGATTGATGTCAAAATGCTAAAAACACTGTTAAACACACAATATTTTTTAGTTTCATACATTGCTTATATTCTAATTTTGATTGTCAGGGGTTTGACCTTGTTACCGGGAACGGCATTTTTGTTAGCAGGCATTTATATTTTTTCCTTCCTCCAAGTGTTCATCGCTATTCAAATCGCCATTATCAGCTACTGCTTCATTATTTATAATTTTTCCCATAAATTAAACTTTAAAGTACCACAAAAAATACTCGATTTTGAACAAAAAATTAAAAACACAGAAATCCCCATCATTTTTGCCCTCTGTTTTATCCCTGGTATCTCAATTAATGTGTTGGTTTATTTTCTCTCAATCATTGACATTAAGCTTAAAAATATTCTCATTGGTATTATTTCTGGCACCTCAATCACCTCAATTATCTACATCTCAATTATCACTGGTATTTTTGAATCCACAAGCTATGTGCTTAACTAATACCATTTTAAAAAGTAATGATTTTTTAAGCACGCTAAAACAAACAATTATCAGCATTTTTTTTGCCCCATTATTTTTTTTAAAATGGTGAGACCTTTGACAAAATATGAATAATCATCAAAACGCCATCTTTCATCAAATTACAAACTTTTTAAAAACACCCTTAGCCCTGCTAGGAGTGGATTTAAAAAATTTCCAATTTAATAAAATCTGTCATTTTGCTAATCATCCCTATTTATGCAAAGGTCTCATGGTATTAATACTGTTAAAATAGCCAAAATTAAAAAGGGGAAAATATGAATAAAATACTAAAAATAATCGCATTAATAGGGCTAAGTACTTTTGCATTGCATGTGCTTTCCTTGGATTTTGTCTATACCAAAAAAGCATGGTTTGGTGCAGGGAGTGAGGGCAATGAATACGCTATTGAAGGTTATGATGCGGTTAATTATTTCACACAAAATACCAGCGTTGAAGGCAGTGCCGATTTTGCATTGGAATATAAAAATAAACAATGGCATTTTAAAGATGCAGGCAATTTAGCCCTATTTAAAGCCCATCCAGAAAAGTATGCACCGCAATATGGCGGACATTGTGCTTGGCGTATGGGGATTGATGGTGAAGGCGTGTATGGCGACCCAACACTTTGGGCGATTGTTGATGACAAACTTTATCTTAATTACAGCAAAGAAACAAAACGCCGTTGGGAAAAAGACATTCCTGGATTTATTGTGAAAGCCGACCAGTTTTGGCTGGGTAAAAATAAATTTAAAACGCTAAATTAGTGCAACTATTGGTCAATAGTATGCGTAGATTGAATGGTAACAAATTTTATTAACTATTAGAGACCTTTGCATAAATATGAAAAAATTAATATCAATGTTCTTGTTGTTATTCTCTTTGAATGTAATAGCAGATTTTACAACTCTCTCGACTAAGCAAGTGCAGGCAAAAATAGCTGAAGGTGTTGCAGTTATTGATGTTCGTCGACAAGATGAATACGAGCGATATGGCATTATTAAGGGGGCATATAAACTCACATTTTTTGATCATCGAGGTAATTATAATGTGCAGAAATGGCTTAAAGATTTATCTCGTATTATAAAAACTAAAGACACGCCTTTTATTTTAGTTTGCGCGCATTCCAATCGCACTAAAACTATTGGTAAATTTTTAAATACAAAAACTGACTATAAAAATATTTTTGAACTAAAGGGCGGCATCAACTATGGCTGGATTGACAAAGGCCTGCCCACTACAAAAATACCCATTAATAATGGCAAGCCTTGGTATCAGTTTTGGTAGTTGAATGATTAAAGGTGTCGGCATTGGACTTCGTCATCCGCACTTGCAACAAGTGTTAGATGATCGCCCGAATATTGACTGGTTTGAAATACACAGTGAAAACTTTTTTTATGACAATCTGGCTACCTATCAACTGGAGCAAATAGCCGAGCATTATCCAATTAGTTTACATGGTGTGGGGCTTTCGCTTGGATCAAGTGACAAATTGAACCTGCAGCATTTACAACATCTAAAAGAGACTATTGAACGGTTTAAACCTGATTTAATCTCAGAACACCTGAGTTGGTCAAGTATTAATGGAGACCTTTGCATAAATATGAATAATCATCAAAACGCCATCTTTCATCAAATTACAAACTTTTTAAAAACACCCTTATCCCTGCTAGGAGTGGATTTAAAAAATTTCCAATTTAATAAAATCTGTCATTTTGCTAATCATCCCTATTTATGCAAAGGTCTCAAGGAGAAAAAATGAGAAAATTAACCAATTTATACAATCAAATATTTGAAGTATTACATAAATACACCGACGATATTTTTAAACTTTTTTTGCTCTTTATGTCGCAGATGCGTTTTTTCGTGCAGGGCTAACAAAACTCGGCAGTTGGGATTCGCAGATGCCTTTCTTATCCTCAGGTGCGCGATATTTATTTAAAAGCGAATACAGCGTCCCCCTGATTCCTTGGGAATTAGCAGCCTATTTAGCCACAGCAGCGGAACTCGTTTTGCCTGTGCTTTTGGTGCTTGGACTGGCAACGCGTTTATCGGCATTGGCATTATTTTTGTTTAACATCATTGCCGTCGTATCGTATCCTGTTTTATGGGAAGGAGGCTATTATGACCATAAACTTTGGGGCATAATGCTCTTAGTTATTGTGATTTATGGGCAAGGCAGAATATCAATAGATGCTTTAATTTGTAACAAACACCATCAAAAATGAAAGCGGAGGGTATGAGAGAAATGCTTGAAACAGCAACGCCTATTTTGGAGGCTTTATCCACACTGTTTGTCTTTATAGTTGGTTTATTTGCTCTACTCATTGTTATTGTTTTTATCTATGATATGAGCCAAAGAAAAAACGCAGTATTACGCAATTATCCCGTTGTTGGACATTTTCGTAGTATTTTTTCTAGTTTGGGTGAGTTTTTTCGTCAATATTTCTTTGCCATGGATAGAGAGGAAATGCCATTTAATCGTGCAGAGCGTGATTGGGTGCATAAAGCAGCTAATAATACAGACACCACCGTTGCATTTGGCTCAACTAAAAACCTAAGCCCTGTAAATACTGCGATTTTTGCTAATTGTCCTTTCCCAACTTTAGATAAAGATGCATCTGAAACTCGCCCGATTACTATTGGCAAAGGTTTTTGTCAAAAACCTTATACTGCAAAATCACTTTTTAATATTTCAGGTATGAGTTTTGGCGCCATTTCCAAACCTGCAGTTTTAGCACTTTCAAATGGTGCAGCAATGGCAGGTTGTTGGTATAACACTGGTGAAGGAGGTTTGTCGCCTTATCATTTGGAAGGCGGTGCAGATATTGTTTTTCAAATAGGCACAGCAAAATATGGCGTGCGTGATCAGCAAGGTAATTTAAGTGATGAAAAGTTAATTGAGATTGCTAAATATGAGCAGGTTAAAATGTTTGAAATTAAAATGAGTCAAGGTGCAAAACCTGGCAAAGGAGGTATTTTGCCAGGTGCTAAAGTAACTTCTGAGATTGCACAAATTCGTGGTATTAGCCTTGGTGGAGATTCCATATCACCTAATCGACACATTGAAATTAGCAATGTAAAAGATTTATTGAATATGATTAATCATGTACGCGAGGTTACTGGTAAACCTACTGGGTTTAAATCGGTGGTTGGTGCGACCGATTGGCTAGATGATTTTTTCCAGGAAATTAACAAGCAAGGCGAAGCATCAGCACCTGACTTTATCACGCTTGATAGTGGTGATGGTGGCACAGGGGCAGCACCTATGCCACTATTAGACAATGTCGGTTTGCCCATTAAAGAAACGCTACCTTTATTGGTTGATAAACTTATTCAATACAATCTCAAAGAGCGTGTTAAAGTCATTACCTCTGGTAAACTAATTACCCCATCTGAAGTAGCTTGGGCATTATGTGCAGGCGCTGATTTTATCACTTCTGCTAGAGGGTTTATGTTTTCAATTGGCTGTATTCAAGCGTTAAAATGCAATAAAAATACCTGCCCAACTGGTATTACTACGCACAATAAACGCTTACAAAAAGGACTAGACCCGAAAAGTAAAGCCACCAAAGTTGCCAACTATGTACACAATATGAATCATGCAGTTGAAGTTATTGCCCATTCTTGTGGCGTATCAGAACCTAGAAAATTGAATCGCAATCATGTGCGTATTGTGCAAAACAATGGTCGGTCAATTCCAATGAGTGAACTTTATCCAATGCAACATTTAGGGAAATAGTATGAAAGCATCTAATTTATTTGTCAAAGCACTTGAAAACGAAGGCGTTGAATATATTTTTGGCGTACCCGGTGAAGAAAACCTTGATTTACTGGATTCTTTGAGAGCATCATCCATTCAATTTATCCTCACCCGCCATGAACAAGGGGCTGCATTTATGGCGGCAACTTATGGTCGTTTGACAGGTAAGGCGGGTGTGTGCCTTGCCACACTCGGACCAGGCGCGACTAATCTTGTTACTTGTGCAGCGTATGCCCAACTTGGGGCTTTTCCAATGTTAATGATTACTGGACAAAAGCCAATTCATTCTAGCAAACAAGGGCGTTTTCAAATTATTGATGTTGGTGCGTATGATGGAGCCACTGACCAAATCCAGTAAGCAAATTGTAAATGGCGGTATGATTCCGTCAATGGTGCGTGATGCGTTTCGTCTAGCGGAAGAGGAAAGACCAGGTGCTGTGCATTTGGAACTACCTGAGGATGTTGCGGCTGAAAAAATCAAGGATTGGCATTTATTTCCTGTGCATGAAATGCGTCGTCCTGATGCGGACAAAAAAAGCATAAAAACTGCGGTAGAAATGATTAAAAATGCTAAAAATCCATTGGTTTTAATCGGTGCTGGTGCCAATCGAAAAAAGTTATTTAGACCCATGCAAGATTTCATTAACAAAACTTGTATTCCATTTTTTAATACCCAAATGGGCAAAGGCGTAGTTAGCTGTAAAAATCCTTTATTCCTAGGCACAGCGGCGTTATCAGACGGAGATGTGTTACATAGAGCGGTTAAAATGGCAGATTTGATTATCAATATTGGTCACGATGTGGTGGAAAAACCACCATTTTTTATGCATAAAGGTGGCACTCAGGTAATTCATATTAATTTTAATTCAGCACAAGTTGACGAAGTCTATTTCCCACAATTAGAAATTATTGGCGACATTCAAACCACCGTTGATCGTTTGGCACAAGCGTTGGATTCCATGTTACCGAACTGCTCATTAGAATTGTTAAACTTTAAAGCAGACATCAAAAAAGTAATCCACGAGAAAGATAATGATGATGCATATCCTATGCTACCACAGAGAATCGTTGCTGATGTTCGTCGTGCCTTGAATGAAGATGCAATCATTGCACTCGATAATGGGATGTATAAGATTTGGTTTGCACGCCATTATCACACTTATATGCCCAATACAGTGCTACTGGATAATGCTTTGGCAACCATGGGTGCAGGTCTGCCAAGTGCAATGGCTTGTGCCTTGTTATACCCCCAGCGACAAGTGATGGCAATTTGCGGTGATGGCGGATTTATGATGAATTCACAAGAAATGGAAACCGCAGTGCGTTTGAAACTTAATTTGGTCGTATTAATTGTTACTGACAGTGCTTACGGTATGATTCGTTGGAAGCAAGAAGGCAATGGTTTTGAGGATTTTGGTTTGACTTATAATAACCCTGATTTTGTTAAATATGCCCATAGTTATGGTGCACAAGGACATAAAGTGCAAAGTGCCGATGAATTTAAGTCATTGATTGAATCTTGTTTTTCTCAGGGCGGTGTGCATATTATTGACACACCTATTGATTATCATGAGAATGAAAAATTGTTTCCTGATCAACTAAAAGAGATATAAATATGGCAATATTAACCGTTAATCAAGTTTACACAGGCGCAGTATTAGCCAAATTAGAAATGCACGATAGTATGCAAGTAGAACAAATGCTATCAACCGCACAACAACTACATAAAACAGGGTGCTTGCCAGAGCAAAAACGCATCCAAATATTGCAAAAATTAGCAGATTTGGTGAAAAATGAGCAGGAGGATTTTGCCCGCTTAATTGCCAACGAAGGCGGTAAACCCATTCGTGATGCTAGAATTGAAGTTACCCGTGCCATTAGTGGTATCCACATTGCCATTCTTGAACTTAGCAATATCAAAGGCGAAACTATCCCAATGGACTACACTCCAGCAGGGGCAGGGCATACCGCACACACGATACTCGAACCAATCGGCGTAGTTGTCGCAGTCAGTGCCTTTAATCACCCGCTCAATTTAGCCATTCATCAGGTCATTCCTGCCGTTGCTACAGGCTGCCCCGTGATTATCAAGCCTGCCAGCAAAACCCCACTTTGCACCCTACGACTTACCGAGTTAATAGAACAAGCAGGATTGCCAAAAGGTTGGGTGCAATTGGCTTTGGTCAATACTGAAAATGCAGAGAAATTGGTTACCGATAAAAGGATAGGATTTTTCAGTTTTATCGGCTCGGCTAAAGTAGGCTGGTTGCTAAAATCAAAACTCTGCCCCAGGGGTGCGTTGTGCCTTGGAACACGGCGGTGTCGCTCCTTTAATTTTTGATGAATATGCAGATGAACAGGGTTTTATCAACGGTGTGGTTAAAGCCAGTATGTATCATTCTGGGCAAGTCTGTGTTTCCGTGCAACGCGTTTATATACCGAATAGTAAAGCCGAAGATTTGGCAAAAAAAATTGCCAAAATTGCCAGCCAACAAATTGTCGGCGATGCCATTAACGAAGATTCCGATTTAGGACCTCTAATATCCCCAAAAGAAACCGATAGAATTGAATTATGGGTCAATGAAGCAGTCGCATCAGGTGCACAATTGATGACGGGCGGAAAACGCATTAACCAAGTTGCTTACGAACCAACAGTATTGCTCAACCCGCCAAAAAGTGCCAAGGTTTCAACCCAAGAAATTTTCGCCCCCGTGGTCTGCATCTATGGCTATGACAGTATTGATGAGGCAATAGAACAAGCCAATAGTTTAAATGTATCATTCCAATCGGCAGTATTTAGCGACGATATCAATAAAGCAACAGATATTGCCAAACGATTAGAAGCCTCTGCGGTAATGATTAACGACTACACCACATTCCGAGTAGATTGGATGCCATTTGGTGGCAGAAAACACTCGGGCTACGGCACGGGAGGTATTGGCTATTCTATGCGTGATATATTGGAATACAAAATGATTGTAGTCAGAGAAATCCAAAAATAAAATTATCAATGATTTCTATTCAAGCACCAAACTACCCGCAGAAATTAAGTTATTTAACAAGACATCCGAATAGTCAATATTGCTTAAAGTAATACTAACATCGGCGGTAATACCATTCGCATCAATAACCAGTTTGGATTTACCACTGCTATTTTCAACTGTAATGTAGTCGTTGATATCTTTAGCATCGGTGTAACCATCTAGTAAGTAACTCAAATCAAGTTTATCGCCTTGAGTGATGTTAAAGTCAGCAATGGTATCATTACCTGCGTTTTTGTAGCCGTAGAAGAAAGTATCTGCTCCTGTGCCACCTGTTAGCGTATCGTTACCACTACCGCCATAGAGTTTGTCATTGCCTGAGCCACCTTTTAGTATGTCATCACCGCCTAAGCCGTGTAGGACAACAGATATGGATTCAGTGCTTTTGTTTAATGTGGTTGCGTCATCAACAGCTACATCATTACTGCCAACAAAAACATCTGTAGTGCCGTCATTATTACTATCAGCAAGTAATCCAGCATCATCGATAGTCCAGTTTTTATCTAATAGTGCTTGGCGGGCAGTGGCATTGGTGTATTTGGTTATATCTACAGTAAGTAAAACATTGCTCTTGATGCTCTCACCAATAGTGGCATTAACATCTGACCAGCCTGCCAACAGCAAGTCGTAATTACTTGTCGTGAAAGTAGAGTTATGTTGAAAAAGACCGTCAGCTTTAGTTAAACTTTTGATATTCCACGAACCAATATCTTGGTTAAATATAGTTTGATAAAACAGACCATTCATATTTGTAACTTTGCTCACATCCCACGAACCAATATCTTGATCAAAGCTAAAGGCAGTAGCAAACATATAATTCATATCAGTCACTTCACTAACATCCCACAAACCAATGTCAGAATTAAAGACACTGGCATCAGCAAACATATGCCCCATATTCGTAACCTTGCTAACATCCCAATTATTAATTTTTTGATTAAAGGAAGAAGCACCCTGAAACATACGATTCATATTAGTTGCCAACGAAGTATCCATATCACTAATGTCATCATTAAAATTGCGTTTTTCTTTGTAAAGTCGAGCAAGACTAGCACTCTGCGTATTCACCAATGCCTGCACTTCAGCAAGCATAGTCGCTCGACTGGCATCATCTGTTGGATTGGTAAAATCTGTTTTTGCTGCAATGGCAGTTTGATAGCGCGACTCTAAATAACGGTTCACCCCAATGGCAATATTAGACAAGTCTTCAGCAGTGGCTTTATCAGCATCGGGGGTATTACCTGTATAAGCAGAATCTGCATAAATCTTAGCCATAATGCCAATAGAATCAACCACCTTAAATTGGTAAGTGCTAGTATCCGTGTCGCTAATACCAGCAAAGTCATTACCTGCAATATCAGTGATTGCACTTGAACTGATTTGAGCATAATAGTTACCTGCTGCCAAATTATTACTAGGGTCAATGTTTAATGTCCTTTGGTCAGTATCTAGAGTGATTTGATCAGAGGTAATGGCGATGGTTTCAACAAGATTGCCGCCATCAGTGCCGTTGTAGATTTTAATCACTTTGCTGCTATCGGTGCTAAGTTTGATTTTTTCATTGAAAAATAAGACCAAGTCTCCAGTTTCAATTATTTTACTACTCACACCTGCTGCCTTGCCGTTGTATAGCGTCTCAGGGGCAAGGGTATCTGCTGTTACTGTTTTTATGCCGTAACTAACACTGCCTGTTTCTCTTGCAAAAATTGTTAAATCACCTTGGGTAAGAGCTGCAAGATTGACTGTTGCTCTTAGAGACCAGTTGCCTGCACTATCTACTGAGGTAGTGGTATTGCCAGTGATGCCTTCAAAGTTAATAACAACTTCGGCGCCTGCTTTGCCAATACCGTTAATGGTAAATCCATTGGTTGCTTTAGCATAATCAATAATATTGTTGCTTGCTACACTTTTAATAGTGGGGACATTGGAAAATAAAATATTACTCTTTAGCCAGTTAGCATCCACAGTGCCAGCATCAATGTTGTCCAAAGTGATGGTAACATTTGTATTACTACCGCCTACACTACCATTGACATCAATACTTAGTATGGTTTTATTAGCATCACCTGACACTTGAATGTAATCGGCAACAATGCCATTATATCCATCGAGTAAATACCTTAAATCAAGTTTATCGCCTTGAGTGATGTTAAAGTCGGTAATAGTGTCATTACCTGCGTTTTTGTAGCCGTAAAAGAAAGTATCCGCTCCTGCACCACCTCTTAGTGTGTCGTCGCCCGCACCACCGTAGAGTTTGTCATCGCCTGAGCCACCTTTTAGTGTGTCGTTACCACCTAAGCCGTGTAGGCTGACGGATATGGATTCAGTGCTTTTGTTTAATGTGGCTGTGTCATCAGTAGTTGCATTATTACTGCCAACAAAAACATCTGTGGTGCCGTCATTATTGCTATCAGCAAGTAATCCAGCATCAGTGATAATCCAGCCTTTATTTGATAGTGCTTGGCGGGCAGTGGCATTGGTGTATTGGGTTGAGCTTGCACCAAATTTAACGCCACTCTTAATGCTCTCACCAACAGTGGCATCAATATCTGACCAGCCTGCTAACAGCAGGTCGTAGTTGCTGGTGCTAAAGGCAGTAGCATTATTAAACATGTTAGTAGCAATTGACAAACTCTTAATATTCCATGAACTAATGTCTTGGTTAAAGGCAGTAGCACCATTAAACATATTATTTGTATATTGAACCTTACCAGTATTCCATGAACTAATGTCTTGGTTAAAGGCAGTGGCATTGTAAAACACACCTCTCATTTCTGTAACATTTGCAACATTCCAATTGCCAATATCTTGGTTAAAGGCAGTGGCATCAGTAAACATATATTCCATATTTGTAACATTTGCAACATTCCAATTGCCAATATCTTGATCAAAGGCAGTGGCATTAGCAAACATACTTCTCATTTCTGTAACATTTGCAACATTCCAACCACCAATGTCTTGGTTGAAATTTTTAGCTTGAAAAAACATAGAACTTGTATCAGCCATTAGTGAAGTGTCCATGTCACTAATATCATTGTTTAAAACAGCTTCCTCTCTGTAAAATTTGTAAAAAAGATCGGCACTTTGCGTATTCACCAATGCCTGCACTTCAGCAAGCATAGTCGCTCGGCTGGCATCATCTGTTGGATTGGTAAAATCTGTTTTTGCCAAAATTGCACTACGATAACGCTCAATTAAATAACGATTAACCCCAGTAGCAACTACAGACAGCTCTTCAGCAGTGGTTTTGTCATTATCTGGGGCATTGCCAAAATAGCCAGAATCTGCATAAATTTTGGCAAGAACTGTGGCAGAGTCAACAGCGACAAACTTGTAAGTAGTAGTATCATCAATACCAGCAAAATTATTACCAATAGAATCTACAACTGCACCTGAACTGATTTGCACATAGTAATCAGCACCTGCTATTAATGCATTAGTAGGATTGATGCTTAAGGTTCTTTGGTCTGCGCTTAAATTGGCTTGTTGTGTATTGGTGATGGCAATGCTTTCAACTAGGGTTGAGTTTGCGCCATCAACTTTGTAAATACGAACGGTTTTATTGCTGTCTGTGCTCAGTGTAATAGCCTCGTTAAAGTATAGAGTTATGTTACTATCTGTAGCAATTTGATTAGCAAAGTCTGCTTTGTTGCCGTCATATAAGGCAGTTGGGGCAGCATCTACTTTGACTGTTGTGCTTTCTGTATTACTATTGCCAGCAATGTCTATTTGAGTAATGTCAACTTTTAAAGTGCCTTGAGTTAGCGTAGGTGCTGTTACAGACAATCTCCAGTTGCCATCATTGCCAACGACGGCGGTATTGTTGCCAGTCAGCCCTGCAAAACTAACACTAATCCTTGCACCTGATTCACCGCTACCAGTGATGGTGAAGCCATTGGTAATTTCAGAGGCGTTAATGATGTTATCGGTGGCTATGGCTGTAATAATTGGATTATTAACTTGGGTATCAAGGGTAAATTCAATTATTCCCTCTTCTGATTTATTACCCGCTGCGTCGGTGTCGGTAATAAAGAGCTTGTAAGTAGCATCAGTTGCATTGCTCATATAGGTAGCATAACTTGCTGCTGTAGTTACTGTGCTTATTTCAACACCTGCTCTTGTTAAACGGTATGCACGCGTACTATTGGCTTCAAGTGTTGAAGTATTTAGTGTCCAGTCCTTAGTTATGTTATCGGCATTATTGCCGTTTATGCTTGTGTCATTTTTTAGGGTAACGACTGGTTTATCTGCTGCAGTTGTATCTACGGTGATTGCTAGTGAATCAGAGAGGATACTTTGGTTACCCGCAGCGTCTGTTACCTTTGCGGTAATGTTGTGCGGGGTTGTGCTTTCAGCTAAAGCTATGTCAATGGTAAATATGCCATTAATATCTGCTGTTGCTGTTGCATTTGGTATGGCAATAGTGCCATTATACAACTGCACGATTGAACCTGCTTCTGCAGTGCCTGTGATGGTTAAACCTGTGGTTTTGTTGGTGAGGTTATCGGTGTTAGATTTGCCTGTATCGTCTATCGCCTCCAAATTTAGGCTTGTTGGCTTAGTGGGTGCAACAGTATCAATCGTGATGGTCGTTTCATTGACAGTGGAAACACTATTTTCTGTTACGGTTACTTTAATGTTGTATGTGCCATCTGTAAGACCCGTAAGATCGGTATTGCTCTTAGCAATTGACCAATTTTTGCTGCCGTCAGGAGTTGGGTTAAAAGTTTTAATAGCAGTAGTTTCACTGTCTTTAAAAAACTCAACTTTTACAGTAGCGCCCGTTGTTGCACTGGTAACCTCGCCTGATAAGGCAAAATTGACTTTTTCAATGGCATTGATATAGTTGTTGCTATCACCATCTCCTGAAATCACCAAAGTGCTACCAAGTGCTTTGGTTTCAAATGCCCATTGGTTGCTGTCTTTGGCAATACCTAATGCATCGTTACCTGCCAGGTCAGTTATCGCACCAGGGTTCATTTCTAGATAATAATTGCCTTCGGCAAGTTTGTTATTGGTTAAGCCTAAACTTGCGATGTTGATGGTTAGTTTGTCGTCAGTGATGCTAAATTTATTTTCACTAGGTTTGGTGATGTCAATGGTTGCTATTATTTGGTTACTGCTGTTCTTGATGTCAATACTGCCACCTGTGCCTGCTTTGATGTTTTCACTAAAATCAAGCACCAAGTTTGATGTCTCACCCAAGGTAGCTGAGGTTTGTGTCGTTAGTGTTGGGGCTTTGTTGTCAACTGCTGTGGTAACTTCCGCTGCTGCAGTGTTAGGATTGCCTGATAAATCAGTAAATGTATTAGCCGCAAGGTTAATAACCATATCACCGTCAAAATCATCATCAGGGGTAACTAATAAAGTAAGTGTATTGCCTACTTTTACGACACTTGTGCCATGGGTAACTGTAAAGTCATCCTCCTAATACTGTCTATGTCTGCCCAAGGCTTATTAGTCTTTAATTCGTATTCAGCAATATTATCACTGTTTTGTCCTTTATATATAATTTCTATTGTTGGCTTGGTTGTATCCACAGTAAAACCCTGCGTTTTTGTTGGCGAAGCATTGCCTGCTGTATCAATTACTTTGGCAGTAACCTCACCAGTAACAATTGTCGTTATGTCGCTTGCTGGGATGGCAACTGTCCAGTTTATGCCACTCAGTGTTGCGTCATAATCCTTTGAGTTAATGGTTACCACGACTTTTTCACCTGCGCCTGCTACGGTGCTAATGGTACCTTTGATAGTAAACCCTGCTGCTTTTTCAGCAATATTGATAGTTTTTTCAGTGCCAGCGATTTCAGTAATAGCGTCAACGACAGATGCTGGCGGGGTTTTGTCAATTATAACTGTGTTATCAGAAGGGGTTGATACATTGCCTGCATCATCTACCAAATAAATCTTATAAGTGCCTTCTGCTAATGAGCCTGAATTTATAGTGCCGCCACTGTTTGAGGTTATGGTGTTTTTGGTGGCTGTGTTCGCTCTAACTTCAGCCTCAAGTGAGGTGTGTGATGGGTTACTGGTGGTTTTAGACAAGTAAATAGTGCCATTATCAGTGGTGGTAACATTGATATTGATAGAGGCACCTACTGTAGTTGCGGTGATAACTGGCTTGGCAAAAGCAGTAGTATCCACAGTAATCGCCAAAGCATCAGAAACCAAACTTTCATTACCCGCAACATCTGTTGCTCTTGCGGTAATACTGTGTGGGGTTGTGCTTTGGGTTAAACTGATATCAATAGAGAATGTGCCATTAGCCTTTACTACTTCAGAGCCTATGGCTGTTGTGTTGGTACCATTGTATAATCTTATAGTAGCACCAACTTCTGCACTGCCTGTGATGGTGAGGTTTGAGGTTTTATTAGTTAGGTTGTCACTATTACTTGTGCCTGAATCGTCCTCTGTGGCTAAATCTAAACTTATGGGTTTGCTGGGTACAACGGTATCAACTTTATGACTATTACTAGCGTATTCTGTGCCAACACCTCCTCCAATTGCCGCATCTTTTGCCACACCAACAAATAAGTCAGTTGTTGAGTTATCTGTCACTCTGACTACTAACGAATAAACACTACCACTGCCACTGAAAGCACCTTTTGTTCCACCTGTCACTTCAATATCAGTTTTATCAAAACCAGTAACATCATCTTTAAAAGTAAAAGTATAGGTAATATCTGTGCCTACCTTTGCCTTGTTAATGATGCTTGTTTCTGCTAAATCATCAGTAATACTTAAACCAATCCCCAAACCTGGAGTTGACTCACTACCGTCAATATCAGTGGATATAATTCTCTTAAAAGCACCTGCTTCTAATAGCCCATCATCGCCTGTTATATCAATCTTAACAAAACCATCTGCAAAATAAACCCTATCGCCATTAGAGGCTGTGAAGGAGACTTCTTCTTGGTATTCAGTATCGTTAATATTAACAGTTCTTTTGAAGGTGTAGGTAATGCCATCTAGTGTTTGTTCGTAGTTGTTAAAAGTGCCGGTTAAATAAACAACATCGTTACCACCTGTTGAGGTGAGTCCTGTTGCATCAACTTTTGTGCCTTTGGCAACATAAACCGTGTCATTGCCACTATTGCCAGATATCTTAAATACTGAGCCTTTGACACCAGGTAATTGCCTCACCGTTGTTATCAGAAATAAATACTTTAGTAGCACCACCTTTGTCAATGGCGGGTTGACTGGTTAAAGGGTCGGTGGGTGTGCTTGAACTGGGGTCAATATCAGTGGATTTAATTTTCTGAAAAACGCCTGCATTTGATAGCCCATCATTGCCTGTTATATCAATCTTAAAAAAACCATCTGCAAAATAAACCCTGTCGCCATTAGAGGCTGTGAAGGAGACTTCTTCTTGGTATTCAGTATCGTTAATAGTAACCGTTCTTTTGAAGGTGTAGGTATTGCCATCTAGTGTTTGTTCGTAGTTGTTAAAAGTGCCGGTTAAATAAATTGAATCATTGCCACCTGTTGAAGTAAGCCCTGTTGCATCGACTTTGGTGCCTTGTCCTACATAGACGGCATCGTCTCCACTATTGCCAGATGCTTTTAATGCTTGTCCGTGAGATTCAAGTCCGGTGATATCGGAATACCAGTTGACGAAGAAGCCGTTGGTGTTGCTGATGAAGTATTTTGTTTGTCCTGCATGGGTTGCCCTTTGGTGTTATAACTGATTATTATTATACATAATTTACTTATTCCTCTAAGTTCAAGTTTTTAAATTTTTAAATTTTTGGTTGATATTTTTCCATAAAAAACCCCCTTTAATAAGGCGGGTTTTTGTTTTTATGGGTGTCTTACTTTATGAGACCTTGCATAAATAGATGATTAGCAAAATGACAGATTTTATTAAAATTTGGGAAATTTTTAAATCCACTTAGCAGGGCTAAGGGTGTTTTTAAAAAGTTTGTAATTTGATGAAAGATGGCGTTTTGATGATTATTCATATTTATGCAAAGGTCTCTTTATACAAGAATAAGATTATCAGTTATAAAGTGCCCTAATGCAACTGTGTCAGGAGTAGAGGAGCCACCAATACCAGAAACCCCTTGTAGATTGATAACCAAATCAGCAACATCATCTGTAACCGTGCCATCAGCATCAATCGTTGGTTTGGCACTACCTGCAGTGCCAGTATCCGACACTGCCAATATATTTATCAATATTAGCAAAAGTGTCGCTTGGTTACCACTAGCAGTAATAAATCTTTTAAATCTAATTTATCGCCACCAGCACCAAATATGAAGCCAGTTATGGTGTCTTCGCCATTATCTGTATTTGCATAAACAAAAATATCACTGCCTGCACCGCCATTTTATAGTGTCGTTGCCTGCACCACCATTTATAGTATCGTCACCTGCACTGCCGTTAGTATCGGCGTTATCGGTGCCGATATAAAGTATATGCAAATGCCCAAGTTTTACCTGAGGTGTATCCAATACCTGCAAAGTCATTACCGAGGTGTCGAAGTTATAACGCCTGATGCCATTTTGATGTAATAAACACCTGAAGTTAAGCGCTACTTCAGTAGTAATGCTTATGGTTGCAGCTTTTCGCTATTCCGTTTCAACAATGCCGCCATTTGTTTGGTATTTTCAGAAAACTCAATTACTAGATTTGAGCTCACTTCAGACATTAGTATCGCTGGTTTTCTGTAAAGGTTGGAACTTGTCCCATCTACAGAAGAAGGTTGTTGATTGTAGTAATATTTAGGGTGCCATCAGCCTCACCCACCACCAAATCTAAATCACCATCGCCGTCAATATCGGCTAGGGTTGGTCTGGAAGAATCCCCTACATCAATGCCATTAAAAGGATTGTCATCTCAGTTTTTGCTTCATAAGCAGGGGTTAGAAGTAGTTGCAACCGCACGATGAGTATTTAAAGGGTGCCATAATACTCACCCTGCCACCGTCTGGAGTCGCCATCGCCGTCAATATCGAAGCTAGGGTTGGTTTTGGAAGAATATCCACATCAATGCCATTAAAGGATTGCTATCTCCAGTTTTGCTTCGCAAAGCAGGGTTAAAGTAGTGCCTGTATTTGATGGTATTTAAGGGTGCCATCATTCCCACCCACTACCAAATCTAGGTCACCATCAGCAAATCCAATATCGACTAGGATTGGTGAAGAATATCCGCATCAATGCCATTAAAGGATTGTCATCTCCAGTTTTTGCTTCATAAGGGTTGAAGTAGTACCTGTATTTTTGATGGTATTTAAGAGAGTGCCATAAAGCTCACCCACTACCAAATCCTAGGTCGCCATCGCCGTCAATATCAGCCAAGGTTGGTGTGTGAATAATACCCACATCAATGCGTTAAAAGATTGCTATCTCCAGTTTTTTACTTCATAAGCAGGGTTAGAAGTAGTGCCTGTGTTTTGATAGTATTTAAAGTGCCATTGCAGCTTCACCCATCACTAAATCCGGTCGCCATCGCCGTCAATATCAGCCAAGATTGGCGTGGAATAACTTCCACATCAATGCCATTAAAGGATTGTGCCCAAACCTGTTTTCAATATACTCAAGCTTAGTCTTAGTCAACACCACTCTATCAGCGGTAAATACTGGTGCGTACCTGCGACATCTGTTATATTGTTAGCGTAATATCGCTTGTTGGTTAATCCAATATCAAAGTCTGTAGCGGCAATGCTATCTCAGCAGACGCTATATTTAAACACCAGTTTCTTATCACCTGCAGTTGTAGAGGCAGTTTTATCCAAAACAAAGTCTTTTGCCTGCAATGACCACTTTAGAGCCTGTGGTGTTAAGTTTCAGGTCGCTCATTGTCAGTGTTAGGCTGATAACATCGCCTGTCTTAAGCAGATTGTCACTGCTGGAATATTGCTTAGAGTCCATGAGTTAGTAGCCGTTGGAGTTGGGCGTTTCATCTACAGAAGCAGGTTGTTGATTGTAGTAGTATTTAAGGGTGCCATCATTCTTACCCACCACCAAATCCAGGTCGCCATCGCCGTCAATATCGGCTAGGGTTGGTTTGGCAAGAATATCCCACATCAATGCTATTAAAGGATTGCTACCTCCAGTTTTTACTTCATAAGCAGGGTTAGAAGTAGTGCCTGTGCGGTAAGGTATTTAGGGTGCCATTCTGCTCACCCACCACCAAATCTGAAGTCGCCATCGCCGTCAATATGCGACTAGGATTGGTGAGGAAGAATATCCGCATCAATGCCATTAAAGGGATTGTCATCTCCAGTTTTTGCTTCATAAGCAGGGTTAAGTAGTGCCTGCATTTTGATGTAGTGATACAAGGGTGCCGCAGGCTACTTACCTGGAAATCTAGGTCACCATCGCCATCAATATCAGCCAAGTTTGGCGTGGAATAATGTCATCAATGCCATTAAAGGATTGTCATCTCAGTTTTGCTTCATAAGCAGGGTTAGAAGTAGTGCCTGTATTTTGATGGTATTTAAGGGTGCCAGCACTCTCACCCACCACCAAATCTAGGTCGCCATCGCCGTCAATATCGGCTAGGGTTGGTGAGAATAACCTCCACATCAATGCCATTAAAAGGATTATTGCCTCCAGTTTTTAGCTATAAACTGGGGCTATTAGTGCCTGTATTTTGATAGTATTTAGGGGTGCCATCATCCTCACCCACCACCAAATCTAGGTCATACATCACCATCAATATCAGCTAGGACTGGTGCGGAAAAAGCATACATCATACCTTCAAAAGGATTATTGCCCCGAACCTGTTTTCAATATGTAAACGTCAACACTACCTATCAGCGGTAAATACTGGTGCATTACCTGCGACATCTGTTATATTATTTTAGCGTAATATCGCTTGTTGGATTGTCAATATCAAAGTCTGTAGCGGCAATGCTATCTCAGCTTGAACATATATTTAAACCCCACCAGTTTCTTATCACCTGCAGTTGTAGAGGCAGTTTTATCCAAAACAAAGTCTTTGCCTGCAATGACCACTTTAGAGCCTGTGGTGTTATTAAGTTTCAGGTCTCGCTCATTGTCAGTGTTAGGCTGATAACGTATACTCAAAACAGATTGTCCTGCTGGAATATCGTAGAATATGGATTGGTCGTGATTGGGATTGGGTTAATGGTGTCATAAGTTACTGCTGTGCTAGTGCTAATTGCTGAATTAATTATGGTACTAAAGCGATTACTACAACCCGTGTAGGTTTTTCCATCGGCTAATTCAGATGGCATAGCAGAATGTGCGAGTGCCAGAAGTGCCGTCAGCTGCAACAACTGGTAATCCTGAAGTTATTACTGCGCCCTGCTGTATTACTGCAGCTACAAAACTCGAATTTTATTGTCGTTAAAGTACCTATTCCGGGTGCTTTGCCTGGTACGGTTGCGTCTTTTCGCTATCATTAATGTAGTTATCATCGGCACCTATCAAGCGATCGTGGTAGAAAGTGCTTTTGGTTGCAAAATACCCATTGGTTAGTATCTTTAGTAATGGCAGCAGCATCGTTACCCGCTATGTCAGTTACTGTGCCCTTACATCAGGTAGGTAGTAGCTGCAGCAGGTTAATTTTGTTATCAGTTAAACCTAATGCTGACACATCAATGGTGAGTTTATCGCCAGCAATGCTTGCTAAATTTATTTGTATCACTAGCGATATTAATAGTTGCTGTTACATCGCTACTATTCTTGATGAGAATACTGCCCGTACCTGCTTTAATATTTTCACTAAAGTCAAGCACTAAATCTGAGGTTTCCCCTAGATAGCAGCTGGCTTGTGTTGTTAGAGTTGGCGCTTGTCCATCTACAAAAGGTTGTTGATAATATTTAAGGATTTCCACCATTATTACCCACCACCAAATCTAGGTCGCCATAACCATCAATATCGGCTAGGACTGGTGCGGAATAACGCCCCACACATCAATGCCATCAAGGATTATCACCTCGGTTTTAGCTGCATAAGCGGGGTTAAGTAGTGCCTGTGTTTTGATAGTATTTAGGATGCCATTACCTTCACCCATCACTAAATCCAGGTCGCCATCGCCGTCAATGTCGGGCGACTAGGATTGGTGAGGAAGAATATCCGCATCAATGCCATTAAAGTTATCTCAGTTTTTACTTTATAAGCAGGGTTAGAAGTAGTGCCTGTATTTTGTGTAGTATTTAGGGTGCCATCATCCTCCTTACCTACACCAAATCTAGGTCGCCATCGCCATCAATATCGGCTAGGATTGGTGAAGCAGCATTTTCCCACATCAATACTTAAATTAAAGGATTTGCCACCTCAGTTTTGCTTCATAAGCGGGGTTAAGTAGTGCTGTGGTACGATAGTATTTAGGGTGCCATCATCCTCACCCACCACCAAATCTAGGTCGCCATCGCCATCAATATCGGCTAGGGTTGGTTGGAAGGAATATCCACATCAATGCCATTAAAGGTTGTCATCTCAGTTTTTGCTTCATAAGCGGGTTAAAAGTAGTGCCTGTATTTTGATAGGTATTTGGGGTCCCAAAAAAACCTACCCCCCCAAATCTGGTCATTCGCCGTCAATATCAAAAGATTGGCACAGAAACATCCCCCCAAAATCCCTCAAAGGTTTTTGGGAAACCTTTTTTCCCCTTTCTCACCCTTCCCAAACACACTCTACCGGGGGTAAATCTGGTGCATTACCTGCGACATCTGTTATATTATTTGCGTAATATCGCTTTTGGTTTCAATATAAAAGTCTTGGAAAGTATCCCCAGCGCGCTATATTTAAACACCAGTTTCTTATCACCGCGGGTTGTAGAGGCATTTTTATCAAAAAAAAGTCTTTGCCTGCAATGCCCCTTTTAGACCTGTGGTGTTATTAACAAGGTCTCCTCATTGTAAAATTTGGTGATAACATCGCCTGTTTTAAAAAGCAGTTTCCTGCGGGAAATTTGCTTAGAGTCCATGAGTTAGTAGCCTTTGGGGTTTGGGGGTTGTCCATCTACAAAAGTTGTTGATTGAAATAATTTTTAAAAGGTGCCACCCTTACCCCCCAAAATCGGTCGCCATCCCCTCATATCGGCAGGGTTGGTGGAATAATCCCCCATCAATGCCATTAAAGGATTGTATCTCCAGTTTTTGCTTCAAAAGGGGGGTTAAGTAGTGCCTGTATTTTGATAGTATTTGGGGTGCCAAATCTCACCCCCCCCCAAATCTAGGTCGCCATCGCCTCAATATCGGCTAGGGTTGGTGGAATAATCCCCACATCAATGCCATTAAAGGTTGTCATCTCAGTTTTGCTTCATAAGCGGGGTTAGAGTAGTGCCTTATTTTGATGATTTAAGGGTGCCATACTGCTCACCCACCACCAAATCTAGTCACCTTTCGCCGTCAATATGGGCTAGGTTGGTGAGGAAAATCCCACATCAATGCCATTAAAGGATTGTTTCCTCCAGTTTTCTTCATAAGCAGGGTTAGAAGTAGTGCCTGTTTTTGATGGTATTTAGGGGTGCCATAACCCTCACCCACCACCAAATCTAGGTCGCCATCGCCGTCAATATCGGCTAGGGTTGGGGGAAAAAAAGCCCCACATCAATGCCTTTAAAAGGTTTTCATCCAGTTTTTCTTCATAAGCGGGGTTAAAGTAGTGCCTGTTTTTGATGAGTATTTAGGGTCCCATATTCTCACCCACCACCAAATCTAGGTCGCCATCGCCGTCAATATCACCCAAAGATTGGCGGAACAATCCCCACATCAATACCCTCAAAGGATTATTGCCCGAACCTGTTTTCAATATACTCAAACTTAGTCTTAGCCAACGCACTACTCTATCAGCGGTAAATACTGGTGCATTACCTGCGACATCTGTTATATTATTTGGCCCGTAATATCGCTTGTTGGATTGTCAATATCAAAGTCTGTAGCGGCAATGTTATCCCAGCGAACGCTATGTTTAAACACAGTTTCTTATCACCTCCTGCAGTTGTAGAGGCAGTTTTATCAAAACTTTAAAGTCTTTGCCTGCAGCCAGCCACTTTCGAGCCTGTGGTGTTATTAAGTTTCAAGGTCTCGCTCATTGTCAGTGTTAGGCTGATAACATCGCCTGCCTTAAAGCAGATTGTCCTGCTGGAATATTTGTAGAGTCCATGAGTTGAAGTAGCCGTTGGGTTGGGGCTTGTCCATCTGAGAAGAAGGTTGTTGATTGTAGTAGTATTTAGGGGTGCCATCGGCCCCTCACCCACCACCAATCTAGGTCGCCATCGCCATCAATATCGGCTAGAGTTGATTGCGGAATAACCGCGCGCCCATCAATGCCATTAAAGGTTGTCATCTCAATTTTTGCTTCATAAGCAGGGTTAAGTATGATATCTGTATTTTGATAGGCTGTTAAGGGTGCCATTCTTCTCACCCACCACCAAATCTAGGTCGCCATCGCCATCAATATCAGCCAAGGTTGGTGTGGAATAATACCCACATCAATGCCATTAAAGAGTTGTCATCTCAATTTTTGCTTCATAAGCGGGGTTAAGTAGTGCCTGTATTTTTGATAGTATTTAAAGGGTGCCATAATTCTCACCCACCACCGTCTAAGGTCGCCATCGCCGCCAATATCGGCTAGGGTTGGTGAGGAAAAGAATATCCACATCAATGCCATTAAAAGGATTTGCTATCTCTAGTTTTGCTTCATAAGCAGGGTTAAGTAGAGCTTGTATTTTGATAGTATTTAAGGTGCATTCCTGCTCACCCACCACCAAATCTAGGTCGCCATCGCCGTCAATATCGGCTAGGGTTGGTGAGGAATAACCTCCACATCAATGCCATTAAAGGATTATTGCCTCCAGTTTTTTGCTTCATAAGCAGGGGCTGAGCCTGTATTTTGATAGTATTTAAAGGGTGCCATCATCCTTACCCACTACAAATCTAGGTCGCCATCGCCGTCAATATCAGCCAAGGTTGAGTTATTGGAATAATACCCCACATCAATACCCTCAAAGGATTATTACTTGAACCTGTTTTCAATATACTCAATCTTAGACAGCACTACTCTATCGGCGGTAAATACTGGCGCATTACCTACGACATCTGTTATATTATTTAGCGTAATATCGCTTGTTGGATTGTCAATGTATAAAGTCTGTAACGGCAATGCTATCTCAACTTGAACACTATATTTAAACACCAGTTTCTTATCACCTGCAGTTGTAGAGGCAGTTTATCAAAACAAAGTCTTTTGCCTGCAATGACCACTGCAGAGCCTGTGGTGTTATTAAGTTTTCAAGGTCTCTCGCTCATTGTCAGTGTTGGGCTGATAACATCGCCGCAATGTTGTCTTAAGAAACAGATTGTCCTGCTGGAATATTGCTTAGAGTCCATGAGTTGAAGTAGCCGTTGGGTTGGGGGCTTGTCATCCTACAGAAGAAGGTTGTTGATTGTAGTAGTGTCCCAAGGTGCCCATGAATTCTCACCCACCGCAAATCTAGGTCGCCATCGCCGTCAATATCGGCTAGGGTTGGTTTGGAGCGATACCACCCACATCAATGCCATTAAAAGGATTATTGCCTCCAGTTTTTTGCTTCATAAGCGGGGCTAGAAGTAAGTGCCTGTATTTTGATAGTATTTAAGGTGCCATTAAACTCACCCACCACCAAATCCTAGGTCTAGCATCATATGCCGTCAATATCAGCCAAGTTTGTGGGAATAATCTCCCACATCAATGCCATTAAAAGGATTATTGCCTCCAGTTTTGCTTCATAAGCAGGGCTAGAGTAGGCCTGTATTTTGATAGTATTTAAGGGTGCCATCATTCTTACGCACGAATCAGGTCGCCATCGCCGTCAATATCGGCTAGGACGCTGGTACGGAATTAAGCCCACATCAATGCCATTAAAGGGATTGCCATCTCAGTTTTTGCTTCATAAGCGGGGTTAGAAGTAGTGCCTGTATTTTGATGAGTATTTAAGGGTGCCATCACGCTCACCCACACCACCAAATCCTACAGGTCGCCATCGCCGTCAACCGACTAGGGTTGGTGCGGGAAAAACTCCCACATCAATGCCATTAAAGGGATTACTTTACTGCCTCCAGTTTTTACTTCATAAGCAGGGGCTAGAAGTAGTGCCTGTATTTTTGATAGTATTTAAGGGGTGCCATCATCCTTACCCACCACCAAATCCAGGTCGCCATCGCCAAATCAATATCGGCTAGGGTTGGTTTGGAGGAAAAATACCCCACATCAATATTACCCTCAAAGAAGGATTGTGCCCGAACCTGTTTTCAATATACTCAGCCTTAGCCAACACTACTCTATCAACGGTGAAATACAGTTGCATTACCTGCGACATCTGTTATTTATATTATTTGGCGTAATATCGCTTGTTGGATTATCCAATATCAGGTCTGCATGCATCTATCTCAGCGAACACTTGCCCCTATATTTAAACACCAGTTTCTTATGCCTGGTTGTAGGGGGCGGTTTATCAAAACAAAGTCTTTGCCTGCAATGTGACCACTTTAGAGCCTGTGGTGTTATTAAGTTTGGATCTCACTCATTGTTGTCAGTGTTAGGCTGATAACATCCCCTACCTTAAAGCAGATTGTCCTGCTGGAATATTGCTTAGAGTCCATGAGTTAGTAGCCGTTGGGTTGGGCTTGTCCATCTACAGAAGCAGGTTGTTGATTGTAGTAGTATTTAAGGGCGCCATTCTCTCCTCACCTGTCACCAAATCTAGGTCGCCATCGCCGTCAATATCAGCTAGGGTTGGTTTGGAAGGGGTATCCACATCAATGCCATTAAAGGATTGTCATCTCAATTTTTTGCTTCATAAGCGGGGTTAGAAGTAGTGCCTGTTATTTTGATAGTATTTAAGGGTTACTTGCCATTACCTCCACCCACACCACCAAATCTAGGTCGCCATCGCCGTCAATGTATCGGCTAGGGTTGGTTTGGAATGATACCCCACATCAATGCCATTAAAAGGATTACTATATCTCAGTTTTTGCTTCATAAGCGGGGTTAGAAGTAGTACCTGTGTTTTTGATAGTATTTAAGGGTGCCATAAGCCACACACCCACCACCAAATCATAGGTCGCCATCGCCGTCAATATCGGCTAGGGTTGGTCGCGGAATAGTACCCCACATCAATGCCATTAAAGGATTATTGCCTCCAGTTTTGCTTCATAAGCAGGGTTAAGTAGTGCCTGTATTTTGATGGTATTTAAGGGTGCCATTATACCCACCCACCACCGTCTAACGTTAAGCCATCGCCGTCAATATCGGCTAGGGTTGGCGCGGAATAACCTCCACATCAGTACCGTAAAGGGATTATTGCCTCCAGTTTTGCTTCAGCAGGGGCTAAGTAATGCCTGTATTTTTGATAGTATTTAAAGTTGCCATAAGTCTCACCACCACAAATCTAGGTCGCCATCGCCGTCAATATCAGCCAAGATTGGCTGAAACATGCCCCACATCAATACCCTCAAAGGATTATTGCCCGAACCTGTTTTTTCAATATACTCAACCTTGGCAACACTACTCTATCAGCGGTAAATACTGGTACATTACCTGCGACATCTGTTATATTATTTAGCGTAATATCGCTTGTTGGGTTGTCAATATCAAAGTCTGTAGCGGCAATGCTATCTCCGGCTTGAACGCTATATTTAAACACCAGTTTCTTATCACCTGCAGTTGTAAGGGCGGTTTTATCCAAAACAAAGGTCTTTTGCCTGCAATGACCGCTAGAGCCTGTGGTGTTATTAAGTTTCAAGGTCTCGCTCATTGTCAAAGTTAGGCTGATAACATCCCTGTCTTAAAGCAGATTGTCCTGCTGGAATATTGCTTAGAGTCCATGAGTTAGTAATACCGTTGGGTTAGGGGACGTCCATCTACAGAAAGAAGGTTGTTGATTGTAGTAGTATTTAAAGTTGCCATAAACCTCACCCACTACAAATCAGATCACCATCGCCATCAATATCGGCTAGGACGGGTGCGGAATAACGCCCACATCAATGCCATTAAAGGATTGCTATCTCCAGTTTTTACTTCGCAGGGTTAGAAGGAATTGCCACATGTATTTTGATAGTATTTAAAAGGGGTGCCATCATTCCCACCCACTACCAAATCTAGGTCGCCATCGCCGTCAATATCGGCTAGGGTTGGGTTTGGAAAAGAATATCCCACATCAATGCATGCAAAGGATTGCTATCTCCAGTTTTGGCTACTTAAGCAGGGGTTAGAAGTAGTGCCTGTATTTTGATAGTATTTAAAGTTATACTTCTCACCCACCACCAAATCTAGGTCGCATCGCCGTCAATATCGGCTAGGGTTGGTTTGGAATAATACCCCACATCAGTACTACATTAAGGATTGCTACCTCCAGTTTTTGCTTCATATAAGTAGGGTTCGGTAGTGCCTGTATTTTGATAGTATTTAAAGGGTGCCATAAATCTCACCCACCACCAAATCAGGTCGCCATCGCCCGTCAATATCGGCTAGGGTTGGTAGGAATAACCTCCCACATCAATGCCATTAAAGGATTATTGCCTCAGTTTTTTTGTTTCATAAGCGGGGCTAGAAGTAGAGCCTGTATTTGATAGTATTTAAAGGGTGCCATCGTACTACCCACCACCAAATCAAGTCGCCATCGCCGTCAATATCAATGGGTGCACGGGGAAACATGCCCACATCAATACCCTCAAAGGATTGTGCGAACCTGTTTTCGTATACTCAACCTTAATAGCCAACACTACTCTATCAGCGGTAAATACTGGCGCATTACCTGCGACATCTGTTATATTATTTAGCGTAATATCGCTTTGTTGGATTGTCAATATCAAAGTCTGTAGCGGCAATGCTATACTCCAGCGAACACTATATTTAAAACACCGAGTTCTTTATCACCTGCAGTTGTAGAGGCAGTTTTGTATCCAAAACAAAGTCTTTTACCGTGACCACTTGCTAGAGCCTGTGGTGTTATTAAGTTTCAAAGGTCTCACTCATTGTCAGTGTTAGGCTGATAACATCGCCTGCCTTAAAAAGCAGATTGCCCTGCTGGAATAATAAGCAAGTCCATGGATTGGTCGTGATTGGGGTTGGATTTAATGATGTCATAAGTTACTGCTGTGCTAGTGATGGTGTTGAATTGGTGCCATCACTACCAAAGCGTTACTACAACCCGTGTAGGTTTTTCATCAGCTAATTCAGATGGCATGTAGCAGAATGTGCGAGTGTCAGGTGCCGTCAGCTGCAACAACTGGTAATCCTGAAGTTATTGCTGTACCTACTGTATTACTACGCTTCAAAAACTCAATCTTAGTAATAGATAAGGTACCTGCTCCGCTACTGTGCCTGAGTGCGGTTGCGTCTTTTTCACTATCATTAATGTAGTTATCATCGGCACCTATCAAGCGATTGTGGTAAAAGTGCTTTGGTTGCAAATACCCATTGGTTAGTATCTTTGTGTGGCAGCATCGTTTACCCTTTATGTCAGTTACTGTACTTGCCATCCATGTGGTGATATAGTAACTGCCTTGGGTTAATTTATTATCAGTTAAACCTAATGCTGACACATCAATGGTGAGTTTATCGCCAGCAATGCTAGAATTTGAACGTCTCAGTAATATTAATGGTTGCTGTGCCTCCATCATCACTTTCACCTTTAATAACAATACTACCTGTACTACCTGCTTGGTGTCTTCATTAAAATCAAGCATCAGGTCCTGAGGTTTCACCCAATTCGGCCGAAGCTTGTGTTGTTAGGATTGGGGCAGTGTTGTCCACTACCACATCATTAGATTCAGCTGAAATAAGTGCTGTTGCAGTGAGTGCATTTTGGCGCAAAGGGTATCAATAACCTGAATATCATTTTGCTGCAACCATATTTCTATTACCAGCAATATCTACAAATTTATCAGCAGCAACCTTCAACTTCCTGAATACTTGTAATTATCTGTATTGGGCACAACAATTAAGGTATAGGCTTTATTGGCATTAACACCTGTGGTAATAACCAATACTAAATCAGCACACCATTTTTAATAGCGCCATTAGTAATAACAATGTCATCTTTGGTAAAACTCTGTTACTGCCTCGTTAAGGTAAAGGTAAAGATGATTTCTTCACCTGCTTTGAAGTTTGTAGCGTCTTCATTATCGGTAATGGTCAAGGGTTGGTGCAACCGTATCAACTTTAAGTACCTATTTTTCTCTATCGCTGGGTTACCAGCAGTATCTTTATATTGACTTTATAGTTGTAAAGTTTGTCCGTGGGTTAATGCTTGTAAATCTGTGGCTGCAGCAGTAATGGTTGCACTATTGTTGGTAACAGTACCTGTATATAAGTTTTTTTGGTTAATAACTAGCGAGACTTCTTGATTGTTTTCTACACCAGTTGTGGCAACTGTTACAGTGCCAAATTGCTGTTTATATTCAATAGCGTTTGAAAATATCTCCCCAGTTTAGTGTAATGTCTCAATAGTTGGTACAACACCATCAACATTACGGTCTAATTCAGTAGGATAAGAATTGCCTGTGGGTGGCAGCTATATTATTACCTGCTACATCGGTTACCCTGTCAGAGGCAATTGCACTTGCACTGGTAATCTCAAAAGATCTGCTTTTAACATATCATCGACGACGGTGTGGGTAAGAATAATTGTTTTAACTCATCTACTGATGCCTGCTTTGGCGGCACCTTTGCCGGTATCTAGTGTAAATTCCTTATTACCAATGGTCGCGCACGGTAGCATTGTAACGAGAGTGCTTCATTGGTTGTCATGGATTAACTCAATAACATCATCCACTTTAAAGCCTGATTGCCCATCTGTTGGTGAGGTTGACTGCTTGAAACGGTATGATTGGGGCAGCAGTGTCAATTAAACTGAGGGGTGGTATTGCCCACCTGTTAGCGTGCCACCACCTGCTGAAGATAAATTTATTTCAATTGTGTAGGTCTCGCCACTGACTAAAACTACCATTTTACTGTGGCCCCAATGTCCATTCGGTACCATCGGCAGGGGGCAAAGTGGGTAGATTACTGAGATTCTCTACAACTTTGTTATTGGCTTTATTTGTTCACTGGATTTGCTTTAAATGTATTACTTTATTAACAACGCCTGCTGCACCGCTAAGGAGTATTATGTGCCTTGAATGGCAGAGTGTGCTAAATTCACTGGCATTGATACCATTGTCGCTAACAAGGTTACCACTTGCATCTACCCATTGTGCTGTGGTGAGGTGAATGAATAGACCAAGCCCAACCACTATCGCTGTCAATACCCTCGTATTAATCATTACCTGCAGTATCTTCAAAGTGCCGCCATCAGATTTTGACATAGTAATTCTTATTGACTGTTAAATCACTACCTGGATTAATAGTGATAATTTTGTTAGTGCTATCAAGACTAACTTGGTTAGCTATATCAATCGTAATAAGAGTGTCAGAGTTGGCTTTTATCATAAATGACAATACTGCCTGCTGTGTTTTGTGTAACTGCCTCTAAAAGGTCATCGTTAAGTTTTCATTAGGTGCCATATTGCCGCAGGTGCTGCTACTGGGGCTTTGTGGTGTCAATTGCTTGCTCGTTGCCGCTGCTGTGCTGTAAGCATTGCCCACACTGTCTGTAGTACGTATTAGCAGATACTGACACTGTTAAGTTAGAACCTACATCTAGGTCACTGCCAGGTACAACGAAGTTAAGGTATGGAGCTTTTACCTGCATCAGCAGGTGTTGTGCTACAACAATTAAGTCGGTACCTGTCTTAATAGCACCATTGCTGATGTTGATAACACTTTTATCAAAACTTACATTTACTGCTTCACTAAGGTAGGGCGCAGGTGATTGTATCGCCAGTTTTAAGGGTTAAAGTATCAGCCTTGTCATCGCTGATAATCAAAGTTGGGGCTTGAGTATCAAAACTTTGATTATTGCTGGCAACAACTGATTTTGGTGCTGTGTTAACTTTAGAGTAGCAGCATCAACGGCTACTGTAAGGCTTATTATGCCTTTGCTGTTTTGCAGGAGAGTTGGTTAGTGCTAAAGTATAGACACTTTCACTACCATTAACAGAGGTAAAAGTACCTTTTTTGTACCGCCTGTAACTGTAATATGCTTTTATATCGTAAAATCTGTAACTGCTTCATCAAAGTAAAGGTATAGGTAATAACTTCACCAACTTTAGCGGTGTCGGACTTGTCATCAGTAATACTTAAACCAATCCCAAACCTAGGTTGACTCACTGTTGTCAATATCGGTGGATTCAATTCTCTTAAAGCGCCTGTATTTAAATTTAATAATGGCCGTCATTTGCCGGTTATATCAATCTTAACAAAACCATCTGCAAAATAAACCTTGTCGCCATTAGAGGCTATGAAGGAGACTTCTTCTTCTTGGTATTCAGTACCGTTAATATTAACAGTTCTTTTGAAGGTGTAGGTATTGCCATCTAGTGTTTGTTCATGGATTGTTAAAGTGCCAGTTAAATGAAGGTGAATCTATTGCCACCTGTTGAAGTAAGCCCTGTTGCATCGACTTTGGTGCCTTGTCCTACATAGACGGCATCGTCTCCACCATTTACCAGATGCTTTAATGCTTGTCCGTGAGATTCAACTCGGTGATATCGGAATACCAGTTGACGAAAAGCCGTTGGTGTTGCTGATGAAGTATTTTGTTTGTCGGCATGGTGTCCTTTGGTTTAGCAGCAACGTTATTATTATACACATAATTTGCGCATTCCTCTAAGTTCAAGTTTTTTTAGTTTACCTTATACAAAATTTTACCTTATACAAGAATAAGATTATCCGGTTATAAATTGCTGCCCTAATGCAACTGTGTCAGGGGTAGAGGAGCCACCAATACAGAAACCCCTTGTAGATTTGATAACCAAATCCAGCAGCATCATCTGTAACCGTGCCATCAGCGTCAATCGTTAGTTTGGCACTACCTGCAATTGCCGGTATCTGACACTGCTGATATATTTATCAATATTAGCGAAAAGTATAAACGGTTACCACTAGCAGTAATAAAATCTTTTAAATCCCTGATTTATCGCCACCAGCACACCAAATATGAAGCCAGTTATGGTGTCTTCGCCATTATCTGCCTTGCATAAACAAAATATCACTGCCTGCACCGCCATTTTATAGTGTCGTTGCCTGCACCACCATTTATAGTATCGTCACCTGCACTACCCGTTATAGTATCCTGGCGGCGTTATCGGTGCCGATATAAAGTATGCAAATGCCCAAGTTTTACCTGAGGTAGGCCATCTATTACTGTAAAGTCATTACCCGAGGTGTCAGTTATAACGCCTGATGCCATTTTGATCTGTAATAAACACCTGAAGTTAAACTACTTGGGTTAAGGTAATTTGTGTCCTTCATGTAGCATTAGTAATGCTAATAGTTTGCAACTTTCTGCGCTATTCAGATTTCAACGTACCGCCATTTGTTTTGATGTTTTCAGAAAACTCAATTACTAGATTTAGCGAAGGCTCACCTAAGACATTGGTATCGCTGGTTTTCATAGCCAAAAGGTTGGAACTTGTTCTAAATCTGAACCTTGAAGGTTGTTGAGGCTTGTCCATCTACAAAAGATTGTTGATTGTAGTAGTATTTAAAGGGGGTGCCATTAGCCTCACCACCACCAAATCTAAATCACCATCGCCGTCAATATCGGCTTCTAGGGTTGGTGAGAACAATCCCCCACATCAATGCCATTAAAGGATTGTCATCTCCAATTTTGCTTCATAAGCAGGGTTAGAGTAGTGCCTGTGTTTTGATAGTATTTAAGGGTTTACTGTCATCCTTACCCACCACCAAATCTAGACATCGCCGTCAATATCGGCGGCTAGGGTTGGTGCGGAAAAACCCCCACATCAATGCTATTAAAGGATTGCTACCTCCAGTTTTACTTCATAAGCAGGGGGTTAGAAGTAGTGCCTGTATTTTGATAGTATTTAAAGAGATTTTGCATAGCCTCACCCATCACCAAATCTAGGTCGCCTTCACTGCGTCAATGTATCGGCTGGGTTGGTGAAAAGAATCTCCCGCATCAATGCCATTAAAGGTTGCTACCTCAGTTTTGCTGTATAAACGGGGTTAGAAGTAGTGCCTGTGTTTGATAGTATTTAAGTGTGCCATTACTATCACCCACTACCAAATCTAGGTCATATCACTTAGTCCAATATCAGCTAGGGTTGGTGAGGAAGAATATCCACATCAATACCATTAAAGGATTATTGCCTCAGTTTTTGCTTCATAAGCAGGTTAAAGTAGTGCCTGTGTTTTGATAGTATTTAAAGGTGCCATTACCTTCACTATCACCCAATCAGGTCGCCATCGCCATCAATATCGGCTAGGGTTGGTTTGGAAAATCCCACATCAATACCCTCAAGAGTTATTGCCCGAACCTGTTTTTCCAGATACTCCGGCTTAGTCAACGCACTCTATCAGCGGTAAATACTGGTGCATTACCTGCGACATCTGTTATATTATTTAGCGTAATATCGCTTGTTTGGATTGTGTCAATATCAAAGTCTGTAGCGGCAATGCTATCTCCAGTTTGAACCTTTATATTTAGCTTACCAGTTTCTTATCACCTGCAGTTGTAGAGGCAGTTTTATCCAAAACAAAGTCTTTTGCCTGCAATGACCACTTTAGAGCCTGTGTGGTGTTGATGCCGTTTCAAGGTCTCACTCATTGTCAGTGTTAGGCTGATAACATCCCCTGCCTTAAAAAGCAGATTGTCCTGCTGGAGCTATTGCCCAGTCCATGAGTTAGTAGCCGTTGGAGTTGGGGGCTTGTCCATCTACAGAAGAAGGTTGTTGATTGTAGTAATATTTAAAGGGTGCCATCAGCCCTCACCCACTACCAAATCTAAATCACCATCGCCAAGTAGCTATCGGCTAGGGTTGGTCTGGAAGAATCCCCACATCATGTGTGGATTGATTGTCTCTCCAGTTTTTGCTTCATAAGCGGGGTTAGAAGTAGTGCCTGTATTTTGATAGTATTTAAGGGTGCCATCATTCTCACCCACTGCAAATCAGGTCGCCATCGCCGTCAATATCGGCTAGAGGGTTGGTTTGGGAAGAATATCCCACATCAATGCCATTAAAGGATTACTATCTCCAGTTTTTACTTCATAAGCAGGGGTTAGAAGTAGTGCCGCAATATTTTGATAGTATTTAAAGGGTGCCATAATTCTCACCCACCACCAAATCCAGGTCGCCATCGCCGTCAATATCGGCTAGGGTTGGTGAGGAAAGAATATCCACATCAAAGTACTTGTGGGATTACTATCTCCAGTTTTTGCTTCACCAAAGCAGGGTTAGAAGTAGAGCTTGTATTTTGATAGTATTTAAGGGTGCCATTATTCTCACCCACCACCAAATCCTAGGTCGCCATCGCCGTCAATATCGGCTAGGGTTGGTGAGGAATAACCTCCCATCAATGCCATTAAAGTTATTTGCCTCCAGTTTTGCTTCTTAAGCAGGGGCTAGAAGTAGTGCCTGTATTTTGATGAGTATTTAAGGGGTGCCATTCCTCACCCACCACCAAATCTAGGTCATCGCCAAATCAATATCGTAAGGTTGGTGTGGAATAACGCCCACATCAATGCCATTAAAAGGATTATTGCCCAAACCTATTTTTCAATATACTCCAAGCTTAGTCTTAGCCAACACCACTCTATCAGCGTAGTAAATGCTGGTGCATTACCTGCGACATCTGTTATATTATTTAGCGTAATATAAACTTGTTGGATTGTCAATATCAAAGAGTCTGTAGCGGCAATGCTATCTCAGCATACGAACACTATATTTAAACACCAGTTTCTTATCACCTGCTGGTTGTAAGAGGCGGTTTTATCAAAGACAAAGTCTTTGCCTGCAATGACCACTTTAGAGTCTGTGGTGTTGTTAAGTTTCAAAGGTCCTGCGCTCATTGTCAGTGTTAGGCTGATAACATCGCCTATCAAGCCGGGTGTCCGCTGGGTATCGCTTAAAGTCCATGGATTGGTCGTGATTGGGGGTTGGGTTAATGGTGTGTCATAAATTTACTGCTGTGCTAGTGCTAATTGTTGGATTGGTTGCCATCACTAGGTACTTTTCTGCAGCCGTGTAGGTTTTCCATCGGCTAATTCAGATGGCATAGCAGAGATGTGCGAGTGCTTAAGTGCCGTCAGCTGCAACAACTGTTAATCTAAGTTATTGCTGTGCCTACTGTATTACTACCTTCAAAAACTCAATCTTAGTAATGGAATGCCTGCTCCGCTACTGTGCCTGAGGTGTGAGTTTGCGTCTTTTTCACTATCATTAATGTGGTTATCATCGGCACCTATCCAGCGATTGTGGTAAAAGTGCTTTGGTTTCAAATGCCCAAGTGGTGTCAGCACCTAAATTAGTGTTGATACCTGCAAAGACATTTGCCTGCCATATCGGTGATTACGCCAGATGCCATTTTGATGTAATAAGTGCAGCTTCAGTTAAAATCAGCAGTAGGATTAATAGTAAGTTTATCGTTGCCAATGCTAATTTTACTATTGTCAATAGCAATGGTTTCTACAATGGTATTTATTGTCGCTGGCTTTATGAATGACAATATTGCCTGTGCCGGCTTTGATGTTTTCACTTGCTAAAGGTCAATTACTAGGTTAGAGGATTCACCCAAGATAACACTCACTGCTTGTGCGGTGAGGAGCAGCAGCAGTAGTATCACGGTAATCGCCAAAGCATCAGAAACCAAACTTTCATTACCCGCAACATCTGTTGCTCTTGCGGTAATGCTGTGTGGGGGTTGTGCTTTGGGTTAAACTGATATCAATAGAGGGAGTATTGCCATTATCCTTTACTATTTCAGAGCCTATGGCTGTTGTGTTGGTACCATTGTATAATCTTACATAGTATACCGACTTCTGCACTGCAATGATGTGGTGAGGTTTGAGGTTTTTATTAGTTAATTTGTCACTATACTTGTGCCTGTGAATCGTCCTCTGTGGCTAAATCTAAACTTATGGGTTTGCTGCCAGATTTTAACCCGGTACATCAACTTTTATGACTATTACTAGCGTATTCTGTGCCAATACCTCACTCCAATTGCCATCTTTTTGCCACACCAACAAATAAGTCAGTTGTTGAGTTATCTGTCACGCTGACTACTAACGAATAAACACTGCCACTGCCGCACAAACACTTTGATTTCCACCTGTCACTTCAATATCATTTTTATCAAAGACCAGTAACATCATCTTTAAAAGTAAAAGTACTTGGGTAATATCTGTACCTACCTTTTGCCTTGTTAATAATGCTTGTTTCTGCTAAATCATCAGGGTAATGCTTAAACCAATCCCAAACCTGGGTTGAGCACCACTACCGTCAATATCAGTGGATATAATTATTCTCTTAAAACACCTGCTTCTAATGGCCATCATCGCCTGTTATATCAATCTTAACAAAACCATTTGCAAAATAAACCCTATCGCCATTAGAGGCTGTAGAAGGAGACTTCTTCTTGGTATCCAATTTTACCGTTAATATTAGCAGTTCTTTCAAAAGTGTAGGTGCTGTCAACTACTGTTTTGTTTGGTGTATTCATTAAAGTGCCAGTTAAAATAAACAACATCATTGCCACCTGTTGAGGTGGAGTCCTGTTGCATCAACTTTTGTGCCTTTGGCAGCATAAACTGTCATTGCCACTATTGCCAGATATCAAATACTGAGCTGACACCAGGGGTAATGTGCTCACCGTCGTTATCAGAGATAAACACTTTGAGTGGCACCAACTTCACTGGCAGTGCCTTTGTCAATGGCGGGTTAGTGGTTAAAGGGTCGATTGGGTGTTATTGAACTGGAATTAGTATCAGTGGTTAATTTTCTGAAAAACGCCTGCATTTAATGGCCATCATTTGCCTGTTATATCAATCTTAAAAACCATTTGCAAAATAAACCCTATCGCCATTAGAGGCTGTGAAGGAGACTTCTTCTTGGTATCAGTACCGCAATAGTAACCAGTTCTTTTTGAAGGTGTAGGTATTGCCATCTAGTGTTTGTTCGTAGTTGTTAAAAGTGCCGGTTAAATAAATTGAATCATTGCCACCTGTTGAAGTAAGCCCTGTTGCATCGACTTTGGTGCCTTGTCCTACATAGACGGCATCGTCTCCACTATTGCCAGATACTTTTAATGCTTGTCCGTGAGATTCAACTCCGGTGATATCGGAATACCAGTTGACGAAGAAGCCGTTGGTGTTGCTGATGAAGTATTTTGTTTGTCCTGGCATGGGGTTGTCCTTTGGGTGTTATAACTGATTATTATTATACATAATTTACTTATTCCTCTAAGAGGCCTTTGCATAAATAGGGATGATTAGCAAAATGACAGATTTTTATTAAATTGGAAATTTTTAAATCCACTCTAGCAGGGCTTAAGGGTGTTTTAAAAAGTTTGTAATTTGATGAAAGATACATTTTGATGATTATTCATATTTATGCAAAGATCTCTAATAGTCGTCATACAACACTTAACAGATTGCTAAAAAGATTGATATTTTTCCATAAAAACCGCCTAAATAAGACGGGTTTTGTTTTATAGGTGTCTTACTTTTATACAAGAATAAGATTATCAGTTATAAAGTGCCCTAATGCAACTGTGTCAGGAGTAGAGGCCACCAATACCAGAAACCCTTGTAGATTGATAACCAAATCAGCAACATCATCTGTAACCGTGCCATCAGCATCAATCGTTAGTTTGGCACTACCTGCGTGCCAGTATCTGACTACTGTAATATATTTATCAATATTAGCAAAAGTATACGAGTTTGCCACTAGCGTAATAAAATCTTTTTAAATCTAATTTATCGCCACCAGCACCAAATATGAAGCCAGTTATGGTGTCTTCGCCATTATCTGTATTTGCATAAACAAAATATCACTGCCTGCACCGCCATTTATAGTATCGTTGCCTGCACCGCCATTTATAGTATCGTCACCTGCACTACCCGTTATAGTATCGGCGTTATCGGTGCCGATATAAAAATTATATGCAAATGCCCAAGTTTTACCTGAGGTATTATCAATACCTGCAAAGTCATTACCCGAGGTGTCAGTTATAACGCCTGATGCCATTTTGATGTAATAAACACCTGAAGTTAAACTCTGGGTTAAGAGTAGTGTTGTGTCGCTAATATTAGCATTAGTAATGCTAATAGTTGCAACTTTTTCTGCACTATTCCAGATTTCAACAATGCCACCATTTGTTTTGATGTTTTCAGAAAACTCAATTACTAGATTTGAAGGCTCGCCTAAGACATTGGTATCGCTGGTTTTTTCTGTAAAGGTTGGAACTTGTTCATCTACAGACAAAGGTTGTTGAGCTTGTCCATCTACAGAAGCAGGTTGTTGATTGTAGTAGTATTTAAGGTTGCCATCATACTTACCCACCACCAAATCTAGGTCGCCATCACCATCAATATCGGCTAGGGTTGGTGAGGAATAATCCCCCGCATCAATGCCATCAAAAGGATTGCTGTCTCCAGTTTTTGCTTCATAAGCAGGGTTAGAAGTAGTGCCTGTATTTTGATAGTATTTAAGGGTGCCATCATTCTTACCCACCACCAAATCCAGGTCGCCATCGCCGTCAATATCGACTAGGGTTGGTGCGGAAAAATCCCCCACATCAATGCTATTAAAAGGATTGCTACCTCCAGTTTTTACTTCATAAGCAGGGTTAGAAGTAGTGCCTGTATTTTGATAGTATTTAAGGGTGCCATAAGCCTCACCCATCACCAAATCTAGGTCGCCATCGCCGTCAATATCGGCTAGGGTTGGTCTGGAATAATCCCCCACATCAATGCTATTAAAAGGATTGCTATCTCCAGTTTTTACTTCATAAGCAGGGTTAGAAGTAGTGCCTGTGTTTTGATAGTATTTAAGGGTGCCATAAAACTCACCCATCACCAAATCTAGGTCGCCATCGCCGTCAATATCGGCTAGGGTTGGTCTGGAATAATCCCCCACATCAATGCTATTAAAAGGATTGCTATCTCCAGTTTTTACTTCATAAGCAGGGTTAGAAGTAGTGCTTGTGTTTTGATAGTATTTAAGGGTGCCATCATTCTTACCCATCACCAAATCTAGGTCGCCATCGCCGTCAATATCAGCCAGGGTTGGCGCAGAAGCATTCCCCACATCAATACCCTCAAAAGGATTATTACCCAAACCTATTTTTTCAATATACTCAAGCTTAGTCTTAGCCAACACTACTCTATCAGCGGTAAATACTGGTGCATTACCTGCGACATCTGTTATATTATTTAGCGTAATATCGTTTGTTGGGTTGTCAATATCAAAGTCTGTAGCGGCAATGTTATCCCCAGCTTGAACACTATATTTAAACACCAGTTTCTTATCACCTGCAGTTGTAGAGGCAGTTTTATCCAAAACAAAGTCTTTACCTGCAATGACCACTTTAGAGCCTGTGGTGTTATTAAGTTTCAAGGTCTCACTCATTGTCAGTGTTAGGCTGATAACATCGCCTGTCTTAAAAGCAGATTGTCCTGCTGGAATATCGCTTAGAGTCCATGGATTGGTCGTGATTGGGGTTGGGTTAATGATGTCATAAGTTACTGCTGTGCTAGTGCTAATTGCTGAATTGGTGCCATTACTAAGCGTTACTACAGCCGTGTAGGTTTTTCCACCGACTAGTGCAGTTGGCATATTGGCATGTGCTAGTGTCCAAGTTTTATCATCCGCAATGGTTGGCAAACTTGAAACTGTGGCTACTGAATTACTGCCTTCAAAAAATTCAATCTTAGTAATAGATAAGGTACCTGCTCTCGCTACTGTGCCTGAGGTGTGGTTGCATCTTTCTCGTTATTATTAATGTATTTATCATCGGCACCTGCCCAAACAATGTCGGTAGTAAGGACGATGGTTTCAAATGCCATTGGTTGCTGTTTTAGCAATACCAGTGCATCGTTGCCTGACATATCCGTTACAGCATAGGGTTCATTTCTAAATAGTAACTGCCTACGGTAAGTTTATTATTGGTTAAACCTAATGCTGATACATCAATAGTAAGTTTATCATTGGTAATGCTAAATTTATTTGTATCACTAGCGATATTAATAGTTGCTACTGTTACATCGCTACTATTCTTGATGAGAATATTGCCCGTACCTGCTTTAATATTTTCACTAAAAGTCAAGCACTAAATCTGGGGGTCTCTAAGATAACGCTGGCTTCGTTGTTGTTAGAGTTGGCGCTTGTCCATCTACAGAAGAAGGTTGTTGATTGTAATAATATTTAAGGTGCATTCTGCTCACCCACCACCAAATCTAGGTCGCATCGCCATCAATATCGGCTAGGACTGGTGCGGAATAACGCCCCATCAATGCCATTAAAAGGATTGTCATCTCAGTTTTGCTTCATAAGCAGGGTTAAGTAGTGCCTGTATTTTGATAGTATTTAAGGGTGCCATTAAACTCACCCACCACCAAATCTAGGTCGCCATCGCCGTCAATATCGACTAGGGTTGGTTTGGAAGAATCCCCCACATCAATGCTATTAAAAGGATTGTCATCTCCAGTTTTTGCTTCATAAGCAGGGTTAGAAGTAGTGCCTGTATTTTGATAGTATTTAAGGGTGCCATAAGCCTCACCCATCACCAAATCTAGGTCGCCATCGCCGTCAATATCGACTAGGATTGGTGAGGAAGAATATCCTGCATTAATGCCATTAAAAGGATTGTCATCTCCAGTTTTTGCTTCATAAGCAGGGGTTAAGTAGTGCCTGTGTTTTGATAGTATTTAAGGGTGCCATTATTCTCACCCACCACCAAATCTAGGTCGCCATCGCCGTCAATATCGAGCTAGGGTTGGCTAGCAAAACCCACATCAATGCCATTAAAAGATTGCTACCTCAGTTTTTGCTTCATAAGCAGGGTTAAGTAGTGCCTGTATTTTGATAGTATTTAAGGGTGTGATTCTCCTCCCCACCACTAAATCTAGGTCGCCATCGCCGTCAATATCAGCAGGGTTGGCGCAGTATTCCCCAATCAATACCCTCAAAGGATTATTGCCCGAACCTGTTTTTCAATATACTCAAGCAGTCTTGGTCAACACTACTCTATCAGCGGTAAATACTGGTGCATTACCTGCGACATCTGTTATATTATTTAGCGTAATATCGCTTGTTGGATTACCAATATCAAAGTCTGTAGCGGCAATGTTATCCCAAGCGAACGCTATATTTAAACACCAGTTTCTTATCACCTGCAGTTGTAGGCAGTTTTATCCAAAACAAAGTCTTTGCCTGCAATGACCACTTTAGAGTCTGTGGTGTTATTAAGTTTCAAGGTCTCGCTCATTGTCAGTGTTAGGCTGATAACATCGCCTGTCTTAAAAAGCAGATTGTCCAACTTGGAATATTGCTTAGAGTCCATGAGTTAGTAGCCGTTGAGTTGGGTTAATGGTGTCATAAGTTGCTGCTGTGCTGTGCTAATTGTTGAATTGGTGCCATCACTAAGCGTTACTACAGCCGTGTAGGTTTTCCATCAACTAGTACAGTTGGCATATTGGCATGTGCCAGTGTCAAGTTTTATCATCCGCAATGGTTGGCAAACTTGAACTGTGGCTACTGAATTACTGCCTTAAAAATTCAATCTTAGTAATAGATAAGGTACCTGCTCCTTTACTGTGCCTGAGGTGTGGTTGCATCTTTCTCGTTATTATTAATGTAATTATCATCGGCACCTGCCCAAACAATGTCGGTAGTAAGGACGATGATTTCAAATCCCATTGGTTGCTGTTTTAGCATACCGTGCATCGTTGCCTGACATATCCGTTATAGCACCAGAGTTCATTTCTAAATAGTAACTGCCTACGGTAAGTTTATTATTGGTTAAACCTAATGCTGATACATCAATAGTAAGTTTATCATTGGTAATGCTAAATTTATTTGTATCACTAGCGATATTAATAGTTGCTACTGTTACATCGCTACTATTCTTGATGAGAATACTGCCCGTACCTGCTTTAATATTTTCACTAAAGTCAAGCACTAAATCTGAGGCTTCCTCTAAGATAACGCTAGCTTGTGTTGTTAGAGTTGGGGCTTGTCCATCTACAGAAGAAGGTTGTTGATTGTAGTAATATTTAAGGGTGCCATCATACTTACCCACCACCAAATCTAGGTCGCCATCGCCGTCAATATCGGCCAAGTTTGGTGCGGAATAAATCCCCACATCAATGCCATCAAAAGGATTGCTGTCTCCAGTTTTTACTTCATAAGCAGGGTTAGAAGTAGTGCCTATATTTTGATAGTATTTAAGGGTGCCATACCTCTCACCCACCACCAAATCTAGGTCGCCATCGCCGTCAATATCGGCTAGGGTTGGCGTAGCAAAATCCCCCACATCAATGCCATTAAAAGGATTGCTACCTCCAGTTTTTGCTTCATAAGCAGGGTTAGAAGTAGTGCCTGTGTTTTGATAGTATTTAAGGGTGCCATTACCTTCACCCATCACCAAATCTAGGTCGCCATCGCCGTCAATATCGACTAGGATTGGTGAGGAAGAATATCCCGCATTAATGCCATTAAAAGGATTGTCATCTCCAGTTTTTGCTTCATAAGCAGGGTTAGAAGTAGTGCCTGTGTTTTGATAGTATTTAAGGGTGCCATTATACTCACCCACCACCAAATCCAGGTCGCCATCGCCGTCAATATCGGCTAGGGTTGGTTTGGAAGAATATCCCACATCAATGCCATTAAAAGGATTACTATCTCCAGTTTTTACTTCATAAGCAGGGTTAGAAGTAGAGCTTGTATTTTGATAGTATTTAAGGTCAACATTCTTACCCACCACCAAATCCAGGTCGCCATCGCCGTCAATATCGGCTAGGGTTGGTGCGGAAAATTTCCCCACATCAATGCCATTAAAAGGATTATTGCCCAAACCTGTTTTTTCAATATACTCAAGCTTAGTCTTGGTCAACACTACTCTATCAGCGGTAAATACTGGTGCATTACCTGCGACATCTGTTATATTATTTAGCGTAATATCGCTTGTTGGGTTGTCAATATCAAAGTCTGTAGCGGCAATGCTATCTCCAGCTTGAACACTATATTTAAACACCAGTTTCTTATCACCTGCAGTTGTAGAGGCAGTTTTATCCAAAACAAAGTCTTTGCCTGCAATGACCACTTTAGAGCCTGTGGTGTTATTAAGTTTCAAGGTCTCGCTCATTGTCAGTGTTAGGCTGATAACATCCCCTACCTTAAAAGCAGATTGTCCTGCTGGAATATCGCTTAAAGTCCATGGATTGGTCGTGATTGGGGGTTGGGTTAATGGTGTCATAAGTTACTGCTGTGCTAGTGCTAATTGCTGAACTGGTGCCATCACTAAGCGTTACTACAGCCGTGTAGGTTTTCCATCGGCTAATTCAGATGGCATAGCAGAATGTGCGAGTGCCCAAGTGCCGTCAGCTGCAACAGCTGGTAATCCTGAAGTTATTGCTGTGCCTACTGTATTACTACCTTCAAAAACTCAATTTTGGTAATCGTTAAAGTACCTATTCAGTTGCTTTGCCTGAGGTGCGGTTGCGTCTTTTCACTATCATTAATGTAGTTATCATCGGCACCTATCAAGCGATTGTGGTAGAAAATGCTTTGGTTGCAAATACCCATTGGTTAGTATCTTTAGTAATGGCAGCAGCATCGTTACCCGCTATGTCAGTTACTGTGCCTGCATCCATGGTGATATAGTAACTGCCTTGGATTAATTTATTATCAGTTAAACCTAATGCTGACACATCAATGGTGAGTTTATCGCCAGCAATGCTGAATTTAGTTGTCTCAGTAATATTAATGGTTGCTATTACTCCATCATCACTACCTTTAATAACAATACTACCTGTACTACCTGCTTGAATGTCTTCATTAAAATCAAGTATCAGGTCTGAGGTTTCACCAATTCGGCCGAAGGGTTGTGTTGTTAGGATTGGGGCAGTGTTGTCCATTACCACATCATTAGATTTCAGCTGAAATATTTCCTGCTTGGTCAGCTAAATACCAATTATAAGTACCCTCTATTAAATCATGCGGGTTAAAACTACGAGCATCACCCTAATCCGTTACTTTGTTGACTTTTTGCCAGCTACTAAAGCTTCAAGTTTAGCAACTGTATTAATCGCATCGCCAGACAATGAGTTGTGAACCAAATAACCCACACTAGAATCTGTGCTTGTTACTGTGATATCAGAATCTGTATTTGAAATAAGTGTTGCTGTTGCAGTGAGTGCATTTGGCGCAAGGGTATCAATAACCTGAGTATCACTCGCTGCAACCGTATTTCTATTGCCAGCAATATCTACAAATTTATCAGCAGCAACGCTTCTTCTAAATTGCCTTCGGTATCTGTATTAGGCACAACAATTAAGGTATAGGCTTTATTGGCATTAACACCTGTGGTAACCAATACTAAATCAGCACCATTTTTAATAGCGCCATTAGTAATAACAATGTCATCTTTGGTAAACTCTGTTACTGCCTCGTTAAAGGCAAAGGTAAAGATGATTTCTTCACCTGCTTTGGTTGTAGCGTCTTCATTGTCAGTAATGGTTACAGTTGGTGCAACCGTATCAACTTTAAAATCACCTATTTTCTCTATCGCTGGGTTACCAGCAGTATCTTTTATATTGACTTTATAGCTGTAAGTTTGTCCATGGGTTAATGCTTGTAAATCTGTGGCTGCAACAGTAATGGTTGCACTATTGCTGGTAACAGTACCTGTATAAGTTTTTTGGTTAATAACTAGTGAGACTTCTTGATTGTTTTCTACACCAGTTGTGGCAACTGTTACAGTGCCATTGCTGTTGTCTTCAATAGCGTTTAAAATATCTCCCCAGTTTAGTGTAATGTCTCCAATAGTTGGTACAACACCATCAACATTACGGTCTAATTCAATAGGATAAAGTGCCTGTGGTGGCAAGCTATATTACCTGCTACATCGGTTACCCTGTCAAGGTAATTGCACTTGCATTGGTAATCTCAAAATCTGCTTTATGATACTATCATCGACTTTGACAGTGTAAGTAAAGAATAATTGTTTTAACTCATCTACTGATGCCCCGCTTTGGCGGCACCTTTGCCGGTATCTAGTGTAAATTCCTTATTACCAATGGTCACTTTGCTACTGGTAGCATTGCTTAACGAGTGCTTCATTGGTTGTCATGGTTAACTCAATAACATCATACTTTAAAGCCTGATTGCCCATCTGTTGGTGAGTTGACTGCCAGCTTGTTATGATTGGGGCAGCAGTGTCAATTAAAACAGGGGTGGTATTACCACCTGTGCTTGTGCCGCCACCTGTTGAAGATAAATTTATTTCAATTGTGTAGGTCTCGCCACTGACTAAAGCCGGTATTTTACTATTGGCTAATGTCCATTCAGTCCATTGGGCAGATGCAAAAGTGGGTAGGTTACTGGTATCTACAACTTTGTCTTGGCTGTTTTTCCCCTGGCGCTTTAAATGTAATAGCACTGATAACAACGCCTGTTGCACCGCCAGGAATTTGTTAATGTGCCTTGAATGGCAAGTGTGCTAAATTCACTGGCATTGATACCATTGTCGCTAACAGGTTACCACTTGCATCTACCCATTGTGCTGTGGTGGTGAATGAAGACCAGAAAGCCCCAACCACTATTGCTGTCAATACCCTCAAATTATTACCTGCAGGTATCTTTAAAAGTGCCTGCATCAATTTTGACATAGTAATTCTTATTGACTATTAAATCACTACTTGGATTAATAGTGATAATTTTTTGGTGCTATCAAGACTAAGCAGTTGCTATATCAATCGTAATAAGAGTGTCAGAGTTGGCTTTATCATAAATGACAATACTGCCTGCTGTGTTTATTGTAACTGCCTCTAAAAAGGTCATCGTTAAGTTTGCATTAGGTGCCATATTGCCACTGAGTTCTGCTACTGGGGCTTTGGTGTCAATTGCTTGCTCGTTATTTGCTGCTGTTGTGCTGTAAGCATTGCCCGCACTGTCTGTAATTGCAGGATTAGCAGACACTGACACTGTTAAGTTAGAACCTACATCTAGGTCACTGCTAGGTACAACAGTTAAGGTATAGACTTTACCTGCATCAGCAGGTGTTGTGCTGGCAATTAAATCAGTACCTGTCTTAATAGCACCATTGCTGATGTTGATAACACTTTTATCAAAACCTGTTACTGCTTCACTAAAAGGGAAAGGTATAGGTGATTGTATCGCCAGTTTTAAGGGTTAAAGTATCAGCCTTGTCATCGCTGATAATCAAAGTTGAGGCTTGAGTATCAAAACTTTGATTATTGCTGGCACAGCTGATTTTAGTGCTTGTTAACTTTAGAAGTAGCAGCATCAACGGCTACTGTAAGGCTTATTATGCCTTTGCTGTTTGCAGGAGGGGTTAGTTCTAAAGTATAGACACTTTCACTACCATTAACAGAGGTAAAAGTACCTTTTGTACCGCCTGTAACTGTAATATCATTTATATCAAAATCTGTAACTGCTTCATCAAAAGTAAAGGTATAGGTAATAACTTCACCAACTTTAGCGGTGTCGGACTTGTCATCAGTAATACTTAAACCAATCCCCAAACCTGGAGTTGACTCACTGTTGTCAATATCAGTGGATTTAATTTTCTGAAAAACGCCTGCATTTGATAGCCCATCATTGCCTGTTATATCAATCTTAAAAAACCATCTGCAAAATAAACCCTATCGCCATTAGAGGCTGTGAAGGAGACTTCTTCTTGGTAATCGGTACCGCCAATAGTAACCGTTCTTTTGAAGGTGTAGGTATTGCCATCTAGTGTTTGTTCGTAGTTGTTAAAAGTGCCGGTTAAATAAATTGAATCACTACCACCTGTTGAGGTAAGTCCTGTTGCATCGACTTTGGTGCCTTTGGCAACATAAACCGTGTCATTGCCACTATTGCCAGATATCTTAAATACTGAGCCTTTGACACCAGGGGTAATGTGCTCACCGTTGTTATCAGAAATAAATACTTTAGTAGCACCACCTTTGTCAATGGCGGGTTGACTGGTTAAAGGGTCGGTGGGTGTGCTTGAACTGGAGTCAATATCAGTGGATTTAATTTTCTGAAAAACGCCTGCATTTGATAGCCCATCATTGCCTGTTATATCAATCTTAAAAAAACCATCTGCAAAATAAACCCTATCGCCATTAGAGGCTGTGAAGGAGACTTCTTCTTGGTATCCAGTACCGTTAATATTAACAGTTCTTTTGAAGGTGTAGGTATTGCCATCTAGTGTTTGTTCGTAGTTGTTAAAAGTGCCGGTTAAATAAATTGAATCATTGCCACCTGTTGAAGTAAGCCCTGTTGCATCGACTTTGGTGCCTTGTCCTACATAGACGGCATCGTCTCCACTATTGCCAGATGCTTTTAATGCTTGTCCGTGAGATTCAACTCCGGTGATATCGGAATACCAGTTGACGAAGAAGCCGTTGGTGTTGCTGATGAAGTATTTTGTTTGCCCTGGCATGGGGTTGTCCTTTGGTTGTAATGTTTAATATTATAATGATACCTTAAAAAAATGGGGGGGAATAATATACATTGTGTAAAGTTATCCCTAGAAAGTTTTTATAAAATTAGGTATTGGTTTTTTAGAGATTTTAGATTTTATAGTTGCCCACTAGTTGCCTAGTTGCCCACTTATAGTTGCCCACTTATTTTTTAATGTTTTTTAAAAAAGGCTTTGCCACTCAATGGCTTTGTATTGATGCATTGATTTTTTGTAAAATTGATAAATTTAGTTTGGCAATTTTTGTATAATGACTTTTTATATTAATATGTAAACAGGATAGATATGAAATTTATAACTGCAATTCTTAGACCACATCAGTTGGATGATGTGAGGGAGGCCTTGTCAGAGGCAGGTGTATCTGGTATCACGGTAACAGAGGTTAAAGGCTTTGGTCGTCAAAAAGGGCATACGGAGCTGTATCGTGGTGCAGAGTATCAGGTGGATTTTTTGCCTAAGGTTAAATTAGAGATTGCAATTCCAGCGTCAAAGTTGGAGGAAGTTATTCAAACCATTACTAATGTTGCCAATACGGGTAAAGTAGGGGATGGCAAAATTTTTGTTAGTAATTTAGAGAAAGTGGTGCGTATTCGCACTGGAGAAACTGATCAAGACGCATTGTAGGGAAATAAAATGAAAAGATTATTAATAGTATTGGCGTTATTGCCTATGGGTGTCTTTGCGGAGAATTTAGATAGTGCTAATACTTCGTGGATTTTAACTTCGACGGCGCTGGTGTTGTTTATGACACTGCCAGGTCTGGCGTTGTTTTATGGTGGATTGGTTCGTAGTAAAAATATCTTGTCGATATTGATGCAGTGTTTTGCTATTGCGGGGATTGTTTCAGTTTTATGGTTGGTAGCAGGATATTCAATCGCTTTTGCTGAGGGGAATGCGTATTTTGGTAGTTTGTCTAAGTTTATGTTGTCAGGTGTGCTTGAAGGCTCGTTGAGTGGCGATATTCCTGAGAGTTTGTTTGCTTTATTTCAGATGACTTTTGCAATTATTACACCTGCTTTGATTATTGGTGGTTTTGCTGAAAGGATGAAGTTTTCCGCTGTGTTGTTATTTAGTGCGATTTGGCTGATTGTGGTTTATGCACCTGTTACTCATTGGGTATGGGGTGGCGGTTGGTTACAGGAGATGGGTTTATTGGATTTTGCTGGCGGTACGGTTGTGCATATCACTGCAGGGGTTGGTGCGTTAGTAGCGGCGATTGTTTTAGGTCCGCGTAAAGGTTTTTTAAAGACGCCGATGCCGCCTCATAATATGACGATGGTGGTTACAGGGGCAGGCATGCTTTGGGTCGGTTGGTTTGGTTTTAATGGCGGTTCGGCATTAGCAGCGAATGGCGATGCGGCGATGGCAATGTTGGTCACGCATATTTCAGCAGCCACGGCGGCGATGACTTGGATGATTTATGAGTGGGTTAAATTTGGCAAGCCGACGGCGTTAGGCACAGTAACAGGTATGGTGGCTGGATTAGGCACGATTACACCAGCCTCAGGCTTTGTGGGTCCTGCAGGTGCGTTGGTAATTGGTTTTATTGCGGGAATTGTTTGTTTTAATGCGGTGATTATCATTAAGCAAAAATGGAAAATTGACGATTCGTTGGATGTGTTTCCAGTGCACGGTGTTGGCGGTATTTTGGGCACGATGATGGCGGGTGTTTTTGCTTCGAGTGAATTGGGTTTGTTTAGCGGACAGGGGTTGGCGGAAGGGATGACCATCAGTTCGCAGTTGAGCGTGCAGTTTATCGGCGTGGTGGCAACTTTTTCTTATACAGCGGTTGCGACTTATATTATTCTTAAAGTGGTGGGTATGATTACTGGTTTGAGAGTGAGTGCAGAGGAAGAGCAACAAGGGTTAGATATCACTTCGCATGAGGAAGTAGGCTATAACTTGTAAAGGTCTTATTTAATTAGTCTAAAAAGGTGAGTAGTTTATATATAATAACGCAATGCGAATTAAACACCCATTAACAGGCGCAATAGTCGCCCTAATTACCCCAATGTTGGAAGACGGCTCGGTGGATTTTGATGCCCTTGCGGGTTTGATTGAGTTTCATATTGAGAGCGGCACAAAAGCCATTGTTTCTATGGGAACGACAGGCGAGAGTGCAACGCTAAATCAGCCTGAACATATTAAAGTAATGCAAAAAACCGTTGAGTTTGCTAAGGGGCGTATTCCTGTTATTGCAGGCACAGGCGCTAATTCCACTTCTGAAGCGATTGAACTGACGCAGGCTGCTAAAGATATAGGTGCAGATGCGTGTTTATTGGTAACACCGTATTACAACAGACCAACGCAGGAAGGATTGTATCAGCATTATAAGGCGATTGCAGCCGCAGTTGATATTGACCAAATTTTATATAATGTGCCAAGTAGAACGGCAGTTGATTTGTCGGTAGAGACGGCGGTGCGTTTGTCGGCGATTGACAACATTATTGGTATGAAAGATGCGACAGGTGATTTATCGGTCGCTCAGGAGTTGATTAATGAATGCCCAGACGATTTTTTATTGTATAGCGGTGATGACGCTACTGCGGTTGAATTTATTTTAATGGGCGGTCATGGCGGTATTTCAGTTACTTGTAATGTGGTACCAGTAGAAGTATCAAGTGCGTATCAATTGGCTTTTGAAGGTGATAAAAAAAGTGCACAAGGCATTGACGCAAACTTATATAATTTGCACCAACATTTATTTATAGAATCAAACCCAATTCCTGTGAAATGGGTGATGTATAAAATGGGGAAATGTGAAAGCGGTATTCGCTTACCCTTGACGAAATTATCACAAGAGGCTCGTGTGGTATTAGAGCAAGATTTAGTTAACTTAGGAGTGACAATATGATCAAAATAGTAACAGTAACCTTACTTGCTTTTTCTGTAGCAGGATGTTTTTCATTTAACGAAGCAAAGCAAAAAGCTAAAGATGGACTTGGCGCAAGAGACATTCAATATTATTCAAATAAAACGGTTACTTCTTTAGAAATACCACCGGATTTAACTAAGCCGAGTTCTCAGAATGCGTTCAAGTTAAGTGAGTATGTGAAAAATATTGAAGAAGATACGATTAGTTTCTCTAAAAATGATTCTATTGGAAATAAAGTATCAAAAGTGTTAACTACCCCTTCCAGCGTTGAAATTAAAAAAGTAGGGCAAATTCGTTGGTTGGTGGTTGATAAAAAACCAGAGATAGTGTGGAACTTAGCAAGATCTTTCTTTAAATCACATGGTTTTTCGATTAAAAAAACCAATAAAAAAATTGGCGTAATGGAAACGGATTTTTTAGAAAATCGTCCTGAAATTCCCGACCAATCTATCGGTTTAATTCGTTCAATGTTGAGAAAGGCAATTAAAGCAAGATATGCATTGCCAATTGTGGATAAATATAGAATAAGAATGGAGCCTATTGCTGATGGCAAGAAGACAGAAGTTCATTTAACGCTTAATTCTATGGAGGAAGTTATTACTAACGAAGGTGGCGATAGTGAAAATACCATTTGGCAAGTTCGCCCTAAAGATGCGTCATTAGAGACTGAAATGCTTTACCGTTTTATGATTTATTTAGGTGGCGACCATGCAAAAGCAAGGGAGCAAATTGCAGCGGCTAAAAAGAAAAAGCAATCAAATGTAAAATTAGTTGACGGTATTGGTGGCTATGCAAAACTTCAATTTTCTTTAAGTAAATACGACACTTGGGAGAATATAGGTTGGGCACTTGATCAATTAAATATTGATGTTGAAGACAAAGATGTGAAAGAAGGTAGTTTTTATGTCAATGTAGCTAAAGAAAAAGACAAGGGTGTTTTCTCACTCTTGTTTGGCGATGACGCGATTAAAAAATCATATCAAATTGTTGTTAGACAGGTAGATAGTGAAACCACAGAAGTATATTTTAATGACCTGACTGAGAAAAACGAACAAGCCACTATTGACTTTAGTTATGAATTGTTAGGCAAAATAGCTAAACAGTTTTAAAGTAAAGGGGTGGCACTGTCATCAACGATTGTTAAGCAAATTATTCAGCAGAAAATCTTGTTGGATGATTTGTCTGATGATGATTTAGTGCAGTTTTGTCAAGCGGCCAATCTCGCTTACCGAGCAGGTGAGCCGATTATCAGCGATAAAGATTACGATTTTATCTATCTTGCCGCCCTTAAAAAACGCTTACCAAGCCATCCACTATTTCAATCGATAGAACCTGAAGGACGAGGGTTTTCCGAAGAGAAAGTTTTATTGCCAGCAGTGATGCTTTCAACAGATAAAGCATACACTTGGGAAGAAATCAGCAAGTGGATAGAGCGATTAAAAAAAGCTGCCACCGAAATTTATTTACCAGTCAGTGATATTCAAATAAAAGCCACACCAAAATTAGACGGCTTTGCAGGTTATGATGACGGCACCAGACTTTACACTCGAGGAGATGGTAAAAAAGGTAGTGATATTAGCCGTGTTTTTGAGCGAGGACTGCAAGTTTACAATGACACTGGACGCGGGCAGGGTGCAGGTGAAATCGTGGTTAAACAAAGTTATTTTGAGTCGCATTTATCTAAGGATTTTGAATACCCACGCAACTTTCAAGCAAGTCTGATTAAAGAAAAAGAATTGGATGAATTAGCAAAACAAGCGATTGCAGATAAAGCCGCTTTATTTGTGCCTTTTAGTCAATTACCTGTTTGGCTAGGCAGTATAGATGAGTTGGTAGCGCAATTTGAAACAATTGCACAAATCACCTTAAATGAGATAGATTTTGATGTGGACGGCATTGTTTTTGAAACAATCAATGAAGATTTAAAAGAGCAGATGGGGGCTAATCGAAAATTTCATCGTTGGCAGATTGCCTTTAAAGAAAATATTGACAAAGCCGAAGTAAAGGTGCTGTCGGTGACCCCGCAAGTTGGACGCACAGGCAAAATTACCCCAGTGGCAGAATTAGAGCCGACTTTACTCAGTGGTGCGACGATTTATCGTGCCACAGGGCATAATTACGGTTTGGTTAAAGCACAAGGATTGGGTGGAGGCTCTATTATTGAATTAACCCGTTCAGGTTTAGTAATTCCTAAAATCAATCAAGTCTTAAAATCAGCACCGACTGATATTCCGGAAAATTGCCCAAGTTGCGGTCAAAAATTAGAATGGGAATCTGATTTTTTAATGTGTAATAATCACGCAGTATGTCCCGCACAAGTGATAGGAAGAATGGAGTATTTTTTTAAGATATTGGCAAATAATGATGGCTTTGGTATTGCCACGATTAAAAAATTATACGAAAATGACATTCGCAAAACTTCACAAATTTATAATTTAACCATTGGTGATTTAACCGTAATGGGTTTTGGTAAAAAAACCAGCGCCAATCTTATTAGGCAATTAGACAGGTCAAAGTCTGAAAAAATTGAAGATTGGCGTTTTTTAGCTGCCTTTGGTGTGCCTAGATTGGGAATGGGTAATTGCGAAAACTTACTGAGTGTATGTTCATTGATAGAAGTTTTTGCGTTAACAGTTAAGAAAATAGTAGAGATTGAAGGCTTTGCCGAACTGACTGCACAGGCAATTATTGATGGATTTGCTACTATAAAATCTGAATTTGACTTATTATTTGAGCAAAAATTTAATTTAGAAATTACCTCTTTAAAGAAAGATTTGACAGACTTTAGTCACACACTTGCTGACAAAAAAATTATTTTCACAGGAAAAATGAGTAACTCACGAGAGGAAATGAAAAAATATGCTAAGTCAATTGGCATTAAAGTAGTAAGTAGCATCAGTGCAAAAACTGATTATTTAGTAATTGGCGAAAAAGTCGGACAGAAAAAAATTGAAGCGGCAGAAAAATTTGATGTTAAAGTATTGACTGAAGTAGAATATTTAACCATGATAAAAAATTAAATATTGACGGCGTTGTTTTTTAAGTTATAATGGTCAACAGTTATTCTCCAACGATGGAAAATTAACACAAAACATAGATGTTTATTTAGATTCTTTTCTTGAAAGGAATTTAAGTAAGCATTTTTTTCGTCAGTTTCAAAGAGGGAACGAGAGGAACGGTATAGAAGCCAGTAATCCAACTTGCGTATTTTTGCGTTAGTTAGGTTGCTGGCTTTTTTTTGTTTATGGGGGGTTGCAGTTAAGCAGAAAACCCTTTTTAGGAGGAAGTTACATGAAAATGATAACAGCAATTATCAAGCCTTTTAAGCTTGATGAAGTAAGAGAAGCCCTTTCTGAAGTAGGTGTTTCAGGAATTACGGCAACAGAGGTAAAAGGTTTTGGCCGTCAAAAAGGACATACAGAACTTTATCGGGGTGCAGAATATACGGTAGATTTTTTACCTAAAGTTAAATTAGAAATTGCAATCTCAGCTGATCAAGTCGATAGTGTGATTGAAATTATCAGTAAATCAGCAAAATCTGATGGCACAGGTAAAATTGGCGATGGCAAGATTTTTGTGAGTAATTTAGAGCAGGTTGTCCGTATTAGAACGGGTGAAACTGGCGAAGTAGCATTATAAGGAGGCGATATGGAAAATGCAATTATAGAAATGCAATTTGCTCTTGATACCTTTTACTTTTTAGTAATGGGTGCTTTGGTAATGTGGATGGCAGCAGGTTTCTCAATGTTAGAAGCAGGCTTGGTTCGCAGTAAAAATACGACGGAAATATTAACTAAAAATATAGGTTTGTTTGCGATTGCTTGCACCACCTATATGATTTATGGCTATGACTTAATGTATGGCGGTGGCGTTATGTTAGAAGGAATTGAGACAGTTGCGAAAGACGCTACTTACGCCAAACCTTCTGATTTCTTCTTTCAGGTGGTGTTTGTCGCAACAGCGATGTCAATTGTTTCGGGTGCAGTAGCAGAAAGAATGAAGTTATTTTCATTTTTCGTTTTTGCCGTGATATTTACAGCTGTCATTTATCCAATGGAAGGTGCTTGGACTTGGAATAGTGAAGCAGTATTCGGCTTGTTTACACTGGGCGACTACGGTTTTTCTGACTTCGCAGGCTCAGGCATTGTGCATATGGCAGGTGCAGCGGCGGCATTAGCCGGTGTGATTGTGCTGGGTGCGCGTCGAGGAAAATACAATAAAGATGGCTCATCAAATGCGATTCCAGGGGCGAATATGCCAATGGCAACTTTGGGCACATTCATTTTATGGATGGGCTGGTTCGGTTTTAATGGTGGCTCCGTATTAGCAATGGCAAGTAAAGAAAGTGCTAACGCTGTGGCAATGGTGTTTTTAAATACCAATGCCGCCGCCGCTGGTGGTGTGATTGCAGCCCTTTATTGGTTAAAATTCTATGGGGCAAAGCAGACTTAACAATGGCACTTCAACGGTGCATTGGCAGGTTTGGTTGCGATTACTGCGGGTCCTGATACGCCGAGTGCCTTAGAAGCGACGCTTATCGGTGCTGTTGGTGGTGTTATCGTTGTATTCTCAATCTCAGCATTGGACAGTATCTTTAAAATTGATGATCCAGTCGGTGCGATTTCTGTACATGGTGTGGTGGGTTTATGGGGCTTATTAGCCGTGCCATTGACCAATGAGTCTGTGTCATTTTCAGGTCAATTACTCGGTGCAGCAACCATCTTTATTTGGGTATTCGGCACCTCATTAGCACTTTGGCTAATAATTAAAGCGGTTATGGGTGTTCGAGTATCGGAAGAAGAAGAGGCGGAAGGGGTTGACCTATCGGAATGTGGTTTGCATGCTTATCCAGAATTCACAACTAAGTAATGCTATTTTTTAAATAGCATGAGACCTTTGCATAAATAGGGATGATTAGCAAAATGACAGATTTTATTAAATTGGAAATTTTTTAAATCCACTCCTAGCAGGGCTAAGGGTGTTTTTAAAAAGTTTGTAATTTGATGAAAGATGGCGTTTTGATGATTATTCATATTTATGCAAAGGTCTCAGCATAATAAAACAAGTCAAAAGTAATTTTGCTTTTGACAAAATTAAAATTATAAATAAGGAAAAAATTATGAAAAATACAACAAAAAAACTATTGCTAGCATTGTGTCTAACTTCAACTCTTGGCTCAGCGTCATTTGCCGCTGAAGAGGTAGCGTCTCCGATTAGTGCCAATATAACTATTGCCAATGATTACATTTGGCGTGGTAAGACTCAATCTAATGACAAAGAAACCATTCAAGGTGGTTTTGACTATACACATAAAAGCGGTTTTGCTGCTGGTATCTGGGGCTCTAATGTGGCAGATGGCTCTGAATTTGATTACTATGGCTCTTATTCAGGTGAAGCAGGGAATATTGGTTATGAGGTTGGTTATATTGCTTATCGTTATTCGAAGGATGCAGCTAGCAACCCTTTGAATTTTGATGAAGTTTATGTTGGCGCTTCTTATGGTGACTTTGGCTTAACTTATTACAAAGGCGATGGCAAGAAATCTCTCAAAGTAGGTGATTATATTGAAGGTAGCTATGGCGTTAATATCAGTGATATAGATGTATCTGTAACAGCTGGTAAATACTCTGAAGCCGTGTCAGGCGATAGTAGTGATTACATGACTTACGGACTTAGCTTTGGTAAATCTTATGCGGGTTTAGATTATACATTAGGGTTTACTATGGTTTCAGATAGTGATTCTTCTGCTTCTTATAACACGCTTGATGAAAAAAATACAGTATTTAGTATTAGCAAATCTTTCTAACCCCTTAATTCGTATGAATTTTAACCCCCTTCATTGGGGGTTTTCGTCTAAAAAGCAGTATAATGCACTTTTTATGAACACAGCACTTAAAATTATTCTAGTTGACGAAAACACAGGTCGTTCGGCGATGTTGCGTCGTGCTTTACAAGATCAGGGGCACGAGGTTATTTGCCGTATGGACAGTAGTGCACACTTGCAAAACAGTAATGAAATGACGCATGCAGATGTGGTGATTTTGAATGCTGATATTCCTGATAGTGAAGTGTTTGCCAATCTCACCGACATTAACAAAACCAAGCCCAAACCGATTGTTATGTTTACTGAAGAATCTAATTCTGAAATGGCAAGCTCGGCAATTAAATCTGGTGTTAATGCTTATATCGTTGATGGACTGGAAGAGAATCGCGTGCAACCTATCATTGATGTGGCAATGGCAAGGTTTAGAGAGTTTCAGGCACTTAAAGATGAATTAGATGCGACTCGTAACCAGTTGTCAGAACGCAAGGCGGTTGAGAAGGCCAAGGGTTTACTGATGAAACACAAAGATATTACTGAAAATGAGGCTTATCAGGCTTTACGCAAGATGGCAATGGATAAAAATAAACGCATTGTTGATGTGGCTGAGAGCGTGATTCACGCTTTTGAGTTATTAGACTGATCTTCTTCGTCTTCTTTATCTAATTTTTTAAAGTCGTCTTCAATTTTTCCCCACTCTTTCTCACTCCAATCGTCCCATTCTTCCCCCTCTTCCCTTTCTCCCCTAACTTCATCAGGACTGGTTGATTCTTTTTTCTTTTTTTTATCCATGATAGGAGAATTATCAGGGTCTGTATCGTCTTCAGAATAGGCTGATTCTTGGCGTTTGAACATAGGTGCAAAAATTAATCCCGCTTCAAATAATAACCACATAGGGATGGCAATCAGTGTTTGTGAAATAATATCAGGTGGCGTCAATAACATCCCTAATACAAACGCACCAATCACCACATAAGGGCGATTTTTTTTGAGTTTTTCAATCGTGGTCATATTAAACATAATGATTAAGATAGTGGCAATCGGCACCTCAAATGCTACCCCAAAAGCAAATGATACTTTAAGCACAAAATCTAAATAATATTGAATATCTGGGGTAAAGTCCACCACACTTGGGCCAATACTGGATAAAAATCCAAAAATAACAGGGAAGACAACATAAAATGAGAACAATAATCCCGCATAAAACAAAAGGGTAGAAGAAACCACCAGTGGCATAATCATTCGCTTTTCGTGTTTATAAAGTGCAGGGGCAATAAATGACCAAATTTGATAGAGTAAATAAGGCATTGCTAAATAAACCGCAATAATAAGTGCCATTTTGAGCGGGGTTAAAAATGGTGAAATAACGCCGATAGCAATAATATTAGAACCCGTCGGCAATACATCGATAATTGGTGCTGCGATAAAAGCATAAACCTCATTAGCAAAAGGGAATAGACTAATAAAAATCACTAAAATTGCAATACTTGAGCGTAACAGAATATCACGCAGTTCAATCAAATGTTGAACCAATGTCATTTCTTTATTGGTCATAATTTTTTATTGACATCGTTTTTGATGTCATCAAGAGTGCCTTTGGCTTCATCAAAGATTTCAAGGATATTAGAATCGTTGTCTTTTAAATTAAGATGTTCTTTGAGTTTGTCGGCTTCTAATTCTTCACCAATATCTTCTTGAATTTTGGCAACAAAGCGCTTACCTTTACCAATATAACGACCCGCAGTGCGAGCAATTCCTGGCATTCTTTCAGGACCAACTATAATCAAAGTGATGATACCAATTAAGGCGAATTCCCAAAAACCAATATCAAACATAAGGCGAGGTTATTTAACTTCTTCTTTTTCTACGACTTTGGCGTCAATGACGGTATTTTTATCATCACTTTCACTTTCTTTCATTGATTTCTTAAAGCCCTTGATAGCACCACCCAGGTCACCACCAATGTTTTTTAAGCGCTTACCACCAAATAGCAATAAAACAATCACCAAAATAATAATCAATTCAAATGGTCCTGGCATCATAATTTCTCTCCTGTAAATTTATTTGTTGCGATTAGCTTTTTCTGTTAAACCTGATAAACCAAATCGTCTGGATAACTCTGCTTCTATTTTATCCGTTTTAATGTTTTTGTGGCATAATAATACCAATGTGTGAAACCATAAATCTGCCACTTCATAAATGATTTTATCTTTATCATCATCTTTAGTTGCCATAATCACTTCGGCAGATTCTTCGCCAATCTTTTTTAAGATTTCATCCGTGCCTTTTTCATACAGAGAGGCGACATAAGAACTGTCTGCGTCAGCACTTTTGCGTTGTTCTAATATATCTTCTAATTGTTTTAAAATATTATCCATAAATATCCTTTGGATCTTTTAACACAGGTTCAACAGCAGCCCAATTATTATGCTCTAATTTTTGGAAAAAACAAGATTTCTCCCTGTATGACAAGCGATACCACCAGTTTGCTCTACTTTGAGCAGGATAACATCATTATCACAATCGGTGAAAATTTCTTTAATCAATTGCGTGTGTCCCGACTCTTCACCCTTAAACCACAACTTTTTGCGTGAGCGAGAATAATATACTACCTGTTGCTTTTCAATCGTCAACGCTAAAGACTCTGCATTCATCCATGCAAACATCAAAATTTTGCCAGTAACAAAATCTTGAGCAATCGCTGGAATCAATCCGTCGCTATCAAATTGTATTTTTTAAAGCACTCACACTGCGTTCAACATCTTATAAAATAATTTATTTTACCGAGTTATTACTTCATATGAGATTATTTATTTTTTGCATTTTATTAGCCAGCAACGCCTTTGCAGATATCGAAAACTTTGTTTTAGACAGTGAAAAAACTCTATATATTGTTGATGGCGATAGCGTCAGTTTGCAAATGCGTATTGCTAATATTGACACTCCAGAAATCACCCAACCTTGTCAAAAAATTCAAGGCAACAATATTGACTGCGGACGATTAGCCAAAGACTATTTAAAAAGGCTACTTACCAATACAGATGGCAGAGTTGCCGTCACCCCAATCGCTATTGGGTATTATAAACGCGTTTTAATCCAGTTACACAAAGGTAACACCGACATCGCTAAAGCAATGGTAGGGGCAGGGATGGCATTTGCTTATGGAGATGTCTATAAGCAAGAGGAAACCACCGCTAAATCTAAAAAACTAGGTTTTTGGGGTTTTTACCAACCACCGCTAACTCCACGCCAATATAGAAAATCAAATACATACAAATATTCGCGGTAGTTAAACCCCACTACTAAATTTGAAAATGTAACGAATAAAATGGTGTTGAAATTTTTAACCTGGCGGCCAAGCTAAATTTCTACCACCCAAACAGTGTAGATGAATATGATAAACCGTCTGCCCACCTTGTTCGTTACAGTTCATAACGACACGGTAACCGTCTTCTGCAAAGCCTAAATCTTTGGTAATTTTACTGGCAGTTAAGATAAGTTTGCCGATTAAAGTGGTGTCATCTGTATCGTTTAGCGTGGCAATGTGTTTTTTGGGAATGACTAAAAAATGATGCGGTGCTTGTGCGCCGATATCGTGGAAGGCGAATACATCGTCATCTTCGTAAATTTTTTCGGCAGGAATATCACCTGCGATGATTTTACAAAATAGACAATCTGACATAATATCTCCTTAACGATATTGACGCAAATACCACCAGCCGAATACTTTTTTGGCAATGTGCAATAGGCGACAATTCGGCAGCATCAACCCACCTTTTTCTGTGCGTGAGATATATATTCCTTTATTATTTGAATCAACAATGCACATTAATTCAATTTTGAAGGTGTGACTCGCAATCTCGCCATTTAATAATTCTAAGACATTTTTAGCAGCAGCTTCGGCTTGTAAATCTGCCATATGTGCTTGTTTTGGCATCCATTCTGGACCAGGAAAAGAGCCTGAATCACCTGCAACAAAAACTTTTTTAAGCGAAGTTTGACAGAATTTATTGGCTTTGAGCAATCCACCTTCACTGAGTTCAAGTTCAGTATTGCCAAACCATTGATTGCCTGTCATTCCTGGCATAAATAGAATTAAATCAGCATCAAATTCACCGCCTTCAGTAATCACTTTTTCATCGGTAAATTCTTTTATTTTATTGCCAAGATGGGTTGTAATGTTACGCTTTTTCATCTCGCCCAATAAGCCATCAACAGCTTTTTCTCCTAATCTAGCACCGGGTTTTTCCGCAGGAGTAAAGAAAGTTAAATTGAACTTATCGCGTCGTTTTTCTTTGCGAAGTTGTGTGTCTAAACCGAATAAAAATTCAAACATCGGTCCACCACGCATTGCACTTGGTTCTTTCGGATTGCCTGCAAAGCCAATAGCGATATTGCCCCCGTTCATCGCCTTAACTTTGTCGCGTATCTGCTCGGCAGCACTCAAACCTTCGCAAGGGGTGATGGCAATATCAATACCCGGTAATTTTTTAATAAAACACCCGCCTGACGCAATAATTAACGCATCATTATCTACTCGTGCACCATTATCAAGCATAACAGTTCTACCATTATTTTCCAAATTTACTACTTTATGAGTCACATGGCGAACATTCATTCGCTTAAAGAAATTATCCAATGGCACAATAATATCTTTTTTGCTAACTGCGTCCGATGGCACCCAAATTAAACTCGGCATATAAACCAATTCTGCCTTCGGAGAAATTAGCGTAATTTCCACTGTTTTATCTAATTTTCTCAGCGTTCTAACTGCCGTTAAACCCGCAAAACCCGCACCAATAATTGTAATTTTTTTCATCGTTAATCCTTGTTTATATTGTGGCAAAAATGCCCATCATCAGGTTCTTCAACACTTTTGGCAATATTATCAATAAATGCTTGCAACTCATCAAATTCTAACACCGTTAAAATCCGTGTAACAATCGCCGGTTCAACTCGTAGCGTACACATACTGCCGTTTTTGAGTTGCACTTTCATACCTGCGGCGTTCATTGATAAGCCATCACCGCCTTGTTCTAATATTTGTTCCATTTCTTCTTGCAACTCATCATACAGTGTTTGTAATTTGTCCAATATTTCATCACTGGTTTCATCGGTAATAGATACAATTTCACCTTGCACCGAGCCAAAATCATCGTCTTTTTCAGTTTGAAATTCTATGTCCACTTTTGTTAAGTGGTTTTAAATTTTCTTGCGAGTACTGTGTCAAAAAATATATAATCTAACATTCTGATTTTTTATAAAAACATAATATAGGATATTATAATGCTTGACAAGAACACAATGGACATTTTATTTACAGAGGCGAGAAGCCATAATGCGTGGCTAAACAAAGACATTTCAAATGAACAAATTCACCAGCTTTACCATTTAATGAAGTTCGGTCCAACCGCTGCTAACACTTGCCCTGCTCGTATTACTTTTGTGCGTTCAGATGAAGTAAAAGCCAAGCTTAAAGCTCATCTCGACGAAGGCAATGTGGATAAAGCTATGACTGCACCTGCGGTAGCAATCATTAGTTATGATACTGAATTTTATGAAAAACTCGACAAGTTATTTCCGCATACTGATGCCAAAGGTTGGTACGAAGGTAAACCTGACAAAATCAAAGAAGTTGGTTCAATGAATGCCACTTTGCAAGGCGCTTATTTTATGCTGGCAGCTCGCTCAATAGGCTTAGACTGTGGTCCAATGGGTGGCTTTAATGCGTCTACTTTAGACACTGCATTTTTCCCTGATGGGAAAACCAAATCTATTTTCATTTGTGGCATCGGCTATGGCGATGCCAGTAAAATATTTCCACGCTCGCCCCGTCTTGATTTTGACGAGGCTTGTCAGATTATTTAGCGTCTTTACTTTCAGCGCCTTTATCTTTATTAGCCTTTTTTTCTGGTGGACAACCGTTGTGTAAAAGCCATTGATCTTTATGACCAATGGCTTTTGCGAATGCGGGAACTTCACAGTCTTTTGCCACCTTGTTTTTATTCTTAGATGCATTATTGTCACCAAAACCAAGCAATGCCATTGCTGAAAAACTCGCTACCAATGTCAATAAAGTTAATATTTTTTTTAAATTTTTCACACTTCCTCCTTTATTTTTGTTCTTCTATTATCGTGTAAGCGCCATGACAAGCAATGCAATTTTGCATAATCATGGACACCTGTTTAAGCGAATGATTCGCATCTCTTTTTTTTACAGAATCTTCATAAAGTTTGCCAAATTGCGAATGAATATTGGCTGTAATTTTTTTAAAATTCAATGGTGTTTTAGCAATAATACCGACTTGCTTCTCACCTTGTGAATCGCTATTCAACCTTTTTGCAATGGCAATCGTTTTATCTATATCCCGATCCGCCGCCGCCGCGACCAACTGTTGCATATGTCCCAACAATCCCCGCATTTCACCCAATACAAAATTACGCTCATTCTTAGTGAGAACAATTGCCGTTCGCCCATCCGAGGATACCACCGTGGAACCCGTTATAAGTTGATACCCAGCACCAAACACAATGAGTCCGAGCGCCACAATAATTGCCCATAAAATTTTTATATTTTTCATATTTATCCTTTAAGAGACCTTTGCATAAATATGAATAATCATCAAAACGCCATCTTTCATCAAATTACAAACTTTTTAAAAACACCCTTAGCCCTGCTAGGAGTGGATTTAAAAAATTTCCAATTTAATAAAATCTGTCATTTTGCTAATCATCCCTATTTATGCAAAGGTCTCTTTAAGTAAAAAATCAACAATATCACCGAACATTAAATATAGCAATGTCAATATTGACAACACAAAAATTACTTTTTGTACCACATTCAAATTTTGAATTGGCAGTCGACTTCTCGCCAAATCACATGATTCACCTGGGCAATGTTTTGCACCGCCCTTGTGATAAGCATTATAAACCTTGCAACCCACGCAAATTCCAAATACCGATTCAAAAACAACAAACCCAAGCACAACGCACAAGTCAGAATATTCACCATGCCACGCACATCATTCAACACCACCAAATAAAACATTATCAGTGCTAAGAAAAATCCAAATCCCACGCCCATTTTTTTTGTGGTGCACCAACATACTCTGGCATTTGATTATTTACTATCCAACGCCCCACCACCATTGACGGCGAATATTTTGGATTGACAAAAACACGAATAAAGAAATCAAACAAAAACACTGTTACCATTAACTTAGTTGGTTCATTATTGCCTGTCAAAAATCCATTCAAAAAAGCCATGAATGCAAAGAAAAATACAATTCCCGCTGCCGCTCGAACCTCTCGCTCATTAAAAACGAGGATATCATAACCCGCTATTTTTTCACCAAATCCAAACATAATTTATTCTTGTCTTTTTATTATTATATAGATTGATTGGTATTTATATTTAATTAATTTTTAATATCTGTAATTTTTTATTTGATAGTAGGAGACCTTTGCATAAATATGAATAATCATCAAAACGCCATCTTTCATCAAATTACAAACTTTTTAAAAACACCCTTAGCCCTGCTAGGAGTGGATTTAAAAAATTTCCAATTTAATAAAATCTGTCATTTTGCCAATCATCCCTATTTATGCAAAGGTCTCAGTAGGTAATAAATATTTACCTTTAAACCACTATAATGGTATTTTATTTTTTTCTTAAACCAGTTAATAAACCCTATATTTTTAAGTGGTATTTTTTTTCATTTAAGATTAAAATTCATGCTTTAAATTTTTATACATATCCTTATTTATGAGCGACTTTTTAGATAGACACATTGGACCCAGTGAAGTGGATATTGTTTCAATGTTAACTATTATCGAACAAAAATCGGTTGCTGATGTTGTGTCTAAAACTGTGCCAGAGAGTATTTTATTCGGTAATCGTATGGCGATTGATGAGGGCATAAGTGAACGGGATACACTGGCATTGGCGACTGAACTGGCGGATCAAAATACGATTGCAACTAATTTTATTGGGCAGGGATATTACGGGACTTTGATACCGACCGTTATTCAGCGAAATATTTTAGAAAATCCAGGCTGGTACACGGCTTATACGCCTTATCAGGCGGAGATTTCGCAGGGGCGTTTGGAGATGCTGCTCAATTTTCAGCAGATGATTATAGATTTGACGGGGATGGATATTTCTAATGCGTCATTGTTAGATGAACCGACAGCTGCGGCGGAAGCGATGATGATGGCAAAACGCGTTAATCGTAAAAACAAATCTAATCGGTTTTTAATCGACAGAAACACTCATCCGCAAACCATTACGATTTTACAAACGCGTGCCAAGCCACTCGGCATTGAGTTAGTAGTGGCAGATATCCAGGGCGATGATTTTTCTGATTGTTTCGCTACTTTGTTACAATCACCAGGCACAAATGGCGAAGTGCGTGATTTGAGCGCTGATATTGCAAAAGCCAAAATGCAAAATGTATTAACCATTGTTGCTTGTGATCTTTTAGCACTGACTTTACTTAAAACTCCAGCTGAGATGGGTGCAGATATTGCTATTGGCAACTCTCAGCGTTTCGGTGTGCCAATGGGTTTCGGCGGTCCTCATGCTGCGTTTTTAGCCACCCGTGATGAATTTAAACGCATGGTGCCAGGGCGTATTATTGGTGTGTCTCAAGACACACTTGGTAACTTGGCAATGCGGATGTCTTTGCAAACCCGTGAGCAGCATATTCGTCGCGATAAAGCCACCAGTAATATTTGTACGGCGCAGGTTTTGTTAGCAGTGTTAGCGGCGGCGTACGGTATTTATCACGGTGCAAAAGGGCTGAAAAATATTGCGACTAAGGTGCATTTAAAGGCGGCAACATTGGCAAAAGTTTGAGCGATGCGGGCTTTGAATTAGCAAGTACACAGTTTTTTGATACAATTACGATTAACACTGATAAAGCACAAGCACTATTTAAACAGGCACAAGAAAAAAATATCAATTTGCGTTTGTTGAATGATAATCAACTAACGATTGCAATGGATGAAACCACTACCACAGAAGATTTAAAATCCTTGTTAGCTATTTTTGGACAAGGTTCGACCTTGTCATGCTTTGACAAGGTCGAACCTTGTCATGGGCAAGTGCGGGAAAGCGTGTTTTTGACTCATCCAGTCTTTAGTTTGCATCACTCGGAAACAGAAATGATGCGTTATTTAAAGCGCTTGGAAAACAAGGATATTGCCCTTAATCACTCAATGATTGCACTAGGCTCTTGTACTATGAAACTCAATGCCGCTACGCAAATGTATCCGATTTCATTGCCAGGGTTTTCAAAATTACACCCTTATGCACCCGCAACGCAAACACAAGGCTATCAGCAATTATTCAAAGATTTGGAGCACGCTCTGTGTGAGATAACAGGCTATGATGCAGTATCATTACAGCCAAATGCAGGCTCTCAAGGTGAATTTGCAGGGCTACTTGCGATTCATGCGTATCACCAGTCTCGTGGTGATGCACATCGTAATATTTGCTTAATCCCTTCCTCAGCACATGGTACAAACCCCGCAAGTGCCGTGATGGCAGGGATGAAAGTGGTGATTGTAAAATGTGATGAATCAGGCAATATTTCCGTAGATGATTTGCAAGAAAAAGCCCAAAAACACGCCGATAATCTTGCTGCAATTATGGTAACTTATCCATCAACACATGGCGTATTTGAAGTTCAAATACAAAAAATATGTGACATTATTCACACCAGAGGCGGGCAAGTTTATTTAGATGGTGCTAACCTAAATGCAATGGTGGGTATTACTCGTATGGGTGAGTTTGGTGCTGATGTGTCGCACATTAATTTACACAAAACTTTTGCCATTCCGCATGGCGGTGGCGGTCCGGGTATGGGGCCTATTGGCGTAAAAGCACATTTGGCACAATTCTTACCAGGAGACCCGTTGGTTAAAGATTCAAACGCCGTTTCGGCAGCGATGTATGGTTCTGCCTCAATCTTGCCCATTTCTTGGAGTTATATTAAATTATTAGGCAAGCACGGCATGCAGCGTTCAACCGAAATTGCTATTGTTAGTGCCAATTATATTGCCACCGAACTCAAAGACCACTTCCCAATTCTCTATCGAGGTGATCAAGGTATGGTAGCACATGAATGTATTATTGACATCCGCCCTCTGAAAGATGAGAGTGGTATCACTGAAGAAGACATTGCCAAGCGTTTGATGGACTACGGTTTTCATTCGCCAACGATGTCATTTCCCGTCTCAGGCACGCTGATGATTGAGCCAACGGAGAGTGAATCAAAGCGAGAAATAGACAGATTTATCACCGCAATGGTTAGTATTTATAATGAAATTCAAAATGTAATTTCTGGCAAATGGGATAGAGAAAATAACCCATTGAAAAATGCACCACACACGGCACATGAGATGTCAGGGGAATGGAATTATCCTTACACCAGAACGCAGGCGTTATATCCAGTTGAGTCGCTAGTGGCAAATAAATACTTCCCGCCTGTGAAGCGTATTGATAATGTATATGGTGATAGAAATTTATTTTGTTCGTGTATTACTACCGAAGATTTTAAATAGGTTTTTAGAATTTTGAGAGTTGTGTTATCTTTTTAATAATTTCTTTAGAATTCCATTCAACACCGCCAAATAAAGTATAAATAATTTCACCTTGTTTGTTAATCAAGAAATTTGAAGGTGCTGCAAATACTTGCCATTGTTGAATACTAGAGCCGTCTTCGTTCATTAATATAGTAAATTCTGGATTAACAATTTTTACAAATTTTTCAACTTCGGCTTTACTTTCTGCCATATTAATGGCTAAGATTTTAAAAGGTATATCTGCTTTCTTGAGCTTACTTTGTAAACTATTCATGGAGGGCATCTCCTTGATACAAGGCGGGCAATAAGTTGCCCAAAATTGCACTAAAACTATATTCCCTTTATATTGGGACAAGGTATGTATTTTGCCATTTAAATCTGGCAGGGAAATAGTGGGTTTTTTAATTAATCCCGTGTATTTTTTAAGCTCTACTGCGTTTGTGTTTAGCGTAATTATAAGTAATAATGCCAAGAATATTTTATTCATTCTGAGACCTTTGCATAAATAGGGATGATTAGCAAAATGACAGATTTTATTAAATTGGAAATTTTTTAAATCCACTCCTAGCAGGGCTAAGGGTGTTTTTAAAAAGTTTGTAATTTGATGAAAGATGGCGTTTTGATGATTATTCATATTTATGCAAAGGTCTCATTCTAAAATTCCTTTTTGTAAGTAAAATAGACTCACTTTGATTAAACCAGATAGTTCTGAAGTAACCATATCTTCAGTTCTGTTTGGGTCTTTGCGTTTAAAAAAATATCCTCGAATATCGGGTATAACTTTGGAAATAACTTTACTGCCACCTGCACTTAATTTCATACTTAAATGTTTAAGCCCCCATTTATTTGGGGTTCTGCCACCTTCTAATATCATAATTGGTTTTTTAGTTGTACCAACCGCACTAACATATTTTGGCTTAACGCCAGGTATAGGCTCAGCACTATTAAGCCGAGGAAATAATAATATTAACCCCTTTAAACCGTCAGAATTTTGATATTTTTCATGCCATTTTGCTGCGGCGCGTAATGCTAGTTGTGTGCCAGCCCCAGAAGCAATCAAATAAATATCTTTGCCTGTTTTTATAGCTTTTTGGACAATACGAACCAAGTCTTCATTCTTTATTTTTGCATAACTACTACGCACTTTTGGCAGCATATAAGTGCTTAATATGTCTGGCATCCATACTTCTAAGCCATCTTCAGATAAAGATTTGGCAACGGATTCTTCGTTTTTACTTTTGCCGAAATCACATGGAAACCCTAGTAGCAAAACATTTCCTTTTGCAGGAAAAATTCTAAGCTCTATATCTTCTCCCGAAGGCATTTTAATCGTTGTAATTTTTTGGGCTATAGAGGGCGTACTTAAGATAAAGAACCCAATAAAGATAATTTTTTTGATGGTAATTAGCATAATTTAAATATATTGAGACCTTTGCATAAATATGAATAATCATCAAAACGCCATCTTTCATCAAATTACAAACTTTTTAAAAACACCCTTAGCCCTGCTAGGAGTGGATTTAAAAAATTTCCAATTTAATAAAATCTGTCATTTTGCTAATCATCCCTATTTATGCAAAGGACTCTTGTAATATTTAGGAAAGAGTCGTATAACTCTTAATAATTTTGGAGCATTTTTAAAAAAAATGATCTTCACACTAAACATGAAGCGACAAAAGGTTAACCTTTCTTGTATTTAAATAACAAACTTTGTATCCCCTTATTGATGAATAAATGTTTTTTGGTAAAATGTATTGACAATATGTAGGGCGATTAAGTTAATTATCTGTTTACTCAACAATGTTAGAAAAGTTAGAAAACTTTACACTTTCAATTAAAGCGTTTAGCAATTCGGTTAAAATAATCCGAACTTTTATGTATTCCTTTAGGGAAAAATTAGGGAAAAATGAGCCAAATCAACCTTGAACAACAAAGTGTCGCTGAATTTAGTGAACGCGCTTATCTTGATTATTCGATGTATGTCATTCTTGACCGTGCATTGCCGTTTGTGGGCGATGGGCTAAAGCCTGTTCAACGCCGTATTGTTTATGCGATGAGTGAATTGGGGCTTAAATCAACGGCTAAATTTAAAAAATCTGCTCGAACTGTTGGTGATGTTTTGGGTAAATTTCATCCGCACGGCGATAGTGCCTGTTATGAGGCGATGGTGTTAATGGCACAGCCGTTTTCGTATCGTTATCCGTTTATTGATGGGCAAGGGAATTGGGGTGCACCTGATGACCCAAAATCGTTTGCGGCGATGCGTTATACCGAAAGCAAATTATCTCGTTATGCGGATTTATTGCTCTCGGAAATCAATCAAGGCACAGTGGAATGGGCGGATAATTTTGATGGTTCTTTGCAAGAGCCGAAGCAATTGCCAGCAAAAATCCCCAATCTTTTATTGAATGGAACTTCAGGTATTGCCGTGGGTATGGCGACCGATGTGCCACCGCATAATTTGACCGAAGTGGTGAATGCTTGTATTCAATTACTGGATAAACCATCAGCTGAGTTAGATGAAATTATGCAAATTATGCCCGCACCTGATTATCCAACTGCTGCGGATATTGTCTCAAGTGAAGCGGATATTAAACAGATTTATGCAACAGGGCATGGTAGCGTTAAAATGCGTGCCACTTACCAAAAAGAAAAGGGTGAAATTGTTGTTGAAACCTTACCATATCAAACTTCTGGCTCTAAAGTTATCACTCAGATTGCCGACCAAATGCGTAAGAAGAAATTGCCATTAGTGGAGGATATTCGTGATGAATCCGATCACGAAAATCCAACTCGGATTGTGATTGTTCCAAGGTCAAATCGTGTAGATACTGATGCGTTAATGTCGCATTTATTTGCCACTACTGATTTGGAAAAAAATTACCGCGTCAATATGAATGTGATTGGTTTGGACGGTAAACCACAGGTTAAACCACTCATCCCAATGCTGAAAGAATGGCTCACCTATCGCACGCAAGTGGTTACCAATCGCCTAGACCACCGTTTGGATAAAATTTTGGCAAGGTTGCACATCTTAGAAGGTTTATTAATTGCCTTTTTGAATATCGATGAAGTGATTGCCATTATTCGAGAAAATGATAAACCCAAGTCAATATTGATTGCTCGTTTTAAGTTAAGCGAGATCCAAGCCGAAGCAATTTTGGAATTAAAACTGCGTCATCTTGCCAAATTAGAAGAGATGAAAATTCAAAGTGAACAAGAGGAATTAGTCGCTGAAAAAGAAAAATTAGACTTATTATTATCAAGTGAAGCCCGACTAAAAACTTACATTAAAAATGAATTAAGGGTCATTGTTAAAGAGTTCGGCGACAAAAGACGATCAAGTATTAAGCCGAGTTCTATACAATCTCAAGCCTTCAGCGAGGATGATATGATGCCTGCTGAAAATGTTACGGTAGTATTGAGCGATAAGGGTTGGGTTCGTAGTGCCAAAGGGCACGATATTGACTCTAGCGCCCTAAATTACAAATCAGGCGACAGCTACTCAACCAGTGCCAAAGGTCGTAGCAATAAAAATGCAATTTTCTTAGATTCAACAGGGCGTTCTTATTCATTAAGTGCAAACTCTTTACCAAGTGCCAGAGGGCAAGGTGAGCCACTTACTGGTCGATTGACTCCACCGATGGGCGCTGAATTTGTTGATGTGGTTATGGGTGATGATGAGCAACATATTTTGTTGGCTTCTAGTGCAGGTTATGGTTTTATTGCCACTATTGGCGATTTATTATCTAAGAAAAAAGCAGGTAAAACTTCCTTATCATTGCCTGGTGTTTCTAAAGTAATGCCTGTCATTAATGTTGATGATTTAGATAATCAATTTATCGCCGTAACCACTAATCGTGGGCGTTTATTAGTGTTTCCAGTGGCTGAATTACCAATTTTATCTAAAGGCAAAGGCAACAAACTCATTCAAATCCCATCAAAAGAAATGAAAGATGGTACAGAATTTGTCGTCAGCATCTGTATCCTATTGGCAACTCAAAATCTAAAAGTTACTGCAGGAAAACGCCACCTAACCATCAAATTCCAAGACCTTACCAACTATATTGGTACCCGTGCAAGACGCGGTAATTTACTACCAAAAGGTTATCAAAACCTTTCTAAAATTGAAGCAGTTGATTAAAAAAATAAGACATTTTTATTAACATTTCTTCTAGGGCTTAGTTTTTCAACTGTAGCTTTAGATTTTTTTCAAACAAAAGCCCTTGCAGAACAAGGAAACGCTAACGCACAATATAATTTGGGGCGTATATATGAAGGCAGAAGTGCTAATGATTCTGTGCATGACATTCGTACAGATGATAATCAGGCTTTAAAATGGTATAAAAAAGCAGCAGAACAAGGGCATATTGAAGCACAATACGATGTGGGGTATATGTACGAAGTTGGGCAGGGTGTTTTAGAAGATTATCAACAGGCTATTAAATGGTATTCAAAATCGGCAAAACAAGGAAATAACAAAGCAAAGGACAAACTGAAAACCGCTCCGATAGATGTCGGCACGAGTGTGGTTGCGTCTGATCCTAAATCTATACTTAAGCCTAAATCTAATTTTTGGATTATAGTATTAGAGACCTTTGCATAAATATGAATAATCATCAAAACGCCATCTTTCATCAAATTACAAACTTTTTAAAAACACCCTTAGCCCTGCTAGGAGTGGATTTAAAAAATTTCCAATTTAATAAAATCTGTCATTTTGCTAATCATCCCTATTTATGCAAAGGTCTCTAGTAATTCAAAGTGTAATACTGTATCAGTAGTTGGTATAATAACGCCTTTCCAATTTTTCCGAATTACTATGTTCGTCTTAAAAATTGTTACCGATTTCGGTGCAGCCCATTCCTTACGAAATTACCCTGGTGATTGTGCACGCTTGCATGGTCATAACTGGGGGGTTGAGATGTCTATTGAGGCGCAGGAGCTTGATGTGAACGGCATTGCGATTGATTTTCGCGAAATCAAAAAACAAACCAAAGCAGTGGTTAAAAGATTGGATCATCAATATTTGAATGAGATTACGCCTTTTGATAAACTCAATCCAACTGCTGAAAATATTGCAAAATATATGTATCAAGAAGTTGCAAAATTAATTAATAATCAAGATGTCCGTGTTTGCGAAGTAATTATTTGGGAAACGCCCAGAGCATCTGTTACCTATTCGGAGCCAAGATAAATGAGCATATGTAATTTACCCGATACACAAAATAATGCAGACACTCGACAAATCGTTATTGATAAAGTAGGCATCAAGGATATTTCACACCCGATGACCTACATTGACCGTGCTGGCAATAAAAATCCAACGGTGGGTAATTGGACCATGACGGTAACCTTGCCAGAGCATGTGAAAGGCACGCATATGTCGCGTTTTATTGAGATTTTGAATACAGGGTCTTGTGAATTTAACTGTGGTAATTTTGGTCAGATTATTGATAAAGTACAGGCAAAATTAGATGCAGATACTGCATATGTAACAGTTGATTTCCCATTTTTCCGCAACAAAAAAGCCCCGTCTTCGGGTGTAGAATCGTTGATGGATTATCAGGTAACTTTGTATGGTATTTTAAATCAAGGTGTGACCGAAGTGATGGCGAAGGTTGTGGTGCCAGTGACCAGTCTTTGCCCATGTTCAAAGAGTATTTCTAAATATGGTGCGCATAATCAGCGTTCACATATTACTATTAAAGCGAGAATTGCAAAGGGTAAAACTTTGCAGATAGAAGATTTAATTGATTTAGCAGAAGCGCAAGCATCGTGTGAGTTGTATGCGATTTTAAAACGAGATGACGAAAAAATTGTGACCGAGAGAGCTTATGACAATCCTGCTTTTGTTGAAGATTTAGTGCGTGATATCGCGGTCGGCTTGAATGCGAATGACAGTATTGATTACTACCGTTTAGAATCAGAAAATTTTGAATCTATTCATAACCATTCAGCTTATGCAGTTATTGAGAAAAATAAAATCTAGACCATGTTAAAGAAGATTTTACAAAAAATTAGCAATATCCGCATTACTAAATCGGAGTCTATCACTCCCCAATGGTGTATATCAAGCGACATGAGGTCAAGAAGCCCGAGTCTGATTTTATTGTTGATGCGCGTCAAACTATTGCTGATATTCTGAAAGGTAAGGATAAACGCCTACTAGTCGTTGTTGGGCCCTGTTCTATACACGATACCAAGGCAGCGATAGAATATGCTGAAAAATTAGCAACCTTGCGAGACGAGCTCAAAGACAATTTATTTATTGTAATGCGGGTGTATTTTGAAAAGCCACGCACTACTGTTGGATGGAAGGGTTTGATTTATGACCCAGATTTGGATAATAGCAATCATATGGAAAAAGGCTTTGATTTGGCACGCAAATTATTGCTGGATTTGGCAAAAATACGCTTACCGACAGCTACCGAATACTTGGATCTCATTACCCCGCAATATATTTCTGATTTGATTTCGTGGGGTGCTATTGGCGCACGCACCACAGAAAGTCAAACACATCGTGAACTGGCATCAGGTTTATCTTGTCCTGTGGGCTTTAAAAATGGGACAGATGGTGGTGTTCAGGTAGCTATTGATGCGGTGGTTTCTGCCAGTAGTTCGCATATGTTTTGGTCGATTAATAAAAAAGGCATGATTAATCGTTACACAACATTAGGTAATTCAAATTGCCATGTGATTTTGCGTGGTGGCAAAGATGATACCAATTTTGATAGTGAAAGCATAAAAGAAACGGTTGAAAAACTTGCCAATGCGAAGTTGCCACAGCAATTGATGGTAGATTTTTCACACGCCAATAGTGAGAAAAAATTCAAAAATCAAATTAAGGTTGGCAAAGATATTGCCGAGCAAATTAGTGCAGGCTCTAAGCAGATTGCTGGGGTGATGATAGAGTCACATTTGAATGAAGGAAATCAGCCCGTTGGGTCATTGAAATTACTCAAATACGGCGTCAGTATTACCGATGGCTGTATCAATTGGAATGATACCGAAAAACTGCTTAAAACATTGGCAAACGCCGTTCAAAAAAGAAACGCATAAGCTACTAATTCTCCCTTATTTAGGGTAAAATAAAAGTCAATTTATTAAAGCCATTTTTGTATGTCTGAAAATACCGATATTCCTGAAGTTTTTGAACCTAATTTCCCCGTAGTTACCATTGAAGATGAGATGCGAGATTCCTATTTGGAATACGCAATGAGCGTCATCGTTGGTCGCGCCTTGCCTGATGTGCGAGATGGGCTAAAACCTGTGCATCGTCGTGTTCTTTACGCAATGAATGTGCTGGGCAATGACTACAACAAAGCCTACAAAAAATCAGCCCGTATTGTCGGTGATGTGATTGGTAAATATCATCCACATGGCGATACAGCGGTCTATGACACTATCGTCCGCATGGCACAACCATTTTCAATGCGTAGTATTCTTATTGATGGACAGGGTAACTTTGGTTCAGTTGATGGTGACCGTGCAGCAGCAATGCGTTATACAGAAATTCGCATGTCAAAACTTTCGCACGAATTATTGCGTGATTTAGACAAAAAAACCGTTGATTTTATTGACAACTACGATGGCTCAGAATCGGAGCCAAGCGTACTTCCAACGCGCGTGCCAACCTTATTGGTAAATGGTTCATCGGGTATTGCGGTAGGTATGGCAACCAACATTCCACCCCATAATTTAGGTGAGGCAATCAACGCCTGCCTAAAAGTGATTGACAATGACAGCGTTACGACTGATGAATTATTAGAAATTATGCCAGGCCCAGATTTCCCAACAGCAGGTATTATCAATGGTGCATCAGGTATTCGCCAAGCCTACGAAACAGGCAAAGGTAAGATTTATTTGCGTTCTGTTTCTCATGTGGAGGGCGAAGACAAGCAAAGTATCGTTGTAACTGAACTGCCATATCAAGTCAATAAAGCCAAATTGATTGGCAAAATTGCTGAATTGGTTAAAGATAAAAGAGTGGATGGCATTACCGGTTTAAGAGATGAGTCTGATAAAGATGGTATGCGTATGGTGATTGAATTGCGTCGTGGCGAAGTACCAGAAGTGATGCTCAATAATCTCTATAAATTAACTGAAATGCAAACGGTTTTCGGCATCAATATGGTTGCGATTGACAAAGGTATGCCGAAATTGATGACGCTTAAAGGGATTTTAGATGCCTTTATTGCCCATCGTCGTGATGTGGTTACTCGCCGCTCTATTTTTGAGTTGAATAAAGCGAGAAATCGTGCGCACATTTTAGAAGGTTTGTCAGTGGCTTTAAGCAACATTAATGAAATTATTGAATTGGTAAAAGCCGCCCCAAGCCCAACTGATGCAAGAGAGCAACTAATTGCCAGAACTTGGGAAGGCAGTGTTATTAAAGACCTGATTGGTGACCGTGATATGGCGTTATTCAAGCCAGAAGAACTAGCATCCGAACTTGGTCTGCAGGCAAATGGTGATTATCAATTGTCATTGAAACAAGCGCAAGCCATTCTGGATTTAAAACTGCATCGTTTAACTGGCTTAGAAAAAGACAAAATTTTTGATGAATTTAATGAATTGTTAGAATCCATCAAATACCTATTAGACATTCTCCAAACTCCTGAAAAACTGATGCAAGTGATTCGTGATGAATTAGTTGAAGTGCGTGAGAATTTCTCTAATGATAGAATGACCAAGATTATTGAAAATAAAATTGATTTAACACTAGAAGACCTTATTGCCCAAGAAGAACGGGTGGTAACTTTGTCACATGGTGGCTATATTAAGGCGCAATCGCTCAGTGATTATCAAGCACAACGCCGTGGTGGCAAAGGTAAAGCCGCCACCAAGATGAAAGATGAAGACTTTGTTGATCAGTTGTTTGTGGCAAATTCACACGATACTGTGCTGTGCTTCTCGTCCACTGGCAAAGTGCATTGGCTCAAAGTTTATGAGCTACCAATGGCATCACGCACCGCACGAGGTAAGCCCATTGTTAATTTATTGCCACTTGACAAAGAAGAATCAATTAATGCCATCTTGCCAGTAGCCGAGTTTAGCGATGACAAATTTGTGTTTATGGTTACCAGTAGTGGCACTTGCAAGAAAACCGCACTCACCAATTTTGCCCGCCCAAGAAAAGGTGGTATTATCGCTATTGACCTTAGAGATGAGGATAAACTCGTTGGTGTTGATATCACCTCAGGTGAACAGGATATTATGCTATTCTCAGCCAACGGTAAATCTATTCGCTTTAAAGAATCCGATGTGCGTGCCGTTGGTAGAACGGCTATCGGCGTGCGTGGCATGAGGCTTAAAGACGATGAAATTGTCTCAGCTATTATCACAAACGGTGAAAACTCAATCCTAACCGCCACCGAAAAAGGTTTTGGTAAACGCACCGCACTTGATGAATACCGCTCTCAAGCACGAGGTGGTTCTGGCGTTATATCTATCAAAACTAGCGACAGAAATGGTAAAGTCGTCGGTGCCATTCAAGTTACCGATGAAGATGAAATGATGCTAATTTCTAACAAAGGCACACTTGTTAGAGCAAGAGCAGTCGATGTGTCAATCATCGGTAGAAACACCCAAGGCGTAACGCTGATTAAAATCGCTAAAGGTGAAAAACTCGTCTCTCTTGCTAAGATTGCTGAAACTGAAGACGAAGAAAGCAACGAGCAAGTAGAGGTAGATGCATAATTTTGACAAGTTTGTCTTTTAGTGCATATCAAGGCAATAATGCCTTACTCATAGTTAGATGCGACCCTCCATTTCTCTATTCTTTTTAATAGAGGTCTGGAGAAAAAAGTGAATAAAATATTATTTACTGGTTTAACATTATTGTTTTTATTGGGTTTAAGCGGTTGTTTTTCTGGACCAACAATGCAAATGTTTAAAGATGGTAATATTTACTATCCAAATTGGAGTAAATATGACAATTGTCAATCAAGTGGTTCTTATGCAATATGTTACAAAGATGAGCAAGAAGTTGAAAAACTTTATCCATTCAGCGAAAAACAAATATCATATTTGAGATACGAGAAGCAACAAGAAAAACAAGCAAAAAAAAAGAATTTTGGACAGGGTTTAATAGCTTGACAAAATCTATAGGAGATGGATATGAAGAACAATCTAAAGTGTATGAGTCAATTTTACAAAATCAAAGACAAAAGTCCTAATACCACTACCACTATTGTTTATCCTGCAAATTACAAAGGATGGATTCCAGTATATTAACGGCAGAAAATGACAAATAATTTAACTCAAGGACTAACACCATCAGAAGAATTTGTCAATAAACTTTGTAAAAAATCATTCTTAAAGTTATGGACACACCCAAACCCTAAAGGTAAAAAAGATAAAGAATTATGCGATTGCCTAATTGTTTGCGGAATACATATCGAGACCTTTGCATAAACCAACCAAAAACCACCAACACGATAAAATAACACCCATCTAAATCAACCAACAAAACCACTAATAAATGTCTTGGAAGAATACAAAGCAAAACTCACTAGCAGATGCACTCGTTGTTGAGCATAAATCTCTCTTAGAATTAGATGATGTACATAACATTATCAATTGGTCTGAGATAGAACAAACACTCTCAAACCTGTATTCATCTGTTAGGGGTGCACCCAGCTACCTACCACTAATGATGTTCAAAATTCTTATCCTTTAGGCTTGGTATAACCTGAATGACGAGGCTTTAGAAAAACAAATCGCCAGAGATCTAATGTTCAGACGTTTTATTGATTTGTCTTTATCTGAGAATGTGCCTGACCATTCAAGCATTTGGCGTTTCAGACAACTGCTTAATACAGAGCAATTATTAGAGCCTCTACTAGAACAAATCAACACCCATCTAGAACAAAATTCAATCACTGTATTATGCTCTGTAGCGTTGCTGCAGAGCAGTCTGTTACAATTTCAGTATAAACCTTGTCGCCTCGTTTTAATAAGCCAAATACAATGGTTTTTTCTAAGGCACCACGGCTGCGCTTACCGCAGACGCGCCGTGCGTCAAAGTAAGATTCATCAACTTCAATCTGCCCCGCTAGCGGGGGCAGATTGAAGGTGTGATAATTCTAAAATTCTCAGTCTAATGGCAGTCAAATATTTGTTAATTGTTTGTCTGCTTAATTTTGTTAAATGAGAGATTTGAGTTGCACTCAAATCCTCAGAAAATAATAAAATTATTTGCCTAAATTTAGCCTCTGAAATACGTGAACGATTTACATACTTGTTTTTTTGCTTTCATAACGGTACTTTAACATGGTTTTAAACATGCTTAAGTTGTCATGACCCATTGTAGGGGGCTAAACATGTTAACTGATAATAATTGTAGCATAACAAAGGCACTGATTAAAAATGGACCAAAGGCAAAAGCTTGATTGGTTTTGTACTGTGTTGCTAATAAAAAATAGCCAATTGCAAATAGGGAGGCAAGAAGTAACAAATAAGGCAATTGCTGCCACCCAAGCCAAGCACCTAAAGCAGCAGTAAGTTTGAAATCACCATAACCCATACCCTCTTTGTTGCGTAATAGTTTGAATGCCCAATATAGCGACCATAATAACAAATAACCAGACATTGCACCAATGACGCCTGCTGACAAATCACCAAATTGCATTTGATAGAGAAAACCAACCCACATTAGCGGGAGAGTGAGTAAGTCAGGTAATAGTTGGTTCTTTATATCAATGATGAATAAAGCAATTAGCAAATATACCAGCAACAAATATAGCCCTGCTTGTATTGTTAGTCCAAAATATAGGATGATGAGTACACTGACCAAGGTGCTTATTGTTTCAATGAGTGGGTAATACCAACTGATTGCCATTTGACAGTATTTACATTTGCCTTTTTGCCATAAAAAACTAAAAATTGGTATAAGTTCTAGCACGCTTAATGTCTGCTTACAATGAGGACAAAATGAGCGGGCTGGGCTGATTAAATTGATATTTTTATTACCATTAATATTGATAGGGAGTCGATAGATAATGACATTTAAAAAACTGCCAATAGACAGCCCCAAAATAAGTGCAATGATAATATCTGCAAGAATTAGCACTAAAAATTAAGCGTTAATTGGGCATCTACGATACCGGACTTGATGCGTTTTATATTGGCTTTAACAGTAAGGATGCCGTATTTATTTTTAAGTGTTTTCAGGCTATTGAGTAATTTTTTAAAGGTTATCTTATTGATACTGACAATACTTTTTTTAGGTTGCATAATCACACCGTTCAGTTGGACCCTTTGTGCTTTAAAAGTTTGATTAATATATTGTTCTGCTTGTTGTTGAGATAATGTAGGATAGTTTGGCAATGAAACTAGTTTTTGCTGGGTTTGTTGTAGATAAGTGGCAAGATTTTTTTCTGCCTCCAATTCAAGTTGCAACTGCTCGTTATGTTGCCAAATAGGGGAGAAAACCAAAGCATATAAAAGCGCAATGATGAATATAATGGCGACTATGATAGCGCTATTTTTTTCGCGTGAATTGAGAGTGTGCCAGTTCATTTTAGAAGGTGCATGGTGAGTTTTTTCTGTTTAAAAATTACTTTAGACGCTTGAGTATTGCCACGCACTTGTTTGGACAATTGAGTTAAAAAATCTTGGGTGTAAGCCGATTTTTGTTTAGTGGCACTTGCCAGCCTTTGTTTCGCTTGTACCCGCATATTAATGATACGCTTAATATCTGGAAAGAGTGAACGAAATTGTTGTTCGTTATTAGATTTTTGCGCTTTGAGTTGTTTGGTAAGGCGCTCATTGCTCATCACTACTTGTGTGGTTGACAATGCCAGTGTAATTAGTGTCACTACAGCAGAAATTCGCCAAGGGCGTGCATATTTCATTAAATTATGTGTATTGTTGCTCAGAAGGTTTATGTTGTTAGCAGGATAATAACGCCTGCCTGTTGGTGTTAATTCGGTGGCGTTGTCAAATAGTGAATGAAACAAATTCTGAGTTAAGCAACCGCCTTGAAAATTACCGCATCGATAAGTAGTCAAATTTTCTTGCACAATGTAGGTGGTATTTTCTGCAACAGGAAGCAATATAAAATCAGGCACAATGGCAATCACTTGACATTGCGCTTGTTGTAATTTTTCTGTTAAAGTATTAAGCACCTCTTGCGCAACAACTAAAACATCCCATTGATTAGGCTGGAGGGATTTTTTGGGAAAAAATACCAATGTATCAATATCATCAAGTAATTCAGATTCTAAAGCAAAAGGAATGGCTTTGCGAGCTTTAGTAGCGCTCATCTTTGGCAAAGTCACTTGATGAGTGGATACCAATTGACTGTCAATTGCAATAACGGTCTGCACACAAGCCTTGGAAATCGGCTTAGAAAATACCTGCGCTTTAGAGTAGTAAATAATGTTCATAATTATGCAAAGATCTCATTAATAGAGACCTTTGCATAAATAGGGATGATTAGCAAAATGACAGATTTTATTAAATTGGAAATTTTTTAAATCCACTCCTAGCAGGGCTAAGGGTGTTTTTAAAAAGTTTGTAATTTGATGAAAGATGGCGTTTTGATGATTATTCATATTTATGCAAAGGTCTCTAATAATAACTGCGATTAACAATATCTATTTTAGCACCATTTCGATGGAAAATTGTTTTAGCATTTAGAGTATCTTCGTTTATTTTAACGCTGGATTCCAATAAAAAATATTTACTATTGGTTGCTCTTAAAGATTTAGGGAAAGTATTTTCGTTAACCATGTTATTAGGTAATATATTGGGCAACCATTTCAAGACTTCTTCAGGGCTGGAAAAAGGTCTTTCGGCAATCAATGCTTCAACAGAGTATTCAGACAAACCGGGGTGTAGACAAGATAAAATTTCTTTTCCGGCAGTATTGATATTAATAGGCGTATCTTTTGGTAAAGCGTTTAGATAAGGACTGATATTATAATATTCTTGCCTTTGCATACCCACTATGTTTTTAAGTTCGCTGATATGCTTAAATTTAAATGCAAGTGTCGGAGTGTCGGACAATAATTCAGTAATGTAGGCAAAAATCAAATCCGACATTTGGACTTGTTCTAATTGTTCATTGAGACGATTCAAACACAGAGAAAAAGCGTTATTGAAAACAATATTATTAGGTTTTTTGGTGTTCACAATATTATTAATACTCAGTTTTGCTTGCAAATCATTGATTTTTCCGTGAATCTGTCCACCAGGTATGGGGATAGGGGGAATTTCTGATGCCCAATCCTCATCTAATGCATCAATATTGGTTTTTTTATCATTCAATAAAATTACTTTTGCCCAACTTTCCATAGAATATAAATAATTCAAGGCTTGAGTTTGGGTTTGAGTATATTTGACAGTTTGAAAATTTTTGTGCTGTTGTTGCCAAATGAGTGCTGTAATTGCACTGATCAATGCCACAACGATAAGCACACCAATAAGCACAACGCCTTGTTGTTGACATGCTGTATTATTCATCAATAAATACCAGTTTTTTAACTTCTCCCCAGCCAGGGTGCTCAAATTTAATCTCAACTACTCTTGGAGAGGCGACACCTTTGTGCCAATTCACATGCCATTTATTATTGCTATCTAGCACTCGAATGCTACCCTTGCTGATGTCACTAATAAGCGTTAAGGTAACAGGATTTTGTGCGTCAGTTTGATCTTGGCGAATTAATTTTTTTTCACGGACTGAATAATTAAGTTTGAGTAATTTTTGGTTTTGAATACTTGTTATTCCAAATCCAGATTTGCTCAAGACAATCTCCTGATGGTATATTTGCGTAATATCACGTTGCAGATAGTGCAATGTTTTTTGCAATTCAAACAATTGCTGATGATGAATTTCTTGTGCCTTTTGTTGCTTAATAGAGGTATGTAATGCATTGTAAGATAAAGTTGAAATTATGGCAAAAATCATTATAGTAACAAGCAATTCTATTAGGGTAAACCCAGTTTGACGAATGTTATTTTTGCACATAAATTTCTAATGCTGACAAAGGGTTTTTAGCGTCAAGTTGCACTTTGTCTTTAAAAACAGAGATCGACACTTGAATAATTTTGGTGTTTAGTGTTGGTTTTGTGTGTGTTTTCCAATGCCAAGTCTGTTTACCTAATACATAAGTGCCATTGGCAAAACCTAACGCAGGCTTGACCAAGCGTTTTTCCACTGCCAAATTAGATACCACTAAATTACTCAGAGTTTTTTGTTTGAAATAAGTTAAGTTTTTAACACTTTGTGATTGCAATTTAATCAATGCAATTAATGCAATGCTGACAATACTAAGTGCCACCAGTACTTCAATCAAAGTAAACCCCATTTTTCGAATATTTTGCTTCATAATTTGCTACTATTAAATTGATAGGCTTCATCCTCAGATTCAAACTTAACAAGGGCAGGAGTGATAAAACCATTGGGCATAAAAAAGACCGTTTCTACACTCATAGACACTGCATTATTTTTCCATTTTAATCTCTTTGGAAACAGGGTTTTGTTTTCCTCCCATTTGCCGTTATCAGGATTAAGTTGTTGGATTTTAGTGTGATAGTAAATATTGCCATCTTTTCCGATAGTGTCGATATTAATGCGTAAATCCACATTTTTTAATTGCGAAAAATCAGCCATCAAATGGAATTGGATTTTCATCTGATTAAATAACTTTTGCGTGTCTGAAGGCGTGGCTTTTTTAATACTAATGGCCGCTACAGAAACCATAATACCAACAATCAATAGAACAATCAGCAACTCTATCAGAGTAAAGCCCTTGTTATTGCCAGTTGTTAATGTCATCGCCTCCGCCTAATTTTTTATCCACTCCGGAACTATACAAATCAAAATCTGAATGCTCTCCAGGGCTTAAATAGTAATAATCGTTACCCCAAGGGTCTTTAGGTAGTTTTTTTAGATATTGCCCCACCAAAACACTAATACCTTCATCCGTTGTTGGATAATTAAATTTGTCTAATTTGTATAAATCTAACACCGAACTGATGGTTTGAATATCGCTTCTGGCTTTTTGTACACGCGCTTCATTCGGCTTGTCGATAATTTTTGGCAAGATAATTGAGGATAAAATGCCAATGATAACCACCACAATCATAATTTCAATTAGAGTAAAGCCCGCTTGTTTTTTTGTTTTTTTAGTATTCATTTTTATAAGTCAATTTGATTAAGTTCAAAAATTGGCAACAGTATAGCTAAAACAATTAACAATACAATACCTCCCATCAATAAAATCATCAAAGGTTCAAATAAACTGATGATTTTAGTCGTATAGTTGTCTAAGTCTGCCTCTTGATTTTCGGCCGATTTGTTTAACATTTCGCTTAATTGCCCGCTGGCTTCACCACTAGCAAGCATATAAAGCGTGATAGATGGCAAAGCATTTTGTGTTTGCAAGGCTTTGAAGATCGTGCTGCCTTCTCGCACTTTTTCTGTTGCAATAAGCACCGCTTGTTTCATGGGTGAATAACTGAGTGAGTTGGCAGCATTGGTTAAAGCAAGTAACACAGGCGTGCCACTTTCGTGTAATAAAGCAAAGGTGCGAGAAAAGCGTGCGGCATTAGCATTAATAAGCAGGTAACCCACGACGGGTATTTTGCCTAAAAATTGCTGCCATGCATTTTTGATATTCTCATGTCTCAATGCTAATTTAGCAGCAATATATGATGCAATTAACAAACTAACGATTAACTCAATATTATCAACAAGAAAATCGCTTGCCGAAATCACCGCAATTGTAAGTGGTGGCAAAGCCTGATCAGAGTCATCAAACACACTCACAATCTGTGGCACTACAAAAATCAACAAAAGCACCACTACCGTAATAGCCACCATGCTAATCATCATGGGGTAAATCAAGGCGGCGGATATTTTCTTTTTAAATTTTTCCTGATTTTGAATTTCATTAGCAAGTTTGTCTAATACTTGCCCTAATTCACCTGTGCGTTCACCTGCCTCAATACTGGAGATAAAATACGAAGGTAGCTCTTTGGCGTTGAATGTCAAAGATTCTGCCAAGCTCTTACCTTCAACAACTGAAGAGCGTATTTGCCCAACCGTTTTTCTAATGTGTTTTTTGCCACTATTGTATCCAATGGTTTTTAAAGCCTCGTCAATGGGTATTGCTGCTTGCAATAATGAGGCAAGTTGGCGTGTAATAATAGCCGTATCAGCAACGCTCAATTTAGCCTCAAACCAAGTGTTTGCCCGCCCCAATTTACGCTGACTTTTGCTGACCTCTAATAAAGTAAGTTGTTGACTCTGTAGTTGTTGGCGGGCGGATTTTTCAGTATCACTTTCAATAAAACCTGTGTTTTTTTTACCGTTGGCATCAATGGCTTTATATTCGAAAATACTCATAACGAAACAACTCTAATTGCCTCATCAAGACTGGTATCGCTCTTTAATACCAATTGTTTGGCTTGCTCAAATAAGGTGGAATGATTGCAAGCAGCGCTCAAAATTTGATCTTCGCTGGCTTGATTGTGAATCAGGGTCTTTATTTCTGCGTTAATGGTTAACAATTCATACAATCCACTGCGCCCCTGATAGCCAGTATAATTACAGTGTTCGCAGCCTACTGCTTGATGAATAGTTACAGGATTATGAATACTGAGCTTTTCTTGCTCTCTTACATCGGCGTCATATGGTTGTTTACAATGATGACACAAAACTCTGATCAGGCGTTGTGCCAGCACACCACTAAGGCTAGAAGAAAGTAAAAATGGCTCTATGCCCATATCTCGTAAACGTGTAATGGCACCAACTGCGGTATTAGTATGCAAGGTTGAAAACACCAAATGACCCGTTAAACTGGCCTGCACCGCAATTTGTGCAGTTTCATTATCACGAATTTCACCCACCATGACAATATCAGGATCTTGTCTGAGGATGGCTCGCAAACCTTTGGCAAAGGTCATATTAACCTTGTTGTTAATTTGCGTCTGATTAATGCCATCAATAAAATATTCCACAGGATCTTCAATGGTGGTGATGTTTAGACTGGCGTTATTCAATTCTGCCAGTGCCGCATACAATGTAGTAGTTTTACCTGATCCTGTTGGTCCAGTTACCAATAACACCCCATGTGGTTGATGGATTAAACTCAACACAGCATCATAAGTTGAGTTTAACATTCCCAATTGCTTGAGTTGCAAACGCCCCGCTTGTTTATCCAACAAACGCAACACCACTTTTTCTCCGCGACCCGAGGGAATAGTAGAAACACGCATATCTACTGCTCTACCGCCTAATTGAATAGCAATTCGCCCATCTTGCGGTAGGCGTTTTTCAGCAATATCCAGTTTTGCCATAATTTTGATTCTTGATACCAGCAAAGGCGCAATTTTTGCATTCGGCTCTAATACTTGCTTGAGCGTGCCGTTAATGCGAATGCGAATACGAATACGATCTTCATAAGACTCTATATGGATATCAGAAGCCTTCTCTAAAATAGCCTGTGCAAATAAAGCATTCAATAAGCGAATAATAGGCGCTTCATCATCACTATTAAGTAATTCCATTGGCTCATGCAATTCCATTGCTATCGCATCTAAAGTGTCATCATTTTCTGCATTGTCCTGAAAATGATCTAGGTTTTTCACAGAGCTAAATTCATAACTTTGCTGTATTTTTTGTCTAAGTTGCTCTAAGGTGATGTTTTTTAATTGGTAATCGCCAAATTTACGCTGTATTTCTGCCAAGATGCTCGTTTTAGGCAATTGATGATAGTTTAATGTTTGCTGATCATTTATATTTTCAAGCAAAATTGAAAATTTTTTTGCGAATGTAAAGGGCAATAAAGTGCTATTCATCATATTCTATGTCCTCATATTCATCTTTGTATTCGTTAATAAATGTTAAGGGTTTTATTGATTTTCTCACTACGGGTAGTTTTATTGATTTTGGGAAATCCGTTGATTTTTCTAGGCGCTTGGGTAATGTGGCGCCGCCATTCAAGAGTTGTTTCTGATAAATATAGTTGTATTTTTCCATACTTACTTGATCAGCAACCAACTGGTCTGTCAGAATGGTAGGATGGATAAAAATCAATAAATTCTTTTTCACTTTTTTCTCGCTTGAATATTTAAACAACTCACCCAAGATGGGGATATCGCCCAACAACGGCACGCTTGATTGCGTTGTAACAACAGTATCATCAATCAGCCCGCCAAGCACCAATATTTTATTATCAGCTACCATAACAGAGGTCTTAATCGTTCTTTTTGAAGTGACCAAATCAGAGGCGGCTCCTTGTTTGGTTACCTTGGATATTTCTTGCTCTATCTCTAATTTAATGGTATCGCCATTATTGATTTGCGGTTTTACTTTGAGCTTAATGCCAATGTCTTTGCGTTCAAAATTTTGAAAAGGATTTGAATTGCCACTGACAATTTGTTTATTGGTAATAAAAGGCACTTCTTCGCCTACCAGGATAGAGGCTTCTTCATTGTCAATAGTCACAATTGAAGGTGTGGATAGAATATTGACATCACCTTGCTGATTAAGTGCCGTCAAAATGGCAGCAAAGCCCTTTTTAGTGCTGGAATTATATTTTCCAATGGCAATATTGGCACCTTTGCTAAGTGTAGGCTTGCTACTGGACAATGCTGACGATAAAGAGCCGGTGAAGTCGATTAACCCAACCGCCCTTCCGTCATTACCAGAAGAGGCCCACTGAACGCCAAACTCTTCAATATTATCTATGCTCACCTCAGCAATAATAGCCTCTATCAAAACTTGTGCACGACGGATATCTAATTTAGAGATCACATTTTTAATATTGCTAAAAATCATACTAGGTGCGGTAACAATAATAGAATTAGTCGCATCATCCGCTTGAATATTAATGGTTTGTTTAATGCTTTTTTTACCTCCTTCTATCAATTGTTTACCAATACTCTGCAAAACGGGCAAAATGTCCTTGGCTTTGGCGTATTTCAAGTATACCACCACAGTATCCCCACCTCTATCAGACTCTTTATCTAATTCTTTGACCAAGAATCGCACTTTAAGTCGCTTTGCGGGTGCGCCACCAACAATCAATTGATTGTTGCTTTTATCAATTGCAATGGTTAACGGGTTAGCCGCTTGCTTTACATTTTTAGGCAATAAGGATTTAATAATTTTTGCCACTTCATCTGCAGAAGCATTCACCAAAGGCATTAATTCATAGTCATCATCAATTTCTGTATCTAGTTGGTTAATAATTTCTTTCAAACGAACCAAGTTAGCGCGCGTATCAATGACAACAATGGTATTGGAAGGGGTGTAAGCAGCAAGGTGCCCATATTTGGACACAATAGGTCGCAAAATAGCAACCATTTGACCAGCGGCCACATTTTTAATTGGGATAACAGTGGTAACAATACTGTCATTAGCCAAATTTGATAGTTGGGCGGAATTATTTTTGGTATTAGACTGTGGCAAAATTTTAGAAAACCCTTCACCTTCAATCACAATATAACCATGCACTTGTAAGATTGATAAAAACAAATGATAGAACTCATCATCATCAATTTCCTGCGTACTAACGACATTAATTTTGCCTCTAACTCTCGGATCGACAATAAAGTTTTTTCCTGTTACCTCAGAAACGGTGTTAATTAAAGTTTTCAAACGCACATTTTTTAGGTTAAGTGTTAGTGCATTAACAGACAAGGTAAAAAAAGCAGTAGTAAAAAGAGTGATAAGTGTAATTGATTTTTTTTTCATTATTTTGAGACCTTTGCATAAATAGGGATGATTAGCAAAATGACAGATTTTATTAAATTGGAAATTTTTTAAATCCACTCCTAGCAGGGCTAAGGGTGTTTTTAAAAAGTTTGTAATTTGATGAAAGATGGCGTTTTGATGATTATTCATATTTATGCAAAGGTCTCATTTTATTTTAGGTTGATGGATAAAAAATGCATTTGATTTTTGCGTTTAATTACTAGATCAAAGTTTTGTTTCGACATTTCCAGTCTTGCGGGAACCAGTTTAAACCAGTTGTCTAACGAAATCCCGTTAACCTCTAAAATAACATCGCCAGATTGCAATCCAATTTTTTTAAACAAAACTTTTTCCTTCCCAGGATTAAGCTTAAACCCATATAGATCGCCATCTCTATAATTAGGCTGCACAGAGATAACAGACAACATCTTTTCTGGGCTACCAAGTATTTTTTTTAATTTTAACTTATCTCTAGTTTCAATAACGATAACTCCATTTTGATCAATTGAGTTGTCATTGATTTTTTGAGCGTTGGCCATTTTTTTCTTTCTTGGTTTGCGTTCTTTTTTTGCCCGTTCCATAGGAACTGCTTTATGCTTTATGCTCAATTTCTCATCATTACCATTATGATTGATAACAATATATTTTGAATAAATGGCTTTAACATATGCCACCGCATTAATTTCATCATTAATTTTGTAAATTTTTTCTTTATTGTCCTGCTTAATAATTGCCAAAGCATTTTTTTGTTGACTTAAAACTCCAATCAAAGTTAAATTCAGGCGTGTTTTCCTAATTAGCTTATGGGGCTTAATAGCTGAACCCACACTTCCAAACAACTTATCAGGCAAGTCTAATCTCGGCGTGCTGTTTTCCTGATGCATCGCTTGCTGAGTGAGAGGACGAATTGCACCTCCTCCATATAAGAATTTCTGCCCCAACTGAAAGGACTGAAACCCTGCTAAGACTAACAGCAATATAGTAACCAATAAAGCGACTTTGCGATTAATTATGTGATAGTTTTGCATTAATCAATATTATACACTTTGGGTTTTTGGGGTGCCATTATATCTTTTGAGACCTTTGCGTAATTCATAATTTATTGATTTAATCCCAACTCTTGTAATTTTTCAAAAAAGATTTTTCAAAATTATTCTCACTTTCTTCAAAACCCAAAAACAAGGCCGATTGTTTGCATTTCTTGGCGATTTCCCGCCTATTTTTACCTTTATTCCAACCATTAGACGCAACAATCCTGCAGTTCTCGCATCTGTTTAAAAATATTCATCCCTGTTTTAAGATTATGACTCATGGCAATCAGTTGTGCTCGGGTCTTGTTTCTCTCTAATCCAAGGTATCTTGCCTTGCCTAAGCCATGATGAAGTTTGAGCAACCCAAAGGTTCGCTCAACAATGTAGCGAACAGATGAGCGTTGTCTGTTGTCTTGTTTTTGTTTGTTTGTGAGTGGTGTGTTTCTGTAGGCTCGATGCAAGACTTTATTGTTTTGTTTGCCCAACTGTTTGTCATTTCTTTTGTTGGCGTAAGCGCTATCAGCAAAGACTTGCCCGCAGGTTTTGGTTTTGCTAACATCAAGAGACCTTTGCATAAATAGGATGATTAGCAAAATGACAGATTTTATTAAATTGAAATTTTTAAAATCACCCTTAGCAGGCTAAGGGTGTTTTAAAAGTTTTAATTTGATGAAAATGCGTTTGATGATTTTCTATATCATCCTATTTATTTAGTAATTGCCTAAACGCAAATGCTGGAATGGTCTGGCAATTTCGATAAGACAATCATAAACCTTCTAAACATTAAATCTCTGGCAATTTGTTCTTAAGCCTCATCACTTAGGCCGTACCAAGCTTGAAGAATGAGAATCTTGAACATCATTAGTGGTGGTAGCTGGGTGACCTCGCTTGGATGAATACAGGTTTGAAAGTGTTTGTTCTATCTCAGGCCAATTGATAATGTTATGCACATGTCTAGTTCTGATAGGGATTTGTGTTCAACGACAAGAGAGTCTGCAAATGAGTTTTGGGCTGTTTGTTTCCAGGACATTTTTTTGATTTTTGTGGCTGTTTTTAGATGGGTGTTATTTTACCATGTTGGTGGGTTTGGGTTGATTTATGCAAAGGTCTCCTTTTGTTTCTAAAAATCAGAGTATAATTTGTCTAAATTCTTATAGAGACCTTTGCATAAATAGGGATGATTAGCAAAATGACAGATTTTATTAAATTGGAAATTTTTTAAATCCACTCCTAGCAGGGCTAAGGGTGTTTTTAAAAAGTTTGTAATTTGATGAAAGATGGCGTTTTGATGATTATTCATATTTATGCAAAGGTCTCTTATACTATGGAGTGTGCGAAAAAATGAATAAAATCAGTCTAATAATTACTTTAATGCTAACTTTATCTTCTTGTGGCGGAGGCGGAGGCGATTCAACACCTGGTATTACGGGTGTTGCTCATACTAACTATATTCAAAATGGCATAGTGGTTTTGTATGGTATCAAAGAGGATAACAGCAAAGAACGCATAGGCCAGACGCATACTGACGACAAAGGGCATTATACATTTTTGGCAAAAGATATTACTTATGGCTACAAGTCCTATATTGTTGAGGCAACTGAGGGTAAATATATTGATGAGGCAAAGTTTAGGCAAGCCAAGGCGGTCGGAAAAACTGACGAAGAGGCAGAAGCAGCTGCTAAAACTGAGATAGTAGACCCTATTCGCAGTATTACCTATTTAACCGAAGGTGAGATCAAAGAAGTTGCCATTACTGCGGCAACTGATATTGTGGTTGAAGCACTTGAGGCTAAAAATGACTTTTCAAAAACAGCCAGAGACGACACTTCTAAAAAGGTAGTGACTAAATTATTGGGTGCGTCAGCACCAACAGACTTAAACCTGTTCGACACTATGCCAGTTAATTTAGACGATACCCAAGCGGTGGACAATTCTGAAAAAAATCAAATGATCTATTCTTCGCTAATGTCAGGCTTATCTGAATTGCAACACGACAGTAAAAAAAGCATTAAAGAGGTTTCTACTGAGCTTTATTCAAGTATTGACAGCAATCAAGATACTGCTGTATTGGCGCAGTTTAGAGAGAGTTTTAAAACGGCTTTAAAAGCTGATGCTGACGCCAATAAAAAAACTGGTATTAAAAGTTCGGAAGTTACCGCAGTGAATGTTGTAAAAACCAACCAATATTTACCAAATGTTGCCTATAAAGCAGGTGATAAAGTGGTTAAAGATGGTATTGAATATACTTGTAGGGCTTGGGGGCAAGGGGGCGCTTGGTGTGCTTCTCCTGCCTATGCTCCAGGAGGACTGTTGTCATCTAGTGCTTGGAGTACTGACGGTGGAACAGCAACCGTCAGTATTGATCCAAACCAGGTTAATTATTGGTCAAATCAAAAAATTTATGCTGCTGGAGACAAAATATTTTATGAGTCCAAAGCTTATGAATGTCAAGGCTGGCCTTATACAGCATGGTGTCAAACTAGAGCACCTGGTTCTAATGGCTGGATGGACGCATGGAAAGAATACCAAGGCACTTATACTGTGACTCAAAATGTCATTGATAAGGAGAAAGAAAAAACAGATGATGACATCCAACAGGATCAAAACACCCAAGCCAATTTACCTTTAAGAAGACCTTTATTAGAATTAAGCCAGAGTGACAATAAATATACTTTAATGATTCATTCTGCCTATGATAATAGCTCAAATAGAGCAGAAGGCTATAGATTGTATAAAGATGGCAAGCTTGAAAAACAAGTGGTTTGGATGGATACCCAGGCAGTAACAGCGGCTATCGAAGTAGGCGCAAAAAATAGCAAAGCGCACCGATTTTTTGTAAAAACTTATACTAGTAGTTCTAGTGCTACTGGCATAATTGAATCCGAGTCAAGCACTGTTCAACTTGTAGAGGCAATAAAAACAGTAACCGCAGATACTAACCAAACACAATCTTTGCTCACTTTAAATTTAACTGCTTTTACAGGTAAAGTGGGTCAGGCTAGTAGTGCTAAAATTTTTGTCAATGGTGGTGATGGTGATGGTGATATTGTCGTCGTTAGTGGAGATGGAAGTGTTGCCGGCGTAACCTCTCATGTTGGTTATGGACAGTTTAATAATTTTTTCTTTGTCAATCCAGTAGCAGTTGGCAGCACCTCAATTACCGTTAAGAAACAGGCTAGTAGTGACGGCACTTTTAAAGAAAGTAACCTTATTACTCTGCCTGTTACTATCACCGCAGCCACAACCACTGGAACTAATTCTAATAAAAAACCAGGTCAACCAGTGATTTCTACTATTTCTACCTCGGCGGCGGCGAATGAGGACTTTACACTCACTTGGAACATGTGGTGGGGAGAGAATGCAACTACTGCAAAACTATATAAAGATGGCGTGTTAATTAAAACTGTTAATACTACTGATTTTAAAACCAATAAACATGCACAGATGGGTGGGTTTGGTTATGTTAATGCAACCTCTGAAAATGGTAGCACCCATAAATTTAAAGTAGAGTTGTGTAATGGTACTGTCTGCACTAGTAGTAACGAAAGATCAGTGACATTTGTCGCACAGAATTCAGGTGGCACAGGCGGAACAGGTAGCACAGGCGGAACAGGTGGCACGACAAATCCTCCTCCAATTGATAATAATTTTGAGTTTCAAACTGATCATTTTGCAGTTGGTTATTACCCTACTTGGAGTGCCACTTGGTTTAGTAAGGCTTCAGCAGCAAACTCGAAAATGGTGAATATAGACCCACTTTATACCCATTTGGTGATATCCTTTGTGAAGCCTGATATTGCTTATACTTCAAATAGTTTTACAGGGACGGGAATACAATTTAATTCAGAATTTTCTGCGGTCAAAGAAGGTATTAAACAATTAAAAGCCAAAGGAGTAAAGGTTTTATTGGCAGTGGGAGGTGCGACCTATAATAATTGGACGGCTTTAGCTAATGGCACTGGCGGACATAGGCAGGCATTTGTTGATTTAATCACTGATTTAGACTTAGATGGGCTAGATGTAGATTATGAGATTAATGGCTCTGATCATAACAATCTTGAGCAGTATGTAAAATCTATACAGGCGCTATATTCAATTACTCAACAGACCAATACAAAGTTAAGCATTGCTGGCTGGTCAACAGGAGGAGACTGTACAGCAGCAACTCAAAGTAGTGATTATAATTGCCAAAACAAAGTTTCTTTTTGGGGGGGTAATGCTGGGCGAGAACGCCAAGTATTTAAAATGATGAAAGACCAAGGTTTAGACCCAAATATTGTCTTTGATTATGTTTCTATTATGTCTTATGATGGCGGTTTTATGCGGTTTGACCCAGTTAATGCGTATAAAAATTACCGAGATATATACACTGGAAAACTAGCAGTTGGCTTTGAGTTGCCCAAAGAAGGATGGGGTGGTGCTGAGTTAGTTTCTAGCAATGCTGACGCAGCCTCTTGTGATGTCACAGGCGGAAAGTCATCAATGTTAGCAGGAGACTCTTATCAAATTTTTGGCAGTAAGAAAGAATATTCAGTTGAGCGTATTATTAACAACACCATTCTTGAGGAAAACGATGCGAATAAGGGTGGTATTATGCTATGGTCTATGTATAAGTCAGTAGGGAGTCCTTCAGCTTGTAGTAAAGCCCTAGATTATGATAAATTTAATATTTCTGCTAGAAAGTATTTAAAAGGAACAAGATTAACTAGAGATGAGAGATTGTCCAATGATATTAATGCATTGCACAACCAAATACAGGGCTTTAAAACCACTTCTAAATTCACTACTTTACAGGCTAATGCAGCGACATTAGATGGGTTTACGCTTGATTTTAGTGCGATTGATAGCAAAATTACAAGTGCCAATAATGCTTTTTCTGGTGTTAAAGATGTTGCATTAAAAACCACTTTAGAGACTCATCTTCAGGCGATTAATTCAGCCTTTAATGAGCAACAATCTAAATACAATGATGCACTTTTAATAAAAACAGAACTGGATAGAACTAAAATCGTTTACGAGAACCTTAAGATTAAAGTCAGCGCTGGCATAAGCGCTATGCAAACAAATCTTGATGCTGATATTGTAACTGCCCAAGCAAGAGTTATCTTTAACGATGATACAACCACAGGCGTGCAAGCAGTAATTGACATACAAAAGGGACTCATTAATACTTTCAAAGCTAAAGTTGTGACAGAAAAAACTGCTTTGGAGGCAAGTCTTCATGCAATAACCGAGTATTCAGCAACAAATCTACAGGCCTTGGAAATATTGGAACAAGCCTATATTGCCAAAGAGAATAGCCTGAAGAATGAGCTTGCTGCATTAGTTAGCGTAGCCATAGTTGAAATTAATAAAGTTAAACCAGATGACAAAAAAGTGACTGAAGGGGGTACGGGGACGCAACCGCCTTCAACAGGTGGTGGCACAACGGGTACAGTGAGTGAGGTTAACATACTTAATTTATTTACGCAAAAAACTGAACAAAATGGCACAGGCTTTATTATTACACTCACCTATACAAAAGACAGGGAGATCAACTTTAGAAATGCCAAAATTGTAATTAGTGGCAGCACTAGATATAATCCAGACTTATCTTCTACGGCAATGAGTTGGGTTAATCCGACGGAAAGTTACGCTTATGATGCGACAACTGAAAAAATGTTGACAACAATGACATTTGATACCTTTAATGAAAAGTGGGTTGATACTTTATTTGAAGGCAAAGGCTCAACAATCATCTTAAAGGCTTGGCCAACAGGGGATATTGATTTGGATAACATTAAAATCGTGCAAATCACACCGGGAAAAAGCACGGTTGAGTACGAAGACCCAGCAGAAGCCAAAACTATTCGAGCTAATCCAGTGAGTTTAGTCGTTAAAGGCTGGCCAAGCACATTGGCTATGGGTAGCGTTACAGACAATGATTTTGGACTTAATCAAAAATTCTTTGAGAGCAAGGTTGACTCAATCTTTAAATATGAAGGAGATGGTTTTGGCGATAGAGGGGATGTGATTGAACCTATCGTAACCACGCAGACCATTAGACAGGCGCGAGAAATAGAGGCTTTAGATGGTGACAATAAAACAAGAGTGATGCCTACTTTGGTTGTTTATACTGCAAATGGTAGTGGCGGCGGTTTAGCACCAAATGACATTAAAACTAACTATAAAACGGAAAATTCAATAGATTATGACAACAATACAGTTCTGGCCGATAGTAATTTAGTGAAGCACTTCAGAAATACCATTCGTATGGTAGCCAATATGCAGGCGAATAAAGATGCCGATCATCCTGTGCCAGCTACGATCGTTTTAGACGCTGATTTGTTTGGCGAGTGGCAAAAAAATAAGTTGAATGGCACTTTCCAAAATGAATATTGTGGTGGCGCTGCTGACATTGATTGCGCAACTTATAAAGCGATCAAGATAAGAGAGGCAATGTTAGTTGCTATTGAAATTGAGAAAGATTATGCAGTTAAAAAATACTCAGACTCGGCAGCTAATGTGACTAAAACTGAGAGTGTGGGTAGCTTAAATGTAGTGTATGACTTGGATGCTATCAAAGCAAGAATCACAGATGTCAATATTAGAAACAATATTAAAGGCTGGGTGCAATCACAGAACTTTATGATTAAAGAATTTGGTCCAGATGTTGCTTTTGGCTGGGTTATTAATTTATGGAATCCAGGGAGTGCACATTGGGTGCATAAGCAATACAAGGGGGAGCGCGATGTTTGGGAGAGCGCTTCAAAAGGGGTTGCTGTATTTACCAAATGGATTGGCGCTTATGATGATAACGCTTATAGACCAGATTTCTTAACCTTTGATAAATATGAACGCGATGGTTTTGGTGCGGCTGGTAAGCCGAGTTACGCTTTCTCTTCAAGAGCATGGGATAATTATTTGATGTATGTTAAACAAGTGACCGATTTTATTGACACCCCAGCGATGTTATGGCAAATCCCCGGTGGACATATGGCTACTAAGACTGAAGATTTAACGGGAGCGTCTAGATTATGTAGTGGCAATGACACTGCGAATTGTTTTAGGCATTTAGACACGGGAACACATGGCGGGCATTCTGCTTCAGGTGGTTCGTATTTTATGGGCGATAAAAAAATTGGCGCTGACATAGCAAACATTAGAGACGATGTTTTAAACATTGGCTTAAGTGGTGTACATTATGGAAATGGTGTTACCAATGTTGAGTCTTTATTAAGACAACATGATTCAGGACACGATTGGGGTGTAAGTCAATTAAGGCATGCAGCCGCCTCTAATGCCTTTGCAATTTTGTGGGGCGGTGGCGAAACCACAGGCTCTATTCCTATCTCTACTAATAAAACAGGAGGATATAATTGGCTCAAGAAGAAAATTGTCGCTTATCAAGACAAAGGAAAAATACCTTTATATCATAAAAAAGAAAATAGCGTTACAGGCGGATCAAACGACTTAACCAGTGTTGCGGCTTTAAATGCAAAACTGACTAATCAGGAGACAATAACCAATGTAAATACCAATATATTTTTATACAATACAGGTACGCAATGGATACCTTCTACTGTCTATAACTGGGAAGATTTTTTAGCCGCTTTAAAGTCTATGCATAATACAGGTATTGCAGGCAATAAATATTGGCTATTTGACGAAAGTGATAGCGATGATAAAAAGCAAAAATACGCTAAAGTCGCCATTGCTGCTTTCTTAGCGCAAAGTATGAAGGAAACCATTCAATACAACGCCTGTGATGAAAATTCTTGGCAATTCTTGAAAGATAGCAGTGTTCCCTCTGTTGCCAAATCTATTGCCAGAGGCGACTTTATTGTTGATCAGCCGATGGACGCCGCTTGTGGGCAAGTGGGGCAAAATTATGCAAATTATGGGGTAGACAGTGCGGGCGTGGATAATCCTTACTCCTGCCCTAGAACGCCAAAAATGGAAGTTACTGCCAATACCAATGCAAAATACTATGGTGCCGCTGCCCCGATATTTGCCGCCCCAGATTCAGTGCTTGAAGATTTGGGTTTATTAGTAGATGGCAAGCCTGGGCGTTGGGAAGATGGTGGGGATTGTGACGATGTTGCAAGAGGGCCAGGCTTTCAAGAACCAACAAAAGAAGGCTGGTTAAGAGAGGAGTGCAGGGTTTATAAAGGGCAAAAAGGTGGCAGTCTTGTTTGGGACGGCACTAGTCAGCGTTCACTTGAGGGCTGTGGCTGGTGGGGTCGTGGCGTTATTCAAACCACAGGCAGAGAAAACTTTGGTAAGCTCAATCACTACCTTGGCAGAAGTCATGTTGATAAAGATCTATTAGGGACCTATGTGGATTGGGCAGGGGGGTCTATTAAAGTTGAAAACCCACCTGAAAACCCACTTTATGCAGATATGGATCTTTGTGCTAATCCGCAGTTAGTTTGTAGTTCAACAAAAAATAAAGAGGTTAAGTGGATTGCAGGATTGTTCTTTTGGATAAATTCAGTGCAAGCCTACAATACGGACACTGGAAAATATAAAGATTGGGATTATCAAACAGAGCTCAAAAAGTATGTTGATAGTGATTTTGGTAAAACCAACTATCATCCAGTAAACAATATCTCTTTCATTGATTCTGTCTCTGGTATTGTTAACCGAGGTTGCCCCGATAACGAATGTACTACCGGCACTATAGATGGCAAGCTTGAAAGGTTCAATAATTTCAAAAAAGCAATAAAAGCACTGGGTATTGATATTTGACAAAAAGCTCTAGAATTTGCAGGAAAGGATTGGTGTTGTGCTGTAAACACTACGGCAAGAATGATTACACGAGACATGATGCGTTGATAAACAACCTGCTATTATAGATATTTGCACACGCATTGGTGACTGGGAGATTAATTTAGTTATTAGCAAAGGACGCAAAGGTGACTTTGCTATTCTTGTTGAACGTAAGAGAATACCACTGCATTAACCCCACATAATCCTAAAAAAGCAATCATCAAAATTCAAATACGGTGTATTGTTTGGTGGCGGATTCAAAATCGGTATTGGTGCCATTGAAACTTAGGGCGGTATTATTCGTGCCACTGAGGCTGAATAGATTGCTGAGGTTTGTTCCCGCAACAATGCTGAACGAGGCATTAGTGTCGCTGGCTACTAGGGTGTAGTTGGTGCTTGCTGTGCCTTCGTTGGCAGTTAGGGTGGCATCAGAGGTGATGGAAAGACTAAGAGATTCATAACCACTACCGCAATCGGCTTTTCCTGGTTGGGCTGGGTCGAGGAGGCAGAGGGTGTAGTTACTAACAATTACTTCAGGACCCCAACTTAATCGCATTTGGTACTATAATTGTTTAGTCCCACAATCTTATGGTATATCATTACCCCAACTACAGGAGACTAACTTATGGGAAACATACTGCATGCTAATGCCAAGACTACGCCACAAATCAGAACTAAAATTCAAAACGCTACAGTGAGTATTGCTATTTTAGCCGAACACTACAAATTAAATCCTAAAACCATTATTCGCTGGAAAAATATCCTCTGTAGCAGATAAAAAATCAGGACCTAAAGTCCGTAAAAGTGCTTTAACTCAAGTAGAACAATAAGCCGTTTGCGAAGTGCGTAGACAACTACAATTGCCACTAGATGATATATTTATCGTACTTAAGCCTGGTATTTCTAAACTAACTAGGTCTAACTTACACAGATGCTTACAGCATTATGGATTATCCAGGCTTCCTAAAGAGGAAGCAAGCAGTAGTAGCGCCAACAAAAAGCCCTTTAAATCTTATCCTATTTGGTTATCTGCATGTTGATATCACTGAGCTTAGAACCGATGAAGGTAAGCAGTACCTGTTCGTTGCGATTGATAGAACGACCAAGTACATCTACATTGAGCTATATCAACGTATGACTCAAAATAATGCTGTTTTATTCTTACGCAACTTACAAAAGGATTGTGTGTTTAAAATCACGCATATTCTAACTGATAATGGTATTCAGTTTACCTATAACTTGCTTGCCAAGCACTTAAGGCCCAAGGATGGATACCCCCATCCTTTTGATGAATTGTGTCAAGCATTGGGTGTTGAGCATCGAACAACGCAGTTTAGACATCCATGGACTAATGGACAGGTTGAAATTACTAATAAAATCATCAAAGAGGCGGCCACTAAGCGCTTTCATTATGAGAGTTTTGAACAGCTTAAAGGACACTTGATAACTTTTATGTTGTATTACAATCATCAACGAAAATTGAAGTCGCTAAAATTTAAAACACCGTGGGAATTAATTCAACAATGTTATAATAGTGACAAGCAATCTTTTAGAGAAAATATAAACCATAAGATTGTGAGACTAAACATGAGACCTTTGCATAAATATGAATAATCATCAAAACGCCATCTTTCATCAAATTACAAACTTTTTAAAAACACCCTTAGCCCTGCTAGGAGTGGATTTAAAAAATTTCCAATTTAATAAAATCTGTCATTTTGCTAATCATCCCTATTTATGCAAAGGTCTCAACATGTAATTTCTTTTCTGTAAATTCATTATCATTGTTATTGTTCATTTTTATCGCTCCTATTATTTTATCGAAAAAAACAATAGAATAAATGAAGGTGAACACTTTTTAAATTTTTCTGTTTTTTATTATTTGGTTTTTTTTGCAAGCAAAAAACAGAAACATTTAAAAAGTGTTCATGTTGAATTTACAGAAAAGAAATTACAGTACCTTGGCTACTTTGATAGGTAGAACCAAAACTTATTGTGTGCGTGAAGAGATTATTGACAAAATTGAGGATTTAGAAGAAGTTTATCTTGCTGAAAAATATTAGAACTGGCAAAGTATCAGTCATCTCATCTGAAGAAATGTGGAGTGAACTTGGCTTGGAGTATTAATCGTTAAGGTTATTTCTTATTGGCAACAAAATCTAACACGGTGGCATTGATGCAGAAACGACGATTGCCATCTGGCCCATCTTCAAACACATGTCCCAAGTGGATGCCAGTGCTTTTGGAAAGGATTTCGATACGATTCATACCGTAACTGTTGTCGGGTTTTTCAAGTGTGGTGCCGTCAATGGCTTTGGTGAAACTGAGCCAGCCACTTTTAGAGTTGAAGCGGTCGGTGGTATCAAACAGTGCTACGCCTGAAAGTTTGTCAACAAAGACGCCATCAGGGGTGTTTTTGAAAATATCATATTGCTTACAAAATCTACCTTCCGTACCTTGGTTAAAGGCGATGTCAAAGGCTTTAGAATCACCGAGTTTGAATTTACCCAGGGCTTTATAGAATTCTTTTGGCGATAGATAGCCTTGAAAACCTGCTTTTTCTACACCATCTTCGATAAATAAAATAGTTGGCGTGGCAAAGGTTGGGGTTTTGATTGTATAGCCTTTAAGGTTATGTGCAAATACGCTTCTAACAGGGATACTGCCCCTATAATTGTCTAGCACTTTTTGCTTAAAAGCGACACAATACGGACAATAAGCATCGGATTCAATCACCACAATTTCTTTGCCTTCTAGGGTTTTAAGATAAGGTCTTTCAGGTGTTGGTTATAAGTGCCACTGAGTTCTTCTTTGTTCATGCCTTTGTTGGCAAACTTTACTCCTGTTTTATGATTGGGGCAGTAGCCGTTTGGATTGTTTGCGAGGTAGTTTTGATGGTAATCTTCTGCTGGCCAGAATTTATCCAGTGGTTTTAATTCGGTTACAATATTGCCAAAGCCTTTTTTACTTAATAATTGCTGATATTCATCTTTAGTGCTGAATGCAATTTGTTTTTGATCGTCATTCGTCCAGTAAATAGCGGAGCGATAATTGTTACCTTTATCGTTGCCTTGTCCATCGGTTTGTGTGGGGTCGTGGAGTTCCCAGAAATTTTTGATTAAAAATTCGGTAGAGACCATTTTTGTGTCATAAGTTACTTTGACCGCTTCGGTGTGATTAAGAATGCGTTTATCAGGCTCTTCATTTCCTTCTTCATCTTCATCAGTCCAGCCTATTTTTTCAAGCAGTGTTAAAAAATTAAACCCACTGTTATTATCTTTATTTGCCAATACAGTGCGATAAGTTGGATTATCATAATTCCCACCAGCATAGCCAGAGACAGCATCCACCACACCCGGTATTTGTTCAAAATTCTTTTCTACACCCCAAAAACAGCCTGCGGCAAATACAATTTCTAATAGCATAACATCTCCTTCAAATTCAGTTACATTTTATACGAATAATTCATTTAAATAGTTGCAACTATTTAATGCTCACGAGTGGCAGCAAAAGTAATATTTGGATGGCGTTCTTCAGTCAATTGCAAGTTAACCATAGACGGTGCCAAATAAGTCAATACACCCGCAGAGTCAATTGCTACATTATTACCTGCCTTAATTTTAAGCTGTTCAATATCCTTGTCCTCGCCTGTTATCCAGCGAGCAGTGGCAACGGCAATATTCTCAAATTGACAATCAACACTATATTCATATTTCAAACGATGGGCGACCACATCAAATTGCAAGACACCAACTGCACCTAAAATTTGTGAATTATTAATTAGTGGGCGAAACACTTGCGTTGCCCCTTCTTCTGATAATTGATCCAATCCCTTTTGCAAGGCTTTGGCTTTGAGCGGGTCCTTTAAAACAGCACGACGAAATAATTCTGGTGCAAAATTAGGAATACCTTTAAAACTGAGTTTCTCCCCTTGAGTAAAAGTATCGCCAATAGCAATACCGCCGTGATTGTGAATACCAATAACATCCCCCGCATATGCTACTTCCGCTGATGAGCGTTCACGCGACATAAAAGTAACCGCATTGGCAATTTTTATTTGCTTACCAGTGGCAACTTGCAAGACTTTCATACCTTTTTTATATTCGCCACTAACAATACGCATAAAAGCAAGTCGGTCGTGGTGTTTTGGGTCCATATTGGCTTGAATTTTAAACACAAAACCTGTGAGTTTTTCCTCATCAGGATTGACTTTTCGAATATCTGACGCACGCTTTTGCGGTATCGGCGCATATTCAAGAAACCCGTCTAGTAGATTTTGAATGCCAAAATTTGAAATGGCTGAGCCAAAAAACACAGGCGTTTGTTTACCTGTCAAAAATTCATCCAAAGCAAAAGGTGTGGTCGTTTCACGAATCAATTCTACTTCCTCCCGCATTTGGGCAACCACATCCTCTCCTAAGACTGTGCTTAATTCAGGATTATCAACCCCCTCAATCACAATTTCCTCCCCAATTTCAGAGTTTTTCCCCGCCTCATACAAATATATCTTGTCCTCCAATAAATGCACCACCCCCTTAAACGATTTACCCATACCAATCGGCCAAGTAATCGGCGCACATTCAATATTCAGCACCGTTTCCACCTCATCCAACAAATCAATCGGCGTTTTACCTTCCCTATCCAATTTATTGATAAAAGTCAAAATAGGCGTATCACGCAATCGACACACTTCCATTAATTTAATTGTCCGCATCTCTACACCTTTGGCAACATCAATCACCATCAAGGCAGAATCCACTGCCGTCAAAGTGCGATAAGTATCTTCTGAAAAATCCTCATGCCCGGGTGTATCTAGTAAATTAATGACATGATTATCATATTCAAATTGCATAATCGATGAGGTAATAGAGATACCCCTTTCTTTTTCCATTTCCATCCAGTCAGAAGTAGCATGGGTGTTTGCCTTCCTCGCCTTAACACTGCCCGCTGTTTTAATGGCACCTGCATACAACAACAATTTTTCAGTTACCGTCGTTTTACCCGCATCAGGGTGAGAGATAATCGCAAAAGTGCGTCTTTTAGAAACTTCGTTCATAATCCAATTTTATTTTTTATTTCATCAACAGTAGGCACTTGCAAACCACAAACTTTATCACTTTGATTGTCGGCATTACTGGGGTTAGTTATATTATTGATTTTATCCAAGTCTTTCATATTCTTACAAGATAGATAAATTTCTGTTCCTGCCGCTGCCACAATCGTGTCGATACCCAAAATAGGAATGGATTCAAAGGGTATTGAGACAAAGTTGGAGGTGGCAATTTTGGCTGTGCGTATTCTCATTCTTTTGATAGCAGTCTTTATTATTTTTGCTTTTTGTTGGTTGTTAGCGATAAAGCCACGAGTTATATTTTTGAGTAACTTATTGTCCTTTTTTATTTCTTTATTTTCCTTTATAAGTTTTGTATTCTTGTGTTTAAGTGTTTGATGCTTTGTCGCTATGCTGTTGTTAAGTAATGAAGGAATAGGTAGGTGGGAAAGCAATCCATATAAGGCATTATAGGCAGTAGCACTAACAAGTGTTGCCACATTTAAACCTAATAGCGATACAACAATAATGATAAAAAATATTTTTCTGGTTACTTTCATAATAGACATTATTTAATAATGAGTTCAACGCCAGCTTCATCAAACATCGCTTTTGAGAGTTTGACACTGTCATTCCAGTTGTCAAGTTCTTTGGATTTTTCCACTACTACTTTTTTAATGCCGACTTGAATAATGCCCTTGGCACATTCTGAGCAAATTGGCAAACCGTAAACATAGAGTATGGCACCATCCAGTGAAGTGCCAGAATAAGTGGCATTGTAAATTGCATTCATTTCTGCATGAACCACAAATTTGTATTTATCTTCTCTGTTATTGTAGCGCTCATCGGTATCGTGAATGCCTCGTGGGAAGCCATTAAACCCCTGAGAAAGCACTTCTTTTTTACGACCAACGGTAACCGCACCGACTTGAGTAGAGGGGTCTTTTGACCAAGTGGCAATTTCTTTTGCTAATGATAAGTAACGCTCATCCCATTTGTCTAATGTGTTCATCAGCGTATTTTAATAGAGGCTAGACTGATTAGCACTAAAATTAAAGTAACCATCCAAAAACGCACGATAATTTTTGGCTCGGACATGCCTTTTTTCTCATAATGATGATGAAGAGGCGCCATTAGGAAAATGCGGGTTTTGGTGCGTTTATACCAAAATACTTGAATCATCACAGAAAGCGTTTCAGCGACAAAAATACCACCCATAATGAATAGTAAGATTTCTTGGCGAACAATAATGGCAATCACTGCCAAAATTGCACCAAGAGACAAAGAGCCAACATCACCCATAAACACTTCAGCAGGATAGGTATTAAACCATAAAAAACCTAAGCCAGCGCCAATCAATGCAGCACAAACAACGAATATTTCGCTGGTGGCTGACATAAACGGTATATGCAGATATTGGGAGAAACTATAATTGCCACTAATATAAGCAAAAATTGCCAGTGCACCTAAGATTAGGACAACTGGCATAATTGCTAAGCCATCTAGCCCATCGGTTAGATTGACTGCATTCGAACTGCCAACAATGACAAAATAAGAAAAAATAGCCAGCCCTATTGCACCTAATGGCAATGTCAAATCTTTGGAAAAAGGGATTAAAAGATCAGTGGGAATAGGTTGCTGTGTGTTGCCGACCAACCAAGCAGCAATGGCAATTGCACTAAAGGATTGTGCTAAGTATTTTTGTCTAGCGCTTAACCCATTAGAGGATTTTTTAGTAATTTTTAAATAGTCATCAGCAAAACCAATTGCACCAAAAACCAGCCCAGTAACCACCACAATCCAAAGATAAATATTGTGCCAATTGCCCCACACTAGCACACTACTAATAAAGGAAAATAAAATCAAGATACCGCCCATTGTCGGCGTGCCTGCCTTAGATAAATGAGACTGTGGACCATCATCTCTAATAATTTGAGCGATTTGCAACTGCTGTAATTTGTTAATGAAAAAACCACCCAAGGCGAGCGTGATAAACAAAGACATCAACATCGCCAAAATAGCACGAAGCGTCAGGTATTGTAAAACACTAAAGCCCGCATCAAGTTGGGTGAAAAAATTGATGAATTCTAAAAACATGGATTATTTGAGACCTTTGCATAAATAGGGATGATTAGCAAAATGACAGATTTTATTAAATTGGAAATTTTTTAAATCCACTCCTAGCAGGGCTAAGGGTGTTTTTAAAAAGTTTGTAATTTGATGAAAGATGGCGTTTTGATGATTATTCATATTTATGCAAAGGTCTCATTTAATAGTTTTGTATTTTTGAAACGCTGCTTCATCAGTTTGAAAGTTTTCAGCCTTTTCACCAATGCGAATAATCTTCAGCTTACGAATAAAATCCCCTTTTTTTATGCGATTAACTACACCCATGCCTTTTACCACACGACCAAAAACAGTGTGTTTACCGTCCAGCCAAGGCGTGGCATTGTGAGTGATAAAAAATTGAGAGCCATTGGTATTTGGACCCGAATTAGCCATTGACAAAATACCTGCTCTATCGTGTGTTAAATCAGTAATCTCATCGGAAAATTGGTAGCCTGGACCTCCTGTGCCATTTCCAAGCGGGTCCCCACCCTGAATCATAAAGTCATTAATCACACGATGAAATTTTAGACCATTATAAAAAGGCTTGCCAAGTTGTTTGTTGGAAAATTTGGTGCCTTCTGCCAAACCGACAAAATTAATTACTGTGAGTGGTGTTTTTTCATAGGCAAGTTTGACAATAATATCGCCTTGATTGGTGTGTAAATTGGCATACAAGCCGTTGCTTAACTGTGCAGATGCTGAAATAGATAGGAATAAAACAGAAAATAGGAATAAAACGCGTGTCATTACCATGGTGTTTATGGGTGTTAAAATAAAGTCATTATGTTACCAAAAATACGCACTTTAATCAGTTAAAATACACCAAATTAAATTATAAAGTAACACGGAGTTCAATATGTCCTTATTAATCACCGACGAATGTATCAATTGCGATGTCTGCGAGCCAGAGTGCCCAAATGAAGCCATTTTTATGGGCGATGAAATCTACGAAATTGATGGCGACAAATGCACTGAATGCGTCGGACATTTTGACGAACCACAATGTGTTGAAGTTTGCCCAGTCGATTGCTGCTTATCAGACCCAGATCGTGTTGAAACCGAAGCAGAATTATTGGCAAAAATCAAATAACCATTTACCAATGTAAGGGTTCAACCTCTTATGTTTTAGGTAATAAAAAAGGCAGTCAATTGACTGCCTTTTTTTTGCAACTTAAAACAATTTATTGACCAAGTGTCTCTTTGTGCATAAAAAAGTGATATTTCTTCTAAAATGCCTCTTCATCAAATTACAAACTTTTAAAAGCACCCTAGCTCCTGCACGAGATTTAAATTATAATTTAACAAAATCTCGCATTTTGCTAATCATCCCTATTTAAGTGGGAAACGATCGTTTCACCAAAAGTCTATCCCACGCCTCTAAACAAAAGCGCATATATTCTTTTCTGAAGAGTGTCCCATAAAGAATTTACCCAAACCTTTCCAGTAATATCACCAAGTCCTGCAACCGTATAAAGTATTACTGCTATTCAACAGTGTTGCCCTTCGCAATCAAATCTCACCAATCAAATTAAAACATAGAATTTAACTGTGGCAACGATTCGAACTTTATCAACCAAAAAACTCATCGCTGAAACCATCCGACAAACATTTTTGCGTCCTGAAAAAGACAATCTCCCAAGCATTTTAACCTCTTCAGTTAACATCACCAATGACTCGTCAAACTAGTATAAAGTTATCATGTGCCGTATGTAAAAGTGCTTTGCTTCAGAACCGCACCTAAGTCTCAAATCAAAACCAAGAAGTAACTGGCATTTTAACGATTCAATTTATCGTAAATGCCTTCATTAAAACTCACTGGTGAAATGCCTGGCATTGCCGACAAACATTTTTGCGTACCTGAATAAATTGCATCAATCTCCCACGCATCAACCCGCAACTCAGAACCACCCAACGAAGTAACTGCATCAACAATAGTGATACAATCGTTATCGTGTGCAATTTTACAAAGTGCCTGTGCATCAGAACGCGCCCTGTTGAAGTCTCTGCATGTACAAAAGCCAAAATTTTAGCATCAGGATTATCTTTCAATACCTGCTCAACTTTATCCGTTGAAACTGCCTTTCCCCAATCGTCATTAACAATGACTGCCTCGCCACCAAAACGCGTTACATTTTCCTGCATACGCATTCCAAACACACCATTGATACAAATAACAACTTTGTCCCCTGGCTCAACCAAGTTAGCAAAACAAGTCTCCATCCCCGCAGAACCTGGTGCTGACACTGGCATCGTCAATTCATTTTCAGTCTGGAAAGCATACTTCAACGCTTCCTTAGTCTCATCCATCATCCCCACAAAAGTAGGGTCAAGATGCCCAATAGTCGGGCGTGCCATCGCTGATAAAATTCTCGGATGAACATCAGAAGGGCCTGGACCCATTAAAGTTCGAACTGGCGGATTGAATGATTTCATAGTGTTTATAAGATTAAAAATAAAAAAACCATTATAATGGTTTGAATGTCAATTATTTAACAATTATCTCGCACCCTGCTTAAGGGTATTGTGAGTGGCTTTTGTGGCTATCTATGCAAACACTATCAATCACCTTTAAAAATCACCCATTATTTGAAGATCAGATGATAGATTTAAATGAATCTGAAATAATTCTTTTGATTGGAGATAACGGTATAGGCAAGTCCCTGTTTGTAGAAGAATGCTGTTTAAGAGGAGGGAGGTGCGCAACTGAAGTTACTCCAGGGAATGACTTTCCAGAAGCCCAGCCTAACACTGAAATTACTCTTTCTTTTTCAGAAGAAGATATAAAGTCTTTTAATGAATATTTATTAAAAGAAAAAATCAATATTAAGATTGACACTCCTACGACAATAACTTTTAAAAATAATAATAAAAATGGAAACTTGGACTTTGAGGTAAATAATAGTACTTATTCATTACCCAACCATCCTAAGGTTTTCTTTAACAATTTCTTCCATGAAATCTCATCTAATAATATGTATGAGGATAATTCTGCGTATGAAAATTTTGGCTCAGGATTTATTCTTCGTAGAAGTTATATGTCAAAAGACCCAATAGAAAAACTTAAAGAACACATTGAGCAGCACCCTAATCCTGAGGAGGATAAGAGATATATTATAGATAGCATTAAAACTCTATCAGGAATTGATTTATCTAGATTTGTAAATGCTGAAGATAATGCAATTGGACATGCAAAAACTTACAGTGCTGGAGAATTTCAAATAGCAATGAACAGTTTTTATTTGGCGCTAGCCCTATCTGAAACAAAAGAATCAAAATGGCTATTGATAGAAGAACCTGAAAATTTTTTAAATCCAAAACTACAAAAAGAATATATCGAAAGAATTCTTTATGCTGGATTTTCAAAAAGAAAAACACAAATTCAAAAATTTATAACTTCTCATTCTCCTTATGTTGTTCAGTCCATTTTTAATTATGAGAAAAATAATAGCAAATTAAAAATTCTAAGATTTAATAAGAAAGAAGATGGAAAGGTTTGTATTTCAGATGTAAAACTTGAGAGTGCAACATTTAATGAAATTAATTATTTAGCATTTGATTTTCCAACTCCTGAATTCCACAATGAACTTTATGGTGATTTGCAAGAAAAAGCAATTGAAGAGAAAAAGAACAACGGTTATGAAGAAAAGTTTGATAAATGGTTAGTAGAAAAATTAAAGACAAAGTCATTATATACTTGGAAAGAAATAAAAAAAGATGGGTCAATTAAGGGAAACAGTAGAACTATACAAACCTATATTAGAAATTCAATTCATCATCCAGAGAATAAAAAAAATCAACCGTATTCAGAGCAAGATTTAAAATTATCTATTGAGAGTATGATTAATTTGAGAAGACAATTAGAAGAGACCTTTGCATAAATATGAATAATCATCAAAACGCCATCTTTCATCAAATTACAAACTTTTTAAAAACACCCTTAGCCCTGCTAGGAGTGGATTTAAAAAATTTCCAATTTAATAAAATCTGTCATTTTGCTAATCATCCCTATTTATGCAAAGGTCTCTAGAAGATGGTTGAATATCTTAAGTTATTTTGATTTTAATAATCAGAAATAATGGACGATGATATGTCAGCACTTGAAAATATGACAGTGGCAGAGAAACTATCTACCATGGTGGGCGAAATGACTGTAATTTTGCTTCACTATCGTTTTAAAACACACACTAATAGTTGGAAAAGTTTTCATAATACCCTTGTTACAACAGGGATAACAGTCAAAAAAATTGCTTCACTGTTGTTTAATTTTTTGAATCAAAAAACTTTTAACTGATGTCGATTATTCAAGAATTATCTCACACTCTGCCTAAGGGCAATGTCATCACTGGCGAGGAAAACACCCGCCCATTTGAATGTGATGGCTTGAGTGTGTATTGAGTCAAGGCATTGGCATTAAAATCAGCACAAGGCATCTATCTTGCACCAAAGTCATTTTTAACTCTTTGATGCGATTTTCACTATCTTCAGCACGCTGATTATAAAAATGCACAATCTCACTGTCGCTCAAATCTTCAAAGTTAGTAGCAATGGCTCGATAAAGGTATTGTTCACAACTAATTTGTTCGGTATTTTCATCTTAACTATCAAAATCTATTTCTGTTTGCTCTTTAACCTGTTCTTTGTACAACTAGGTCAAAGACTGCACCATTATCACCGATAAAATGTTGCATTTTAAAAGTGGCTTGCCCATCAATGCTACCACCTTGTTTATCAAGTAAAGGTTGCCACTTGTTGTCTTTGTCAATAATAATCTCTTTGAGAGAGCGACACATCTTAGTGCGAATAGCAAATTCAATATTTTGGGTAATACAATAATCAATAATTTTGGCTTGATAGTCAGCAGCATCAATACGCAACTCAATCACTTCACTGGCATCAATATCAAGGGAGACCTTTGCATAAATAGGGATGATTAGCAAAATGACAGATTTTATTAAATTGGAAATTTTTTAAATCCACTCCTAGCAGGGCTAAGGGTGTTTTTAAAAAGTTTGTAATTTGATGAAAGATGGCGTTTTGATGATTATTCATATTTATGCAAAGGTCTCCAAGGGTGATGTTTTTGCAGTTGCACAAGGCAGCACTAAGCAGAGTTTTATTAACCTTTAGCAAGGCTTTAATGCCTTTGTTGTTTTACCTATTGGGTGAAAGGGTTTTTTGTTGAAACCATTATATCGGTTGGGATTTCTGTGCTTTTTTGTTTTCTGTTTTTGGATTGGGGGTATGGATTAGTCCGACCAGATAATTACATATTTTGCTTAAGTGTATTCTTCATTCAATAGTTTCACAAAAGATATTGAATGTATATGTTATACTTTTTCCATATGAGCATAAATTTTAATTGGGATAAGTCCAAAAACAAAACTCTGACAGAAGGTAGAGGTGTTTGCTTTGAAGATGTTGTAAGCACAATCTATGAAGATAAAGTTTTGGATAATATCAAGCACCCAAACCAACAGAAATACCCTAATCAATTTATGTATATTATTAGGATAATGGGCTATGTTTATGTTGTTCCATATATTAAAAATGACAATGAAATTTTTTTAAAAACCATTATTCCAAGCAGAAAAATGCACAAACTATATGAGGATAAATTATGATATTAGATGAATATGAACAAGACCTTTTAGACGCAATCAAAGGCACGGACAATTTTGAACAAGTTGATAATTTTGAAGAGGAATTATTGGTGGCAAAAATGGCTGCCAAAAATTATCTAAATAAAACCAAGAATATTAACATAAGAATCGCAGAGCGAGATATGCTGATGTTAAAAAGAAAAAGCGCCAAAGCCAACATCCCTTATCAAACGATACTTTCATCTTTGGTTCATCAATTTGTGGAAGATAAGATTACTTTGAAGATTTGATAAAGTTTAAAAATGACAGTCATCCAGCAATTACAAAAAACGCTTAAAGGCAATGTCATCACTGGCGAGGAAAACACCCGCCCATTTGAATGCGATGGCTTGAGTGTGTATCGACAAAAACCTTTAGCAGTAGTGTTACCTGAGAGTGTTGAGCAGATTAAACAAGTGTTGAAAATTTGTAAAGCGCATAACACGCCTGTAGTAACACGAGGTGCAGGCACAGGGTTGGCAGGTGGGGCGATGCCGTTGGCGGAGTCGGTGGTGTTGGGACTTTCAAAACTGAATAAAGTTAAATCAATTGATGTGAAAAATCGGCTGGCAGTGGTTGAGCCAGGGGTAAGGAATATTGCGATTAGTGAGGCAGTAGCAGAGTTTGGGCTGTATTATGCACCTGACCCATCCAGCCAAATTGCTTGCACGATTGGGGGTAATGTTGCGGAGAATTCGGGCGGCGTGCATTGTTTGAAATACGGCTTGACGGTGCATAATATTGCCGCTTTAAAAATACTCACGATTGATGGCGAAGAGCTGATTTTGAATCGTGAAGATGAAGGTTTGGGCTTGTTGGCGTTGATGAATGGCTCGGAAGGGCTGCTGGGCGTGGTTACTGAAATTACCGTCAAACTCACCCCAACTCCCGAACTTGCCCGTGTGGTGATGGCAGGGTTTGATTCGGTGCGTGATTGTGCCAATGCAGTGGCAGATATTATCAAAGCGGGCATTATTCCTGCGGGGTTGGAAATGATGGACAGTTTTGCCATTGAAGCCGCCGAAGGCTTTGCCAATGTAGGCTATCCATTAGACGCAGAAGCGTTATTATTGTGCGAGTTAGATGGCACGACTGAGCAAGTACAAGCAGAAATTGATACTGTGTTAAAAGTGCTGGTAGGTGCTTCATCGTTAAAGGTTTCTGAAAGTGAAGAAGAGCGCCTTAATCTTTGGAAAGGTCGAAAATCTGCTTTCCCAGCAGTCGGTAGATTATCGCCTGATTATTATTGTATGGACGGCACCATCCCAAGGCGATATTTGGCAGATATGTTAGAGAAAATTAATGTTTTAAGCCAAAAATATCAACTCAGAGTAGCGAATGTTTTCCATGCAGGCGATGGCAATTTACACCCCCTGATTTTGTATGATGCGAATGTTAAAGGCGAGTTGGAAAAAACCGAAAAATTCGGCACAGACATCCTAAAACTCAGCGTTGATATGGGCGGCACAATTACAGGAGAGCACGGCGTGGGCGTAGAAAAATTAGACGCAATGTGTCATCAATTCAACGCCAAAGAATTGGCAATTTTCCACAAAATTAAAGCCGCATTTGACCCTCAATCCTTACTCAACCCCGGCAAAGCCGTCCCCGAATTACACCGCTGCGCCGAACTGGGTGCAATGCACATCCATCACGGCAAATTACCCCACCCAGAATTGGAGCGGTTCTAGTGAATAATTCAATGAACAAGTCCATAGACACACGCATTCAACAACTACAAAATCTAGTCAAAACCTCTGATAGTCTGACTATCAATAGCACATTATTAGATTACTCAGGCGTGGTAGAATATTACCCCGAAGAGCTGGTAATAACCGTTAAAGCCAGCACCAAAATTGCCGAAATAAAAACCCAACTCGCCCAAAACAATCAAGCACTGTCCTTTTATGCACAAGACGACCAAAGTATCGGCGCAGTCTATGCTAACGGCGGACAAGACATCTCCGACAGCGTCCTAGGCATCCAAATCATCGACGGCAACGGCGACACCCTCACTTTCGGCGGTCAAGTAATGAAAAATGTCGCCGGCTACGATGTCGCCCGCCTATTAGTCGGCTCAAAAGGGCGTTTAGCTATCATCACCCAAATCAGTTTTAAAGTGTTACCCAGTGCGTATGTTGGTAAACTTAACGCATCTGTCAAATTAGAGAATAAATCAGTGTTAAAAACTGCGATTGAGCAGAAATTAAAATTGGTGTTTGACCCTAGGGGTATTTTTAAATGACACAAGGGCAAGCCCGTAAAGTGCTGGATGCATTTTGCTCGCCGCTGAAATTGTTGAGTTGTTTGGCAGTAAAATGGAGTATTTACAAGCGTTGGGTAGGTTGGGATTGGAAATTTATAGGGTGACTTAATCAATATGGCTAAAAATATATTACAATTAGACTACAAAAAGGCAAGAGATTTTCTTTTACAAAAAGAAAGTTATAGTACAATTAAATTCCCACCGTACATAAAATTCGATCCTTTAATAAATGCAATATCCGCTGAACTAAAGACTAACCCAGAAGTTTATAAAGAAAAAAAAGAAAAAAATATTTATCCAAGTAGGTATGAAGATGTAAATTACAAACTATTCAATAATAAAAATGGTAAATATAGTTGGCGCTTGCTTCAACTAATACATCCTGTTTTGTATGTAGATTTAGTGCATGAAATAACTAAAGAAAGCAATTGGAGTGAAATTTTACTTGCCTTTAGAGGTTTTCAAGAAAATAAAGAAATTGTTTGTGCAAGCATACCGATTGTATCGTTGAAAGGCGATAGTACAAAAGAGCAAATATCAGCATGGTCAAAACAAGTTGAACAAAAATCAATTGAGCTGGGATTAGAATATGATTATATTTTTCATACAGATATTGTTGATTGCTATGGTGCAATTTATACACATTCCATCCCTTGGGCAATTCATACAAAAACAGTTGCAAAGAAAGAACATGCAAATACATTAATTGGAAATAAGATTGACACACTTTTGCGTAGCATGAATTATGGGCAAACCAACGGCATACCGCAAGGTAGTGTTTTAATGGATTTTATTGCTGAGATGGTTCTGGGTTATATCGATGAATGTTTAAGCAATTGTTTAGACAATAGCATGGATTATCATATTATTAGATATAGAGATGATTATCGTATTTTTGTGAATAATTCAAAAGATGGTGATACTATTATTAGAGAACTTTCTAAAATTTTAAGTGAATTGGGAATGCGTCTTAACGACGAAAAAACTATTTTTTCTGATGATGTTGTTAACTCCTCAATTAAACCTGATAAATTGCATCAGATTGTAAATAATTATCAAAATCATACAGATGTTAAAAAACAGTTGTTAGTCATTAAAAATTTGGCTGATAATTATCCGAATTCTGGGGCGTTAAATGTAGCATTAAATAATTTTAGATAAGCAATTGCATAGGGAGATAAAAATAAAAGAGTTAAAAAGTATGCATTTTTACTATACAAAATCAAAAACAATAGAAGGGTTTAAAGAAAATCATTCCGCACATTAGTCAGTATTTTAGTGAGTATTGCCTTAAAAATTCCTAGGATATATCCAATATTTGCCTCAATACTAAGCACTATTATTTGTAGTTTAAGTGATAAAAAGAAAATTATTGATTTGGTTGTGAAAAAATTTAAAAATAAATCTAATTCAGAGTATTTGTTTTTATGGCTACAAAGAATAGCCATTGTTGCCGGCATTAAGATCAAATACATGGCAAATAATTATTTAATTAGTGTTGGCTCTACAAATTTGCTTTGGAACTCTAAAGATTGGCTGAATCAAGATTTTCACGATATTATGACAACGGAAAATATTATTGACAAAGTAGAAATAAATAGGTGCCTTGCGTTATTGAGAACAAAGAAGTCAATTTTTTTATCAAGAAGCTAATATTTTTTCGTTCCCACGCTGTGCGTGGGAATGCATACTAACTCAATCTAACTAAAAATCATGGGCAGAAGCAGGTATAAAATAAGTGACCAACAGGCACCACATTTTGTAACCTTTACGGTGTTGTATTAGATACCTGTATTTACCAAAATAGAAACTGTTAATATTTTATTAGAGACCTTTGCATAAATCAACCAATCCCTCCCCTTTTACGCCAAAGACGACAGCAGTATCGGTGCCACATAAGACATTGCCGACAGCGTCCTAGGCATCCAAATCATCGACGGCAACGGCGACACCCTCACCTTCGGCGGTCAAGTAATGAAAAATGTCGCCGGCTACGATGTCGCCCGCCTATTAGTCGGCTCAAAAGGCCAGTTGGCCATCATCACTCAAATCAGTTTCAAAGTCCTACCCAGTGCGTATGTTGGTAAACTTAACGCCTCTGTTAAATTAGAGAATAAATCAGTGTTAAGAACTGCGATTGAGCAGAAATTAAAATTGGTATTTGACCCGAAAGGGTTTTTCAGTAGCGATGGGTTTTATGTAAAGATATTATCGTCTGGAACCAAACTAGTATCAATCTTGTCTTTGATGTATTTACAGCGTTGCCTGTAATACTTTTCCAATATAAATTTAAACGATTTTTTGGCGTTATACCTTGACTGTGTAATAGGTTTATTTTAATGTCATCGGGCAGCTTGTTTTATATATTTTTGAAAATTATTAACGAAGTATGACTAATCCTTATAAACCCCAAAATCAAACAATCTTTAAAATTTTCTATTTCAAACCGTTTACTTAATAATAATTCGGTAAAAACAGTAAAAACAAACCAAATTTTTACCAGTATTTAAAAAAAAATTAGTGTTGATTATTCAATAATAGGTCCTAAGGTACAGATTGCTTTCACTAAGATAACATCCTTTAAAACTTTCATAATTTTGGAAGAAAACTTCATAAAACCCCAAATTAGAAAATAAAATTATTTTAATTTGTTAATTACAAAAATTTGGGTAAATGTAAAATAAATCATATTTGTTTACAAACCAAATTTGTTAATTCAAAAGCATTTTACCAAACGTGCATAACATTAAAATGCTAAACTGGTAAAATACCTTCATCAAGCTGAATGCCATGGACATCCAAGCTAAGAACAAAGAAAGTTGTTAAATACACAAACAAATGAAGCTTAAATTTGAGTTTAATTTAGATGAATGTTAAGTGAAAAAATGCATTTTTTGAGAAATTAGTTTATTTCAATCCTTAATTCTGACAAACTTTATCATAATCAACAAGCCAATTTTTAGCATAATTTGGTTTACTTTCATGAAAATTATATGTGGTAAAAGATATTTGGAAATATAATGTTTAAAACTCCTTTTAATTTGAAAGTTCAACTATTACTTGAGATTACAAGGTTGTTTTAAATTGGCTCGTTATCCAAGAGTGTCCTGCAAAAACGTAATAGTTAAAGTTTTTGCTGTTTTTAATTAAAATAAATCTTATAGCTTCAGTTTGGTATAATCCACGCTATCAAGTTTATTTACGTATTTTTCTACTCTAAATTAGGGATTCGTATATATGCTATTATGAAGGCATCGTTTTTTAAACACGGAATTCCATAATGTTACATAGTAGCATACTTTACAAACGATGTTTAAATACTGCACTAGAGATAAGTTTAATTTTAAGAGATATAAGTGTACACAATAGTAAAACGGTATTATTTTCAAGGACGGCAAAATTAGAATAATTCAGCATTGAACTTCTGAGAAGGCTAAATGTGAAAGGATACATACTCCCAAAAACTCAAACAACTTTCTAAATTTTCAAAGAAAACCTCAAGACCCAAAAGATTTTTTAAGGGGATGATTGCAAAATACAATTTATTAAATTAAATTTTTAAAATAATCGTAGAGTGAATAATTAGGAAATAATTAGGTCGATGTAATTTATTCAACATTTTCTTCGGTCTTCCTGCTTTTCTACTTTTCCCTAGACCTTTGGGATAAATAGGGATGATTAGCAAATGACAGTTTTTTATTAATGGAAATTTTTAAATCCACTTAAGGGCTAAGGGTGTTTTAAAAGTTTGTAATTTGATGAAAGATGGCGTTTTGATGATTATTCATATTTATGCAAAGGTCTCGAAAATAGTAAAAGTTAGAATTGGTGTTTTTCTATTTAAACGAAAAGAAAAATACTAGCCGAATGATGAAAAATCGCGATGGGTTTTTACCGTGGTGATAAAAATATCAAAGCGGGCATTCATTTTTGTATAGCACAACAATACCGATCCAAAGCAAGTAAAATAATTTTATGAACAAATTAACTTTATGGTTTTTTGTGCCGGTATTGGCGGCGGTAGTTGGCACTTGATAATCTTGGAATGCACTGTGCGGATTTTTCTGAAATTGAAAAAAAATGCTGAAAACTTATCTTTTTTGTTATTTAATGATAAGGGTAAAAATTTTGGCGACCTCACTAAAATAAATGCCGATAAACTGCCAGACTTTGATGTAATGGTTGCTGGGTTTCCCTGTCAGGCATTTTCAATTATTGGGCAAAGAAAAGGCATTAATGACAAAGTTAATAAAAAAGGCGAAATAATCTTTCACTTGATAGAATTTTTAATTTAACCAGTTAAATTTTTATTTTTGAAAATGTTAAGGTTTAATAAATCATGACAGAGGGCAAACTTTAAAATTATTTTAGATGAACTGGATAAGGCAGGTTATTGTTTTAAAAATGGAAATTATTAAACAGTCTTGATTATGGCGTTGCACAAATGCGTGAGAGAATTTATTTTGTGGGTGTGAAAAAAAATACTAGGTAATAAAGAGTTTAATTTCAATTTTCCAAAAACAAGAAAATAATGTCCAAAAATTTTTTATGTGATGATAATGAATTGAGTTTTGACGATAAACAGCAAACATTTCAAACCTTAAAAAATATTTAACAAATAAATACAATAAAGATAAATTTTCTATTCCAGAATTACTGAAAGAAGAATATTTAGTAATAGATACCAGGCAATCAGATTTAAGAAAATATTACAACCGAGTACCCACTCTGGTTAGGCAGACACGGTATTTTATATGTCCGAAATAGAAATTTAGAAAATTATCAGGTTATGAGTCTTTATTATTACAAGGTTTTGGCAAGGAAAAGCACAAAAAGCAAAAGATAATATTGATAATATGTATTTATTAAACAATGTTGGCAAATGCAATGACTGTCAATACAGTCCAAGCAGTTGCTAATGAGGTGTTGAAATTTATTAATAATTTAGGGATAGAAAATATGGATGATAAGCAAAAGTTAGGCTCAAAAACGGCAAAAGATGGCTTTAAAAATGAATATTTTGTAGTAGATTGTTTTAATGATTGAAAAATAATGATTATGCACAGCAGTGGTTAGAAGTTATGGATTATCATTTAGAAGAGATAGAAACTGTAGAGGCAACATAAATTGATGGGTCTTACAAATCAGATGTTCAAATAGAAATTAGAATTCTAATAAAATTAAAACATTTAACTGATATACAAAATTTACAAGTCAAATTAGTATCAAATAAATCAGGATTTAATCAAATTGATAAAAGGTGGGTAGAAACCTATCAAGAATTATGGAATATACCCAATAATGTCGTGCGGATATTAAAACATTTTACTGGGGAGTTGGTGCCTTACATACAAAACACCAGAGATAGTCGTAGAATGTTTATCAATGAATTGTCAAGCCAAGACCAAGAGGCGTTGTTTGGTTTTTTGAAAGACAATCAAACCTTAATAATAAACGATATATTAAAAGGCAGAGGTAAATTTTCCGCTGAATGGATGTTAGTAATTATGAGAGATGAAGAGCTAATAAAATGGGTGTTAAAACCAATTAATGAAGTGCTTAATTTTTTTGGTAACGGTGAAATAAAAAAGTCGCCTAAAGGTAGCGTTAGTATTGGTAGAATTACAATGCAGCGAAAAGGTGGAGATAGTGGTAGGCCTAGTGCCAATATGTTACAGTTTAAGATAGACCCAACAAAACTGTTGGAAATTTAATGGAAAGTAAAACACCATTATTGCAGAAAGATGAAAAATAGTGACACAGAAAATCATTCTCTCGTTTCCACGCATAGTGTGGAAACGAGGGTATAAAACAATGAAAACTATACCACCCATTATTTACCAAACCGAAGATGGAAAAATCAAAATCGAAACGCATTTTAAGGTGAAACGATTGCTTAATCAAAAACAAATAGCAGCACTTTTGACAAAGATAGGGATGTATTACCAAGCATATTAGCAATATTTTTAATGATGGAGAATTAGATTAAAAAGCAATGGCAAAATTTGCACATTGTAAATTAAAGGCACCCTAAAGACTTAAAACAATGATATTTACCGAAGAAAATGCAAACCATAGACATCCAAAATCTCAAAGCCAACGACATCATTCGCAAATGTGTGCATAAGTAATGAAAAATGTCGCTGGTTATGATGTCGCCCGCCTATTAGTCGGCTCAAAAGCGCCAGTTGGCCATCATCACTCAAATCAGTTTCAAAAGTCCTACCAGTGCGTATGTTGGTAAACTTAACGCCTCTGTTAAATTAGAGAATAAATCAGTGTTAAGAACTGCGATTGAGCAGAAATTAAAATTGGTATTTGACCCGAAAGGGGTTTTTCAGTAGCGATGGGTTTTATGTAAAGATATTATCGTCTGGAACCAAACTAGTATCAATCTTGTCTTTGATGTATTTACAGCGTTGCCTGTAATACTTTTCCAATATAAATTTAAACGATTTTTTGGCGTTATACCTTGACTGTGTAATAGGTTTATTTTTAATGTCATCGGGCAGCTTGTTTATATATTTTTGAAAATTATTAACGAAGTACTGACTAATCCTTGTTATTTCATCTTCAAAATCATTGATTTTAAATTTTTTAGCTAATTTTAAAAAGTCTTGTTTTTTAATCTTTTTCTTTTTACTGTAAATACGCATACCAATATCATTTTTTTCAGCTAGTCTATATAGGGCTGTTGTTGATATGTCATAATAGGGCGAAAGACTTTTATTGCTTTCACTAAATGCATTTGATTGATGAATTAGCGATAAGTTTTTAGAGTGTAAATCTCCGTGCGATATGACAACAGAATAAAAAATAAAAGATAGTAGTTGCTTTAATTCTGTTTTTGACAAATATTTTTGCGCTCTTCTAGAATTTCAATAATAGTTGCATCATATTTGGTGTTTGTATCAAACCCTAACATTGTTGCAAATTCTTCATGGTCAAATTTTATTTGACCAAATCTGTCGAAGCGTTTAATAATGTAGTGGTAGTCGTTCTTACCTTTAACAATAGCGTTGTATGGCACAGAAAATCCCAAATCTCTAGCAATAGTCATAAATAAATGTTCATTAATTAATAAACATGGAATGTATAAATTTTGATTAAAATTTAGATGATGTTCGTTATACGGTTTGATGAAATAATTGCTATCGTTTGTTGCAGGAGTAATTATTTTATTCTCATCATCCTTAATTATGCTAAATTTATGCTGAAACCCACTAAGACCTATAATATTATTTTTGTTATTTGTGTTTAATCTTTCTGGAGAAATATTTATTTTGTAGTCTAAAATATTTGGGAAAATATAATTGTTTTCTAAAATCTCATTTTTAACATCTTGATAGTTATGTATTTTATCTTTACTGTGAGAATTAGACTTGAGTTTTTTAAATTGATAACTTCCATGAGTGTCTTGCAAAAGCAGTAATTTTTCAATTTTTGTTGGTGTTTTTATATTGATTAAATCACTATTTTCCAGCAGTAAATTTTTAAAAACTAATGGCAGATCATCGAGTTTATTTATTGTATTTTTCATACTAACAATATAGTAATTTTTATCAATATATTTACTGTAAGTAAAGGTAATATTGTTATTTTCTTCTTCTAATTCCCCGAGGAATTGATTTTGCTTATAAACATAAATTAGCATAATTACCAAAAGTTAAATAAAGTATATATACTTTATTTTAACTGTAGTATTAAGTTTTGTCAAATTTGACACAAATATAAAAATACTTTATAATATTAGTATATATACTAATATTTATATTTATGAAAAATAAACGCAAAACTCTATTAGATAAGAATTTAGCAATTATTAAGAAAAAATTACTTCAAAAAAAAGTTTATAAATACAGAGAAATAACCGATATATTAAATTGTTTAAAGGAAAACTCTCAAGTATCCCAAACGACGACAAGTCAAAGTTTTTTTACTCAACTACAAGAGAATCTTTCTTTAAGAACTCACATAGTGGTCTCAGATAAAATTAATCAAGAAAGATATTCTTTATCTGATATTACAGTTTATGACTTTGTTGATTCATTGGCAAAAAATACTTTTTTTTCTATGACAACTGCCTTAAATTTACAAGAATTATCCAATTTTAAAGATGACTTTATTTTTTATTCTCAAGAACAGAAAGAAAAAAAACGAGTTTTAAGCAAACTTACCCAATCGCTAATAGATAATGCTTATAAAAAAAAATATAGATATACTCATTCAACTGCCAAGTATGGAGAGCACTATATTGTGTTTTTAACGCCTAAATTTAGCGATCAAGTTGAGGTTATAGAGTATAAAAATTTAAAAATGTCTTCTATTCATCGTTCATTAGTAGAAATTTTAATAAATATTCAATACTTTAAAGATTTTGAGACTATTATAGATAACTTTAAACCCTTAAAAAACAATCTTAATGTTGACAAAGTTTTTTCTGTTGTAGAAAAATTTGATTTGATATATCCTTATTTTCAATTGCTTGGCTTTGCTTTAGGTCGAATTGGCTTTGAAAATTCAGAACTTGATATTTTTAAAGAAAAAATAAGCCAATTTAATTTTTATACTCAAAAAAATAAAAAAAACTACTCTTACGACAAATATTGGAAAATTTATTATTAGAGACCTTTGCATAAATATGAATAATCATCAAAACGCCATCTTTCATCAAATTACAAACTTTTTAAAAACACCCTTAGCCCTGCTAGGAGTGGATTTAAAAAATTTCCAATTTAATAAAATCTGTCATTTTGCTAATCATCCCTATTTATGCAAAGGTCTCCTCTAATCTAAAAACAATGATATTTACCAAACAAAAATGCAAACCATAGACATTAAAAACCTCAAAGCCAACGACATTATTCGCAAATGTGTACATTGCGGATTTTGCTTGGCAACTTGTCCGACTTATCAGCTATTAGGCAATGAGTTGGACTCACCTCGTGGGCGAATTTATTTAATTAAATCGGCTTTGGAAAATAACAACACTTCTGCCAACAGTTTGCAACATTTAGACCGTTGTTTAACCTGCCGCTCTTGCGAAACAACCTGCCCCTCAGGCGTAGAATACGGGCATTTGTTAGACATCGGCAGGGCGGCAATAGAACACAAACGCCCCCTATGGCAAAAAGCCTCTCGTTTTGCAATACGCAAATTTCTAACCACACCCACACTATTCAACACAGTCGGATTCTTATTCCAACACTCCCGCATCCAAACACCCATTATCAAACCAAAAACATCAACCAAAAAGTATTATTACTAAGCGGCTGCATACAACCCACACTCGCCCCCAATATCAATCACAGCATTAAAAACATCCTAACCAAACTCGGCTACACAATAAAAGAAACCCCCCAAAAACAATGCTGCGGTGCAATCGACCAACACCTAAGCGCAAACGATGAAGCCATAAGAAAAATCAAGCACAATATTGACACATGGCAACCCTTCGAGATAATCATATCCAGTGCCAGCGGTTGCGGAGCAATGGTAAAAGATTACAGTTCATTATTTGACCAAGACGACGAATACCACCAAAAAGCACAACAAATTGCCAAAAAGACAAAAGACATCGCCCAGTTCTTAGCCAACCAAGATTTATCACAACTCAAATTAGCCAACCAAAACATTTCATACCACGAACCCTGCACCTTGCAACACGGACAGCAATTAGGCGGTCTAGTCACCTCAATCCTACAACAATTAGGCTACACCCCCGCCCCCGTCAAAGACGCACATCTTTGCTGCGGTTCAGCAGGCACTTATTCAATCTTTCAACCAAAACTTTCAAAGCAATTCCGAGCCAACAAACTCAAACACCTAACCACAAATAACCCAGAAATAATTGTTACCGCCAACATCGGTTGCCTAATGCACCTACAACAAGGCACAAAAATACCCGTCAAACACTGGGTTGAATTACTAGATACCTAACACCCCAATCTAAAAATAGCAATCACAACCCCCTTTACCCCATCTGCATCTACAAAAAACAGCCACCAAATCCACCAGCAAAGCCAATATTTTCCACAAACACAACCCCACCCCACACACAAACGGCAAGATTTCCATTAACCCGCCTATTTTTATAACCCATCCTTGACAAGGCCTCAAAACTAGGGGTAATACCCAACCTGTGAAATCCACACACAATCAGCAACCGCTACCGCTAATCCCACCCAAACAGCGTTTAATATAAACACAGTTATCCAACCACCCAGCCACGATTGTCAGTGGTTTTTTTATTGCCCTTTTCAAAATCGCCTCAGGTTCGGGCAACCACAAGAGTCGCCCCTACAATACATCCAAAAGAAATAGAATGAACACCCCACACAACAACAAAACCGTAGGGGCGACCCTTGTGGTCGCCCGAAATAACAATAAAACCAACAACCTTATCGCTAGTTTCACCCAGCACACCAGTCTTTTCAACAACCTTATCGCTAGTTCCAACCAGCACACCAGTTTTTTCAACAACCTGATTACTAACCTCAACCAGCACACCAGTTTTAGCAATGTCCTTGCCAGTTTTTTCAACCACCTCAAAACTTTTTTATTCCAACTTTTCAACCCTGCTACCAAAGCCTTTTAACCTTTAGAGACCTTTGCATAAATATGAATAATCATCAAAACGCCATCTTTCATCAAATTACAAACTTTTTAAAAACACCCTTAGCCCTGCTAGGAGTGGATTTAAAAAATTTCCAATTTAATAAAATCTGTCATTTTGCTAATCATCCCTATTTATGCAAAGGTCTCCTTTAATCTTAACCGAGAATATTATGAACAGCAAACAATACAGCCAACTCAACGACGAACTAAAAATCATGGACACCTACATTTTTTCCACCCCCGAAAAACAAACCGAACTCGGGCTAGACAACAAACAACTACAACAATTACAAGCCAGCATTACTTACAACGGCTATACCCTTTGCGTTAATGGCAACGGTGCTTCTGCCACCATCCCCACCCCAACGCACAAGGTTAACCGCTGGGACACTTGGACAAGCGTTAAGGTTGTGATTGGTGAAAGCAACGGTAGTGGCGACAACAAAACTGAGTTTAACCTCAAATCCCTTAATGTTGGACTTTGGAATAGGGCTTAGGGCTTGTCTAAGGATTTGTGAATAAAGTCTGCACTTAAACGCTCAAACTGATAACATACTGCTTTTAAATTAGAGACCTTTGCATAAATATGAATAATCATCAAAACGCCATCTTTCATCAAATTACAAACTTTTTAAAAACACCTTTAGCCCTGCTAGGAGTGGATTTAAAAAATTTCCAATTTAATAAAATCTGTCATTTTGCTAATCATCCCTATGTTATGCAAAGGTCTCTAAAAATGAAAAAACGCATCATAACACTGTTTCTTTTATCGTTACTAACAGCGGCGCCTGCAAATTCAATGTTGGCGTGTGGACTCTTAGACTTTTTTTTACCCGGTCCTTATACAGCGGATGTGGTGAGTTGTTATAACGGCAAGATAGACAAAGAGCAGGGCTATTTTGTAATGACACAAGGGTCTGTATATGGTCCTGATTGCACTCTAAAAGTCTATCCTTTCAACAATCCACAAAAATTCACCGTCCTCAGAATGCAACAAAATTATTGTGCTTTGGAGGCAGGTGCTATTCATGTAACACAAATAAGCGCTGCTCCGCCTTCACTAAAAGCTGAATACACAACAAGTGAGGGATCTTTTTCTGCAAGCTTTTCGGGGGATGTTACCTTTAAAAAGTTTTCAGGGGGCGTTGCATCAGTTATGAAAAAATAATTATCTTGATGAGACCTTTGCATAAATATGAATAATCATCAAAACGCCATCTTTCATCAAATTACAAACTTTTTAAAAACACCCTTAGCCCTGCTAGGAGTGGATTTAAAAAATTTCCAATTTAATAAAATCTGTCATTTTGCTAATCATTCCTATTTATGCAAAGGTCTCTTGATGAGTCTTTAAGTTTGTAATAGTTTTAATGATATTGAGCAAGGGAGAATGCATTCAATAGAAATTTTAAAAGTGATTTTTGGTTTGCGGTTGAGGAGATGTAGAATTGTAGAATTAAGAATTAAGCACTTAAAGAGCAAAAAATTGTTTTAATGTCGGTTTATTCTAAATCTCAAAAAGACAATGTAATCGGTGCAGAATTACAATCTATTTTAGGGGGGTATAAATGGGCAGAAGAAGAAAATTAAAACCTAAAATTTACGAATTAGAGATTGAATCGCTTTCTCACGAAGGGCGAGGCATTGCGCATTTAGAGGAAAAAGTGATTTTTGTGAGTGGTGCATTACCGGGTGAAAAAGTGATTGCGGAACGGGCTTTTTCGCGTGCTAAATTTGAAGAAGCAGATGTGAGTGAAGTGCTGGTTGCATCACCTAAGCGTATTACACCAAAGTGTGCAGTGTTTGGTATTTGTGGGGGGTGTTCATTCCAACATTTATCCAGTGCAGACCAAATTGATGCCAAAGGCAAATGGCTAAAAGATGCATTCGAACAGCAAGCCAAAACTGAGCCAAAAAATTGGCTTGAACCTTTACAAGTGCAAGATTGGGGTTATCGGCGTAAGGCGCGTTTGGGGGTGCGTTTTGTGGCTAAAAAGATAAAGTATTGGTGGGTTTTCGAGAAAAAAAATCAGGCTGGATTGCGAATATGGATAGGTGTGAAGTCTTACATCCTTCAATTGGTGAACATTTGGTGGCGTTAGGTAGTGCAATAGAAAAACTTTCAATCAAATCACAAGTGCCACAATTAGAGGTTGCCGTTGCTGAAAATAATACGGTACTCATTCTGAGGCATCTTGAGCCGTTAAGTGTAAAAGATGGGCAAATATTATTGGATTGTGCCAGTGATTTGGGCATTTCGTTTTATACCCAAAGTGGTGGCGAAGAGACGGTGAAACCGTTGGGCGAGCCAGTCGTTTTGACTTATTCGCACCCTAAGTACAATATTGAAATGGCGTTTTGCCCACAGATTTTACTCAAGTGAATTTCAAATTGAATCAAAAGATGGTGTCATTGGCGATTGATTTGCTTGCTCTTAATAACAACGATGAAGTGATTGATTTGTTTTGTGGTTTGGGTAACTTCACTTTGCCGATGGCGCGTTATGCAAAATATGTGGTCGGTATTGAAGGTGACAGTGGGCTGATTGAACGAGCCAAGGAAAATGCACAGAGAAATGATATTCAAAATGTGGATTTTTATAAGGCAGATTTATTTAAAGAAGTGGCAGGTTTTGAATGGTTTAGAGGCAAAAAATACAATAAAGCACTGATTGACCCCGCCCGTTCAGGGGCGATTGAAATTGTGGAATTATTACCCAAACTTGGTGTTGAACGCTTGGTCTATGTGTCGTGTAATCCTGCGACTTTGGCACGAGATACCGAAAAATTAATTGAGATGGGTTACACACTAGAAACCGCAGGAGTGATGGATATGTTTCCGCAAACTGCCCATGTTGAATCGATTGCGTTATTTACAAAATGATAGAAATTAATATTGCCAATCAAACCTTGAAGTTTGCAGATAAAACTTATTCGATTAGCAGTGCCAAAAATGGTATTGGTGAAATAGAAGGCTCATTTTGCACGCCAACGGGGAGATTTAAAATTGCTGAGAAAATTGGTGGGGAGCTTGAAGCGGGGGCAGTGTTGGTTGGTAGGGTGCCAACGGGGGAGGTTTTTTCACCAGCATTATTGCATGAGAATCCTGATAGAGATTGGATTTTGACACGAATTCTTTGGTTAGAAGGCGTTGAAATACATAATCAAAATACTAAAGAGCGTTATATTTATATCCACGGCACGCCTGACGAAGTGCCGATGGGCGTGCCAGGTTCAAAGGGCTGTATTCGGATGCGTAATCAGGCGTTGATTGCGATGTTTGATACGGTTGAAGTGGGCGAAGATGTGGTTATAATGGAGCAATGAGTCAATTAACGCAATATTTACCCAAAAAAGCCAGTGCGCGATTGCGCGATAATCCTGCGGCGGTTTTAATTGATGTGCGGACTGAGGCGGAGAATAAATTTGTCGGTAGACCGTTAAATCATATTTTTGTGCCTTGGGTGGATGAGCCAGATTGGGAGCCACATACAGATGAATTTATTGCAGCAGTTAAGCGTTTTGGTTGTCAATTAGGGACAGAAATTATTTTAATTTGTCGTAGCGGTTATCGTTCTACCGATGCGGGGCAATGCTTGATTAGTCACGGTTTTACCAATGTTGCGCATATTGTGAGTGGATTTGAGGGTGATCTTGATGAGCATAATCAGCGTGGTAATATTAATGGCTGGCGACACGATGGAATGGAGTGGGAGCAGTGTTAAATGAATAAATTATTAGTAACTTATTTAGATAAAAGAATGTTGTTTATTTTTTTAAATGGTATTGCCAGTGGTTTTCCGTGGGTAATCATCGGTTCGGCAATGACTTTATGGCTCAAAGATGCAGGGCTGACACGCACGGCGATTGGTTTTTTCGGTTCAGTTTTTGCGGTGTATTCTATCAACTGGCTATGGGCACCTTTGTTGGACAGGGTGCAAATTCCTATACTGACTAAGCGATTTGGACAGCGTCGTTCGTGGCTTTTGGTGTTGCAAAGTTTGTTACTTTTGCTAATTATTGCTATTTCTTTTACCGACCCAAAAAACAGTTTGGTTTGGGTTAGTTTATTGGCTTTGTTGGTTGCTATTGTGTCGAGTACGCAGGATATCGTGATTGATGCCTATCGAATTGATGCGTTTAGTTTGGCAGAAAAGGACAAACTGCCTGCGACAGCAGCGATGGCAACTTCTGGCTGGTGGGTCGGTTATGGTTTTCTTGGAGCAGTGGCATTATATTTGTCCGATTTTGGACAAGATTGGTCATCGGTTTATTTGATTATTAGCATCTTTGTGGTGGGTTTTATTTTAAATACTTTATGGCTAGATGAGCCAGAATCTCAACGAGAAGTCGTGCAAGAACAGGCACAAAAAGAGTATGAGAATTTATTGGGTGGGCACAATCTATGGCAAAAGATAAGCGCATGGTTTTTGTCCACGGCGGTTGAGCCACTTAAAGATTTCTTTGTGCGTTTTGGCAAAACTGCTATTATTATTTTATTGTTTATTGTGTTTTTTAAAATTGGCGAGGCATTTTTGGGCAGAATGTCGTTAATTTTTTACAAAGAAATCGGTTTTACTACAAGCGAAATTGCCACTTATTCTAAATTAGTCGGCTCGGTATTAACGGTATTTTTCTCAATTGTTGCCAGTATGATTACCGTGCATTATGGCTTAGTGCGTGGGTTGATGATTAGCGGTATCGCAATGGCATCCACTAATTTAATTTTTTCTTATTTGGCGTTTGTCGGCCCAGATACCACGGTATTTGCAATGGCAATTTTGTTGGATAATTTCACTGCAGCCTTCTCAACGGTAGCATTTGTGGCGTTTATTTCACACTTAACAAATCGTGCCTATACCGCAACACAATACGCATTAATGGCATCGGCTGGCAACTTTGGTAGAACTTTATTTGCAGGTGGTAGCGGTTGGATGGTGGATAGTTTGGAGGCCCAAAACTGGGTGGCTGATTTTGGCGGGGAATGGGTTGTATTCTTTGCAATAACAGCTGTGATGGTTATTCCCAGTCTGATTATGCTGGCTTGGATTAGCAGAAGATTTAAGCATATATTTAATTAAAGGTATTGATTATGATGGGTTCAATAATGATGGATGTATCGGGCTTAACGCTCACGGAGGCGGAAAAAGTGCAATTGGCAAAGCCGAGTATTGGCGGTGTTATTTTATTCTCGCGTAATTTTGAAGATATTTATCAAGTAACAGAGTTGATTAAATCTATTCGCTTGTCCAATCAAAATTTATTGATTGCCGTGGATCACGAAGGCGGTAGAGTGCAACGCTTTAAGAGGGGCTTCACTCGCCTTCCAGCAATGGAAAAATTGGGCAAAATTTATGACCAAAATCCAGATTTAGCCTTAGAGCAAGCACATTCTTGTGGTTTTGTTTTGGCGGCAGAATTATTGGCAATTGACATTGATTTTTCTTTTGCCCCTGTGCTGGATTTAGACCATGGTAATTCTTCGGTGATTGGCGATAGGGCATTCCATTCTAACCCAGATGCGGTGGTTAAATTGGCAGGTGCATTGATTGCAGGAATGCATGATGCAGGAATGAAATGCGTAGGCAAACACTTCCCTGGGCATGGATTTGTGGTGGCAGATTCGCACCTAGATTTGCCAATTGATGAACGGTCGATGGATGAGATTAATAAAGATATGTCGATTTTTAAAGACTTGGTGCATCACGGTTTGGACGCAGTAATGCCAGCACATGTGGTGTATTCTGAAGTGGATGATAAGCCAGCGGGTTTTTCATCAAAATGGATTAAAGAAATTTTGCAAGCACAACTCGGTTTTAATGGCGTGGTGTTTAGTGATGATTTATCAATGCAAGGTGCGCATTTTTACAAAGACATTGTTAAACGCGTGAAAGTATCGCTTGAAAGTGGGTGTGATATGGTACTCATTTGCAATCACCCCGAGTTGGTAGAAAAAGTCATTGATAAAGAATGGCCAGGTAGTGAAAAATTACAATCAATGAGAGGTTATCTTGCCGATGAGTATAAAATAGCGCTTGAAATTCATCAACAAGCCATTCAGGAATTATTATGAGCAAAAAACTCCAGACTTTGAAATCCGCTTATTAAGCGCGGTCAGAAAAACCCTTATTTCTGTCTGCAAAGGACACAATGACCAAGCCCGGAATGCGTCATCCACTGACAGAACAAACGCAAAAAATGATTACTGACTGTTTGGATATTGTTGTTTCCAGACAAGTGGCAATTGAAAAAGACAGCGGCACACACACCAAGATGAAACCCGTTTATACTGATGAACAAACGGTACAAAGCGTTTCCGTTGACGATTTAAAAAAGACATTAAATTAAATGATTTTTTTAGCCGCCATTTTAGGTTATTCGATTAATGGCTATATTGGGGCATTAATTGGCGTTTTGCTAGGCTGGGTAGTGAAATCCGCCATGAACGCATCTCTTACCAATAAACACAATGAAGCAACAGAGTCGTTTCTCACTTCTCTCTTTTCAATACTTGCAAAGATAGCAAAAGCAGACGGTATCATCAGCAAAGAAGAAATTGAAGCCGTTACTCGCTTTATGGGCACCATAAGGCTGAATAGTGAAGATAAAAAGACGGCTATTAACGCCTTTAGAGAAGCGTCATCTAACACAAAATCTATTTACCAATACGCCAGCCAATACAGAGCAACTGCCAGCAAAGAAATGTGTGAAATCACTTATGCCGTGCTTTGGGATGTTGCCTATTCTGATGGCACAATTCACCCAGAAGAAGAAAATATTTTAAGAGAAATACCCCGATATTTAGGTTTAAACGACAATATTTATCATAAATACAGCAACACCTCTTCAGGAAACACCCATCAAACCAGTGGCATAAATGAACATTATGAATTACTCAATTGCCACATCAACAGCACCGATAAAGAAATAAAAAGAGCTTATAGAAAAGCCATAGGTGCTTATCACCCCGATAAAATTCAATCAAAAGGATTGCCTAAAGAGTTTATGGATTTTGCCAACGAGCAGTCAAAGAAGATTAATAAGGCCTATGACAGTATTAAAAAACATCGCAGTCTTTAAAAACTAAACGAATTCTAAGTTAGCATACGAGCTAATCAACCATTTTGTTCCTGCAGTTTTGAATTTGACTTGCACTCGGGCGCTGTCGCCTTCACCTTCAAAATTAAGAATTGTACCAAATCCAAATTTACTATGCTTGACGGTTCTACCTATGGATAAATCACCATTTGCTTGTGGTTTGATATCTTGGTTAAAGATATCATCTTTTTTGTAATTTTCTTGAGTTGCGCCATATTTTTGTTTGATTTCATTTAGGTATTCTCTTGGGAACTCTGACAAAAATCGAGAAGGGTAGGCGTAGATAGATTGCCCGTGTAGGAAGCGTTTTATCGCGAATGAGAGCGTCAGTTTTTTCATTGAACGCGTCATACCGACATAGCATAAGCGTCTTTCTTCATCTAATAAATGTGGTTCGTCTTTGGATTGTCTTGATGGGAATAAATCTTCTTCCATCCCCGTCAAAAATACATATGGAAACTCTAAGCCTTTGGCGGAATGAATGGTCATTAATTGCACATTTTGCGTTGGTGGAGCACTGCTATCGCCACTAGAATCAAGTGATGCGAGAGAGATAAAGCCTGTAACTTCGTTCATTTCACTGTCTTCTTCGTGGTTGTATTGTCCAGCAGCGGCGATGAGTTCTTCAAGGTTGGCAGGTTTACTGCCTGTTTTGTCAATTTTATCGTTAGCATAATGAGTAACTAAACCCGATTGTTTGATTAAATAAGCCACTTTTTCAGATAAATCTAAATTTTTAGCATGGTCTTGCATTTCTTCAATGAGGTGAATAAACCCGACTAAGGCATTAGCAGCACGGGTTGGCAAGGTTGATGCTATGCTAGTAGCTGCTTGGAATAAGCTTGTTTGATTCATATTGGCAAACTCGCGTATTTTTTCAACCGTAGCATTGCCGATACCACGGGTTGGAAAATTGATAATGCGTTCAAGGGCAACGCTATCTTCGGTGTTCTCCATCAAGCGTAAATAGCAGAGGGCATCCTTAATCTCGGCACGCTCGAAAAAACGCAAACCGCCATAAATAATATAAGGCACATTGTATTTAATCAATCGTTCTTCAAATGCTCTGGACTGTGCATTTGAGCGATAAAGAATGGCGCATTGATTGGCTGGTGTGCCATCATTAATGTGTTTTTGAATTGTGCTAACGACATAATCTGCCTCATCGATTTCGGTACGCGCTTCGTATAAATTAATCAACTCACCATCGCCTGCATCCGTCCATAGCGACTTACCCATACGGTTTTTATTATGGGCAATTAGTGCATTTGAGGCATTGAGAATATTGCCTGTTGAACGATAATTTTGCTCAAGGCGAATGGTTTGAATTGGTGCAAAATCGGTTTCAAGTTTTGTGATATTTTCAATTTTTGCTCCACGCCAACCGTAAATAGATTGGTCATCATCGCCAACACAAAAGACATTATTTTTGCCATTGAACAATTGCTTAATCCATCGATATTGCACGGTATTGGTGTCTTGAAACTCATCAACTAAAATGTGCTGAAAGCGTTCTTGATAGTGCGTTAACAACGCAGGATTATTTTTTAACAATTCATAACTGCGCACCAACAATTCAGCAAAATCAATCAAGCCATTGGCATTGCAATGTTTTTCATATAAGGTAAACACTTCAAGGCTTTTCTTTACAAAATAATTGTGTCCAGCGTCAATATCGCCAGGACGAATGCCTTCATCTTTTTGCTGATTGATGAACCATTGCACCTTACGAACAGGGAATTTAGATTCATCAATCTCATTTTCTTTCATTAGTCGTTTAACAATACGATATTGGTCTTGCTGGTCAAGGATTTGAAATTGTGGGCTAAGGTTGGCTTCAGCAGCGTGAGTACGCAATAATCGGTGTGCCAAACCGTGAAAAGTCCCCACCCACATCGTCCTAATTGGGCGTCTTAATAGCATTTCAAGTCGTTCACGCATTTCCTTGATGCTTTATTGGTAAAAGTGACTGCTAAGATAGCGTCAATATGAACATTTTTTTGCGTTACTAAATAAGCAATACGATGTGTCAATACTCGTGTCTTACCAGAGCCTGCACCTGCAAGTATCAGGGCATTCTGACCTTCTTCCAAAATTACTGATTGAGATTGATTGTCATTAAGTCCGTCGATTATTTCAGATAAATTCATATTTTTTCGTTGTATTTTATTTTTAAATGGTTATAATATTACCTTTCTCTTATATCCAGCAATTTTGTTTGATATCAGAGGGTGAAATTATAAACATTATTTAAATAAAAATTAAGGAGTATCAGTAATGACTTACTACGAAGGTGTAAAAAATGGAAGAAATGGGCGTAAACGACAACTATATCCAGGGTTGGGTAGCGGGTTTCTTACATAATCCAGAGCTTGAAGAGCAGAGAATTACTGATGAATATGAGTCAGGATACGAAGATGGCAAAGAACAAACTGATGCAAACTTTGCAAATTTTTGTTAATCACTGATTAAAATATTTTTTTAAAAGCCCCGTTTTTTAACGGGGTTTTTTATTATGGGAAATCATTGGCAATACAACACACGCAATACACTCAAAGGGGCAGACAATTGTAATGCATTTTTCAGGTGCAACAATTTCAAGACCAAAGTTTTCCAATTAAAATCCCTTTGGAATTTGCCAATCTTATTGATAAAAATAACCCCAACGATCCTTTATTAAAACAAGTTATCAGTGTAAATACTCAGCATCAAGATGCTTTCAGTGCGTCGCCTTTAGCAGATGAAAGTAATTCACCTGTTGCAGGATTGATACATAAATACCCTAATCGAGTTTTATTGATTGCATCCAGAGTCTGCGCCATTCATTGCCAATATTGTTTTCGACAAAATTTTAATTACAACGAACATGATGCCGTCAGTAATTGGGCAGAAATTGAAGACTATATCCGTCAGCACACAGAAATTGATGAAGTGATATTGAGCGGTGGCGATCCACTAAGTTTGAGTGATGAAAAATTGCAATCATTGATTGATAAAATTGAGGTTATTTTACACATTAAAACCTTGCGCATTCACTCTCGTAGTGCCGTGGTAACACCGAGTAGGCTCACTCCTGATTTCATCAAAATGTTAAACAAAACCACACTCAATATGGTGATGGTGCTACACATTAATCACGCCAACGAACTCTCAAATGAGTTTGCGATAGCGATACGAAAACTCAGTAATATCAGTTTATTAAATCAATCAGTTTTACTCAAAGGGGTGAATGATTCTGTACCTGTTTTGAGCAAACTGTCATTAGGTTTATTTGATTTAGGTATTTTGCCGTATTATTTACATTTATTGGACAAGGTAAATGGTGCAGAACACTTTTTAGTCAGTGATGAAGACTCTGTCAAACTGCATAAGGAATTAAGTAAAAAACTCAGCGGTTATTTAGTGCCACGATTGGTTAGAGATGAAAATTTAGCATTTAAGACTTTGGTTACTTGACTCGAATTGCCTTTTTTAGTACTTTCATATCAATCGCACCCATATAATAATCAACCAACGCACCGTCAGGTGCATACACATAAGTTGTTGGCATTCCAACCACTTCGCCAAATTTTTTGAATGCAGGTTGATTGTTACTCGTGGATAAGATAATCGGATAATTTACCATAAAAGTATCCGTAAATTCGGCAATTCTTTCTTTATCAGCATTTTCATAATCCATACCCAATATTTCCACTTTATCTGAATACTTGTTATAAAAATCCACAAAAGCAGGAATTTCTTTTAAACACGGTGGACACCAAGTTGCCCAAAAATTAACCACCAAATATTTACCTTTGACTGTGTCATTGTTATGCGTTTTTCCATTCATATCTATGACTGAAAATTTGGGCAATTGCACGGTTTTTTTGGCAAAAAGACTGTCCAACGAAATTGCTTGAACAGCACCTAAAGGTAAAATAAGAGCGAGTATAATGAGTATTTTTTTCATAATGAGTATACCAAATGAGTGCAAAAATTTATCACAATCCAAGATGTACAAAATCAAGATTGACTTTAAGTATTTTAGAAGAAAAAGGCGTGGATTTTGAAGTAATTAAATATTTAGAAAATACACCAACTGTCGAAGAGCTCAAAGCACTGATTAAAGACTTGGATATAAATGCTAGAGCCTTAATGCGGACGCACGAAGCACCCTACAAAGACAATAATTTAGCCGATGAATCACTCAGTGAAGGCGATTTAATTCAAGCAATGATTGGCAACCCAATCTTGATTGAACGCCCAATTGTGAAAACTAATAAAGGCACCGTTATTGGTCGACCGCCCGAGAATGTCTTGGCAATTATTTAAATTCTAAGAGACCTTTGCATAAATAGGGATGATTAGCAAAATGACAGATTTTATTAAATTGGAAATTTTTTAAATCCACTCCTAGCAGGGCTAAGGGTGTTTTTAAAAAGTTTGTAATTTGATGAAAGATGGCGTTTTGATGATTATTCATATTTATGCAAAGGTCTCTCTAAAAAGAATAACTGATTTTGGTGAAAATTCTATCATTGTCCTTGGTTAAATCAGCAGTAGTAGAGCCACCCATATAATCAATGATGCCACCGCTTATTGAGAGTTTATCGTCAATAGCATAATCTAGTGCAATTCGGGCAAAACCACCGGCATCACCTTGTTTACCAAATGCACCTAAAATTGCAGTTAAATCAAGAGTTTGATTAAGGTATGACTGGGTGAAACGCAGTGCGTGTTGGTAGGTTTCTTGTTGGGTGAAGTTGTTAGATTGGGTGTTGATGGCAGGGTCGTAATGATTGATTTTTCTAAGTGCTAACTCATAGCCAATTGAGCCATTACTGATGCCTGTATATTCCACGCCGATTAAACTGTCAATTCTTGATTTTGTGTCATCAACGCCTGAGTATTTAATCTTGTCAAAGTAGGCGGCTTCCGTTTTGAACAAAAAACTGTCAATCACTTGATTATAGGCAAAGCCGAACATTTTTGATTTATTATCAAATTGTAAAACGCCATTTTCAAGATAAGGTTTGTCGAGGTAAGTGTCGGCAAAATAAATGCCAAAATCATAACCAGAAAACTCGCCTGTTAGGCTGAGGGCAATGCCGGTATTTTTTAAGCCATCACTGGGTTTGTTTTCTGGCAAATCAGCACTGGTTTTAAAATCAGAACCAAATTTTGGATTTTTGCTAAAACGATTTTCGTGTAGCACAGTGGCAGAAAATTTTAAGGAATTTTGATAATAATCTAATTTGCTCATGATTCTACCAAGACGCAAATTTTTAATATCAACCAGCCCCGGTGTGCGGTTGTCCAGTGGGTTTAGAATATCGGTAATGCGAATAGAATCGGACTTACCCCAAACGACAATTTGGCGACCAATTTTAAAATCAAGATTTGCGCTGATGCTGCCTTCAATATTTAATTCGTTTAAATTTAGCTCACTTTTATAGCCATCGGGCGTTGTTGTGTAATTGTTGCTCTCGTCAAAAATAAAGTCGTGGTAAGCCTTTAAATTACCATTGATTTTATTGCCACTATCCATTTTGTATTCTGCTGTTAAATCAGCAAGAACTTTGGCAGAGGATAAGTTTTTATTGTTATTAAGATTGTAATGTGCTTCTAAATTGATGGTGCCATACACGGAGCCTTTTTCAGGCGGTGCAGTTTTAATGACTATTTCGTCAACATTATCATCAAAACCATCGTCAAATCCCTCCTCAGCATTTAGTGAAAAAGTGATTAAAAAAATTAGAATAAATCGCATTTACAGACCTTTTTCAATTTTACGAATACTAAACATCTCATCATCAATCGCAACATTCATTTTAATATCGCTATTATTCAAAACCGTTTTGTGTAGCATTTGTTTGCCAGATTTTGTGGTCATTGTGGTTTGTGTTGCCACCCAAATACCCTCAATTTTTTTCATTTTTCGCACATCCATATATTTCACTCGGCTAGCCTTTTTAAGATAAAACTTAGCACGAGCAAGCATATAGTTATCTTTGCGGATATATAAAATGCTTTTGGTGTAGCCAGTTTCGTCAATCACCGCTTGATTTTTTGGCAAAGATTGGATGACCCATACAGGATTTTTGCCATTTTTGCGCTTAACAACACTTTCTTTTAATAGTTTAAAATGATAATCATCAAGATTTTTATCGGTCATATCTGCATAGGAAAAATCACTACCCATAAAGGCACCATCTTTATCGCTGGCTGGAATGCGTTTGGTTTTTTTGAGTGCAGGAAGATACATCCATTGGTCATCATCTTTGTCGTCATCGCTATAATCAAAGGTTAAAAATGCCGTATTTTTAACATCACTAGGGGAAAGAAAAAAGATAGATTTGTGTTCGGTATTTTCATTAATATCTTTGGAAAAAGTGCGCATTTGGCGGATGCGTTTTTTACCGTGTTTATCAATTAAAATCATTTGCATGGTGGAAACAAGGCTGTTGCCATCATCTCTAGCATCTACTTTTTGCATAATTTCTAATCCTGTTAAAGCATTGACGCTAAAACTCAAAAATAATACAGGTAATAATAATTTTTTCATTAATTTACTCCTTGTTATTGATAATTTTCCAACTTCCTGTTTTTAGACTGCCAACTCTAATTAAAATATTTGCATTCTTTAGTTTTTCTAAATCTCTCTGTATGGTTTTATCGGTTAGTTTAAGTTTAGTTGCAATTTGCGGTATGGTTATTCTATGGTTATTTTGAATTAAATTTAGAATTTTATCTATGCGTTTTATAGGGACATTTATAGGGACATTTATAGGGACATTTGTATGGACATATTTTTTATTTTTTTCGATGTTTTTTCGTATAGCATCAAGCAAAATAGTGAGCATAAACTCTATAAATTTAGTGCTATTTCCAAGACTATTGCATTCTTCTAAAGTGTCATAATATTTTTGTTGATTATCTCGCACAATACTTTCAGTGGGTATGGCGTTGAAGACAGCCCTCCAATTATATAAAATGACACTTTGCCAAAGCCTACCTATTCTACCGTTGCCATCAGAAAATGGATGAATAAATTCAAATTCATAATGAAAAACACAAGATTTTATCAATGAATGTTCGTCGCTATCTTTCAACCAGTTAAATAAATTCTGCATTAAATACTGCACATTTTTTGCAGCAGGTGCTATATGATTTCCAACCCCGACATTAACGCCTCTAAAATTTCCAGCATTTTTTAAAATACCATTCATTAAAATTTGGTGGGATTTTAACAAATCATCAAGTTCGTCAAATTTATATTGTTCCAATTCTTTATAAGCGCCAATCACACCCTCTACTTCAGCAACTTCTAACATTGTCCCTAGAACTTTTTTGCCTTCTAAAATCGCAGTAACTTTTTCTATGCCTAAAAAATTCCCCTCAATCTCCAAAGTTCCAACAAGTGTTTTTATGCGATTTTCCTTGCGTAATTTCGGTGTGATTATTTCTTTTTGGTTAATCTCAATCCTAGTTAATTCTTCACTAATTTCAGCAATTAAATGAACAATTTTTGAACTTATTATATAAGGAGGGCTTTTGATTTGCATAAGATTGATAATTTTATTATTATTTTTCCAATAGTTTCATAATAGCAGGCACGAGTAAAAAGTCAGCAATAAGGGCAACAAAAATAGCGCTAGCAGTTAAAACACCAAAATTAAACATATTGGTCATACTCGCACTTAGCAACACCAAAAACCCAAGCGAAAGCACGATAGAGGTAACCACGATTGCCCGCCCTGTACCAATCAAAGTTAGCCTTGTCGCTTCATCAACATTTTTACCTTCTAGGCGATAGCGATTAAAATTGTGCATAAAATGCACCGTGTCATCTACCGCAAGACCCAGTGCAATCGCCCCCACAAGCATTGAGAACATATCAAAAGGAATACCAAAAGCCACCATTATTGCCACAATAGTTAGCATTGGTAAGATATTTGGGATCATACTAATGAGTCCAATTTTGATATTACCAACTAAAAGTATCATCATAATGGCAATCAGTCCAAATGCTAGCACATAACTAATGGCACTAGAATGGATAGATTTTGTCATAATACTAGAAAGTAAAACACCAATCCCCGTGAAAGAAACCTTGGCATCAGTGCCAAATTCTTGTGCAATTTTGACCTTAATCTCCTCTAAAAATAGATTGTATTTAATGGCATCAACATAAGGCACCTTAACCGTTATGCGTGCCTTAGAAAAACTGGAATCAACAAAATCTTCCAAATCATCGCTGCCACTATTGGCAAATAAAAATAACTCTTGTGCAATTAAATCTTTATCGGTTGGGATTTTGTAAAATGCAGGATCGTTAGCATTCAGTGCTTTGTTAGTTTCTTTTAATACATCAACTAAGGTAATGGTTTTTCCTACAAAAAGTTCCCTCTCTTTAAGGGTATTAAGATAATTGGTAGCCCTCTCAATTTTTTGTAATATTTCTGGTTCATATAGTCCATTTTCTCGTCCAGTATCGACAATAATTTCTAAAGTCATCGAGCCATTTAATTCTTTATCAATGGTTTCAACGCTAACACGCACAGGATTATCGGACTCAAACCAAATTAACGGGTGATGAGAAAATTTCATTTGCGTTGCAAAAAATACAGCGACCACAATCATAAGGCTACTCACTATCACAATAGACTTGGCACGATTGAGTGCAAAATTTGCAATTTTGTGCAAAATATTATCCATAGCAAAATTATGCTTGGTAATTGGCTTGTGCTTAAGTTTGAGTGTGGCAATCATAGCAGGAAGGAGAATCAACACAAATAACAATCCTAACGCGATACTGCTACTGGCAAAAATACCTAAATTTGCAACTGGTGCAACCTCAGAAAAAGAGAACGACCACATTCCAGCGGCAGTGGTAAGCGAAGTCATCACAATGGCAAAGCCAGAATGCCCCATGGCAAAACGCAATGCTACTTTTTTATTGCCAGTTTCTGCAAATCTTTTATAAAAAATGGCTAATAAATGGATGCTTGCACCCGTAATAACTGCCAGTAAAAATGAGGGCATAATTTGGGTAACAATCGTAAATGGAGCGTCAAATAATGCCATGAGTGAAACTGCACTAATGATAGTTAAAATAACCGTAATAAGGGGCAATATAACGCCTGAGACACGCCGAAACATAAGTGCCAAAACAATAATAACCATTATCAGCATTTTTTGAATAAAACTTTTAGTGTCTTTTTGCATGGCTTGTTTGATAGCCCCTGAAAACAACGCCGACCCTGCAAGATGAATTTTAAAGTTATCATCTTCATATTTTTTAGTGATTTGCTGCACTGCTTCAATAATCTTGGTATTTTCAGCATCCGTTAAATAGATTTTTGGCGTGCTGTTAATTGTTTCTTCGGCAAACTCATCTTCTTCGTTGACAACAATTTTTTCACCATTTTCATCAAAACTGGAATAAGTCCGGGTGTCAATAATAATATTGGTAAAAGTTTTATTGCCATTAAATAATAAATCTTTTAATAAAGGGTTGGAAATTGCCAGTTGTTTTTTAGCACTGAGCGTGGCTTTATCAATTTTATAGTCTTCAAATAAATCTTCAACAATTAAACTATCGGCCGTGCCGTGGGTATTTCTGGTATTTATCAAAGAATTAACTTCTTCAATATAGGGCAAATTATCTTCTAATTCTCGGTGCAGTGTTGCCAGTTTTTAAGAAAATCAGGGTTGAAAATATCTTGGGTTTTAACAGCGATTAAGATTTTTTCATCTCTACCAAATTGGTCGCGAAACTCATCATATTTAATGCGTAATTCATCAGTTTTATGCAAAAACCCTTCTGTTGAGGTGTCCATTTTAAGATTAGGCAGATTGGAGCCTAGTGCCGCCACAATCAGTAATACCACAACAATGGTTTTTACTATTATCAGAAATAAAATCTGCTAAATTTTCAAATTTTTTCTCCATTAAGTCGCCAGTTCATTATCATATCTCCTTTAAAAATTAATCAATCAGCAAAGTGGACAAATACCCTTCACGATTTTCAATGTTGGATAAATAAACATCGTCCAAGCCATCAACCACAGAATTTTTTACCACATCCAAGGCTAAAACTGCATCACTCCATGCAGCAATTTCAGGTAATTCTGTCAAGGGAATTGCGTTGTCGGTAAATTCATTAATCCATGCAAGACGCATAAAAATAGGGGCAAAAGCCGCATCAATCATATTAAATTCATCGCCATTAAAGAATTTCCCTTGAGCCTTTGCCGCACCGACTTTTGCGAATCTTTCCATTAATTCAGTTTTCGCTGAGTTAAATTTTTCTTCATCGCCAGTAATAATAGTAAACATATTGCCGAGTATATCAGACGAATAAATAATCCAAGAGCGATTATTGGCCGCTTTAACAATGTCAGTAGGGTGGAAATTTTCAGTGCTGATTTCATTGATAAATTCAGTGATTACCAGCGATTCAAAAATGGGGGTATCATCTACTTTTAATAGAGGCACTTGACCCGTTGGTGATATTTCCTTAAACCAATCGGGTGGATTCATTGGGTTAATATAAGTCATTTTAAAATCGATATTTTGTGCATTGAGTGAGATGATTGCCCGTTGTGCAAATGGACAAAGTTTGAAACTGATTAATTCTAATTGCATAAATTACTCCCTATGGTATGGATGATTGGTTAATAATGAGTGGGCACGATAAATCTGTTCCACGGTTAATAATCGTGCCATTGAATGTGGAGGTGAGGTTGGATAAACCCCATAATTGGGTGGCTTGTTTTTTAACGCTATCGCTTAAACCGTCAGCACCGCCGATTAGCAATGAGACAGTATCGCCATTTTGTTGCCAATTTTTCATTGCCTTGGCAATTTCTTTGGTGGTGTTTTGTTTGCCGTGTTCGTCAAAGGCGATAATAATGTTTGAGCCGGTGCTATTTTTCAATAACAGTTCACCCTCTATTTCTTTAACTTGTTTAATATTGGTATTTTTGCGTTTTTGCCCTTCAGGAGTGATTAAATTAAAATTCATCTCCCTAGGTAGTTGCTTTTGATAATAATCAATCCCTGTCTGTATCCAACCAGGCATTTTCTTACCAATGGCAATCAAATTTATACGCATTTATGCGTTATTATCCTTGATTGGGTCTCTGTCTTTTTCTTCATCTGTACCAGACCATAATTTTTCTAGCTTATAAAATTCTCTGGTTTTTTCGGTCATCACATGGACAATTACCTCCGCCAAATCAATTAACATCCAATGCCCCGTTTCAGCACCTTCGATGCCGACGACTTTCATACCTAGGCGTTTAGCTTCAATTTTCACATTATTGGCAATGCCTCGCACATGTTGAGTAGAACGACCTGTGGCAATCACAATTGCCTCAATATCTGCACTTTGATCCAAGATTTTCAAAGTAACGACCTCCTCACCTTTGAGTTCGTCAATAATGCCAGTAACGGCGTTCAGTTGTTCTTTTAAATTCATAATTTACTTAAATAATTAATAATATTCTCAGGCAACAAGCCATCAAGATTCTCACCAGCGACTATTTTAGCGTGAATTTGCGTAGAAGAAACATCAACCAACGGCGTTTGTGCAAAAATAACATCAATGCAAGAGGTTGAACCTCTTGCATAAGTAGGTCTGGGTAACACTACCAATTGTGCATAGTTGCTGAATTGTGAGTAGTCTTTCCAAGTTTCGAGTGTATTAAAACTGTCTTCTCCGATAATCAGGAAAATCTTTTCATCTGGGTATTCTGCTTTGATTTGTTTGAGTGTGTCAATGGTGTAGGAAGCACTTTGCCTATCCATTTCACGCGTGTCAATTTTTAATTCATTAAATTCAAGCAGTGCCAAATTGAGCATTTTAAGACGCTGTTGATTAGAAAAATGCAATTTGTTTTTATGCACTGGTGTTTTACATGGCATTAGAAAAAGTTGACTTAAACCCAATTCTTGCTTAATCGCACGAGCCATTTTTAAATGCCCATAATGCACAGGATCAAATGAGCCACCGAAAAAACCAATCATAACATTGCTTGAATCTCAGATTTGGTCAATGCTTCAGTTGGATAAGGATATTGACCAACCGACATTCCTTCTACAAAACGCACAAAGTCCGCCTCATTATCAATCAACAAATAAGCATTCCCTTGTTTTTGCTCCCCCATTGTGGTTTCAATTTTGCAACCGTAATCGTGCCCACAATGTAGCATCGCTGTATCATCAATTTGCTTGAGTTTTTGCATAGAATGGAACAACTCGCTTATATTGCCACCAGGCAATGAACAATGTCCTGCCCCATAAACAAACAAAGTATCGCCAACAATAATATGCCCATCTAATAAATAGCAAATTCCGCCAGCACTATGACCTGGCGTATTGATAATTTTGGCCGCTGTATTACCGATAAAAATAGTGTCATTATTTTCAACAGTTTCAGCCACACTGTCAATTTGCAAATAAGGCACTTCATTAACACCTATAGTAACTTTCGCCCCTGTTTTTTCCACAATTTCATCCACTGCATTGGTATGGTCAAAATGCCAATGCGTTAGCCAAATATCAGTAAGTTTATAACCTTTGTTATTAATGCGTTGGATAAATAACGATGCATCCCACGCAGGATCAACAATGGCACAAGTTTTACTATCATGGTCAAAAATAAAATGAATTGAATCTTCTAATGCACCAATATGATAAAGAATTTCTAAAGTGAACGATTTTTCTATGTATTTTTTTTTCAACATAACGCTATTTTAACTTGACTAATTTGGCATAGAGACTATAATTTACCTCTTTTTGCTTAGCATCTAGTTTTTCATTGGGGCTATAGCTCAGCTGGGAGAGCACGACACTGGCAGTGTCGGGGTCAGCGGTTCGATCCCGCTTAGCTCCACCAAGTAAAGAAAATGTTATGTCGCCTTCGTCTATCGGTTAGGACTCCAGGTTTTCATCCTGGTAAGAGGAGTTCGATTCTCCTAGGCGATACCAAATATCAAAACGGTTCAATTTTTAATTGAGCCGTTTTTTTTTGGTCTTAAAAAAGTGTAAAATACCAGTTGTCCCGTTCGTCTAGCTGGCCCAGGACTTTAGGATTTCATCCTAACGACAGGAGTTCAAATCTCCTACGGGACACCAAATTACCCATTTTACGCTGCGTCTTTTTCTTTTTTGACTGCGTTAAATTTTTAGAGACCTTTGCATAAATATGAATAATCATCAAAACGCCATCTTTCATCAAATTACAAACTTTTTAAAAACACCCTTAGCCCTGCTAGGAGTGGATTTAAAAAATTTCCAATTTAATAAAATCTGTCATTTTGCTAATCATCCCTATTTATGCAAAGGTCTCTTTTAAAATATTCAGTTAAAAAAAATATGAATCAACTTAATATCATTATTCCAGACCGTCTAATCGGACAACGCATTGACAGTGCATTAGCAATTATGTTGCCGGATTATTCTCGTTCCAAAATCACAGCTTGGGTGAAAGCGGGCAGTGCTTTTATTAATGGAAAATCATTTAAACCTAAAGATAAAGTGTTGGGCGGTGAGATTGTGGTGCTTGAGATTAAAAAAGAAAAAACCAATGATTGGGTGGGTGAGGACATTCCGATTGATGTGATTTATGAGGATGAGGATATTATTATTGTTAATAAGCCAGTTGGATTGGTAACACATCCAGGAGCAGGTAATTGGACGGGGACATTGGCAAATGCGTTATTGTATTTTGACTCATCGTTGGTAAAACTTGATAGGGCGGGTATTGTTCATCGCTTGGATAAAAATACTTCGGGTTTAATGGTGGTAGCACGCAGTGAATTAGCACAGAAAAACTTGGTAGAGCAGTTGCAAGAGCATCAAATTGATAGGGAATATTCGGCAATTGTATATGGACATATGATTTCGGGCGGCACAGTGGAAGCGCCGATTGGACGCGACCCAAAAGACCGCATTAAACAGGCGGTGGCTGAGGAAGGCGAGGGTAAAGAGGCAACTACGCATTATCGGGTGATTGAACGATTTGCACACCATACACATATTAAGGCGATTTTGGAAACAGGACGCACTCATCAAATCCGTGTGCATATGTCGCATATTGGACATCCTTTACTGGCTGATCCTATGTATGGAGGCAAAACTCGTTTTCCAAAAAAGGCAGATGAAGTATTAAAAGATGCATTAAAAGGCTTTAAACGCCAAGCGCTACATTCCAAAAAGCTAACGCTAATACACCCAATTACCAAAGAAAAAATGTCATGGAAAGCACCATTACCACAAGATATGCGAGATATTCTTGATGTTTTAGAAAAATATGATCCTGTGTAAGAGATTGAACCTCTTACATACTTAATGATGCGGTTTGATTTTCCAAATAATGTGAGGTTATTAACGACGCCAAGGTATTTAATAGGCGGGGCGAGTGTTGATGGATATGAAAATTTTAATCTTGCGACGCATACGGGTGATAGCCTTGATGCTGTTATGCATAATCGAAAATTGTTGGTGCAACGCTTTAATTTACCCAGTATGCCAAAATGGTTAAGTCAAACGCATTCCAATATTTGTCTTGATGCAAATTCTCACGATTGTGAGGGGGATGCGATTGTTACGCGTAAAAAGGTGTGGTTTGTGCGGTGATGACGGCGGATTGTTTGCCTATTTTTGCGTCTAATCAGTCGGGTACGCAAGTGGGCGTTGCACATGCGGGTTGGCAGGGGATTTTAAACGGGGTGATTGAAGCATTTATTCAGTCATTTGATAATAGGGATTTGCGGATATATTTTGGTGCGGCGATTTCTGTAAAAAACCTTGAAGTGGGAGGAGAGGTGTTTGAACGATTTACGGCTAAAGATAGAAAACTCGGTGCAGCATTCACGCAAAAAGGGACAAAATATCATTTAGATATTTACCAAGCGGCACGCATTATTTTAAATGATTTGGGCGTTAAAGCTATCACAGGAGGCGGACAATGCACGGTTGAACAAGAGGAAGATTATTTTTCTTATCGCCGAGATGGTGCAAATTCAGGCAGAATGGCACACCTTATTTGGATAGCGACTTAACAATTTTTCTTTTAAAAATCGGTGAAAATATATACAATAGTGGAAAGCCGACCAGCCAAGCAATTCCAAAACTAGACAACCATTTACCAACCGTTTGCTCGGTCCAGCCGATGTTTAGATAGGTAACAACAAACGACATAATGCCAATCATAAATATTGACATAATGAGAGACCTTTGCATAAATATGAATAATCATCAAAACGCCATCTTTCATCAAATTACAAACTTTTTAAAAACACCCTTAGCCCTGCTAGGAGTGGATTTAAAAAATTTCCAATTTAATAAAATCTGTCATTTTGCTAATCATCCCTATTTATGCAAAGGTCTCAATGAGACTGACTCTTAAATGTATTTTCTTTTCCATATTATTCTCCTTTTTCTTTGATTTTTCCAGAGATGGTAAAATCCATTTCTTTGGTTTTTGGGTTTAAATGATAATAATGTAGGGCTTTTTGCTTGCGTTGTTTTTGTTGTACCACGCAACCAATGGTTTCAAATTCACCATCAAGTTCAATTTCATCGTGTTGTATATTGAGTGGCACTAAAAATTTATTTGCCCCTCGTTCAATGTATTGACGGAAATACAGTTCGCCGTTATAACGCACCACAGCATAGGCACGCAGATGAAGTTTCATTCCAGGGTCGATAATTAAAATACAGTTTTCACTGAACTCAGGTTCCATATAATTACCTAAATTTTGCAAAGCAAAAGGTTCTGAATTGGTGCTACAATTGCTTTCTAGCATTTCTCGTGGCGTGATTATGTCTGACATGATGGGCAATAAAACGAAGACCGTTGATTTTGTGTAAAACGCATTATTTTACCGTTACATTGCGTGCAGTTTTCATTTTCACGCCCATACACGGACAAAGTTTGTGAGAAATAACCGGGTTGACCATCGACAGAGGAGAAATCTTGTAGCGTTGTTCCGCCTGCTTTAATGGCTTGAGTGAGAATGTGTTTGATACATTGCGTTAGTATTGCATAGCGTTTTTTGCTGATACTACCTGCTTTGCGTTTAGGGTCAATGCCAGCGTGAAACAAACTTTCACAGGCGTAAATATTGCCCACGCCAACCACCATTTTGCTGTCCATAATAAAGGCTTTGATGTTTTGTTGTTTTTTGCGTGACTTATTATATAGGTAGGTGTCATCAAATAAATTTTCCAATGGCTCAACACCCAAACCGTCTAATAAAGAATGGGTATTGTCTGCGGAAAATAGCACTGCACCAAACCGACGAGGGTCATTTAGACGCATAGATTTTCCATTGGTAAAGGACAATTCAAAATGGTCGTGTTTTTTGAGTGGCGTATTGTTATTCACCACTTTAATTGAGCCACTCATTCCCAAATGAATAATCAGCGTGCCAACTTTAAATTTAATCAGTAAATATTTACCTCGTCTTGCAATTGAATTAACCATTTGATTGGCAAGTGTTGTTGGCAGATGTTTGGGATTTCCCAGCGTAAATTGGCACGATATAAAACTGCTTGTTCAATGATTTGATTGACAATTAGCGGTTCAAGCCCGCGTTTGGTGGTTTCAACTTCAGGTAATTCAGGCATTCGATTTATTTTATGAGACCTTTGCATAAATAGGGATGATTAGCAAAATGACAGATTTTATTAAATTGGAAATTTTTTAAATCCACTCCTAGCAGGGCTAAGGGTGTTTTTAAAAAGTTTGTAATTTGATGAAAGATGGCGTTTTGATGATTATTCATATTTATGCAAAGGTCTCTTTATGTATAATTTTGACAGTATTTTAAGGTGTATTGACAATGGGAAATGAGATAGTTTTTAATGGTTTATTGGTGCTAACTTCACTTATGGTTATCATCTTTTTGTCACGCCCTGTATTGAGAAACAATCAAAAATGGCAAGCGATGTTAACACCACTTTCGTCTATTGTTGGCAGTGGATTTTTGATTATGGCACCGTTGCTGGCAAGTATTGTCGGCAAACTTTCGCCACTTGCTGTGCTAGGTATTGTTTTACTGGCGTATGGTATTGGGCATGTGATTCGCTTTAACATTTGTCATGTTGAGCCACGAATTGCTGACGGTACACTGTTAAAAAGAACTAAAGAAATTGAATATATTGGCAACATTGTTTTGGTATTGGCTTATATGGTTGCTGTCGCGTTTTATTTATCTTTACTGTCGTCTTTTTCTTTGAATTATTTGGGTATTTCCAACCTTATTTATGAGCGTTGGATGACGACCAGTATTATTATTTTTATCGCTGTAGTGGGTTATATCAAAGGCTTGAGTGGATTAGAAAAGTTAGAATCGTTATCAATGACAGTGCAATTAGCAATTATTGTGGCGTTGCTGATTGGCTTAGGCATATTTGGGATGAATTTTATGGCGTCAGGTGAAATGCTTGAATTTGTGCATCAGCAAAGACCAATTTCTACGCAAATACAAATGTTGGCAGGTGCTTTGTTAGTGGTACAGGGCTTTGAAACTTCACGATTTATTGGCGAAAAATATTCTGCTAAGATTCGTGTTGATAGTATGCGTAATGCACAAATAATTTCGGGTATTTTGTATGTGGTGTCGGTCATTTTATTTATGCCAATTGTTCAGAATATAGATTTGATACATGTGGAATTGGCAGATATTATTGATGCCACAGGTTCAGCCGCACTTATATTGCCATTGATGTTAATGGTTGCTGCGGTAATGAGCCAATTCAGTGCTGCCATTGCCGATACAGGTGGTGCAGGCGGTCTTCTTAATGAAAATAGCAATAAGCGTTTATCAACCAAAGTTGCTTATGTTGGTGTTTCGATGTGTGCCATTTTGCTGGTTTGGAGTGTGGATTTGATGGAGATAATCGCTTTGGCTTCTAAAGCGTTTGCGACTTATTATTTATCACAAACCCTATTAGCACTATATTATTGTCGCCAAGATTGCCCAGCTAAATCTCGTATGACAATTGTGCAAAGGGTGCTTTATATCGTTATTTCAATTATCCTACTTTATGTGATTTTCTTTGCGATACCTGCAGAATAAAATTAGTAGCAATATAAGTAAATAACCTATTATAATTGTCAACTTTATAATTAAGGAGAAAAGTATGTTTAATCGTATTAATTTAGTTCGGTGCAAAATTGCACTTGGTTTTGTTACCACTGCAATTGTGGTTTATTTTGTAGGTATGGATGCTATCGTTAATCAGCATTATGCACTTAGCGTTTGGTTGCATGTATTGGCAGGTATTGTTTGGATCGGTCTGCTTTATTACTTTAATTTTGTGCAAGTGCCTGCAATGGGAGAGGCGTTGGCTGATGATGATGGACCAGGTCCAGCAGCGATTGGTAAATATATTGCACCAAGAGCGTTATTGTGGTTTCGTATGGCGGCAGCTACGACTTGGGTTTTAGGCTTGGTATTGTTAGCGTTACAATCTCGTGGTATGAGTGGTATTATTAGTGCATTTTCACTTGCAGACGGTTATCAAGTGATTGGCATTGGTGCGTGGATGGGCACAATTATGGCGTTTAATGTGTGGTTTATTATCTGGCCAAATCAGCAAAAAATCTTAGGTATGAAAGAAGCAACAGCGGAAGAAATTGCAACGGCTAAAAAGAATGCAGCTTTAGCTTCATCAATTAATGTCATTCTTTCAATTCCAATGTTATTAACGATGATTGCATGGCATTAAAATAATCAATATTGGTTAAAAAGAACCGAGAGTAAGTCTCGGTTTTTTTTCGTCTGCTGAAAAGGGTATAATCTACCGCTTATGTTAAAAAGAACACCAAAACTCAAAGTCAGCGGCAAAGATGCACAAAGTTTTCTACAAGGGCAATTGTCAAATGATATTGATAAAATTGCCAATGGAGAATGGCAACTGAATGCTTATTGCCAACATCAGGGTCGTATTATTGCATTGATGTGGGTGCAAAAGCAGGGAGATGATTTTTATTTGGATTTTGCCCCAGACTTGCAAACAGTGGTGCACAATCGCTTGAAAATGTTTGCACTGAATGCCGAAGTGATTTTTAGTGAGGTTAACCATCAGGAAAATCCTGCTGAGGGCGCGCAGGTAACGCTGGCAACCAGTGAGAAATTCATCCCACAAGACCTTAATTTAGATATTGATGAAGTGGGGGTGAGTTTTACCAAGGGCTGTTACCCTGGGCAAGAAGTGGTGGCACGCGTGCATTATCTGGGAAAACCAAAGAAAAGATTGTATCAATTTGAATGCGATTTTGAAGTCTTGCCACTCGATAAAATAACATTAGAAGACGACACGAAAACGGTAGGAACGGTGTTAAATCAAGTAAAATATTGTTTTTTTGCAGTTTTGAAGATTGCTGAAAGAGGGCAAACTCTTTTTATTAACAATAAGCCAATCAAGTTACTTGAATTGACTGATTTTTCACACTAAAAACTTATGAAATTAACTAAAATTTTGGTATTCTTGCCATTGCTATTCCCTGTTTTTTCCTTTGCCAACAGCGGTACAGAGCAAACACTTGATTTAACAGGCCATTGGGTAGGTTATGTGTCATTAGCCTTATTTGCTGTTGCTTATATTTTGGTGATGGTGGAAGAATTTACTTGTTTTAGAAAATCCAAACCAGTCATTTTTGTGGCAGGGATTATTTGGGCGATGATTGCCTGGGTATATACTTCTCAGGGGCTACCACACGGCACAGAAATAGCATTACGACATAATTTGTTAGAATATGCAGAGTTATTTTTGTTTTTATTGGTGGCAATGACTTATATTGAAGCGATGAGAGAGCGACAAGTTTTTGAGGCACTCAAAGTTTGGCTGATTAGTCAAGGCTTATCATTTAGACAATTGTTTTGGCTTACAGGCTTTTTGGCGTTCTTTATTTCACCCATTGCAGACAATTTAACCACTGCATTAATTACAGGGGCAGTGGTAATGGCAATCGGTGGCAGTAATGTGCGTTTTGTGTCTATTGCCTTTGTTAATATTGTCGTGGCAGCGAATGCAGGCGGTGCGTTCAGTCCATTTGGTGATATTACCACGCTAATGGTTTGGCAAAAAGGCATTGTTGAATTTTCAGAATTCTTTACTTTATTCATCCCCTCATTGATTAACTTTATCGTGCCAGCAGCAATTATGCACTTTTTCATTGAAAATGAATCTCCTTCTGCAATAGAGGGTGTCGTAACAATTAACAAGGGAGGGATATGGATTGTTGCGTTATTTATTTTGACAATTGCAACCGCTGTTGGTTTTCATAACTTCTTACACTTGCCCCCTGCGATGGGTATGATGCTGGGGTTGAGTTATTTGATGATAGTGTCGTTCTTTATCCACCAAAAGGCAGATGATGATTTTGATATTTTCAAAAAAGTAGCAAGGGCTGAATGGGATACCTTGTTGTTCTTTTTCGGAGTGATTTTAAGTGTTGGCGGTTTGGGCTTTATGGGCTATTTGGCGATTACTTCAGAAGTAATGTATGCCACACTCGGTGCCACTAATGCTAATATTTTGATTGGTGTTTTATCAGCAGTAGTTGATAATATCCCAGTGATGTTTGCCGTGCTGACAATGAACCCTGAGATGAGCCAAGGCCAATGGTTACTGGTTACCTTGACTGCAGGTGTGGGCGGTAGTTTGCTTGCAGTTGGTTCAGCAGCAGGTGTGGCTTTGATGGGGCAATCAAAAGGGCTTTACACTTTTGTCTCACATCTGAAATGGACGCCCGTGATTGCATTAGGATACGGCGCCAGTATTTATGCACATATTTTGATTAATGGTGTCTAGTCATTTATTTGTTGATATTGGAAACAGTTGCATTGGTTGGAAGATTGGCAATGATTACTACTGTGTTGAGATTAAAAATTTTCAGCCCAATGCCATACCGCAACATCAAACCAGCAGCATTGCCTGTGTGGCAAATCAGCAACTGATTGCGCATTTTTCTAATCCCATTATTATTCAACCTAAGGCTTATACAGGTCTAGTTTTTGATTATAATTTAGCACAATTAGGTGTTGACCGTTTTTTAGGATTGGTGGCAGGTGTTGAAAAATATCCTGAGCAAGATTTTATGCTGATAGACATAGGGACTTTTGTGACTATTGATATTGTGCAACATGGTAAGCATATTGACGGCGGTATTGCACCAGGGCTTTGTCAATTGCAAGCGAGTAAAAAATTTGCTGGCAATGACAGTCAAAAATCGTGGCAATTAGGCACAGAAAATATGTTGAGTGATTACATTGAAAGCCGTTGTAAAGCGTTTTCAGGTAAGATTTTAATAACAGGCGGGGGGCAAAAATTGGTTAACATTAAACTAGCCGAATATTGCCAAAATTTAGTCATAACAGGATTGGAAATAATTAATGGAAAATAGAGTTTTATCAGGAATGAGACCTACAGGTGCATTGCATTTAGGGCATTATCATGGTGTATTGAAAAATTGGCTGACATTACAAAATGAGTATGATTCTTACTTTTTTGTCGCCGATTGGCACGCATTTACCACGCATTATTCTGACAAAATAGACCTTGCGGGTAATGTCTCAGAAATGGTGGTTGATTGGCTGGCAGCGGGTATCAATCCAAATACCTCAACGATTTTTGTGCAATCAAAAGTGCCAGAGCATGCAGAGTTGCATTTATTGCTATCAATGACCACGCCACTGTCTTGGTTAGAGCGAGTGCCGTCTTATAAAGACCAGCAAGAAAAACTTAAAACTAAAGACTTGGGCACTTATGGTTTCTTGGGTTATCCATTATTACAAAGTGCTGATATTCTGATTTACAAAGCAGGTTTGGTGCCAGTGGGCGAAGACCAAGTTGCCCATATCGAACTCACACGAGAAGTCGCCAGGCGTTTTAATTATGTGTATGGACGAGAGGCGGATTTTGAAGAAAAAGCCGAGCTAGCTGTTACTAAAATGGGCAAAAAACAAGCAAAATCTTATCGTTCATTGCGTAAAAGCTACCAAGAAACAGGGGATTTAGAAGCTTTGTATAAAGCACAAGCCTTACTCAGGGAGCAGCAAAATATTACTTTGGGCGATAGAGAAAGATTGTTAGGTTATGTTGAAGGTGTTGGTAGAATTATCTTGCCTGAGCCAGAATCAATCCTTACAAAAGCCTCAAAAATGCCAGGCTTAGATGGGCAAAAAATGAGTAAATCTTATGGCAACACTATCTCTTTACGCGATACTTCAGAAGAAATTGAAACCAAAGTGAAGCGTATGCCGACCGACCCAGCCCGAGTAAAATTAACCGATGCTGGTGATCCAAAAAAATGCCCAGTTTGGCAATTGCATAAAATTTATTCTGACGCACAAACTTGCGACTGGGTACAAGACGGTTGCACCTATGCGAAAATGGGCTGTATCGAATGTAAGCAACCTATCATTGATGCGATAAAAGAAGAATTAAGCCCAATGCAAGAACGCATTGCTAAATATCAATCTGACCCTGAGCTCATCAAACAAATCATCCACGAAGGCTCTGAAAAAGCCCGTGGTGTTGCTCAAGAAACCATGGCAGAAGTCAGAGAAGCCATGGGTATTGTTTACTAAAGACGGAACATTTTTATGATATAATGACCCTTAGTTGATTAACAACACGATAAAACATAAGGAGACCTTTGCATAAATAGGGATGATTAGCAAAATGACAGATTTTATTAAATTGGAAATTTTTTAAATCCACTCTTAGCAGGGCTAAGGGTGTTTTAAAAAGTTTCAATTTGATGAAAGATGGCTTTTGATATTATTCATATTTATGCAAAGATATCATAGTGTGAGGAAATGATTATTTTACGAAATTCAAGATGGGTTAGTAATCAAGTAATTTTTTCAATTTACAAACAACCAACCCTTTTATTGTTTGTGTATCTTAGAAGCAAAATAGAAACCCAATCTTTTATTGAGTTTAGAAATTTAAATATTTCTAAATGGATAGATTCTACAAATTAATTCAACAGCGAGATGTTATTTATGCTCTCAGCAACGTTGCGAGATAAGAGGCGTTTGATTGAACAAGGGCGTATTGAAGTTAATAATAAAACAGCGAATATCGGCGATAAGGCTGAGATTACGGATACGGTCAAAATTGATGGTCGAAAAATTGACCTTGGGCGTTATAAGGAAGAAGAGACTAAAGTACTTATTCTGAATAAAACGATATTTGTAAAAATGACAAGAAGGCGTAAAGTGTAGAATTATTACCCAAAGAATCGCGCTGGGTAATGGTAGGGCGTTTGGATCTCAACACATCGGGTTTATTATTGTTCACCAATAACGGTGATTTAGCCAATAAATTAATGCACCCAAGCTCTGAAATTGACCGTGAATATGCAGTGCGTGTGCTGGGACAAGTAGAAAACGAAGATTTGAAGCAACTGACCGAAGGTATAGAGTTGGAAGATGGTTTTGCCAAATTCTCTCGGGTGACAGTCGGCGGTGGAATGGGTGCAAATCGTTGGTATAAAGTAGTGCTGAAAGAAGGTCGAAAACGAGAAGTGCGCCGCCTGTGGGAGGCACTAGGTTTTAAAGTTTCTCGCCTCATTCGCATTCGTTTTGGTGAAATTCGCTTACCTGACAAACTCAAAGCCAATCAGCATGAATACCTAAAACCAGGGCAAGTGAAATTGCTCTTAGATGCAGTTAATTTGAAAGGCTAAATACCTTTTACATCAAGTATAATAATGTTTTTTTTAGCACTGTTTAAGAGCCAATGTCTGATTACAAATCCACTCTAAATTTACCGTTTACCCAGTTTGCCATGAAAGCCAATCTCGCCAATCGAGAGGGTGGATTTTTGCAAAAATGGCAAGATGACGATTTATACACTCAAATTCGTAAGCACAATAAAGGTAAGCCAAAGTTTATTTTGCATGATGGTCCGCCGTATGCGAATGGGGATATTCATATCGGTCATGCGGTTAATAAAGTTTTAAAAGATATTATTGTTAAATCCAAGTCTTTGTCTGGCTTTGATGCACCGCTCGTGCCAGGTTGGGATTGCCATGGTTTGCCGATTGAACTCAATGTTGAAAAGAAAAAAGGCAAGGTTGGGCATAAAATTGATGCCAATGCCTTTAGAGCTGAGTGCAGAAAATATGCCGATACGCAAGTTGCCAAACAAAAAACTGATTTTCAACGCTTGGGTATTTTTGCCGATTGGGATAATCCTTATTTGACCAAAGACTTTGCTTATGAGGCAAATATTGTGCGTGCCTTAGGCAAGATGGTTGAGAATAAACATGTGTCTAAAGGATACAAACCTGTGCATTGGTGCACCGAGTGCGGCTCGGCGTTAGCAGAGGCAGAAGTGGAATATAAGGACAAACAATCCGATGCGATTGATGTTAAATTTACCTTGCTTGATAACACGCTATTTGGTGTTGACAAACCCGTATCCATCGTTATTTGGACCACCACACCATGGACATTGCCTGCAAATGAAGCCGTTGCTTTGCATCCTGAATTAGACTATGTATTGGTTGATACGGGCGATGAATATTTATTGTTGGCACAAGCCTTGGCTGAAAATGCACTTTCTCGTTATGATATGCAAAGTGCTACTGTTGGCGAGCAGACTTTTTTGGGCAGCGAACTTGAGGGTTTAAAAGCACAGCACCCATTTTATGACAAGCAAGTGCCGATTATTTTGGGCGACCATGTTACTACTGAGGCAGGCACAGGGGCAGTACACACCGCACCTGCACATGGTCAGGAAGATTATGCGGTGGGTTTGAAATATGATTTACCCGTTGAGTGTCCTGTGGATGGTCGTGGGGTATTTTTTGAAGATACCGAATTGCTTGGCGGACAGTTTATTTTTAAAGCCAATGCCAGCGTGATTGAAATTTTAGCAAAGACAAATACTTTAATTAAGCACGAGCCATTGATGCATTCTTACCCACATTGCTGGCGACACAAAACACCTGTTATTTTTAGAGCAACGCCGCAGTGGTTTGTGTCTATGCAGCAAAGTGGCTTGCGTGATACCGTTAATGCAGAAATCCCAAAAGTAGAATGGATACCCGATTGGGGCAAAAAACGCATTGAACTGATGGTGGGTAATCGCCCAGATTGGTGTATTTCTCGCCAACGATTTTGGGGCGTGCCAATCACGCTGTTTGTACATAAACAAACGGGTGAATTGCACCCTAATACGCAGGAATTATTTGCCACTGTGGCGGATAAGATTGAGCAAAATGGTATTGAGGCGTGGTTTGAATCCAGCATTGAATATTTCCTCGGTGATGAGGCGAAAGATTATGATAAAACCACCGATACGCTAGATGTGTGGTTTGATTCAGGCGTTTCTCATTTTGCTGTTTTAAAGCAAAGAGACGAGTTATCAGCCGTGGCAGATTTGTATTTGGAAGGCTCTGACCAACATCGTGGCTGGTTCCAATCTTCACTAATTTCATCAGTAGCGATGAACGGCAAAGCACCTTATAAGCAAGTATTAACACACGGCTTTACCGTTGATAAAGACGGTAAAAAAATGTCCAAATCACTCGGCAATGTAATGAGCCCGCAAAAAGTGGTCAACAACCTTGGTGCTGATATTTTGCGTTTATGGATTGCGAGTACCGACTACACGGGCGAGATGACGGTGAGTGATGAAATTTTGAAGCGTTCAGCGGATAGTTATCGTCGTGTTAGAAATACCCTACGATTTATGTTATCAAATATGCAAGGTTTTGATGCATCTGAGCATTTAGTGAGTAATAACGAAATACTAGATTTAGATAAGTGGATTATGAGTAAAACAGCAGATTTGCAAACACAAATTTTAACTGCCTACGAGCACTATAATTTCCACCATGCGATGCAACTGATTTTGAATTTTTGTACCAATGATTTGGGTGGTTTTTACTTGGATATTATCAAGGACAGACAATACACTACGCAAGAAAATTCAGTTGCCCGTCGTTCTGCACAAACTGCCCTGTATCATATGACACAAGCGATGGTGCGTTGGTTAGCGCCAGTTTTATCATTCACAGCAGAAGAAATTTGGCAAACGATTGAGCCAAACAGTGGCAGTATTTTCTTGCAAGAATGGTACACAGAATTAAATGCAGGTTACAGCAATGAGGCGATTGATACCGCACGCATCATTAACCCATTTGTGCGTAAACAAATGGAAGAAATGCGTAGTGATAAAACCATCGGTTCATCGTTAGACGCCGAGGTGGATATTTATTGTGATGAGGCAACTTATCACTCACTCACTAGGTTAAGCGATGAATTGCGTTTTGTTTTTATCACTTCTTATGCCAGAATTCACCCTGTAAGCGAAAAAACAGACGATTGCGTTGAAGCGGGCAAAGGTGTATTTATTAAAGTCATCCAATCAGCACACGAAAAATGTGTGCGCTGTTGGCATCATCGTGAAGATATTGGATTAAATAGCGAGCATCCAGAATTGTGTGGTCGTTGTGTAGAAAATGTTGATGGTAGCGGCGAAAAACGAGAGTTTGCATAAATGAAAATACTTAATCTTGATTTAGGTGAAAAATCTTACCCGATTTATATCGGACAGGGCTTGCTGTCGCAATCAGATTATTTAACCAAACACATCAACGGCAAACAAGTAATGATTATCAGTAACACCACCGTTGCACCACTTTATTTAGATAAGGTTCAAGCGTTATTAGGTGACTATACGGTTGCAATCGTTATTTTGCCAGACGGTGAAGAATACAAAACTTTAGACACTGTTAATCAAATTTTTACCGCACTTTTAGAAGCCCGTTTTGACCGCTCCTGCACACTGATTGCCCTTGGTGGCGGCGTGGTTGGCGATATGACAGGTTACGCCGCCGCCAGCTATCAACGCGGTGTGAATTTCATTCAAATTCCAACCACTTTGTTATCGCAAGTAGATTCCAGCGTCGGCGGTAAAACGGGCGTAAATCATATGTTAGGTAAAAATATGATTGGCGCTTTTCATCAGCCAAAATGTGTGGTGATTGATGTCGATACCTTAGATACTTTAGACGACCAACAGTATTCAGCAGGATTGGCAGAAGTGATTAAATATGGCTTATTAGGCAACGCAGATTTTTTTGTATATTTACAAAAAAATATTGATGATTTAATGGAACGAAATAAGGCATTAATCGTTAAAACCGTCTATCAATCCTGTGCCGATAAAGCCGATATTGTTGCTCAAGATGAATTGAATCAGGTAAACGCGCCTTGCTTAATTTTGGGCATACCTTTGGACATGCGATTGAAAACACTTTGGGTTATGGTGTGTATTTACATGGAGAAGCCGTTGCAGTAGGGATGTTGATGGCAACTAAGTTATCTAAATTAGAAGGTTTTATCAATAATGAAGAGGTAAAACAAGTTGAATATTTATTACAAAAAGCCAATCTACCTGTGGCTATCAACAGTAAAATAGACTACCAAGATTTTACAAATGCAATGAGTGTTGATAAAAAAGCCATTAACAACGAAGTGCGTTTAGTGCTAATGCGTCAATTAGGACAAGCGTTTATCAGTGATGATTATCAACCAAACAATTTAGAGCAAATAATTAAGGAATTTTTATGAGTACAAAAAATAACACAGACAACAAAGACATTGAAAACAAGGCAGTGCATGAAGACGATGTAATGATCACTACTAAAATGTCCGATTTAGAAAAAATGTTAGAAAATGTAGAATCACATGCAGACAAACGCACTGACACCAAATTTGAACGCTTTTTTATGCCTGCACTCGTTGTTTTTGGAGCATTGGCATTTGGCGGGTTTATGATTATTTATTCCATTACTCAAGATATGACCAAATTAGCAGGTTCGATGGATCCTAAAATGGGTAAAAATATGTCCTCTATGGTAGTTAGCATTGATAATTTATCAAGAAATGTTGCACAAATGAATCACTCAGTTGGCAATATGGATAAAAATATGGATTCTATGAGCAAAAACATGTCTGTAATTGCAGGCAAATTAAACCGCTTAGACAATATTTCCAATGATATGTCACAAATCAATACCAAGATGAGCACACTGAAACCAATGCTTCTAAATATGCAAGAAATGAACAACAATATGATTGGTATGCAAAAATCTATGTTGTGGATGCAAAAAGACATTTCTCAATTACGCTCTTCTTTTTCCAAACCAATGCGTGTGTTTGATAGCGTGCCATTCTTGTAATAAAATGATTGATAGTGCCCAAGTCAAACAAATTGCTTATTTAGCCAAACTTGGCATTGAAGGCGATGAGTTAGATAAAACCACGCAAGAGTTAAATAATATCTTGATACTTGCCGAGCAACTCTCTGAAATCAACACTGATGGTGTTGCCCCAATGGCACATCCGCTACATATGACCCAACGCCTGCGAGAAGATGTAGTTACTGAAACAGACAACTCAACAGTCTTCCAATCAATCGCCCCTAAAACTGACAACAGACACTACCTAGTCCCAACCGTTATTGAATAACTATGCACACAAAAACTATTGCCCAACTAGCCCAAGGGCTAAAAAATAAAGATTTTTCCTCTGTCGAACTAACCCAGCACTATCTGAACAGAATTAACGCCTCAGACCTCAACGCCTTCATCACCATAACCGATGAATCAGCAATGACTCAAGCAAAAATTGCCGACGGCAAAATTGCTAAAGGCGAAACGAGCATATTAACAGGCATTCCCTACGCGCACAAAGACATTTTTTGCACCAATGGCGTGAAAACTTCAGCAGGTTCTAAAATGCTAGATAATTTCATTGCCCCCTACGATGCCACCGTCAGCCACCAGCTCAATCAAGCCGATATGGTAATGCTAGGTAAAACCAATATGGATGAATTTGCTATGGGTTCCAGCACAGAAAACTCCTACTATGGTGCCACCCTAAACCCATGGAATACCCACAAAGTCCCAGGTGGTTCATCAGGCGGTTCAGCAACAGCAGTCGCAGGCCGCCTAACCCCTTTTGCCACAGGCACCGACACTGGCGGATCCATTCGTCAGCCCGCTAGTTTATGCGGTATCACTGGGATCAAACCAACCTACGGGCGAGTTTCAAGATACGGTATGATTGCCTACGCATCTAGCCTAGACCAAGCAGGACCAATGACACAAACTGCCGAAGACGCCGCCCTAACACTCAATGTAATGGCAGGTTTTGACGACAAAGACTCCACCAGCGCCCAACGCGATGTCGAAGACTACACCGCCAACCTAAATGACCCAATAAAAGGCATTACCATCGGCATACCAAAAGAATTCTTCTCAGACGGACTAAACGACGGCGTAGCCTCTCAAATAATGGCAGCCGTCAAAGAATTTGAAGCCATGGGTGCAACAGTAAAAGAAATCTCCCTGCCCAACTCAGCCTACGCCATCCCCACCTATTACATCGTTGCCCCCTGCGAATGCTCCTCTAATCTATCCAGAATGGACGGCGTGCGTTTCGGACACCGTTGTGATAACCCAAAAGATTTAGAAGACCTCTATGTTCGTTCCCGTACAGAAGGATTTGGTGGTGAAGTCAAACGCCGCATTATGGTCGGTGCTTACGCGTTATCAGCAGGTTACTATGATGCCTATTATCTCAAAGCACAAAAAATCAGACACTTAATTAGCGATGACTTTAAAAAATCTTTTGCAGAAGTTGATGTGATTATGGGTCCAGTTTCACCAACTACCGCATGGGATTTAGGTGCAATTAAAGATCCAGTGGCAATGTATTTAGCCGACATCTATACTCTAAGTGCCAATCTTGCAGGCTTACCAGCAATGAGCATCCCCGCCGGACTCTCTCAAAAAATGCCAGTCGGCTTGCAACTTATTGGTAATTATTGGTCAGAATCTAAATTACTTAATGTTGCTCATCAGTTTCAGCAACAAACTGACCATCACACAAAAACACCATAATTATTAAGTCAAATTCGGCAAATAACTGTTAAAATTAATTAAAATTTTCTTATAAATATATGTATGAGCAACACCTTTACAATTGGCAGACATGGTTCTTTTCAACTTCGTTATGGTTGGATAACAAAAGGTATTCAAGCGGTACAAGAAAAAGACAGTAAAAAATTAGCCGAGGTTTTCACCTCTGACGATGCAACAGTTAATTTGGGTGTTGGTAAAAATATGGTTGCTGCTATCCGTTATTGGCTGGAAGCAACCAAAGTGATAGATAATGATGTTATCACTGATTTTGGTAAATTTTTAAACGAAAAAGATACTTATTTAGAGGATGATGCTTCTTTATGGTTGTTGCATTTAACACTGGCTCAAAACAAAAAAAAAGCAACTTCAATTTATTGGTTGTTTAATCACTTTCATCAAAATGAGTTCAGCGCAGAAGAGGCGGGAAATGCTTTTTTATCTTATGCAAGAGAGAATAACTGGAAAGGGTCAAAAGAGACTTTAAAAATGGATATTCAGGTAATTTTAAGAATGTATGCACCACACAAATCAAAAAAAACCCAAATAGAAGATATGCTGGAGTCTCCCTTATCTTTACTGGGTTTAATCAAACATTTTGATGGAAAGTATCATTTTTCCTTTAGTCCAAAAAACACGCCAATTGAAGTTATTGCTCACAATATCAATGATAAATTTAAAGACAGTAAAACCGTTTCTATTCAAGATTTAATGTATGGGGATAATGCGTTCGCACCCGCTTTAAAAATAAGAGAAGATGAGTTAATTGCTATTTTAGAAAGAATAACACAAGAATACAATGACTACTACTTAAGAGAAGATGCCGGTATTTTTCAACTACATAAAAATACCTCAACTGAGACCTACGAATATTTAGAAAAATATTATGCCGCTTAATCAATTAATCTCTGTCAAAACAACACTCACTAAATCTATTAATTTAGAGAGAGATAAATCGGCTACAGCGTTGCTAGAAAGTTATATTTTAACTTCAACTGCAATGCAAAATATTCAGAACATAATTAATACACAAAAAAATACCAATACCAATAAAGCTTGGTCATTGATTGGTTCTTACGGCTCAGGAAAATCATCATTTGCCCTTTATTTAAGTCATTTACTCGGCAATCCAAAAACAACACTTAGTAAATTAGCGTGTAAAAAATTATGCACAGAAAACGCTGGTTTTGCAACCAATATCAATAAGCACTTAAAGGGTTCTAATGGCTATTGTGAGGTGCTAATTACAGGCAGTCCAGATTCACTTATTAACGTATTTTTAAAGACATTAAGAACAAGTGTTGCTGATTATTATTCAGTGTTAAATATAGTGGACAATACAAGTATAGCAATGATTGATAAACTATTATCTAATGATAAGGCTTCATTGTCAAAAGTAAGTAATCTAGTAGTTAATATTCAAAATAATATTCAAAATAATGGCGGTAAAGGCTTGTTAATCGTTATTGATGAGTTGGGTAAGTTTTTAGAATATTCAGCTCGCCATGAAAGCGATGATATTTTTCTATTACAGATACTTGCTGAGGCGACTTACGATAACAATATTTTATTGTTTGTTTTATTGCATCAATCTTTTGAGCAATACGGTAAAAATTTAAACACCAAACTTAAAAATGAATGGGCAAAAATACAAGGCAGGTATGAGGTCTTATCGTTTGTAGAAACTGTTACCCAATCGTTACATATTATGGGGCGAGTGTTTCAAAATAAGTTAAACGAAACACAACTAAAACCCATACAAATTACAATAAAAAATGCAGTTAAAACCCTGCAAAAAAATAATTTATTACCCATTTCACTTGACACAGAAACTGCACAAAATTTATTTGAAAATTGCTACCCATTACATCCAGTAACAGCATTATTACTACCTACTCTATGCCAAAAAGTCGCTCAAAATGAGAGAACTTTATTCAATTATTTAGGTGGATCAGAACCCTTTTCATTGACTAAAAAATTAGACGAACTAACGGCAGGGGAATTTATCTTGCCAGCTGATATTTTTGATTACTTTTTAACAGGTCAAATATTAACCAATGATTTGCAGGTGCAAAGAACAGTAGTTGAGGCTAATAGTGCGATAGAACGATTTTCAACAAGCAATACCAAAGAGATAAATTTACTCAAAACCATTGGCTTATTAAATATCATCAGCAAAATTCCCGCATCAACGACATTGTTAAAGTTGTGTGATGGTCTTTTTGAAGAAAATATCCTAAACCTTGAAAAACAATCAATTGTTTATTATCGAAAATTTAACAATGAATATCGCGTATGGCAGGGCAGTGATTTTGACATAAATGCCGAATTAGCCCATCAAGAAGCGCAACTATGTGTATTAAATGTTGCGGATAAATTAAATGAAACCTCAGTTTTTTTGCCATTTGTCGCAAAAAAATACTCAATCGAAAAACACAGTTTGTTTTATTTTGAACCATTTTTTATTAATATATCAAAATACAAGCAACAAGATAAACAGGCGGTAAACCCAAGAATTATTTTTTGTTTAAGCGACACACCAAAAGATGAAAAAATCTTTAAAACCAAGGTGGTGCAACATTTTTCCCAGCAAGATATTTGTGTTTTATTAAGCAATAGTGAACAAATTAAACAAGTTGTTAGAAATCAAACAGCTTTAGAATATATAAAAGTACATAATCCAGTTGTTCAACAAGACCCGGTAGTACAAAGAGAAATTAGAATATATTCGGCCAATGTTGAAAGGGAGACAACCAATGAACTGAATAAAATTGTAGAAAATCCGTCAATTGCCACTGGTATCAACACAATCAAGTCAGAAAGGTATAAACAATAAAAGAGACATTCAAAAATTACTTTCTCGCACATTGGAGGATATTTATTATCAAACGCCAGTTGTTAAAAATGAACTTATTAATAGAAACAATCCATCAGCACAAGCGAATGCAGGTCGTAAGAAGTTACTAATAGCATTATTAAATAATTCTGATAAACAAGACCTAGGTATTGAAAAATATCCCGCAGAAAAAAGTATGTATAAAGCCATTTTGGAAAACAGTGGTATGCATAGAAAAATAGGAAGTGGCTGGAAAATTACACCACCTAAAAAGATGCCAATTATTTAGAAGTGTGGGAAAAGAATAGAAAAATTTTTTAACGATGCCAAAGAACAGGCGCAAAATTTTTCCACTTTAGATGAAATTTTAACTTTGCCACCTTTTGGCGTTAAAAAGCCAGTATTGCCTATTTTTTATATTGCCGTTTATTTATTTTATAAAGATGAAATCGCTGTTTACGAAGACCGTTTTTATGTGCCGTATTTTACAACCGAACATTTGGAGCGTTTTTTAAAACGCCCAGATACCTTTACTTTCCAACAATTCAAAATAGAAGGTATTACCCAATCATTTTTACAGGAATACGAAAAGAGTTTACTAGACGGTAAGAGCGCACCAAGTGCACCAAAATTATTCCAAGCAATGGCAATGTTTATAAAAGATATTCCACCTTACACCAAACAAACTAAAGATATTTCTGATGTTGCACAAAAAGTAAGGGATGCCTTTAAAAATAACAAAAGCCCTCAAGACTTATTATTTAGAAAGTTACCAGAAGTATGCGGTTTTGATAAAAGCAATGCCGAGGGTTTTGGTGGTGCAATAAAGCAATCATTACAAGAGATTAAAAATGCTTACGAAAAAATGATTGAAAGTCAGATAGAGGTATTGGCTGAAAAATTAAGCGTCAATAAAGAAGAAAAAGCACAAGTTAAAACTAAATTAGTGGAATATGGAAATTCTTTAAAGCACTATGCTATTAACAAAAAAACGACCACATTTATTTTTAATATCGTGCAAGAATATGGCGGTGTTGATGATTATTTTGCTAGATTATTTACCTCTATAATGAATAAAACCCCTAAAGAATGGAGCGATACAGACAGTGCAGTATCAATGAAATTACTATCTGAAAATACCAATTTAGTTGTCAATTTATACGCAGTCCACATCCAAAATAAACGCCTTAGTTTTGCAGATGAACAAATTAAAAACGAAATTCAAGTGTTATTAAAAGAGGCATCAAATAAAGAAGAAATTATGGGGGAGTTGATAAGAGGCATAGACAAACGAGTTATTGGTAATTTATTAGAACAGGCACAAAATGAGTAAAAAAATAAGACATGTGTTGGGTATTTCTGGTGGCAAGGATAGTGCAGCTTTGGCGATATACCTTAAACAACAAAATAAAATTCCTGACATAGAATATTTTTTTACGGATACAGGGGTGGAGTTACCTGAAATTTATACTTTTTTAGATAAATTAGAGGTTTATTTAGGTAAGAAAATAAAAAGACTGGGAAGTAAAAAAGATTTTTTTCATCACCTTAAAATGAAAGATGGAATGCTACCATCACCACAACAGCGTTGGTGTACTAAAGATATGAAATTAGCTCCTTTTGAGGAATTTATTGGTGATGATGAATGCGTTTCTTATATTGGTATTCGTGCTGATGAAAATCGTGAGGGCTATATTAGCAATAAGAAAAATATCGAACCAGTTTTCCCTTTATTGAGGATGGCTTGGTCAGAGAAGATATTTTTAGCTTATTAAGAGAAACGGTAGGCATTCCAGAATACTATGAATGGCGTAGTCGTTCGGGTTGTTTTTTTTGTTTTTTCCAACGCCGAGAAGAATGGATAGGATTATCTGAAAGACATCCCAAAGAGTTTGCTAGGGCTATAGAAATGGAAAAACAAGAAGGCGGCAAGGGCTACACATGGATTCAAGGTATGACACTTGAGGAATTGATTAAAAATAAAGATGAAATTTTAGCCAACAGTAAGAAAAGAAAAGAGCAAATTGCAAAGAAAAAAGACAATCGCTCTTGGCAAGATATTTTAATAGAAGATGGGCAAGATGATGAAGATCAGGCTTGCTTGATTTGTAGTTTATAGGGCTTTATAGAATGAAATTATCAGATTTAATCTCAAGATCAGATGTTGAAACATTGCAAGAATTGTTAGGAAAGACAACGGTAAATTTAATCAATCAATTAGAACAACAAGAATTTAGTACAACAAAGTTAAAACAAGTTTTACAAGATATGTATTCTCAAACTGATTTAATTACAAATAAAAACACAAGGTTTATATTATTTGATTTGTTAAACGAAACAGAAGTTAAAGATTTGTTTGCATTCATTAAGCCAAGACATTGGCAACGATGTTTGAGGCAGTTAAAAAATAAATATAACATTAAAAATAAAACTATTTTTATGATTATTTTAAAATTACAGACTATGAAGAGGGGTGCATTAAATTACCTAATACGGAAATAGTAAAAGCACAATATTCTTTATTTGACCATCAAGTTAAAGCATCTGTAGAAACCATTAAATTGCTACACACAAAAGACAGATCTAGGGCAATATTGCACATGCCGACAGGCTCTGGAAAAACTAGAACGGCAATGCATATTATTGCAAATTATTTAAGAGAAAACCAAAACAACTGTTATTTGGTTGGCATATAGCGAGGAGTTATGTGAGCAGGCAGTAGAAGAATTTATTAAGTCTTGGCAATGTTTAGGTAATAGAAATACAAATGTTTATCGTTTTTGGGAAACAACAACATAAATGGCATTGAAAATATTAAAGATGGCTTCATTGTCGCTGGATTGTCTAAAATGGTGAGTAAAGCAAAAAATAGCATAGAATTTATGCAAGGTTTGTCAAAAAATACATCACTTGTTGTAATCGATGAAGCACATCAAGCAGTAGCACCTACTTATAGTGCGGTTCTAGATTTATTAGCACCACACCATAAAATACACTTATTAGGTCTGACTGCGACACCTGGAAGAACTTGGTTGGATATTACAGAAGATGAAAAATTATCAAACTTCTTTTTTAAACAAAAATACAGTCTATCTATTGATGGATTTGATAGTCCTGTTGATTATTTAGTGAAGCAAAATTATTTAGCAGAATCAAAATTTGAACCTTTGTATTATAAATTTGGTGCTGATTTAACTGAAGCAGAACATCGAAAAATTCAAAATAATATAGATATACCTAAATACATATTAGACAGAATAGCGGAAGACGCACAAAAGAAACATACTCATTGTTCAAAGAATTATAGAATTATCAAAAGAGGCTAAAAGAATTATTGTATTTGCATCTACTGTTGAGCATTCTAAATTGCTATCGTCAGTTTTGCGTTACAAAGGTGTTAATGCAAAATCAGTTACAGGTGATACACCACAACAAGATAGAAACGACATTATTGATGAGTTTAAAAAGATAGCAAAGAAGTGATGGTAATTTGTAATTATGCCATTTTAACAACAGGATTTGATGCCCCAAAAACAAGTGTTGCTGTAATTGCGAGACCAACAACATCATTAGTTTTATATAGTCAAATGGTGGGCAGAGCAATCAGAGGTGTAAAAGCAGGCGGCAACAAAAAAGCAAAGATTGTTACTGTGGTAGATAAAAATTTAGGTGGTTTTGGCAATATTGCTAAGGCTTTTAATAATTGGGACGATGTTTGGGAGAATAAATAATGGCACAAAAAATAGTGCAACTCATTTAGTTGTAAAAGCAATGAGAGATAATGGTTATAAAAATGCAGCTTATGCACTAGCAGAATTAATGGACAATTCAATACAAGCGGGTGCGAGTGAAATAAAGTTAGTCTGCATAGAAGGCAGTAATAATGGCAGAAGAAATTTATCTGAAATTGCAGTGATTGATAATGGCAGCGGGATGGACAAAGATACACTAGAATTATCATTAGGATTTGGTAATGGAACGCATTTAACTGCAGAAAATCAAAACGGTATAGGTAAGTTTGGCATGGGTTTACCTAATTCTTCAATTTCTCAATGTAAAAAAGTAGAAGTTTATACTTGGCAAAATAACGGTGATGTTTTGTATAGTTATCTTGATTTAGATGAGATTACTAATAATGGATTAGAAGAAGTGCCAGAACCTGTTCAAAAAAATATTCCCAATGAATTTAAAGAATATATAAACGGAGAAAGCGGGACATTGGTTTTATGGTCAAAAATTGACAGGTGTATGTGGAAAACTGCAAAATCTATTTTTAAACATTCAGAGCTTATAATTGGTCGTATGTATCGATATTTTATCCAAGATAATGAAGTTACAATTAAGATGATTGCTAAAAATGAAAATGGACAACTATCCTTATCCAATACTGGAAATAACAATTTTAAAGCTAATGACCCTATTTATTTAATGGATAAAACCTCATGTCCAGAGCCCTTTGAAAATAATGCTATGTTTAAAAAATGGGATGGTGAGGACTATGAAATTAAATTTAAAGTAAATCACAATAATAATGAACATGAAGTAAGTGTTAAATCCACTTATGCAAAAGAAGAAAGCAGAGATGTAAAAAAATACGGTAATGCTGGAAGTGCTCCACACGGAAAGCATGCACAACAAAATGTAGGGGTTTCTATTATGCGAGCTAATAGAGAATTCAGATTGTTATAAGGTTTTAGAGCTATTGGGAGAAGGAGGTAACGCCAAAGTATATAAATGTGTTAATGAGGCTATATCTAGCGAATATGCAATCAAATTTCAAATTAGATTAAAAGAGGATAGACTTGCTAGATTCAATAAAGAAATTAAACTAAATAAAGAAATTAATAGCCACGAACATTTAATCAAATATATAGACAGTGGTACATACAATTGTAAACACAAGGGTAAATACATTGAACGCCCATTTATTATTATGGATCTTGCTAAGGAAAACCTAACAGAACGATTTAGAAATAAGGATGCATTTGCTAAAGAAGAGTATTTTTCTCAATTTAGAGGGTTATCCAAAGCATTAGCGTGTTTACATGAAAAGCTATTCATAGAGATATTAAACCAGATAATATTTTAATTTCCAATGGAGTGTGGTTGTTGAGTGATTATGGTTTGTGCAAGTTTGACGATGACACAGTGCAAGATTCAATTACTAGAGATGGAGAGAAATTAGGTCCTGCTTTTTGGATGTCTCCAGAAGCAAATAATCTTAATTGCGGTATTGATGATAATATTAGTAAATCATCTGATGTATTCCAATTGGCATCAATATTTTGGTTAATTGTTAATAAAAAACACCCAACAGGAGTATTAAGAAAAGAAGATTGGTCTGGACCTGAAAAATTATTTGAACCAATATTTAATGCACTACACAATGATAAAGATATGCGCCCCAAAAATGGAAGTGAGTTTGCCGAACAAATTGAAAAGGCAATTACAGGATAGTTATAAAAGGAAAAAATTACTATGGACATAAAAAATGTATTTAGTGTTGACACTGTTAACATGAAAAAATTATTTGCTGATGAAAGGGAAAAATGTTTCTATATTCCTGCTTATCAAAGGCCTTACTCATGGAAGAAAAACGATATTAATCGAATGTGGGAGGATATTGTTTATGGATTGGAGCAATTAGGGAGTAGCGAAGATTATATTACTTTCTTAGGGTCTGTTATAACAATGCATGATACTAAACATCAGTCTATTGCACCTATTGTTAGGGGGGAAACACCAACAAAGGTTATGGTTATTATTGATGGACAGCAACGACTAACAACAATGTTGCTACTGGTTATATCTCTTGACAATGCTATTAGAAAAAAATTAACCAAAGATAATGAGATAGCATTAAGTAGGGTATTAGATACTTTGACTTTTGTGAGTGATATGTATAAATCCCCTAAAGGCTATGGATTGAATAAGTCCACAGACTACCCTAAAATTATAAGAGCCTATGATGACCAGTGGTCTACAGATGATCAAGGGCAGTATAGTTCTCCAATAGCTAGATTATTAAAAGAATATATAGATTTTGTTGCAGATGATAAAAATAAAAAAAAGGCATTTGTTTATTCTGCTAACAATGCAGATAAGGATATAGAAAGCCATAAAGGAATTAAGCTTAATTTAGATGTTTTTAAAAAATCTATTACTAGCTTTTTAAAAGATAAATCCGATATTCATAAGATAATGATAGATAATTCTGTTCTTTTAGATGTAGATGAATCTATATTTGAAGGAACGAATGACAATATTGGAATACGGGATAAAATAGATAACAATCCTGATGTAAAAAAAATATTTGTTTTGTTGTTGGTATTTAGATTTGTTTTGCAAAGAGTTTTTGTTGCAGATATTGTTGCTAAAAAAGAGGAATATGCTTTTGAGATGTTTGACTCATTAAACACAACGGGCGATCCATTGACTGCATTTGAAACATTTAAACCAAAAGTAGTAGAGTATGTTGGCTTGGAAGGGTACTTTGACTCTAAGTCTAAAAAATATATGGAACAAATAGAAGATTATTTAAAACTCGATCCAACGAGAAGAGATACATCTACCAATCAATTAATTACAACATTTTCTTTGTCTGAAAATGGTAGAGCATTATCTAAAAAATTAAGAGAGCAAAGAATATATTTACGGATGAATATAAAAACCAATACAAAGGAAGACTTTGTTAAAAATTTAGCTATTGTCAGTAAGTTTTATAATATTTGGAATTTATCAAATAAGGATCAAGATAAAATTATTATAAGCGAGTTGAAAAATGACAAAGTAGCACTGACTTGTTTGCAGTTTTTAGCAAAAAAACACACTATTTCTATTGCACTTTTGTCTAGATTTTATAGCAAGTCATTGCTAGAGGATTCTAATGCCATTGAGTTTAGAGGTGCGATTAAAGCTGTTGCTGCATTTTTTGTATTGTGGAGGTCAGCAAGAACAGGAACTGCTGGCATAGATAATTGTTATAGAAAATTAATGTCTCAAGGTGTGAAAACCCTAGAGTTAGAGGTATTGACGGTATTGAACAGGAGCAAACTAGTATACCACCTTTCTGTAGACAAAAAAATGCAGATAATATTGATTTGAAAGCATTAAAGAAAGCGTTTATACATTTTTTATTGACAGGAGCTACAGACGGTGCTGCAATTTATTCTAAAGAAACATGGTTGAGCAAAATTAAAAATATCAATATTTACACCGAGAGCCAGGAGGTATGTAAATTAATGCTTATTTCGGCGTTTGATGGTGTTGTTCCAAGTGATCAAGGTATTGGCTTTGTAGAAAAGGCTAGAGGTGGGGTATCTGAAACTTTAAACAAAGGTTTTGTTTATTCATTTTTGAATCAATAGAACACATATCTCCACAAGCAAATAATTGGAATGGTGTGACTGATGAAAGAAAGAATACACTTGGAAATCTTACCTTATTGCCAACAATTATTAATAGTTCAGCGGGTAACCGGAACTTACAAGAAAAAGAGTTAATGTTTGAGGCTTTATCCGCAGAAACCACAAAAGAGCAAGAAGAGTATTTGAAAGGTAGCAAGGTTAAATTTGGGGAAAATACAAAATCAATACTTGGACAATCTCAACATTTTCCATATTTAAAATCATTAGCTAATTTAAAAGGTTGAGTGATGAAATTATAGAAAAAGAACAGAAAATTTAGGTTCTATTATTTGGGATAAATTAGCAGTAGAATGGTTGGATTTTGAAAATAACAACAAATAAACTGCAGGGCAATTAATTGTAAGTAATTTATAAGAGCAGATTATGAAACAACAAATAAAATTTATTCAATTAGCAAAATTAAAACTAGATAAAGAAAGTTCTAGGCTACCCAGTAGTTTTCACAACCAGTCTGAAAACGATATTATTGAATGGATGCTTGAAGATGAATCAATTATAAAACTGATGCTTGCAATTGGGCAACATGATTTTTTTGTTGGTGAATCCTTGTTGGTGGTTGAGAATAAAAATGACTTTACAGTTGTTGAAGGAAATAGAAGGCTAACATCGCTAAAATTATTATCAAATCCGTCCCTTGCAACAATTAGAAAGAGCAAAGTGGAGCAAGTTTTAGTTGAAACCACTAAAAGACCAAATTCCATACCGTGCATTGTTTTTGATGACAAAACACAAATAATGCAATATTTGGGATATAGGCATATTACTGGTATTAAACCTTGGAGTGTTGTTTCAAAGGCAAAGTATTTACATGGGCTATTGCCAACACTAGAATCTCAAGAATTTAAAGAGCAATCTTTGGCGTTGGCGAAGAAGATAGGGTCTAGGTCAGATTATGTGAAAAAATTATTAGTTGGTTATAAAATTTATGAAATTATAAGAGATAAGGGTTTTTATAAAATACCACAACTAAACGAAACGACATTTTATTTCAATTATATTACCGCCTCTTTACAGCATACAAATATAAGGAAATTTATAGATATAGATGAAATTTCAAAGATTAATAATTTAGAAAATTTGGATATAAATAAAGAAAATTTAAAAACTTTAATTGATTGGTTTTTCAGAAAAAATGAACAAAATAAAAGTAGAGTTCTGGGGAATAATGATAATTTAACAAAACTTGATGAAATTCTATCAAACCAAGCAATTACTAATCAATTTATTGATGGCTTATCATTAAAAAAATCTTACGACTTAATAAGTAACTCCAATTCTATTTCAAAAGGTTTAAACAAGTCATTATGAGCAATACAATTGAACATAAAGGCTATATCAGTAGCGTTGAATATTCCAATGAAGACAAGTGTTTTTTTGGCAAGTTAGAGATGATTGATGATTTAGTTACATTTGAGGCGGATACGGTTAAGGGTTTGGAGAAAAATTTTCAAGACAGTGTTGATGATTATCTGAGTACTTGTAAAAAATTGGGGATAGAAGCACAAAAAACTTATAAAGGAATTTTTAATATACGCATTAGCCCCAAATTGCATAAAATGGCTTATCAAAGAGCGTTAAAAAATAATATTTCTTTAAATGCATTGGTGGGAAAATCTTTGGAAGAATATATTGGTCATTAATTAGGAATTAAATATGGAATGGGAAACAGTAATCGGGCTAGAAATTCACGCTCAACTAAATACAAAATCTAAAATATTTTCAGCGGCTTCAACTCAGTTTGGTGCGCAGCCGAATTCACAGGCGTGCGCGGTTGATTTGGGTTTACCAGGTGTGTTGCCAGTATTAAATAAAGAGGTAGTTAATAAAGCCATTAAATTTGGTTTAGCAATTGATGCACACATTAATCAACGCAATGTTTTTGATAGAAAGAACTACTTTTATCCTGATTTACCAAAAGGCTACCAAACCTCACAACTTGATTGGCCGATTGTGGGTGAGGGGCAGATTGATATTACCATTGGCAATACGGTTAAAACTATTGGTGTTACTCGTGCGCATCTTGAAGAAGATGCCGGTAAATCCGTCCACGATATGTTTGATGATTACACCGCTGTTGACCTTAATCGTGCAGGCACGCCGTTGCTGGAAATTGTTTCTGAACCCGATATGCGCAGTGCCAAGGAAGCGGTGGCGTATGCGAAGAAAATTCACGCTTTGGTGCAATATATCGATATTTGTGATGGCAATATGCAAGAAGGCTCATTCCGTTGTGATGCCAATGTTTCTATTCGTCCGCTGGGGCAGGAAAATTGGGGACGCGTGCTGAACTTAAAAATATCAATTCTTTTAAATTTTTAGAAAAAGCCATTAATCTTGAAGTGGAAAGGCAACAAGATATTTTAGAAGAAGGCGGTGAAGTGGCACAAGAAACGCGTTTGTATGATTCAGTCAAACACGAAACTCGCTCAATGCGTTCGAAAGAAGAAGCCAACGATTATCGTTATTTCCCTGACCCAGATTTATTGCCGATTGAAATTTCAGATGCATTATTGCTTGAGATTAAAGCACAATTACCTGAATTGCCACTGGAAAAGAAAGCCCGTTTTATTAAAGCGTTTGCTTTAAGTGAATATGATGCCGAAATATTGACCGCACAAAAGCCCTTGGCTGATTATTTTGAGACTATGCTAAAAGGCAATGAATCGAATGCCAAACTTTGTGCGAATTGGGTAATGGGCGAGTTGAGTGCCTTGTTAAATAAAGACCAAATTGAAATCCAAAATTCTCCCGTTTCCGCACCGGATTTATCGTTACTCGTTAGTCGTATTGGTGACGATACTATTTCTGGTAAAATTGCCAAAGATGTATTTAAGGCGATGTGGAGTGGCGAAGGCAGTGCCGATGAAATTATTGCAGCCAAAGGTTTAAAACAAATGAGTGATACGGGCGAGATTGAATCAATTGTAGATGAAATTATTGCCAATAACACCCCACAAGTCGCACAGTTTAAATCGGGCAACGAGAAGATTTTAGGCTTCTTTGTGGGTCAAATAATGAAAGCCACGGGGGGGAAAGCCAACCCGAAAATTATCAATCAATTACTACGAAAAAAATTACAATAAAATCTTTGTATAAATAGGGATGATTAGCAGAATGACAGATTTTATTAAATTAGAATTTTTTAAATTTACTTTTAGCAGGGCTAAAAGTGTTTTAAACAATTTTCAATTTGATGAAAGAGAGCATTTTGATGATTATTCGTATTGATGCAAAGGTCTCACAACCAAGGAGAAAAATATGCAAAACCACCATCCATTAATCAATGAATTTCCAGACAAAAAAGACGCCATTCACACTCTTAAAATGAGCAACGCACATTTTAGACGCTTAGCATTCGAATACGAAGGCGTTGATAAAGCAATCGTGCGTATCGAGCAAGAAATCACCCCAACTTCTGATGAGTATTTAAACACTTTGAAGAAAGAACGCTTGTCTTTAAAAGACACACTTTTGGGTATGTTAAACAACATCTAACACTTGTTAGATTTTGCAACATTGGGTGAGGAATTTTTCAAACCCATTGAAACACAACCCCTAAAAGATACTTTCTTAATCCATAAAAATCAATCGCTTTACAATAAGATTGGTTTGGATTTAGAGGGTAACGCCTTGCTAAAAGTCGCATCAGGCGAACAAAAATTTCAAGACACCCAGCCCATTGCCAGTATTTACGCAGGACATCAATTCGGTTACTTTACCCCGCAATTAGGCGATGGCCGTAGTTGTTTAATTGGGCAAACAAACGGATACGAATTTTCATTAAAAGGGGCAGGGCAAACGCCGTATTCCAGAGGGGCAGACGGGCGGGCAGTGTTGCGTTCCTCTATTCGCGAATACCTGTGTTCAATTGCAATGCGAGGGTTAAATATTGCAACTACTGAGGCATTAACTTTAGTAGGCAGTGAGACCGAAGTTTATCGAGAAAACATTGAAACAGGGGCAATTGTCATGCGCACTGCACCCAGCCATATTCGTTTTGGTCATTTTGAATTGTTCGCCTCCCGTGGGCAAAAAGACGCCGTCAAAAAACTGGCTGATTTTGTCATTGAACGGCATTATCCTGAATGCCAAGGCAATGATAAATATGTGGATTTTCTCGCTATCGTCGTGAAACGCACCGCCAAAATGATTGCCGGCTGGCAAGCACAAGGTTTTGCCCATGGAGTGATGAATACCGACAATATGTCAATCCTCGGTTTAACCATTGATTACGGTCCATTTGGATTTTTAGAAACCTACGACCCACATTTTATCTGCAACCACTCCGATCACGAAGGACGCTATGCTTTTGACCAGCAACCAGGGATAGGACTGTGGAATTTATCGCGTTTGGCAGACGCACTCAGTAGTTTAATCACTGGCAAACAAGCCAAAACCGCACTGGCAGATTACCAACCCACCTAGTGCATTATTATTCAACCTTGATGCGTCAAAAATTCGGCTTACTAACAAAAGATGAACAAGACAATCAACTGATTGGCAATTTCCTAAGTCTATTACACCAACATAAAAAAGACTACACTAATAGCATTCGCAATCTATCTAATTTAGCTAGATTAGCAGATGACAAACACTATAAAACATGGTTAAAAACCTACCAATCTCGTATTCAACAAGACAAAAACCCAAAGCGTTCCGAGTTAATGAACCGAGTAAATCCTAAATTTATCCTGCGTAATTATTTGGCAGAAGTTGCCATTCGTAAAGCCCAAAATGAAAAAGATTATAGTGAGATTGACACATTATTTAATTTACTCGCCAATCCTTTTGACGAACACTCAGATTTTAAAACTTATACAAATATAGCGCCAGATTGGGCGCAAGAGCTTGAGATTAGTTGCTCTTCCTAAACCAAATATTTTATTTAAAGCTTCTTAACCATGTGAGACCTTTGCATAAATATGAATAATCATCAAAACGCCATCTTTCATCAAATTACAAACTTTTTAAAAACACCCTTAGCCCTGCTAGGAGTGGATTTAAAAAATTTCCAATTTAATAAAATCTGTCATTTTGCTAATCATCCCTATTTATGCAAAGGTCTCCATGTGTAATTTATTTTTTTTTAAAAATTCCCAATCTTTTGCTTATATTTAGAATATAATGGACACTTTACAATTACAATTCATTCAAAATTATAATATCAGGAGAGAATAATGAAAAACACAACAATCAAAACAGTTAAAACAGCCGCACAACTAAAAGCAATGCAAATTAAAGCAATGAAAGTTGCTGAAACTTTAAGTAAAGAAGTTATTATTGCCGATAAAGGTGAGCAACATATTCAAGCTAAGTCAGGCATTGCTTATGAATTAAGCGTTAAAGACGGTAAAGAAAATTTTGATGTGATTGCCAAAAAAGTCGGTGATGACTTAGAAGTAACTTTAGAAGACAGTGTTGTTATATTTGATGATTATTTTACAATTTGTTCTACAGATTTATCTTGCCTAGTTTCTCTCCCTGCTGAAAATGGTTTATATCATGTTGTTGACACTTTCGTTACCTTAGAAGATGGCACACAGTTAGTATATTTCTACGGCGATGAAACTTTCATCTCTAGTAATTCTAGCGTAACATCTGAAAGTTTCTCAGAAGCCGCTAGCTCATTAAGTTCTACTAGCATGGCAACACTTGGCTTGCTTGCTGGTGCAGTTGCACTTGGTGGCGGCGGTGCTGCTGGTGATATCGGCACAACCATTACTGGCTTTTTCTCAGCAGGTAAATATGTATCAGGTGGTACTGATGCCGTTACAGTAATGAAAGCAGACGGCTCTGGCGATGAATTAGGCACTGGCTCGCTTAAGGATGACGGTAGTTATACAATCACCTTCACAGGCGAAAATGCTAATTACACAGGTCCTGTATATGTCAAACTCGCTGACACTGTTATGCATAAAGATGAAGCAACAGATATTAATAAAGAAGTAGGTACTCCTTTATTTGCCGTTGCCGTGATTGGTTCAGGCACAACGACGATTAATATCAATGTCCAAACCACGATTGCCTATAAAGTTGCTGGTGGCAACCCTGATACCGCTGTTGACAAAACAGTCGTTGATAATGCCAACAAACTAACTCAAGAAGCCCTTGGATTAGACAGCAACATTCTCACCACAAAAATTGACACGATTAACAGTCAAGGTGATGAGTCAGGTTCAAAAAAAGCAGGTTATATGGCTGGCGCACTTTCTGGATATGCAGGTGGTTTTGCAACTGCTATTGCTGAAATCTCTGCTGACATTAAAGACAAAGGCGCACTAGATTCCACTACTGCTGGTAAGCTAGTTACTGGTTTAACTGCTGTTAACACTAAAATGGCTGCTGAAGTAGCCACTATTACTACTGATGTTGCCACTAAAGCAACTGCAGTAACAGCTGCACAAGACGCAGTAACAGCTGCACAAACTGCAGTTGACGCTGATGACGGCACTGATGCCGATGCTTTAGCAACACTAAATACAACCCTTGCCGCTGCTAAAGAAACCCTTGCTACTGCTGAAGAAGCATACAAAATAGCCGTTGCTAAATTAGCAGAATATAAAGAGTATGCAGTCGCTTCTCAAGACAGTATGGGCGACTTTGCTGATAATTTAAAGGCAAATGTAGTTGCTATAAAAAGTATTGATATTTCTGATGATAATGGAAAAACAGACGCTGACTTCATTACTAATGAAGCAGACCAAACTATCACTGCTACCTTGGATAATGCTTTAACTACTGGTCAAAAACTTTGGTATTCCGTAGATGATGGTGCAACTTGGAAAGATACAGAGCATACAACAGCCAAAGGCATAACCGTTAGTTTTGACGCCACTTTAAATGAAGGTAGCAGCAGAATTCAACTTGCTATTACAGGTGCAGATGCAACCGCTACTAGCGTTAAAACTGACAAAATTGGTGCTATTGCTCAACATTTTTACACCTTAGATACCAGAGACTCAACCGTAGAAAGCGTGGTTATCAGTGCTACCAACAGTGCAGATGTAGCCAAAACAGACACACTTATGGCAGGTGACAAAGTAATTGTTAGCATTATCATGAGCGAAGTAGTTATAGTTACTGCCGATGCGGATACAGACAAACCAACCTATGAAATCATGGTAGGTGCCAATGCAAGAGTAGCAACCTATGTATCAGGTTCAGGCACAGATACATTAAAATTTGCTTACATAATTGTTAATAATGAGACAGACGATGCAGGTGGCATTACCGCTGACACCAACAAACTGACACTCAAAAACACAGGCACCATCACCGACATTGCTGGCAACGCCGCAAATCTTGATAGTCCAGCTGCCACTACCAATACGATTACTGTCGACACCCAAGCCCCAGATGCACCCTCTAATTTAGCCCTAGCAACCTCAGATGATACAGGTTCTAGCGACGATGATAATATCACCAACAAAACCATTGTAACCATTACCGGTAAAGCAGAAGCAGGTGCGACTGTAGAATTGTTCAATGGTAGCACTTCATTAGGCACAACGACTGCAAATAGCAGTGGTGTATTTAACAAAGAGGTTACTTTGACAGCAGGCTCAACAGGTATCACTGCTAAAGCAACCGATGCTGCAGGCAATGTAAGTGCACCAACCTCTACTGCCTTGTCAGTTACTGTTGATACTACAGATCCAGCATTTAGTAGCAATACAGCAAGTTCTAATGCCGCTACTAACGCTGATATTACTACTGTTGTTTATGATGCTAGTGCGACTGACAATGGTGGTGCAGCTGATGCAAACATCACTTACTCAATCACAGGTGGCGCTAACGCAGCTTTGTTTGAGTTCAAAGATGCTGCTGCAGCCGCCGCAGGTCAGTTAACCTATAAATCAGAGCAAACAGCAGAAGCCGACCACGAGGTTATCATTACCGCAACTGACACAGCAGGTAATACAGCAACACAAACAGTTACAATCCACGCTAAAAATTTATCTACCAGTGTTAACTGGATAGGTGCAATGGATTTAGATAATACTATTAATAATGCTGAAAAAGCAGAAGATCTGTTGACAGGCGTTGTTGCCAGTGCAACCCCAACCCCAACGATTGAAGAAATTAGATTTTACGAGGTAACAAATAGTGTAGTCTCATCAACTGCTGCCTTTACCATTGATAAAACAAATATTACCCAACCTACAACAGTAAGTACCCAACCTACAACAGTAAGTGGCGTTGCTAAATCTTGGTCTATTACAGCTGCCAACATGCCAAATTTAGTAGATGGCAAAACTTATGTCGCTAAAATTGACTTAAAAGACGGCAGCACAGAAGTTACTCAAACCAGCAAAGCAGTAACTTACGACTTCACTGCCCCAACAGTTAGTAGCGTAGAATTTACCAGTGATGCAGGCACAGATAAAACTTACAAAGCGGGCGATACTATTGAAATAACGGTTACTATGAGTGAGGATACAATTGTAGCTGGCGATCCAAGAATTGCATTGCTATCTGGCAAATATGCAACTTATGCATCGGGTTCAGGTTCAGATAAATTGATATTTACATATACCGTTGCAACTGGTGATACTGATGCTAATGGATTAGCAATTGTTGCAAATGCACTCAATTTAAATGGCGGTACGCTTACAGATACTGCAGGCAACACAGCAGTAATAACACACGCTGCTGTAGCCGATAATGCCGACCATATGATTGACACTACGCCACCAGTATTTAGCAGTGGCAACACAGGTACGGGTGTTGCTGGTCAAGATATTGCCGTTTATGATGCCGAAGTTAATGGTGGTGATTCTAGTGTTACTTATGCAATCAGTGGCACAGATATGACTAAATTTAATTTTGATACAGATACAGGTGTTGTAACTTACAAAGAAAAACCAACCGTTGAATCTACCACAGCAGACCAAATCACCATCACTGCTACAGATGTCGCAGGTAATAAGACAGAGCAAACTGTATCAATATCTGTGGTAGAGAAGCCAGTCGCTAGTTCGACAATTAATGAAGCGCAAAACATTGATGTGCGCTCCCCAATTGTCTTAACTTTTAGTGAAATAGTTACTGCTAATTCAAATTTTAACATTGTACTAACGGATACTAACGATTCTGATGGCGATAGCACAAATGGTGTTGATGGAGTTGGCTGGAAAAGTGATACGACCCAAAATAATCAAACTATTGCAGTTGATTCAAATATGGTTACAATCACAAATGTTGGTGATAAGTCAATTGTTACAATTAATCCTAAGTTTGATTTTGACTTTGCCACACATTATACAATCAGCATTGGTGCAGGTGCTTTTACTGGCACTGCTAGCAATCAAGAGTCTGCAGCCATCAGCATGTCATTTGACACGGTAACGCCGAAAGATGATAATCTGGGTACACAATCACAGACACAAGTTGCAGACACAGATATGTTGGCTAACAGTAATTGGTGGATTAGTGCGCATCAAGGTTCTTTATATCAAAACCCTCTAGAGATTGCAGCAGGAGAGAAAGATATTGCAGTCGCTGTTTCTATGGCACCAACTACCTATACACAGTATGCTGGACATGTTGCTCTTATGGGTGATACTGATATTAAGGATGTTATCTATCTAGATCACTATAATGGAGTACTTAACACTCCTCCTACTGTTGCTGATTATAGTGACGATTTATATGCTCAAAATAACTGGAGCACGATAAATGATAATACTTTTAATGGTAAAAAAATAGACGGCACTTCTGAGATTATATCAAGCAATAGCGGAACAGGGGTTGCTTATCAGGAAGCTACTTCTTCAGTGTATTCGGACACACGCCTTGAAGAACTAGGACATGGAGCGGTGTTGCACGGGTAATATAATCTAGCAAGTCATAAAAAATACCGACTTTTTAGTCGGTATTTTTTTGCCCATTCTAAAATCCACTAATTTTATAAAAAATCACTGCAAAGCCATTGAGTGGAAAAATTACCTTGACAAGGTCGAACCTTGTCAGTTAATTTTTAGCAATTATTACATCTTTTTTTTGGTTGCCTCCCCATTTTTTTAGGTATCATTAAACATTACATCACATCACAACCAACAGGACAACCCCATGCCAGGACAAACAAAATACTTCATCAGCAACACCAACGGCTTCTTCGTCAACTGGTATTCCGATATCACCGGACTTGAATCTCACGGACAAGCATTAAAAGTATCTGGCAATGGTGGAGACGATGCCGTCTATGTAGGGCAAGGCACCAAAGTCGATGCAACAGGACTTACCTCAACAGGTGGTAGTGATTCAATTTATTTAACCGGCACTTTTAACGACTATGCACAAACACTAGATGGTAGCACCTACACCTTCAAAAGAACGGTTAATATTGGCGGTACCGATTACCAAGAAGAAGTCTCCTTCACAGCCTCTAATGGCGACAGGGTTTATTTTGCAAATGGTTTTGTTAAGATTGATATAACAGGCAATGATGGGCTATCAAATGCAGGCGTTTTTCAGAAAATTAAATCCACTGATATTGACTCCAGTTCAATAACACCCACCGACCCTTTAACCACTCAACCCGCCATTGACAAAGGCATTGCCAGTGAAGTTGGTGCTACTAAAGTATTTATTTCTGATAACAACGGTGAGCACATTACCCCTGGTGTCAAAGGCTCAGTATTTAAGATATCTGGCAATAGTGGCAATGACACAGTTTATGTTGCCAAAGGCACAAAAGTTGATGCAACAGGACTCACCTCAACAGGTGGCAATGATGTTGTTTATTTAACTGGCACTTTTAATGAATACACCAAACAAACAGTAGTTGACAGCACCTACACTTTTGAAAGAACTGTTAATATTGGCGGTACCGATTATCAAGAAGAAGTCTCCTTCACAGCCTCTAATGGCGATAGGGTTTATTTTGCAAATGGTTTTGTTAAGATTGATATAACAGGCGATGATGGGCTATTAGAAGCAGGTGTTTTTAAGAGAATTATATCCACTGATATTGACGGTAGTGAGTCAACTCCAGGTTTGGGGATTGGTTTAAGTATTACCGATGATTTAGCAGAAACAAGCATCATTAACAAGGCAAAGGTAGGCACAGATATTACCTATACTTTTACTTTTAAAGATGATGTTACTGGTTTTGATAAAAATGATATTGAAGTGACAGGTGGAACAAAAGGTGCTTTCAGTGGCAGTGGCAGTGTTTATTCGTTAGTAGTCAGCGTGACAGATAACTCAACAACTGACTTATTTGTTGGTGTGGCAAAAGATGCGGCAATTGGAGGAGGTATTGGCACAGAATACGCTAGTAATAGTCATAAAGTTGATACCGTTGTACCCAGCAAACCCATAAGTTTAGATTTAGCCACAGAGGACGATTCAGGCACAAGTAATAGTGACAACCTAACTAATAAAACCTCAAACCTCACCATCACAGGCAGTGCAGAAGTCGGTGCTACTATAAGATTATACAATGGTACCAACACAACAGCCATAGGCTCTGAAATAGTAAAGGCTAATGGCACATTCTCTATTGATATCAGTTTAACCCAAAGCACAACCCACACAGCATTACCGCAAGAGCAACAGATGCTGCGGGTAATGAAAGTTTGGTTTCTGATGCTTTGGCGATTACTGTGGATACTACTACTGCTACTCTCACCGCACAAGCAATGAGCGTTATCTTGGGTGAAGACTCTAACCTAGTAATTGACTTTAGTGAAAACATCAAAGCCGGCACAGGCAATATTGTCATTCATAAAGCCAGCGACAATACCATTGTAGAAACCATTGCTATTGACAATAGTAAAATTAGCATTGCTAACGATAAACTTACTATTAATCCTACTGCTGATTTAACTGAAGGCACTTATTACATCAAAATGGCATCTGGCGTAATCACCGATATGGCAGGCAATGTCTTTGCAGGTATCACTAATTTAGGTGCTGACACCACTTGGGCATTTGAAACCAAAGCACTTTTTACCACAATCGCTTGGATAGGTGCCGATGATAACTACATTAATGATAGTGAAAAAGACGCAACCGCACTCTCAGGCACAGTAGCGGGAGCAGGTACCTTATCTATTACTAAGATTGAGTTTTTTGAAGGTAGTAATACAGTAGGCACAGCAATAACTTCAGGATTACCAGCTGTTGCAGCTGACGGCACCTGGACACTCGCACATTCTGCTATGCCATCTGAATTAGCCGATGGAAAAACCTACACGGCTGCAGTAACGCTTAGTGATGGCACCAATTCAACAACTATCACTAGCACAGCAGTAACTTATGACACCATTAACCCAACTCCAATCACGACCAATCCATGGACTCTAAGCAATATTCCAGCAGGGCAATCTGCTTTTAAGGCAGGCGATATTATCAGCCTAACACTGACAATGAGTGAGACCTTGAAACTTAATAACACCACAGACTCTAAAGTGGTCATTGCAGGCAAAGACTTTGTTTTGGATAAAACCGCCTCTACAACTGCAGGTGATAAGAAACTGGTGTTTAAATATAGCGTTCAAGCTGGAGATAGCATTGCCGCTACAGACTTTGATATTGACAATCCAACAAGCGATATTACGCTAAATAATATAACAGATGTCGCAGGTAATGCACCAGTATTTACCGCTGATAGAGTAGTGTTGTCTAAGTTGAGTATATTGAAAAAACGGGTTTGGGTAATAATCCTTTTGAGGGCATTAATGTGGGGGATTTTGCTACGCCAACCCTAGCCGATATTGATGGCGATGGTGATCTAGATTTGGTAGTAGGTGAGAATTATGGCGCTCTTAAATACTATCAAAATACAGGCACTACTTCTAACCCTGCTTATGAAGTAAAAACTGGAGATAGCAATCCTTTTAATGGCATTGATGTGGGAAATTATTCCGCACCAACCCTAGCTGATATTGACGGCGATGGCGACCTAGATTTGGTGATGGGTGAGGAGAATAGCACCCTTAAATACTATCAAAATACAGGTACTACTTCTAACCCTGCTTATGAAGTAAAAACTGGAGATGACAATCCTTTTAATGGCATTAATGTGGGAAATTATTCCGCACCAACCCTAGCTGATATTGATGGTGATGGTGATCTAGATCTGGTAGTGGGTGAGGCTAATGGCACCCTTAAATACTATCAAAATACAGGCACTACTTCTAACCCTGCTTATGAAGTAAAAACTGGAGATGACAATCCTTTTAATGGCATTGATGTGGGGGATTTTTCCAAACCAACCCTAGCCGATATTGACGGTGATGGCGACCTAGATTTGGTGGTGGGTGAGTATTATGGCACCCTTAAATACTATCAAAACACAGGCACTACTTCTAACCCTACTTATGAAGCAAAAACTGGAGATAGCAATCCTTTTGATGGCATTGATGTGGGGCTTAATTCCGTACCAGTCCTAGCTGATATTGACGGCGATGGCGACCTAGATTTGGTGGTGGGTAAGGATGATGGCACCCTTAAATACTACTACAATCAACAACCTTCTTCTGTAGATGGACAAGCGCCAACTCTAACAACACAAGCCAGCGTTATCTTAGAGGAAACCTCAGATTTAGTGCTTGACTTTAGTGAAAATATTAAAGCAGGTACGGGCAGTATTCTCATCAAGAATAGTAGCGATGTAACAGTAGCAACCATTAATATCGCTAGTGATACAAATAAATTTAGTATTACTAACGACAAACTGACCATCAATATCGCAAATTTAGGTTTAACTAACAACAAACTTACCGCAGGCAATTATTATCTAGAAATGAACCTAGGGATGATAACTGACATGGCAGGCAATAGTGCATTAGGTATTACTAAGGACACTAACCAATGGGCATTTGAAACCAAAGCACTTTCTATCACAATCGCTTGGATAGGTGCCGATGATAACTACATTAATAACACAGAGAAAGGAACAGACTTACTCTCAGGTGTTGTTATCAGCACAACCACAACCCCAACGATTGAAGAAATTAGATTTTACGAGGTAACAAATGGTGTAACTTCATCAACTGCTGCCTTTACCATTGCTAAATCAAATATTACCCAGCCTGCAACAGTAAGCGGTGTTGCTAAATCTTGGTCTATTACAGCTGCCAATATGCCAAATTTAGCAGATGGCAAAACTTATATCGCTAAAATTGACTTAAAAGACGGCAGCACAGAGGTTACTAAAACCAGCAAAGCAGTAACTTACGACTTCACTGCCCCAACAGTTAGTAGCGTAGTATTTACTAGTAACCCAGGTGCTGATAAGACTTACAAAGCAGGTGATACTGTTGAAATAACGGTTACCATGAGTGAGAATACAACCGTAACTGACAGCCCAAGAATTGCACTATTATCTGGCAAATATGCAACTTATGCATCGGGTTCAGGTTCAGATAAATTGATATTTACATATACCGTTGCAACTGGTGATACTGATGCTAATGGATTAGCAATTGTTGCAAATGCGCTCAATTTAAATGGTGGTACGCTTACAGATACTGCAGGCAACACAGCAGTAATAACACACGCTGCTGTAGCCGATAATGCTGAGCATATGGTTGACACTATGCTACCAACACTCATTATTAGCAATAATATAACAGGAGACGCTGGCATTAATGCCAATATCACCTATACCTTTAGCTTTGGTGAAGCAGTTATAAACTTTGACGAAACTGATATTAGCGTAAGCAACGGCAAGAAAGGCTTGTTCACCAAAGTGAGTGACACACGCTACACCCTAATCGTTACTCAAACAGGCTCAGCAAATGACATAACCGTTAGCGTTGCTACTGGTGCAGCAAAAGACAGTGCAGGGAATCTCAGCATTAGCGCACAATCCGTACAAACAACAGATTTAGAAAGACCCACCATTGCCATTAGCATGGACAACACCAATTTTTGAGAAATGGCGAAACCGCAACCGTTACCTTTGATTTTAGTGAAGAACTGGCAACAGACAGTTTTAACCTTAATGACATCACCACAGCCAATGGCAACCTCACTAATTTAAGCATTGATAGCACCAATCTTAGTCGTTATACCGCCACCTACACAGCAACAAAAGACATAGATTCTATCCATATCAGTTTTTCATTACCACAGGCTGGACAGATATCGCCGGCAATACGCCCGCAGCACCTATCCAAGTATCTGTAACCTCTGAGCATCAATCTTCGCCTATCTTAGCTGTCAAACAAGGTGAAGACCAATACCTTAATGCAACAGAATCCACCATTAACATAGAAATTGCCTTACAACCAGATGCCAAAAAAGATGACAAAATTCAGCTTAAAACCAGCTCAAAAACACTGGGCAATCCTTATATTATTACACAAACTGATATTGACAATGGCAAGTGCCTGATTGAGGTTAATAAAGCAATCTTAGGCGGTGATGGCACAGAAGTCGGCATCATCGCATTTATGCAATACCAATCAGGCAATGTCAGTGAAGACAGTAATGTGCTATTAATCACCATAGATGAAACACCGCCATTACCCATTGCCAATAGTTGGCATATTAACACCCCGCCAACGGGACAAAATGCCTTTAAATCAGGTAACCTCATTGAACTCAGTCTTACCACAGACGAACCTTTAAAATTTGGCAATACTGCTGGTTCTCAACTCATGATGGACGACAAAGTATTTACCCTTGACACATTCAAATCCAGTGCCACTAGCAACAAACAACTTGTCTTTACCCATCAAGTCCAAGCCAATGAAACCATGGCACGGCAACAAGCCGTTATTAGTGCCGATAAAATCACCCTCAACGGAGTTACCGACCTAGCAGGAAACACACTTGATCTATCCACTTTAGCAGAAACAAGCCTCTACTCATCTGCCATTTTTTATCAACCTAGCACCCATCCTTTTGACAGCATCAACACCACTAACAACGCCACCCCAACCTTCGCTGATATTGACCAAGACGGCGACCTAGACCTCATTATCGGCAATGCCACAGGCACATTGTCGTATTACCAAAATAAAAACAACAGCGGCACCAACAGTTTTACCAAAATAACCCTAAATAACCCCTTCCAAAACATTCAACATACCAACGCCACCCCAACCTTTGCTGATATTGACCAAGACGGCGACCTAGACCTTATTGTTGGTGCCGGCGATGGCAAACTCTATTTCTACAAAAACACCCAACAAAGTTTCAACCTCGTTGCCTCAAACTTCAACCCATTCAGCCACATCAGCATCGGCGCAAACGCCACCCCAACCTTCGCCGACATCAACCAAGACGGCTACCTAGACCTCATCATCGGCAACACTACAGGCAAACTAACCTATTACCAAAACACCAAAAATACCTTTACCAAAGTCAGTGCCATCAACAACCCTTTCCAAAACATTACTCACGCTAACGCCAGCCCAACTTTTGTTGACATCGACCAAGACGGCGACTTAGACCTTGTAATAGGCGATTCAAATGGCAAACTGCACTATTATTACCGAAACACCAACGGTGTGTTCACTGTGCAAACTGGTAGCAATAACCCAATTGCCAATATTGCCGTTAGTAATAACGCCAAACCAACCTTTGCCGACATAGACAGCAACGGCACCTTAGATTTAATCATAGGCGATCAAAACGGCTTACAATACTACCAACGCCAGCACTCAGAAGTGATTGATACCATAGCGCCTAGGGTAACCCTTCTGATTAAAAACACCACACTACTCAAGGGTGAAAGCACCCAAGTGATATTTAATTTTAGTGAAGCTGTGAAAGGTTTTAGCCTGAGTAATCTCAGTGCTGACAACGCCACACTGAGTCAGTTAAAACTCAATCCTAATCGCCACAGCACCCAGCCATTTTCTTATATTGCCACCTTGACCCCAACTGACGACATCAACAAAGACACAACCGCATTACTGTAAATACCAACTGGCACGACCTAAACGGCAACACACCCGCCGACCAGTCTGACCTAAGGCAATTATGAAATCCTTCACCGACACCAGCCGCATCAAACCACAAAACTGGGAGAGTAATAAACCTCCTAGCGGACAAGAAGCGTTTGCCCAAGGCGATACTATTACCATTACCTTAACGCTAACGGGTAATATCAAGGTTGACAACGAGCAAGCTTATTTGATTATTAGCGGTAAGCGTTTTGAGGTTGATAAAGCGGCTTTTGACGGTGCAACGAATAAAACTGTTTTGACCTTTACTTATACCGTGAAAGCGGGAGACACTTTAGGTTTGTCTGACTTTGTTGTTGATAAAGAGCAGGTCTTTTTAACAGGTGTTACCGATACTTTGGATAATACGCTTGATATAGCGACAATGCCAGATCAGGTGCAGTTAGGATTAGGAGGGCAGGGCTTGTTTAAATTATCTGCGTCACTTACACTTAATAATGATACACCTACAACTTATGGCAAAGCAATACAACAATTTTATGCAGATATTAATGCTGATGGTTATATGGATGTTATTTCAACACATGGGTATGCCTCCACTTCGACAGCCCTCGCTTTTTATTTTTTCCAAGGTTCTGCCGACGGCTTGCAGTTTAAAGAAGGGGTGGGCACACCTCTTCATCAATGGGATTCCGCTAGCACTGATCAGAAGAGTGGCGGTTCACTAAATTCAGCCTCTTTTGCTGATGTTGATGGCGATGGCGATTTAGATATGTTTGTGGCTCAGCTAAAGGCACATTATGATTATATTGAGGAAAAATATGTATTTAGCCATCATACCAATGTATTAAAATACTTTGAAAATCAAAATGGCAGTTATACTTTCCAGAACGCACACTCACTATCCAAAATCAACATCACAGGAGTTGCCACCCCCACCTTCGCTGACATTGATGCAGATGGCGATCCAGATGCCATTATAGGCGACACCGAAGGAGGCCTACATTACTTCACCAATCACCAAGGTGTATTCACCCAACAAACAGGCGAAAACAACCCCTTCACCATGGATGTCGGCACTATCAGTGCCCCCGCCTTCGCTGATGTCGATGCAGACGGTGATTTAGACCTGCTAATCGGCAGCAGTTCTGGCTGGCATTATTATAAAAACATCAACAACATATGGAAATGGCAAACACCAGAAAACAACCCATTCAATAACTTTAAAGAAGGCACTCCCCAATTTTGTAGATGTTGATTTTGACGGCAAAATGGATTTAGTCGTTACCACAGAATATAAAACCTATTATTATCACAACATCCAACGCCCCATCATCGATACCACACCCCCCGAAGCCCCCCTCATTAAAATCCACGACACCTCCCTCGCCACAGGCGACACCACCCTAGTCGAATTCCATTTTAAAGAAAAAGTCCTAGACTTTACAACAGATGACATCACCGCTGAAAATGCCAGTCTCAGTGGATTTGGGCAAAACACAGGTTTAGGTCCCTTCGTCTGGACAGCAATCCTCACCCCCGATACAGGCATTACAGACAGCATAAACACCCTCACCATTGGCACCGATTGGCACGATGCCGCCGGCAACAAGCCCAGCCAACCCAGCACCTCAGTCAACTACAAAGTCATCGACCAAACCCACCTACTATCAACACTGACACCAGTGCTAACACCAACAACTGGGTCTTCAACACCCCACCCACAGGACAAGAATACTTCTCCATCGGCGACACAATGACCCTCACCCTAACCGTCAGCGAAGCCGTCCAAGTAGCCGACACCAGTGCCTACATCACTGTTGCCAACAAACGCTTCAACATCAACAAAACCGCTTTTGACAGTAGTACCGATAAAACCAAACTCAGTTTCGACTACACCGTCGTTAAAGGCGACCACCTAATTATTGGCGATTTCATCGTCAACAACACCCATTTAACAGGCGTAACCAATGCCGCAGGCGTAGCAATCAACAACCTCACCACAGAATTAGCTCTATTAAAGAACAGCGATGCCTTCGAACGCAAAACCGGCGCCGACAACCCCTTCAGCTTCATCGGAGGCCATCTTTCTACCACCCTCACCTCCATCAATTTAATCGACCTAGACAACGACACCATTCCCGAACTCGCCTACAACGCCAACCGCCCCGACACCTACTCTTCTGGCGTTCTCTACTACAAAAACACCGCCACCCCCGGCGACCCAATCGCTTTCACCCCCGTCCCCCAAGACAACAACCCCTTCAAAAACACCAGCAACAACCTCACCCACACCTTCGCCGACATGGACCAAGATGGCGATTTGGACCTCCTAACAAATAACCACTATTACAAAAATAATAATGGCACATTCGTAAAAATAGAAGGCAACCAAAACCCTTTCGCAAATACTATTTTAGGCAACAACACAATGCACGCCTTAGTAGATTTAGACAATGATGGCGATATCGACCTAGTAACCTCCAATTTTGACGACGGCATCCTCTCCTATTATGAAAATAATAACGGCACTTACACAATAAAACCGACCATACACTAACAGGACTAGATTTAGGCAAAAATGTCCAACTAAACTTTAAAGATTTAGATGGCGATGGCGATTTAGACCTAACATCTGGCAGTGACTATAACGAGAATAATGGCGACGCCATCAGTTATTATAAAAATATCGGCACAATTAACACCCCAGTTTTTGCCCGCCAACAAGGCGATGATAATTTTTTTAACCATACACTTGATAAAGACACTGACCCAAAATACCCTATTATTAGGTCAGGATCCCCTGCATTAGGCGATATTAATGGCGATGGAATATTAGATTTTGTTAGTTCAAAAGGTAATTGGAGTGACGCCTCCCTCTACTACGCCCAAGGCACCACCCCCATCATCAAAGTCAAAACCACCCACCACCAAGACATGGACAACATCACCACCTATACCGCCAGCGACAAACTCATCGAACACTTCAACTGGAACGGCCTCACCCCACCAACCAATACAGTCCCCTCAAAGACGCCACCATCACCAATTTTGACCTTTTCAACGACACCCTTAATATTTCCTACGCCCTTAAACACCTAGATGAAAATGCCAAACTCGGTGCCATCACCCTCAGCAAAAGCGGACAAGACAGCACCCTCAGCATCGGCAGTTTTGACATTACCTTAACAGCGGTAGATATCAATACCACTAACCTCAGTCATCTAGTTGACACCGGCACCATCCTTATCTAACATTATTTTCTTGACAAGGCCGGACCTTGTCAGTTGAACTTAACAATAAAACCAGAAATTAATCAACTTATTTGCTATAGACTTAAAGACATTGACAATAGAATGATTGCCGGTTACTGGGAAGGTGATTTAATTACAGGTTCTCAAAATAAGTCTTGCGTAGGTACCTTGGTTGAGAGAACAAGTGGCTATTTAGTATTAAGCAAAATGAACAGTAAATCAGCACTTAATGTTAACTGAGACCTTTGCATAAATATGAATAATCATCAAAACGCCATCTTTCATCAAATTACAAACTTTTTAAAAACACCCTTAGCCCTGCTAGGAGTGGATTTAAAAAATTTCCAATTTAATAAAATCTGTCATTTTGCTAATCATCCCTATTTATGCAAAGGTCTCTAACTGATAATCTTATTCTTACATAAAGCAAGCTAATAAAAAACCCGCCTTATTAAAGCGGGTTTTTTATGGAAAAATATCAACCAAAATAGAAACAATTAGGGTTAGAATAAAGCCCCTTGATTAGATACCAAATTGGTAATATTTTCAGGGTTTACTAAGTCCAAAAATTTAAAAACTTGAACTTGAAGGAATAAGTTATGTATAATACAATTTAATTTTTATAAAACAGGACAACCCCATGCCAGGACAAACAAAATACTTCATCAGCAACACCAACGGCTTCTTCGTCAACTGGTATTCCGATATCACCGGAGTTGAATCTCACGGACAAGCATTAAAAGTATCTGGCAATAGTGGAGACGATGCCGTCTATGTAGGACAAGGCACCAAAGTCGATGCAACAGGGCTTACTTCAACAGGTGGCAATGATTCAATTTATTTAACCGGCACTTTTAACAACTACGAACAAACACTAGATGGCAATACCTACACCTTCAAAAGAACGGTTACTATTGGCGGTACCGATTACCAAGAAGAAGTCTCCTTCACAGCCTCTAATGGCGATAGGGTTTATTTTGCAAATGGTTTTTTTAAGATTGATATAACAGGCAATGATGGGCTATTAAATGCAGGCGTTTTTCAGAAAATTAAATCCACTGATATTGACTCCAGTTCAATAACACCCACCGACCCTTTAACCAGTCAACCCGCCATTGACAAAGGCACTGCCAGTGAAGTTGGTGCTACTAAAGTATTTATTTCTGATAACAACGGTGAGCACATTACCCCTGGTGTCAAAGGCTCAGTATTTAAGATATCTGGCAATAGTGGCAATGACACAGTTTATGTTGCCAAAGGCACAAAAGTTGATGCAACAGGACTCACCTCAACAGGTGGCAATGATGTTGTTTATTTAACTGGCACTTTAATGAATACACCAAACAAACAGTAGTTGACAGCACCTACACTTTTGAAAGAACTGTTAATATTGGCGGTACCGATTATCAAGAAGAAGTCTCCTTCACAGCCTCTAATGGCGATAGGGTTTATTTTGCAAATGGTTTTGTTAAGATTGATATAACAGGCGATGATGGGCTATTAGAAGCAGGTGTTTTTAAGAGAATTATATCCACTGATATTGACGGTAGTGAGTCAACTCCAGGTTTGGGGATTGGTTTAAGTATTACCGATGATTTAGCAGAAACAAGCATTATTAACAAGGCAAAGGTAGGCACAGATATTACCTATACTTTTACTTTTAAAGATGATGTTACTGGTTTTGATAAAAATGATATTGAAGTGACAGGTGGAACAAAAGGTGCTTTCAGTGGCAGTGGCAGTGTTTATTCGTTAGTAGTCAGAGTGACAGATAACTCAACAACTGACTTATTTGTTGGTGTGGCAAAAGATGCGGCAATTGGAGGAGGTATTGGCACAGAATACGCTAGTAATAGTCATAAAGTTGATACCGTTGTACCCAGCAAACCCATAAGTTTAGATTTAGCCACAGAGGACGATTCAGGCACAAGTAATAGTGACAACCTAACTAATAAAACCTCAAACCTCACCATCACAGGCAGTGCAGAAGTCGGTGCTACTATAAGATTATACAATGGTACCAACACAACAGCCATAGGCTCTGAAATAGTAAAGGCTAATGGCACATTCTCTATTGATATCAGTTTAACCCAAAGCACAACTCCACACAGCATTACCGCAAGAGCAACAGATGCTGCGGGTAATGAAAGTTTGGTTTCTGATGCTTTGGCGATTACTGTGGATACTACTACTGCTACTCTCACCGCACAAGCAATGAGCGTTATCTTGGTGAAGACTCTAACCTAGTAATTGACTTTAGTGAAAACATCAAAGCCGGCACAGGCAATATTGTCATTCATAAAGCCAGCGACAATACCATTGTAGAAACCATTGCTATTGACAATAGTAAAATTAGCATTGCTAACGATAAACTTACTATTAATCCTACTGCTGATTTAACTGAAGGCACTTATTACATCAAAATGGCATCTGGCGTAATCACCGATATGGCAGGCAATGCCTTTGCAGGTATCACTAATTTAGGTGCTGACACCACTTGGGCATTTGAAACCAAAGCACTTTTTACCACAATCGCTTGGATAGGTGCCGATGATAACTACATTAATGATAGTGAAAAAGACGCAACCGCACCTCAGGCACAGTAGCGGAGCAGGTACCTTATCTATTACTAAGATTGAGTTTTTGAAGGTAGTAATACAGTAGGCACAGCAATAACTTCAGGATTACCAGCTGTTGCAGCTGACGGCACCTGGACACTCGCACATTCTGCTATGCCATCTGAATTAGCCGATGGAAAAACCTACACGGCTGCAGTAACGCTTAGTGATGGCACCAATTCAACAACTATCACTAGCACAGCAGTAACTTATGACACCATTAACCCAACCCCAATCACGACCAATCCATGGACTTTAAGCGATATTCCAGCAGGACAATCTGCTTTTAAGGTAGGGGATGTTATCAGCCTAACACTGACAATGAGTGAGACCTTGAAACTTAATAGCACTACAGGCTCTAAAGTGGTCATTGCAGGCAAAGACTTTGTTTTGGATAAAACCGCCTCTACAACTGCAGGTGATAAGAAACTGGTGTTTAAATATAGTGTTCAAGCTGGAGATAGCATTGCCGCTACAGACTTTGATATTGACAACCCAACAAGCGATATTACGCTAAATAATATAACAGATGTCGCAGGTAATGCACCAGTATTTACCGCTGATAGAGTAGTGTTGGCTAAGACTAAGCTTGAGTATATTGAAAAAACAGGTTTGGGTAATAATCCTTTTGAGGGTATTGATGTGGGGAAAGCTTCTGCGCCAACCCTGGCTGATATTGATGGCGATGGCGACCTAGATTTGGTGGTGGGTAAGGATGATGGCACCCTTAAATACTATCAAAATACAGGCACTACTTCTAACCCTGCTTATGAAGTAAAAACTGGAGGCAATAATCCTTTTAATGGCATTGATGTGGTGGGAGGTTATTCCACGCCAAACTTAGCTGATATTGATGGTGATGGTGATCTAGATTTGGTGGTGGGTGGGGTTGGTGGCACCCTTAAATACTATCAAAATACAGGCACTACTTATGAAGCAAAAACTGGAGATAGCAATCCTTTTAATGGCATTAATGTGGTAAATTATTCCTCACCAATCCTAGTCGATATTGACGGCGATGGCGACCTAGATTTGGTGGTGGGTAAGTATGATGGCACCCTTAAATACTATCAAAATACAGGTACTACTTCTAACCCTGCTTATGAAGTAAAAACTGGAGATAGTAATCCTTTTAATGGCATTAATGTGGTAAATTTTTCCGCACCAACCTTAGTTGATATTGACGGCGATGGCGACCTAGATTTGGTGGTGGGTGAGCAGAATGGCACCCTTAAATACTATCAAAATACAGGCACCACTTCTAACCCTGCTTATGAAGAAAAAACTGGAGATAGCAATCCTTTTAATGGCATTGATGTGGGGAATTTTTCCAAACCAACCCTAGCCGATATTGACGGCGATGGCGACCTAGATTTGGTGGTGGGTGAGAATAATGGCACCCTTAAATATTATTACAATCAACAATCTTTTTTTGTAGATGGACAAGCGCCAACTCTAACAACACAAGCTTCGGCCGAATTGGGTGAAACCTCAGACCTGATGCTTGATTTTAATGAAGACATTCAAGCAGGTAGTACAGGTAGTATTGTTATTAAAGGTAGCGATGATGGAGTAATAGCAACCATTAATATTACTGAGACAACTAAATTCAGCATTGCTGGCGATAAACTCACCATTGATGTATCAGCATTAGGTTTAACTGATAATAAATTAACCCAAGGCAGTTACTATATCACCATGGATGCAGGCACAGTAACTGACATAGCGGGTAACGATGCCGCTGCCATTACTAAAGATACTAACCAATGGGCATTTGAAATCATCGTCCTTACTACCGACATTGTTTGGGCAGGTGCCGATGATAATTACATTAATAATAACGAGAAAGATGCAACCACACTCTCAGGCAAAGCAACTGGAATAGGTACTTTAACGATTACCAAAATTGAGTTTTTTGAAGGTAGTAATACAGTAGGCACAGCAATAACTTCAGGATTACCAGCTGTTGCAGCTGACGGCACTTGGGCACTCGCACATTCTGCTATGCCATCTGAATTAGCCGATGGAAAAACCTACACGGCTGTAGTAACGCTTAGTGATGGCACCAATTCAACAATTAGCACTAGCACAGCAGTAACTTATGACATCATTAACCCAACCCCAATCACGACCAATCCATGGACTTTAAGCGATATTCCAGCAGGACAATCTGCTTTTAAGGCAGGCGATGTTATCAGCCTAACACTGACAATGAGTGAGACCTTGAAACTTAATAACACCACAGGCTCTAAAGTGGTCATTGCAGGCAAAGACTTTGTTTTGGATAAAACTGCCTCTACAACTGCAGGTGATAAGAAACTGGTGTTTAAATATAGCGTTCAAGCTGGAGATAGCATTGCCGCTACAGACTTTGATATTGACAATCCAACAAGCGATATTACGCTAAATAATATAACAGATGTCGCAGGTAATGCACCAGTATTTACCGCTGATAGAGTAGTGTTGACTAAGATTAAGTATATTGAAAAAACGGGTTTGGGCAATAATCCTTTTGAGGGTGTTAATGTTAAGGGGTCTTCTGTGCCAACCTTGGCTGATATTGATGGCGATGGCGACCTAGATTTGGTAGTGGGTAAGAGTGACGGCACCCTTAAATACTATCAAAACACAGGCACTACTTCTAACCCTGCTTATGAAGTAAAAACTGGAGATAGCAATCCTTTTAATGGCATTAATATGGGAAATGCTGCCTCACCAACCCTAGCCGATATTGACGGCGATGGCGACCTAGATTTGGTGGTGGGTGAGCGTGATGGCACCCTTAAATACTATCAAAATACAGGCACTACTTCTAACCCTGCTTATGAAGTAAAAACTGGAGATAGCAATCCTTTTAATGGCATTGATGTGGGATATTCTGCCTCACCAACCCTAGCCGATATTGACGGCGATGGTGATCTAGATTTGGTAGTGGGTGAGGATGATGGCACCCTTAAATACTATCAAAACACAGGCACTACTTCTAACCCTACTTATGAGGCAAAAACTGGAGATGACAATCCTTTTAATGGCATTGATGTGGGATATTCTTCCTCACCAATCCTAGCCGATATTGACGGCGATGGCGACCTAGATTTGGTGGTGGGTGAGTTTTATGGCACCATTAAATACTATCAAAATACAGGCACTACTTCTAACCCTGCTTATGAAGCAAAAACTGGAGACAGCAATCCTTTTAATGGCATTGATGTGGGGCATTCTTCCTCACCAACCCTAGCCGATATTGACGGCGATGGTGATTTAGATTTGGTAGTGGGTAAGGCTGATGGCACCCTTAAATATTACTACAATCAACAATCTGCTTCTGTAGATGGACAAGCCCCAACTCCAACGGCTACTAACTCATGGACTCTAAGCAATATTCCAGCAGGACAATCTGCTTTTAAGGCAGGGGATGTTATCAGCCTAACTTTGACAATGAGTGAGACCTTGAAACTTAATAAGACCACAGGCTCTAAAGTGGTCATTGCAGGCAAAGACTTTGTTTTGGATGAAACTGCCTCTACAACTGCAGGTGATAAGAAATTAGTGTTTAAATATAGCGTTCAAGCTGGAGATAGCATTGCCGCCACAGACTTTGATATTGACAATCCAACAAGCGATATTACGCTAAATAATATAACAGATGTCGCAGGTAATGCACCAGTATTTACCGCTGATAGAGTAGTGTTGACCAAGACTAAGCTTGAGTATATTGAAAAAACAGGTTTGGGCAATAATCCTTTTGAGGGTATTGATGTGGGGTATGTTTCTGTGCCAATCTTGGCTGATATTGACGGCGATGGCGACCTAGATTTGGTAGTGGGTGAGAAGAATGGCACCCTTAAATACTATCAAAATACAGGCACTACTTCTAACCCTGCTTATGAAGCAAAAACTGGAGGTAGCAATCCTTTTGATGGCATTGATGTGGGGGATTTTTCCTCACCAAGCTTGGCTGATATTGATGGCGATGGTGATCTAGATTTGGTAGTGGGTGAGGCTTATGGCACCCTTAAATACTATCAAAATACAGGCACTACTTCTAACCCTGCTTATGAAGCAAAAACTGGAGATGATAATCCTTTTAATGGCATTAATGTGGAATATTCTTCCACGCCAACCTTGGCTGATATTGATGGCGATGGCGACCTAGATTTGGTAGTGGGTGAGGTTTATGGCACCCTTAAATATTATCAAAACACAGGCACTACTTCTAACCCTGCTTATGAAGCAAAAACTGGAGATAGCAATCCTTTTAATGGCATTGATGTGGGAGTTTCTTCCACGCCAACCTTGGCTGATATTGATGGCGATGGCGACCTAGATTTGGTGGTGGGTGAGAGTGATGGCACCCTTAAATACTATCAAAATACAGGCACTACTTCTAACCCTGCTTATGAAGCAAAAACTGGAGATGACAATCCTTTTAATGGCATTGATGTGGGGGATTCTTCCAGACCAACCCTAGCCGATATTGACGGCGATGGTGATTTAGATTTGGTAGTGGGTGAGGCTAATGGCACCCTTAAATACTACTACAATCAACAACCTTCTTCTGTAGATGGACAAGTTCCAACCTTTACAGAAAAAACCAGCGATACCAATGTCTTAGGCGAGCCTTCAAATCTAGTAATTGAGTTTTCTGAAAACATCAAAACAAATGGTGGCATTGTTGAAATCTGGAATAGCGCAGAAAAAGTTGCAACTATTAGCATTACTAATGCTAATATTAGCGACACAACACTCACTCTTAACCCAAGTAGTTTAACTTCAGGTGTTTATTACATCAAAATGGCATCAGGCGTTATAACTGACACCTCGGGTAATGACTTTGCAGGTATTGATAATACCTCAGGTAAAACTTGGGCATTTGCATATAATTTTTATATCGGCACCGATAACGCCGATACTATAACGGGTAGTGCAGGTGACGATACTATAAATGGTGGTGCAGGCAACGATACTATAAATGGCGGTGCAGGCAGTGATATTTTTGTTTATGCAAGTACAGATAATGGCGAAGACACCATAACTGGCTTCATATTTGGTGCTGGTGGCGATAAATTAGATTTAAAAGATTTTATTACTGCTAGTGGTAACCAAGCGACACTTTTTGCTAATATTGATAAATATATTACAGTGTCAGATACTGGCACTGCAGGTAGTGCCAAACTAACGATTGATGCTGATGGCACGGTTACAGATGATGTTGCTGATTTGGTTATCAATCTACAAGGGGTTTCTGGTATTGGTGGCTCCTCTACTCCCGACACAGTTGCATTAGGGCACTTTATAACTGATAATCTTATTCTTGTATAAAGAGACCTTTGCATAAAGTAAGACACCCATAAAAACAAAAACCCGCCTTATTAAAGCGGGTTTTTTTATGGAAAAATATCAACCAAAAATTTAAAAACTTGAACTTAGATACCTTTGCATAAATATGAATAATCATCAAAACGCCATCTTTCATCAAATTACAAACTTTTTAAAAACACCCTTAGCCCTGCTAGGAGTGGATTTAAAAAATTTCCAATTTAATAAAATCTGTCATTTTGCTAATCATCCCTATTTATGCAAAGGTCTCTAACTGATAATCTTATTCTTACATAAAGCAAGCTAATAAAAAACCCGCCTTATTAAAGCGGGTTTTTTATGGAAAAATATCAACCAAAATAGAAACAATTAGGGTTAGAATAAAGCCCCTTGATTAGATACCAAATTGGTAATATTTTCAGGGTTTACTAAGTCCAAAAATTTAAAAACTTGAACTTGAAGGAATAAGTTATGTATAATACAATTTAATTTTTATAAAACAGGACAACCCCATGCCAGGACAAACAAAATACTTCATCAGCAACACCAACGGCTTCTTCGTCAACTGGTATTCCGATATCACCGGAGTTGAATCTCACGGACAAGCATTAAAAGTATCTGGCAATAGTGGAGACGATGCCGTCTATGTAGGACAAGGCACCAAAGTCGATGCAACAGGGCTTACTTCAACAGGTGGCAATGATTCAATTTATTTAACCGGCACTTTTAACAACTACGAACAAACACTAGATGGCAATACCTACACCTTCAAAAGAACGGTTACTATTAACGATACTGAATACCAAGAAGAAGTCTCCTTCACAGCCTCTAATGGCGACAGGGTTTATTTTGCAAATGGTTTTTTTAAGATTGATATAGCAGGCAATGATGGGCTATCAAATGCAGGCGTTTTTCAGAAAATTAAATCCACTGATATTGACTCCAGTTCAAGCACACCCACCGACCCTTTAACCAGTCAACCCGCCATTGACAAAGGCACGCCAGTGAAGTTGGTCTACTAAAGTATTTATTTCTGATAACAACGGTGAGCACATTACCCTGTGTCAAAGGCTCAGTATTTAAGATATCTGGCAATAGTGGCAATGACACAGTTTATGTTGCCAAAGGCACAAAAGTTGATGCAACAGGACTCACCTCAACAGGTGGCAATGATGTTGTTTATTTAACTGGCACTTTTAATGAATACACCAAACAAACAGTAGCTGGCAGCACCTACACTTTTGAAAGAACTGTTAATATTGGCGGTACCGATTATCAAGAAGAAGTCTCCTTCACAGCCTCTAATGGCGATAGGGTTTATTTTGCAAATGGTTTTGTTAAGATTGATATAACAGGCGATGATGGGCTATCAGAAGCAGGTGTTTTTAAGAGAATTATATCCACTGATATTGACGGTAGTGAGTCAACTCCAGGTTTAGAGATTGGTTTAAGTATTACTGATGATTTAGCAGAAACAAGCATCATTAACAAGGCAAAGGTAGGCACAGATATTACCTATACTTTTACTTTTAAAGATGATGTTACTGGTTTTGATAAAACTGATATTGAAGTGACAGGTGGAACAAAAGGTGCTTTCAGTGGCAGTGGCAGTGTTTATTCGTTAGTAGTCAGCGTGACAGATAACTCAACAACTGACTTATTTGTTGGTGTGGCAAAAGATGCGGCAATTGGAGGAGGTATTGGCACAGAATACGCTAGTAATAGTCATAAAGTTGATACCGTTGTACCCAGCAAACCCATAAGTTTAGATTTAGCCACAGAGGACGATTCAGGCACAAGTAATAGTGACAACCTAACTAATAAAACCTCAAACCTCACCATCACAGGCAGTGCAGAAGTCGGTGCTACTATAAGATTATACAATGGTACCAACACAACAGCCATAGGCTCTGAAATAGTAAAGGCTAATGGCACATTCTCTATTGATATCAGTTTAACCCAAAGCACAACTCCACACAGCATTACCGCAAGAGCAACAGATGCTGCGGGTAATGAAAGTTTGGTTTCTGATGCTTTGGCGATTACTGTGGATACTACTACTGCTACTCTCACCGCACAAGCAATGAGCGTTATCTTGGGTGAAGACTCTAACCTAGTAATTGACTTTAGTGAAAACATCAAAGCCGGCACAGGCAATATTGTCATTCATAAAGCCAGCGACAATACCATTGTAGAAACCATTGCTATTGACAATAGTAAAATTAGCATTGCTAACGATAAACTTACTATTAATCCTACTGCTGATTTAACTGAAGGCACTTATTACATCAAAATGGCATCTGGCGTAATCACCGATATGGCAGGCAATGTCCTTTGCAGGTATCACTAATTTAGGTGCTGACACCACTTGGGCATTTGAAACCAAAGCACTTTTACCACAATCGCTTGATAGGTGCCGATGATAACTACATTAATGATAGTGAAAAGACGCAACCGCACTCTCAGGCACAGTAGCGGAGCAGGTACCTTATCTATTACTAAGATTGAGTTTTTGAAGGTAGTAATACAGTAGGCACAGCAATAACTTCAGGATTACCAGCTGTTGCAGCTGACGGCACTTGGGCACTCGCACATTCTGCTATGCCATCTGAATTAGCCGATGGAAAAACCTACACGGCTGCAGTAACGCTTAGTGATGGCACCAATTCAACAACTATCACTAGCACAGCAGTAACTTATGACACCATTAACCCAACCCCAATCACGACCAATCCATGGACTTTAAGCGATATTCCAGCAGGACAATCTGCTTTTAAGACAGGCGATGTTATCAGCCTAACACTGACAATGAGTGAGACCTTGAAACTTAATAACACCACAGACTCTAAAGTGGTCATTGCAGGCAAAGACTTTGTTTTGGATAAAACTGCCTCTACAACTGCAGGTGATAAGAAACTGGTATTTAAATATAGTGTTCAAGCTGGAGATAGCATTGCCGCTACAGACTTTGATATTGACAACCCAACAAGCGATATTACGCTAAATAATATAACAGATGTCGCAGGTAATGCACCAGTATTTACCGCTGATAGAGTAGTGTTGTCTAAGATTGAGTATATTGAAAAAACAGGTTCGGGCAATAATCCTTTTGAGGGTATTAATGTTAAGGGGTTTGTTTCTGCGCCAACCTTGGCTGATATTGACGGCGATGGCGACCTAGATTTGGTAGTGGGTAAGATGGGTAAGAGTGACGGCACCCTTAAATACTATCAAAATACAGGCACTACTTCTAACCCTGCTTATGAAGAAAAAACTGGAGATGACAATCCTTTTAATAGCATTAATGTGGGGAATTATTCCGGACCAGCCCTAGCCGATATTGACGGCGATGGCGACCTAGATTTGGTGGTGGGTGAGCGTGATGGCACCCTTAAATACTATCAAAATACAGGCACTACTTCTAACCCTGCTTATGAAGTAAAAACTGGAGATGATAATCCTTTTAATAGCATTGATGTGGGGGATTTTTCCAAACCAACCCTAGCCGATATTGACGGCGATGGCGACCTAGATTTGGTGGTGGGTGAGAAGAATGGCACCCTTAAATACTATCAAAATACAGGCACTACTTCTAACCCTGCTTATGAAGCAAAAACTGGAGGTAGCAATCCTTTTAATAGCATTGATGTGGGGGATTTTGCTACGCCAACCCTAGCCGATATTGACGGCGATGGCGACCTAGATTTGGTGGTGGGTGAGGAGAATGGCGCCCTTAAATACTATCAAAATACAGGCTCTACTTCTAACCCTGCTTATGAAGCAAAAACTGGAGGTAGCAATCCTTTTAATAGCATTGATGTGGGGGATTTTTCCAAACCAACCCTAGCCGATATTGACGGCGATGGCGACCTAGATTTGGTGGTGGGTGAGAATGATGGCACCCTTAAATATTACTACAATCAACAATCTGCTTCTGTAGATGGACAAGCCCCAACTCCAACGGCTACTAACTCATGGACTCTAAGCAATATTCCAGCAGGACAATCTGCTTTTAAGGTAGGGGATGTTATCAGCCTAACTTTGACAATGAGTGAGACCTTGAAACTTAATAACACCACAGGCTCTAAAGTGGTCATTGCAGGCAAAGACTTTGTTTTGGATAAAACCGCCTCTACAACTGCAGGTGATAAGAAACTGGTGTTTAAATATAGCGTTCAAGCCGGAGATAGCATTGCCGCTACAGACTTTGATATTGACAATCCAACAAGCGATATTACGCTAAATAATATAACAAATGTCGCAGGTAATGCACCAGTATTTACCGCTGATAGAGTGGTGTTGACCAAGACTAAGCTTGAGTATATTGAAAAAACAGGTTCGGGCAATAATCCTTTTGAGGGTATTGATGTGGGGAATGTTTCTGCGCCAACCCTGGTTGATATTGATGGTGATGGTGATCTAGATTTGGTGGTGGGTGAGGTTGGTGGCACCCTTAAATACTATCAAAATACAGGCACTACTTCTAACCCTGCTTATGAAGCAAAAACTGGAGATAGCAATCCTTTTAATGGCATTGATGTGGGAAATGCTGCCTCACCAATCCTAGCCGATATTGACGGCGATGGTGACCTAGATTTGGTGATGGGTGAGGATAATGGCACCCTTAAATACTATCAAAATACAGGCACTACTTCTAACCCTGCTTATGAAGCAAAAACTGGAGATGAAAATCCTTTTAATGGCATTGATGTGGGGCGTTCTTCCAAACCAACCCTAGCCGATATTGACGGCGATGGCGACCTAGATTTGGTGGTGGGTGAGAGTAATGGCACCCTTAAATACTATCAAAACACAGGCACTACTTCTAACCCTGCTTATGAAGCAAAAACTGGAGGTAGCAATCCTTTTAATAGCATTGATGTGGGAAATTATTCCAAACCAACCCTAGCCGATATTGACGGCGATGGCGACCTAGATTTGGTGGTGGGTGAGCAGAATGGCACCCTTAAATACTATCAAAACACAGGCACTACTTCTAACCCTGCTTATGAAGCAAAAACTGGAGGTGATAATCCTTTTGATGGCATTGATGTGGGGGGTTATTCCGCACCAACCCTGGCCGATATTGATGGCGATGGCGACCTAGATTTGGTGATAGGTGAGACTGACGGCACCCTTAAATATTATTACAATCAACAACCTTCTTCTGTAGATGGACAAGCGCCAACTCTAACAACACAAGCTTCGGCCGAATTGGGTGAAACCTCAGACCTGACGCTTGATTTTAATGAAGACATTCAAGCAGGTAGTACAGGTAGTATTGTTATTAAAGGTAGTGATGATGGAGTAATAGCAACCATTAATATTACTGAGACAACTAAATTCAGCATTGCTGGCGATAAACTCACCATTGATGTGTCAGCATTAGGTTTAACTGATAATAAATTAACCCAAGGCAGTTACTATATCACCATGGATGCAGGCACAGTAACTGACATAGCGGGTAACGATGCTGCTGCCATTACTAAAGATACTAACCAATGGGTATTTGCAACCAAAGCACTTTTACCACAATCGCTTGGATAGGTGCCGATGATAACTACATTAATGATAGTGAAAAAGACGCAACCGCACTCTCAGGCAAAGTAACTGGAATAGGTACTTTAACGATTACCAAAATTGAGTTTTTTGAAGGTAGTAATACAGTAGGCACAGCAATAACTTCAGGATTACCAGCTGTTGCAGCTGACGGCACTTGGGCACTCGCACATTCTGCTATGCCATCTGAATTAGCCGATGGAAAAACCTACACGGCTGTAGTAACGCTTAGTGATGGCACCAATTCAGCAATTAGCACTAGCACAGCAGTAACTTATGACATCATTAACCCAACCCCAATCACGACCAATCCATGGACTTTAAGCGATATTCCAGCAGGACAATCTGCTTTTAAGACAGGCGATGTTATTAGCCTAACACTGACAATGAGTGAGACCTTGAAACTTAATAACACCACAGGCTCTAAAGTGGTCATTGCAGGCAAAGACTTTGTTTTGGATAAAACCGCCTCTACAACTGCAGGTGATAAGAAACTGGTGTTTAAATATAGTGTTCAAGCTGGAGATAGCATTGCCGCCACAGACTTTGATATTGACAATCCAACAAGCGATATTACGCTAAATAATATAACAGATGTCGCAGGTAATGCACCAGTATTTACCGCTGATAGAGTAGTGTTGGCTAAGACTAAGCTTGAGTATATTGAAAAAACAGGTTTGGGCAATAATCCTTTTGAGGGTATTGATGTGGGGTATGTTTCTGTGCCAATCTTGGCTGATATTGACGGCGATGGCGACCTAGATTTGGTGGTGGTGAGAGGAATGGCACCCTTAAATACTATCAAAATACAGGCACTACTTCTAGCCCTGCTTATGAAGCAAAAACTGGAGACAATAATCCTTTTAATGGCATTGATGTGGGAGATTATTCCGCGCCAAACTTGGCTGATATTGACGGCGATGGTGACCTAGATTTGGTGGTGGGTGAGGATAATGGCACCCTTAAATACTATCAAAATACAGGCACTACTTCTAACCCTACTTATGAAGCAAAAACTGGAGATAGCAATCCTTTTAATGGCACTGATGTGGTAAATTATTCCTCACCAATCCTAGTCGATATTGACGGCGATGGCGACCTAGATTTGGTGGGGGGTGAGAGGAATGGCACCCTTAAATACTATCAAAATACAGGCACTACTTCTAACCCTACTTATGAAGCAAAAACTGGAGATAGTAATCCTTTTAATGGCATTGATGTGGGGAATCTTTCCGCACCAACCCTAGCCGATATTGACGGCGATGGCGACCTAGATTTGGTGGTGGGTGAGAGTGATGGCACCCTTAAATACTATCAAAATACAGGCACTACTTCTAACCCTGCTTATGAAGAAAAAACTGGAGATGACAATCCTTTTAATGGCATTGATGTGGGAAGTGCTTCCTCACCAACCCTAGCCGATATTGATGGCGATGGCGACCTAGATTTGGTGGTGGGTGAGTATTATGGCACCCTTAAATACTACTACAATCAACAACCTTCTTCTGTAGATGGACAAGTTCCAACCTTTACAGAAAAAACCAGCGATACCAATGTCTTAGGCGAGCCTTCAAATCTAGTAATTGAGTTTTCTGAAAACATCAAAACAAATGGCGGCATTGTTGAAATCTGGAATAGCGCAGAAAAAGTTGCAACTATTAGCATTACTAATGCTAATATTAGCGACACAACACTCACTCTTAACCCAAGTAGTTTAACTTCAGGTGTTTATTACATCAAAATGGCATCAGGCGTTATAACTGACACCTCGGGTAATGACTTTGCAGGTATTGATAATACCTCAGGTAAAACTTGGGCATTTGCATATAATTTTTATATCGGCACCGATAACGCCGATACTATAACGGGTAGTGCAGGTGACGATACTATAAATGGTGGTGCAGGCAACGATACTATAAATGGCGGTGCAGGCAGTGATATTTTTGTTTATGCAAATACAGATAATGGCGAAGACACCATAACTGGCTTCATATTTGGTGCTGGTGGTGATAAATTAGATTTAAAAGATTTTATTACCGCTAGTGGTAACCAAGCGACACTTTTTGCTAATATTGATAAATATATTACAGTGTCAGATACTGGCACTGCAGGTAGTGCCAAACTAACGATTGATGCTGATGGCACGGTTACAGATGATGTTGCTGATTTGGTTATCAATCTACAAGGGGTTTCTGGTATTGGTGGCTCCTCTACTCCCGACACAGTTGCATTAGGGCACTTCATAACTGATAATCTTATTCTTGTATAAAGTAAGACACCTATAAAAACAAAAACCCGCCTTATTTAGGCGGGTTTTTTTATGGAAAAATATCAATCTTTTTTTTTGGTAATCTGTTAAGTGTTGTATGCGACTAAATATTTAGAGACCTTTGCATAAATATGAATAATCATCAAAACGCCATCTTTCATCAAATTACAAACTTTTTAAAAACACCCTTAGCCCTGCTAGGAGTGGATTTAAAAAATTTCCAATTTAATAAAATCTGTCATTTTGCTAATCATCCCTATTTATGCAAAGGTCTCATTTAATTAAACTGATGTTTATAGAGTGATGCATACTCGCCATCAGCATCTAGTAGTGCCTGATGTGAACCTTGCTCAATAATCTTACCTTGTCGTAGCACGATAATTTTATCTGCTTTTCTCACAGTGCTTAAACGATGGGCAATGATAATCGTGGTGCGGTTTTTTTGCATTTCATCGATGGCAGATTGCACTTGTTTTTCAGTGGCAGAATCTAGGGCTGAAGTAGCCTCATCCAAAATCAAAATTGGGCTGTCTTTGGCAATCGCTCTGGCAATCGCTAATCGTTGTCGTTGTCCGCCAGAGAGTGAGACGCCATCTTCGCCAATTTGTGAGTCAAATTTTTCACTCAATTTCTGAATAAAATCATAAGCGTTAGAGACTTTGGCGGCGTTCTCAATTTTATCATTGCTCATATTTTTAATTTGACCGAGTGCGATATTGCCTTTGACGCTGTCATTAAATAGACGAACATTTTGATCGACGAACGCGATTTGTGAACGCAATGAGTCTAATTCAAATTCACTAATATCCGTGCCATCAATGCTGATTGAGCCTGAATTGATGGAGTAAAATTTTGCTAATAATTGAATAATTGTCGTTTTACCACTACCTGTAGAGCCGACAATCGCAACGGTTTCCCCTGCTTTAATGTCTAAATTAATGTTGTTTAATACTTGCCATTTGTCGTTGTAGCCAAAGCAAACATTTTTAAATGAAATATCACCTTTGACCGCCTTTAATTGTTTCTTTCCTTGGTTAACTTCTTCTTTTTCAGCCATTAAGCCAAATACACTTTCCCCTGCTGCCATTGCCCCTTGTAGGGGTTTGTTGATGTTTATCAGGCTTTTGGCGGGTTTTACTAGCATGCCCATTGCAGTAAAATAAGACAAAAACTCACCTGCACTCATTTTTAAATAAGTGGCAGAAAAATACACCACACTGCCGAGCGATAAGCCAATCAAAATATTGACGACTGCCATATTAATTGCACTGGTCATATCCACTTTAAAGCGTTGCTGACGGATGTTTTTAATCAATTTACCAAATTTTTTATTTTCTTGTTGCTGTGCTTGATAAATTTTCACTAAGGAATTGCCAGAAATATTTTCATCTAATAAGTGTGTCATATTGCCCATTGATTGCTGCACTTGCTTGCTGGAATTACGCATACGGCTTGATGATAATTTGACAATGAGATATACCAACGGCAAGAATACAATCAAACTCAGACTCAACTCCCAACTTTTGTAAAATAAATAGCCAATCAAAATAAGTACAAATATCGAAGATTTAACAAAACTTAGCCAAATTGTTGAAGCTGCAGATGCAATTTGCTCGACATCGTAAGTCAATTTTGACAGCACTTTTCCCGTCGCATTTTTATCAAAATAAGTCTTAGGTAGTTTTAATAACTTGGTAAACATATCTTCACGCAAGTTCATAATTACTCTATTAGACACCCAGGAACTAGCTGCCGTAGAAGTCAATGCCAATAACGAGCTAACTACAATCACAATTAACAATATCCCCGCATACAGTAACGCAGTATCGCCACTACGCTCACCGACAAACAAATCATCAACAATACGCCCTGTAATCTCAGGAATTGCACTTTCCAATGCAGTTGCAAGTATCATCAGCAAGGAAGTAAACACCAATTTACCAATGTGATTTTTTAGATAAGCGAATAGCTTAGTGATAAAGTCTTTGTAGCCCATAACGGCGATTTTACCGATGAATTAGTTTAAAAAAATACAAAATTATGGCCTTTTACAATAGGTTTTGAGAAACATAGTAACAATCTAACTATTTAGCCTAAAACAAGAAAAATGAACTACCGTGATAGCATAGATAGAGAAACTAGATTCACTTATGCTGATTTTTAATGAATAATACTAAGCGAAATACATCCATTTGATGAAGTTTGTAAAGAATATAATATTGAGAGACCTTTGCATAAATATGAATAATCATCAAAACGCCATCTTTCATCAAATTACAAACTTTTTAAAAACACCCTTAGCCCTGCTAGGAGTGGATTTAAAAAATTTCCAATTTAATAAAATCTGTCATTTTGCTAATCATCCCTATTTATGCAAAGGTCTCATAGCATAGATTACTATTTGCATCATATATAATTTGCAAAATATCAGAATAAGGCTGATTTATTTGAAACGCTTTATGAACTTGCAAAATATGAATAATCATCAAAACGCCATCTTTCATCAAATTTCAAACTTTAAAACACTTTAGCCCTGCTAAAGTGGATTAAATTTCAATTAATAAAATCTGTCATTTTGCTAATCACCTATTTATGCAAAGGTCTCATCAAAACTTACCAAAACTAAAACCAATGGACATCCATAGACGCTTTTTATTCAAAGAACTAGATATTCGCGGGCAACACCTCACTCTCTAATGAATGGCAGGCAATGATTCAAAACCGTGGTTATTCTGAGAAAGTCAGACGATTATTCGGTGAAATCAGTGCCTTGGCCATTATGTTGTCCAGTGGAATGAAGCACAAAGGTAAATTTACCCTACAATCACAAGGTGATGGCTTAGTTAATTTACTGTAAGTCGAAGTTACTCACGATTTAAAAATCCGTGGTATGGTGCGTGTAAATGGTGATATTTCTGCTGACAACACACTTAATGCTATACTTGGCAAAGGGCAAATCGTTGCCACCTTATACAATGCCCAAACTGATGCCAGTTTCCAATCATTAATCCCCAGAAATGACGCAGGATTGCTACAAACTTTTGAAGATTATTTTTCTCAATCAGAGCAACTTGAATCCAAACTTTGGGTAAGCTCCGACAAGGATAATTTGTGCGCAATACTCATACAAAAAATGCCAGAGTCGGAAAGCAATGATAGCGAAGATTGGCATCGAATCAAAACCTTGGCAAACACAGTTACTGACAAAGAACTCTGTGAGTTAACAGCAGATTTACTGTTATATCGCCTATTTCACGAAGAAACGGTTGAATTATTTGATAAAACTCCCGTCCACTATGAATGCCAAAAAGATAAACAACGCTTTGAAACCGTTGTTCTTAATTTAGGGGAGGAAGAAGCCAGAAAACTCTTAGAGGAGCGTGGCGAAATTGCCATTCACAATGAAATCTGTAATGAGCATTTGTTTTTCAATGAAAAGGATGTTGATAGAATATTTTCTACCTAGGTTATCCATCATAAGCTTGTATGGTACGCCCTACACGATTCGAACGTGTGACCTACGGCTTAGAAGGCCGTTGCTCTATCCAGCTGAGCTAAGGGCGCAAATTTTTTTGTTTTAAGAGGGTGACTATTTAGGTTTCTGAAAACAACAAATAAAAATGGTCGGAGTAGAGGGATTTGAACCCCCGACCACCTGGTCCCAAACCAGGTACGCTACCAAACTGCGCTATACTCCGAAAAAAAGATTATTATACTGTGTTAAGGGGTGCAAATGTTTATTGTTCTTTAACTTTGTCAAAATGAGACCTTTGCATAAATATGAATAATCATCAAAACGCCATCTTTCATCAAATTACAAACTTTTTAAAAACACCCTTAGCCCTGCTAGGAGTGGATTTAAAAAATTTCCAATTTAATAAAATCTGTCATTTTGCTAATCATCCCTATTTATGCAAAGGTCTCAAAATAAGTATTGTGTGCTTTAAGTTCTGCTTCATTTGCCATCACTATTTTGATTTGTGTACGGTCAGAATCCACTCTTTTGATTTTAATGCTGTCATTTTCTGCATGTTGACTTTCGCTAAATAAGGTAAATTGTCCACCCGTCATTGCAATATAAACTTGTGCCAAGATTTTTGCATCAAGCAATGCACCGTGAACCGTTCGTTCGGAGGCATCAATCTCAAAACGCCGACAAAGTGCATCAAGATTGTGCATACCGCCAGGGCGCTGCTCTTTGGATACTTCTAATGAGTCTATAATTTTGCAATTGTCTTCAATGCGTTGTTCGGCACCCATTAGTGCCAATTCATGATTTAAAAAACCAAGGTCAAATGGTGCATTATGAATCACCAAAGTCGCACCCTCAATATATTCTAAAAACTCTTCGGCAATTTCTTCAAATTTTGGTTTTTCTTTTAAAAAAGTATCTTTAATGCCATGAATTCGCTCAGAATCCCCCACTAAACGCTCTGGCTGTATATATTGATGGTATTCATTGTCTTTGGTGATTTGCCTGTCAATAATTTCAGTGCAACCAATCTCAATAATGCGATGCCCTTCAGAAGGTTCAATTCCTGTGGTTTCTGTATCTAAAACAATCAGTCTTTCCATTGTCATTTCTCGTGTAAAATTGCTTCATTTTATCGTATTTGAAGTTGGAAGGTTAAAGCATGGCAAGAGTAACTGTAGAAGAATGTTTGGATTTTGTAGAAAATCGTTTTGAATTGGTATTGGTAGCAGCAAAACGCGCACACCAATTAAACTCTGGCGGTCATCGCTCAACTTTGGATGTTGGCAAGGACAAAGGCACAGTTGTTGCCCTAAGAGAAATTGAAGCAGGTTTAATTAATGCATCCATCTTAACTGAAGTCAACGCTTTGGAGGTAGAATTATCAGTACAAGAGAAAAAAGCAGACAGTGCAATTGCAGCAGAAGTTGAGGCTGAATTATCCTCCACTGCCGTTGATGAGAAGTCTGATGAAATGAGTGAAGTAATTAACGCTTAATTTTAATTTAAGAATGAGTTTTGATATAGCTTTTCTCTAAAGTTATTTTCAAAAATTATCCCCATAGAATCTTTTTTATATAACACTTACTTCATCATAAAAAAGATAGCCCGCACTAAGGCAAACTAAATATTTCATCATTAATATCGGTTTCGATACTCTTGTAAGTGGTTAGAATTATCTTAACAGGGGCAACTATTTACCTACTTCTGTTAAATACTTTGAATTGATGGCGGTAATTTAGTTTTGGAATAAAACTGGCAAAGTATTGTTGTTGAATTGGAGTTGTGTCCATTGCATCTATTTGTAAATTTTAATATCAGCTTAACAAAATAGGGTAGAATTGTTGGCTGTTTTTGTTTGCAATGGGGCAAGCTATTTTGACAATGATTGTCAGTAAATTTTAATAATTAAATAGGAGAAAAACTATGTCTGCAAATGATGTAATGAATATGATTAAAGAAAACGAGGTCAAATTTATTGATTTTCGTTTTACTGATACCATTGGTAAAGAGCAACATGTGAGTGTGCCAGCACATACAATTGATGCTGAGAAATTAGAAGAGGGGCAAATGTTTGACGGTTCTTCAATTGCAGGCTGGAAGCCGATTAACGAATCTGATATGATTATGAAACCAGATACTTCAACTGCAGTTCTGGATCCATTCACGCAAGAATCAACCCTTAATATTACTTGTGATATTATTGAATCAAATGATTTGAAAGGCTATGAAAAAGACCCTCGTTCTATTGCTAAAAGAGCAGAAGATTATTTAAATGAAACGGGTATCGGAGATACCGCTTATTTTGGTAACGAGCCAGAATTTTTCGTTTTTGATAGTGTCAAGTGGGACACAGGTTTTGGACTAGGCAAAGCGTTTTATGAAATTAATTCTGAGGAAGCAGATTGGGAATCAGGTTCTGATTTTGAAGGCGGAAATAAAGGACATCGCCCTAGAATTAAAGGTGGCTACTTTCCAGTTCCTCCCGTGGATTCATTACACGATTTGCGTGCAGAAATGTGTTTGGCTATTGAAGAGATGGGCGTTACTACCGAGGTTCATCATCACGAAGTAGGCACTGCTGGACAGTGTGAAATTGGTGCTTTGTTTAATACGCTAGTAAAAAAAGCAGACGAAACTCAAATTCTTAAATATTGTATTCACAATGTTGCGCATATGTATGGCAAAACAGCGACCTTTATGCCTAAACCAATTGCGGTTGATAATGGTAACGGTATGCATGTTCATCAGTCAATTACCAAAGATGGTAAAAACTTATTTGATGGCGATGAATATGGTCAATTAAGCCAAATGGCACTTTATTATATTGGCGGTATTATTAAGCATGCTAGAGCATTAAATGCCTTTACGAACTCTTCAACTAACTCTTACAAGCGTCTAGTCCAGGCTTTGAAGCACCTGAAATGTTGGCTTATTCAGCTAAAAACCGTTCTGCTGCTATTCGCATTCCTTTTGTTTCTAACCCAAAAGGTCGTCGTATTGAAGTGCGTTTCCCTGATCCTACTGCCAATCCTTATTTGGCATTTTCAGCAATGTTAATGGCAGGTCTTGACGGTATTAAAAATAAGATTGACCCAGGCAAACCGGGTGATGAAGATTTATATGAATTGTCTGATGCTGAAAAAGCACAAATTCCTAAGGTTTGTAGCTCATTAGACCAAGCATTAGAGTCATTGGATGCCGATCGTGAATTTTTGAAGCAGGGTGGTGTCTTTACTGATGCTGTGATTGACTCATTTATTAAACTTAAAATGGAAGAAGTAACCGCATTGCGTGCTTCCCTCATCCGGTTGAATTTGATATGTATTATAGTTGCTAATTGATTTAGTAATTTTAAAAAGCCATACAGTTGTATGGCTTTTTTTTGCGTAAAATACCGACTTTATGATAGCATTAAGAAACGATTGGACACTGGCAGAAGTTGAGGCGTTATTCGCCTTGCCTTTTAACGACTTATTATTTAAAGCACATACGATACATAGAGCGCATTTTGACCCTAATTCGGTGCAGGTTAGTTCATTATTGAATATTAAAACGGGTGCCTGTCCTGAAGATTGCTCTTATTGTTCGCAAAGTTCTAAATACGACACGGGTTTAGAGCGAGAGAAGTTGATGGAAATTGACACAGTGCTTGCAGAGGCAAAAACTGCACAAGACAATGGTGCAACGCGTTTTTGTATGGGGGCTGCGTGGCGTAATCCTACCGATAAGAGCCTTGATAAAGTCATTCCGATGATTCAAGGGGTCAAGGCAATGGGTATGGAAACTTGCGTTACTTTGGGTATGTTGACACAGGAACAGGCGTTTACACTCAAAGAAGCAGGGTTGGATTATTACAATCATAACATCGACACTTCAAAAGAAAATTATTCAAATGTGATTACCACGCGCAATTTTCAAGACCGATTAGACACTTTAGAATCTGTGCAAAATGCAGATATTCATGTCTGCAGTGGCGGTATTTTAGGCTTAGGCGAAGCACAAACTGACCGTGCATCAATGTTGCGTTCGTTAGCCAACCTTGAAAAACACCCCGATTCTGTGCCACTCAATCTTTTGGTGCCTATTCCAGGCACACCGTTTGAAAAAATAGCACCACCCACAGAAAGCGAATTTGTTCGCACTATTGCTGTGGCACGCATTATGATGCCAAAATCAGTAGTGAGATTGTCAGCAGGACGCACTGAAATGGGTGAAGCAATGCAGGCGTTGTGTTTCTTTGCAGGTGCAAACTCTATCTTTTATGGTGATCAACTGCTGACAACGGATAATCCAGACACTGGCACTGATCAAATCTTGTTTAAAAAGTTGGGTATCAATCAACAGACAGCAAATACGCACTAATCAGTTTTGCCGCATTAGGTTTGGACAATTGTTTGGCGTTGTTTGCCATTGTTTGAATGCTCTTTTTATTTAGTTTAAGTAAAGTTTTTTCAAGCATCGCAAGAGTTAAATCCTTTTGCTCAATCAGAATCCCTGCTTGATTGTCAGCTAAAATCTTCGCATTATGAAACTGATGATTGTCAATCGCATAGGGCAAGGGAATGAGAATACTCGGCTTACCTGCCAACATCAATTCCGATACCGTCATTGCCCCTGCACGACACAAAACCACATCTGCCCATGCGTAGGCAACTGCCATATCCTCAATAAATGCCACTACTTTTACATTTTTATTCTTGTATTGTAACTTGACGCTATCCAAATGTTGTTTGCCCGTTTGATGCCAGATGTTGATGTCAATATTGAGTTGGCTAACAATATCATTGATGGGTTTTGACCCTAAACTGCCACCCACAATCAAGACATTCAACTTTTCCCCTTTTTCATTGTTATTTTTAGGTTTGAATGCCACAGGATTGCCCGAAGTAATAACCTCGTCATCGGAAAATGCCCCATCAAAAGCCTGAAAAACTTGCGTTGCAATTTTTGACAAGCTTTTATTGGTCGTCCCAGGGACAGAATTTTGCTCATGAATGACCAACGGAATACGCAATATCCACGCCACCACGCCACCAATACCCGACGCAAACCCCCCCATACCTAATACCACGCTAGGCTTAACACGCATAAACACAATAAATGTTTGCAAGAGTGCCAATGAAAGTAAGAAAGGGGCCTTAATAAGGCTGAATAGATTTTTTCCCCGCAAACCCACAGCACTTACGGTATGTAGTTTGATACTGTGTTTAGGTACCAGCGTATTTTCCATTCCTTTTTTAGACCCCAGCCACTCAATTTTAACGGACTGTGTGCTGAGTTCTTTGGCGATGGCTAACGCAGGAAATATATGCCCCCCCGTACCACCTGACATAATGAGTATTTTTTTATTATCAGACATAATACTTCCGTTTTGAGGATTCTGCTCTACTTTCCATATCAATTCTCAATAAAATCGCCATCGAAATCAATGTAAATATCATGCTAGACCCTCCATAACTGACCATCGGTAAAGTAAAACCCTTGGGCGGAATTAAACCAAGATTCATCGCAATATTCACGCTAAACTGCATGCTTAACCAAGTGCAAATACCAAAACCAACATATGAACTGTATCTGCGATTGTCTTTAAGTGCTGCTTTGGCAATGTTAAAACCTTTGAGTATGATATAAGTGAAGATAAACAACACAAATCCCATGCCAATAATCCCTGTTTCTTCACCAATAATCGAAAAAATCATATCCGTATGTGGCTCAGGCAATTTAGTGTATTTTTGAATACTATTGCCCAATCCCGCCCCTGTCCAATCACCTCTAGCAATACCAATCAACGCCTGTTTGGTTTGCCATACCTTATCAGAATTATTAAACCAAAAGTCATCTTCCCAAAAAGATATAAAGCGGTCCACTCGATTTTTATTAAATGCAATCAATATCGCAATCGGCACAATGGCAATAAAACCTGCGTAAATCAACTGTTTTATATAAACCCCTGCTGCTAATAACATAACCAATATAGTTGCTACAATGATAATAGTCGCACCATAATCAGGCTCGGCAACCAATAATAAACTGGGAACAGAAATAATGGTTAACGCCTTAGAAATTCCAAGTAACGGACTTCTTAAATCTTTCTCTTGCTCAACTAAAAATCCTGCAGTGAATAAAATCATCACAATTTTTAAGATTTCAGAAGGCTGTAACCTGAATGCCACCAAATCAATCCAACGCGTAGAGCCATTAATAGTTTTTCCTAAGGGTGTAAGCACGATAACCAATAATGCAAGGGTAAGTAAAACCAACAAATAACGATTTTCTTTATAAAAATATAAAGGCACTTTCATCACAATAGCACCCACACCTATACCGAGCACAATATAAATCAATTGATTGATAGCTTTATCATAAGAGCCAAAATGACCAATAGAAGCAGAGGAAGACAGTATAAAACCAAAGGTAAGTAGGCTTAAAATAGTAAAAAGCAGATGTTTATCAGGTAATTGCCCCGTGGCATTAAACAGTTTTGAAAGCATAAAATTATAAGTAAGCAATTGGAACGCTATTTATACCTTAAATTACAAAGTGATTAGTTAAGATTTTAATAATCCTTATGGGATAATGTGCGTTTTCAAAAAACAACAATAAATTTATGATTTCTACTGCTAATATCACTATGCAATTTGGTGAAAAACCATTATTTGAAAATATTTCCATTAAATTCGGTGATGGTAATCGCTATGGTCTAATCGGAGCAAATGGTTGTGGCAAATCAACCTTTATGAAGATTTTGACTGGCGAATTAATCCCAAGCCAAGGCACTGTTGGTATTAGTGATGGTGAGCGGTTAGGTGTTTTGCGTCAAGACCAGTTTGCTTACGAAGAATATCGTGTGGTTGATGCGGTGATTATGGGGCATGAAAAACTGTGGGAAATTAAAAAAGAAAGAGACCGTATTTATGCTTTGCCTGAAATGAGCGAAGAAGATGGCACCAAAGTAGCAGAATTAGAGATGGAATTTGCTGAAATGGATGGTTATATGGCGGAATCTTCAGCCAGTGAGTTGTTATTGGGTTTGGATATTCCTGAGGATCAGCATTATGGCTTGATGAGTGAGATTGCACCAGGGTGGAAGTTGCGGGTGCTGTTGGCACAGGCGTTATTTTCTGATCCTGAGATTTTATTACTTGATGAGCCGACTAATAACCTGGATATTAACTCAATTCGTTGGTTGGAAGGGGTCTTGAAAGCACGGAAGGCGACTATGGTGATTATTTCTCATGATAGGCATTTTTTAAACGGCGTGTGTACACATATGTCGGATTTGGATTATGGTGCGTTGAAGACTTTTCCAGGTAATTATGACCAGTTTATGATTGCTGCTACGGCAATTCAGGAAAAAATGTCAGCGGATAACGCTAAAAAAGAAGCGAAAATGAAGGAGCTTAAACATTTTGTATCGCGTTTTTCGGCGAATGCATCTAAATCTAAACAAGCGACTTCACGCCTTAAACAACTGGATAAGATTGTGCTGGATGATATGCGACCTTCATCACGCGTCAGTCCTTATATTAATTTTAGGCAAGACAAGGCGTTGCATCGTAATATTATTGAGGTAACCGGATTGTGCAAAAATTTTGATGATTTGTCCGTGTTAAAAGACATTCATTTTCTATTTGAAGTAGGTCAACGCATCGCTGTCATTGGGCAAAATGGTGTTGGAAAAACCACACTATTACGCACCTTGGTTGGTGAAATTAAGGCAGATAAAGGCAAAATAAAGTGGAGCGAAAATGTCAATATTGGCTATTATGCACAAGACCACAGCGACGATTTTGCCGAAGATATGACAGTGCTAGACTGGATGACACAGTTTAAAAAGCCAAAACAAGATATGCAAGATATGCGCTCAGTATTGGGCAAAATGTTATTTGGCAAACACGACATAGAAAAAAGCATTAAATCCCTTTCTGGTGGTGAAAAAGGCAGAATGTTATTCGGTAAATTGATGCTTCAAAACCCGAATGTATTGGTGATGGATGAGCCGACTAACCACCTTGATATGGAATCCATTGAAGCCCTTAACCTAGCCCTTTAGAAAATTACGAAGGCACTTTGATTTTTGTCAGCCACGATAGGAGTTTGTTTCTTCGTTGTCAACCAAGATTGTAGAGTTAACGGAGCAGGGTGCGAATTATTATGCGGGTAATTATGAAGATTATTTGAAATCACAGAAGTAGAAATGGTAGAAATGGTCACCGTCCATTATTAGAAGGTAAAGAATTTGCTAACTTGGTATAATTTATATCTATTAGAGACCTTTGCATAAATATGAATAATCATCAAAACGCCATCTTTCATCAAATTACAAACTTTTTAAAAACACCCTTAGCCCTGCTAGGAGTGGATTTAAAAAATTTCCAATTTAATAAAATCTGTCATTTTGCTAATCATCCCTATTTATGCAAAGGTCTCAAGAGGACGGAAGAGTGAAATATATACAGCGACACCTTTCTTGCCTAAAAAATTCGTCAAATAACGGGCTATACCTCTTATTTTTTGAGTGGAAAATGTATTGTTTTCTATATTTCTTACGACGCACTGGGTCAGTGTAGTGGTCTTTTATAAGGGGGATGCGTGATAGATATTATCAAACAAACGGTTGTTCGTTTTATTAACAGAGAGGGGTTTGATTCTGCAGCAATATTGTCGTTTTCTACTTTGTTTGCGATTGTGCCAGGGTTGGCGGTGGGCTTAAGTGTGTTTTCTCTTTCACCTTATTTTGCGGAGTTGCAGCAACATTTGGAGCAATTTTTATTCTCTCAACTTTTGCCAAAGAACTATGATATAGCAACAAATTATGTTCAGCAGTTTATTGCTCATGCACAGGCATTAAAAGGGTTTACTTTTGTATTTTTATTGTTGACCGTGGTTTTGTTGTTACTTGAAATTGATAAACGCATTAATCTAATTTGGCACGATAAATGCCGTCGTCATTGGGTGCAGAGTTTGGTGTCGTATGTGTTGGTGTTATTTGTTGGACCGATTTTGGTGGGTGCTTCATTGTTTGTGAGTTCGTATGTAGTGGCGTTGGAATTTTTTACCCAATTGCCAACCGCATCTTATACGCCATTTTTGGTGACATTGGGTTTGTCTAGCCTAGGTTTTTCAATTTTGTATTATGCCACGCCATTAAAAAAAGTGCGATTTGCCAATGCACTTAAAGCGGGCATAGTTGCTACCATTGGGCTGGAAATAATCAAGTATCTTTTATTTATTTATATTCAATATTTTCCTGTTTACGAGTTGATTTATGGCACACTGTCTATCCTGATGTTAATAATGTTGTGGATTTATTTGGCATGGGTCATTGTATTGCTGGGCGGGTGTTTTTGTTATTGTCTTGAAAATAAATAGCGTAAAATCAATGCCTTTACAATATTAGAGCGTTTATGTTTACAGGCATTATCCAAGCTGTCGGTCAAATCAAAAACAAAATCATACATGACAAAGGTGCAGTATTTGCTTTTGTATCAAGTGATTTAGATTTTTCTAGTGTGGCAATCGGCGATAGTATTGCGGTCAATGGCGTGTGTTTAACAGCGATTGAGATTGAGAGCGATAGTTTTATTGCTGATGTGTCACAGGAAACATTAAATTGTGCCAATTTAGGTAGTTTGTCCATAGGTGATAGGATTAATTTAGAAAAAGCACTTAGGCTTAATCAAGGTATCGACGGGCATTTGGTTAGTGGGCATGTGGATGGGCAGGGTGAAGTGGTTGATAAAGCAAGTGAGGGCGAATCTGTGCGTTTTAAAATCAGTGTGCCACCGTCTTTGGTAAAATACATTGCTAAAAAAGGGTCAATTACTTTAAATGGCGTGAGTTTAACGGTCAATAGCATTGAAAAAAATGTGTTTGATGTTAATGTCGTCCCACACACTTTGATTGCCACGACGATGGGGCAGTTAAACACAGGTGATATAGTGAATTTAGAAGTGGATATTATCGCTCGCCATCTTGAACAATTAATAAATAACAAATAATAAGAATGAAAACTAAATCCAGTATTGAAGCGATATTAGAAGATTATAAACAAGGCAAAATGATTATTTTGTTAGATGATGAGGATCGTGAAAATGAGGGTGATTTAATCATCCCTGCGGCGACTTGCACTAAAGAAGACATTAATTTTATGGCAACGCATGGTAGAGGCTTAATTTGTTTAACGCTGACACAAGAGCGCTGTAAACAGTTGAATTTACCATTAATGGTTGCACAAAATAACGATGCGAATGGCACTAACTTTACAGTTTCTATCGAAGCTGTTGAAGGTGTAACTACGGGTATTTCAGCAGCAGACAGGGCAAAAACAGTTTTAGATGCAGTCGCACCAAACGCCAAGCCTGCTGATATTGTGCAACCGGGGCATATTTTTCCATTGATGGCGCAGCCAGGTGGCGTGTTGATTCGCCCAGGACATACCGAAGCAGGTTGTGATTTAGCCCGTCTTGCAGGCTTAGAGCCAGCATCGGTAATTGTTGAAATTCTTAATGAAGATGGATCAATGGCGCGTCGCGATGATTTAGAGATTTTTGCTGAAAAACACCAAATTAAATGGGGTACGATTGAAGACTTGATTTCTTACCGTGTAGAAAATGAAAAAACTATTGAGCGTATAAGTGAGCGACCATTCAACACCAAATATGGTGACTTTACTTTGGTATCGTTCTTAGACACTATCCATCAACAGATGCACACAGCCTTAGTTAAAGGCAATATCGACAAAGACAGCCCTGTGTGCGTGCGTGTGCATATGGAAAATATATTTACCGATATCTTACAAGAAAACAGCAGTTCCCTAGGGGTTGATGACGCTCTAGAGCACATCAGTCAAAAAGAAAGTGGTGTATTTTTACTCATTCGCACACACGAAGGTAGTAATGATGTTAAAACTTACGGTGTTGGTGCGCAGATTTTGTCTGATTTGGGCGTGGGTAAAATGCGTATTTTAGGCAGTCCAAGAAAGCTGAATGCCTTGAAGGGATTCGGTTTAGAAGTAGTTGAATATATTACAAATAAAAAGTAGGAATTATGAATTTTAAATTTGATAAAGATGCAAATAAAGGTTTTTTAGAAAATAAAAGAATTGCCATTATTGTAGGTTATTTCTACCAAGAGATTGGTGATAAATTATTGGCTGCGGCACAGGAAACTCTTGTTAAATATGGCATTAAGGTAGAAAATGTTGATGTTTTTTATGTTCCTGGCGCATTTGAAATTCCACTTATGGCTAAAAAATTGGCTAAAAAAAATAAAGAAATCGATGGTATTGTTACTTTAGGTGCAGTTATCAACGGTGAAACCCCACATTTTGACTTTGTTTGCAATGAATGCGCCCGTGGCATCGCTGATGTATCGTATCAATATGAAGTGCCAACTACCTTTGGCGTGTTAACCACCAGCAATATGGAGCAAACCATCGGCAGAGCAGGTGGCTACAAAGGCAACAAAGGCGAAGAAGCCACCATGGCAATGATTGAAATGCTATATTTGATGGATAAGACTAACTAATGTCACCTACCACTCCAAAACATCGTTCCAGAGAGCGTATCGTGCAAGCCTTATACCAATATATGCTATCAGGTGGAGAGGTGTTGAAAATCGAACAACAGTTTTTAAATCAAAAGAAAGGCAAAATTTCTAAAGCCTTTTTCTCAGATTTGTTCATCAATATCTTAAAAAACCGCAATGAGTTAGACGAACTCATTACCCCAACCATCAGTCGCAACACCGATGAACTCGGCGCTGTAGAACACGCTATTCTCTATCTCGGCACATACGAACTCAAAAATAGCTTTGAAGTACCTTATAAAGTCGTCATCAACGAAGCCCTAGAAATTGCCAAAACCTATGGTGCAGAAGGCGCATACAAACTCATCAACGCTTCATTAGACAAACTTGCACACGCCCTGAGAGAAGTCGAAATTAAGGAGAAAAAATGAAATACATTGTTTTAGCAATAACAATCACACTTTTCACAAGTAGTTATTTTGTACTCACTACTATGTATGAAGGCGGACAAAGTAAGGGTGCTGAAAGAATTGTTTTAAAAGAAATTCAGATAACACAAACTTTAAGAGTGTCGTAGCTACCCCCAGTTTCACACCCCTCATTACCTTGACAAGGTTCGACCTTGTCAAGGGTGATGGTGTCTTCTCTACGAATGTCAGATTTGTATTCAAGATTAGCGAAGTGGATGAGGTTACCGCCTTTGTAATCACTAGTATGATTAAGATTAGCGCTAAGGGCGATGGCTTCGTCAGTGCTGCTTGGGCATCGGTGGCTTTTATTTTGATGCGGTTGATGTTGTATCTTGCATAGGGGGGGTCGAATTGGCCTTGTAGTTGAGTTTTAGGTTTGGCGTGTTTTCCGCGGGGTTTATCTTGGTAGATGAATAGCGAGATGTGGTTTTGCTCGGTAAAAATGTCGCATTTTCTGGTTTTGATGCCTGTGCGTAGGCGGACTATCTAATTGAGACCTTTGCATAAATATGAATAATCATCAAAACGCCATCTTTCATCAAATTACAAACTTTTTAAAAACACCCTTAGCCCTGCTAGGAGTGGATTTAAAAAATTTCCAATTTAATAAAATCTGTCATTTTGCTAATCATCCCTATTTATGCAAAGGTCTCTAATTGAATGGTTTTGTAGCTGATTTTGGTTTTTTTGAGTTTGGTGTATAAATTCTTTGTGCTTTATTCTAGGTTGGGTGAAAGCAAGCGTTCGGCTTGTTCGGTGGAGATGCCTTTGCGTTTGGCGTAGTCTTCTAGTTGTTCTTGATTGACTTTGGCGACGCCGAAGTAGCGGGCGTTGGGATGGGCGAAATACCAGCCACTGACGGCGGCGGTGGGGAGCATGGCGTAGGAGCTGGTGAGGGTCATACCGATGTTTTTTTCGACATCGAGTAGTTGCCATATTTTTTCTTTTTCACTGTGTTCTGGGCAGGCGGGGTAGCCGGGGGCAGGGCGGATGCCACGGTATTTTTCTTCGATAAATTCGTCATTGTTAATGTCTTCGTTGCTATAGCCCCAGATTTGGGTGCGGAATTTGTAATGCATTAATTCGGCAAAGGCTTCTGCCAGGCGGTCAGCGACGGCTTTGATCATAATGGCGTTGTAGTCGTCGTGGTCGGCTTCGTAGGCTTGAACCAGTGGGTCAATGTTGATGCCTGCGGTAACGGCGAATGCACCGATATAATCTTGAATACCGCTGTCTTTTGGGGCGATGAAGTCGCTTAAGCAGAAGTTTGGGGTATTGCCTTTTTTGTCGAGTTGTTGACGAAGATGGTTGAGATGCATGACGATTTCGCCGTTTTCATCGTATAATTCAATGTCTTCGTTGATGCTGTTGACTGGGAATAAACCGACAACGGCGTTGGCTTGCAACAGTTTGCCGTCAATTACTTTTTTAAACATTTCTTTGGCATCTTTGAATAGGGCGGAGGCGGATTCTCCTACTACTTTATCGGTGAGAATGTCGGGGAATTTGCCTGCCAATTCCCAGGTACGGAAGAAGGGCACCCAATCGATAAAGGTGAAGATTTCTGCTAGGTCGTAGTTTTTAAAAACTTGGACGCCGATTTGTTTGGGTTGGGTGATTGAGTCAAAAGTTAATTTGGGTTTGTTGGCTCGGGCTTTGGCCATGCTAACCAGTTTGCTTTTGCCTTTATTAGCACGGCGTTCGCGGACTTTTTCGTAGTCGGCTCTGGTGTCGGCTAAGAGGGCGGGTTTTAATTCTTTAGAGAGTAGGCTACTGGCAACGCCGACTGATTTGGAGGCATCTTGTACATAAAACACGCCTTTGTTGTATTCGGGTTCAATTTTTACCGCTGTGTGTGCTTTGGAGGTGGTAGCACCGCCAATCATTAGGGGGATTTCAAAGCCTTGGCGGGTCATTTCTTTGGCGACAAAGACCATTTCATCGAGGGAGGGGGTGATGAGTCCTGAGAGTCCGATAATATCGACCTTTTCTTTTCTAGCGGTTTCGAGTATGGTTTCGGTTGGCACCATAACGCCTAAATCAATGATTTCGTAGTTGTTACACGAAAGCACAACGCCAACAATATTTTTGCCAATGTCATGTACATCGCCTTTCACCGTTGCCATTAAGATTTTGCCTTGTGAGCTGGCAGCACAGTCGTCTTTTTCTTCTGCAAGGAAAGGGTCTAAATAGGCGACTGATTTTTTCATTACTCGGGCGGATTTGACCACTTGTGGCAAGAACATTTTGCCGGCACCGAATAAATCGCCGACGATATTCATCCCTGCCATTAGCGGGCCTTCGATGACGAGAATAGGGCGGCCCAATTTATCAAAAGCTGCTTGCGTGTCTTCGTCAATGAATTTGGTGATGCCTTTTACCAGTGAGTGTTCTAGGCGTTTTTCTACTGCCCAAGTGCGCCATTCTAGGTCTTTGCTGTTGTCTTTTTTGACCAAATTTCCTGAAAATTCTTCTGCTATATCAACCAAGCGTTCGCCTGCTTCTGGGTCGCTGTTAAGCACCACATCTTCAACGGCTTTTTTAAGTTTGGGGTCAATATCGTCAAGCACCACTAATTGTCCAGCGTTGACGATGCCCATGGTCATACCTGCTTGTACTGCGTGGTAGAGGAAAACTGAGTGAATGGCTTCCCGCACGGGGTTGTTGCCTCTAAATGAGAATGAAACATTGGAAACACCGCCTGATATTTTGGCGTAAGGCAGATTTTGGGTGATTATTCGGGTGGCTTGAATAAAATCAACCGCATAATTGTTGTGTTCTTCAATGCCTGTGGCAACGGCAAAGATATTAGGGTCAAAAATAATGTCTTCTGGTGGGAAATCAATTTCATTAACCAGAATATTGTAAGCATTGGTGCAAATCTCGATTTTGCGTGCTTGAGTATCTGCTTGACCAACTTCGTCAAATGCCATAACGATAATGGCTGCACCATAGCGTTTGCATAATTTGGCATATTTAACAAAGTTGTCTTTGCCTTCTTTGAGTGAGATGGAATTAACAATCGCCTTGCCTTGTGTGCATTTTAGCCCAGCCTCAATAATTTCCCACTTGCTAGAATCCACCATAATTGGCACTTTGGAAATATCGGGCTCAGAGGCAATTAAATTCATAAAACGAATCATTGCCGCCTTGCCGTCAAGCATACCTTCGTCCATATTAATATCAACCACTTGTGCACCTTCTTCTACTTGCGTGCGACAGACATCCAGTGCTTCTTCGTATTCTTCATTTAAAATCAGTCGTTTGAATTTGGCAGAACCGGTGATATTGGCGCGTTCACCCACATTCACGAATAAGGATTTTTCACCAATATTAAAGGCCTCTAAACCTGAAAGCCGACATTCTAGGGGAATGACAGGGATTTCTCTTGGTGTTAAATCCTTAACCGCATCGGCAATGGCTTGAATATGTTCGGGGGTAGAACCACAGCAACCACCGAGGATATTAACCAAGCCCGATTGTGCCCATTCTCCGACTTGTTGGCTCATAGTGGGTGCGTCTAAGTCGTATTCGCCAAATTCATTGGGCAAGCCTGCGTTTGGGTGGGCAGAAACAAAAGTATCAGCAACTCGTGACAGTTCAGCCACATATTGACGCAGTAAATCAGGGCCTAATGCACAATTAAGACCAATAGAAATGGGGTTTGCATGGCGTAGTGAATTGTAGAACGCTTCGGTTACTTGACCTGATAGGGTGCGTCCTGAGGCATCGGTAATGGTGCCTGAAATCATAATTGGCAATGTAATATTGTCGTCTTCAAATACTTGTTGCACGGCAAAAATAGCGGCTTTGGCGTTGAGCGTGTCAAAAATGGTTTCAATCAGGATAATATCCGACCCGCCTGCAATTAAGCCACGGGTGGATTCGGAATATACGCCGACCAATTCATCGAATGAAACATTTCTAAAACTGGGGTCATTGACATCAGGTGATAGTGAGCAGGTGCGTGATGTTGGGCCAATTACTCCTGCGACAAAACGCGGTTTGTCATCGGTTGAAAATTCATCACAGGCTTGTTTGGCGAGTTTGGCGCTTTCTACATTAATTTCATAGGCTAATGCTTCCATCTCATAATCCGACATCGAAGTGCGTGTGGCATTAAAAGTATTAGTTTCCAAAATATCTGCACCCGCCGCAAGGTATTCACGGTGAATATTTTGAATAATTTGCGGTTGGGTTAAAGAAAGTAGGTCGTTATTGCCTTGCACAAGGATGTGCCAATCTTGAAAGCGGTCGCCACGATAGGATTCCTCGCTCAGTTTGTGCTTTTGAATCATGGTTCCCATGGCACCATCCAACACAAGAATGCGTTGTTGTAAAAGGGATTTTAGTTGTTGTATTTTGTTCATAAACGCTATTATACCCAAAGCCAACTCAGTCGTTAAATGCGTATAAAACATAAACAAGTTAGTTAGTGTATATTAGTCTGTTATAATATAAATCTAATTCAAAAAAATGTAAATATTTACTATTCTTTGGATTAGAGAGACCTTTGCATAAATAGGGATGATTAGCAAAATGACAGATTTTATTAAATTGGAAATTTTTTAAATCCACTCCTAGCAGGGCTAAGGGTGTTTTTAAAAAGTTTGTAATTTGATGAAAGATGGCGTTTTGATGATTATTCATATTTATGCAAAGGTCTCTAGAATATAAAACTTATTTTAATTTTATAAAAGGAGAAGACAAAATGAAGAAAATTTTAGCTGTCGTAATGCTTGCATTTACAATGAGTGTAAACGCATTTTGGAACGGTAATAATATGCCATGGAATAACGGTTTTAATAATAACAATGGTTATAATAACTACAATCAAGGTCGTGGTTATCAGCAAGATAATGGTTTTTTTGCTTATAATCCGTATGATTATTGGGACCCTCGTTGGTATGCTGAGGAAATGGGTAATATGTTTGATGAATTTGATAATAACAATAGTTGGGGTGGTAATAACTACAACAACCGTGGTTATGGTTACAATCCATACAGCAATAATAACATACAGACTCTGCCTAAACTTAACCAAGTTAAGTAATTAGATTTGATTTGTATTATAAAGAAACCAGTGCTTGTTGCTGGTTTTTTTGTTTTTAGGGTTTTAGAGAGACCTTTGCATAAATATGAATAATCATCAAAACGCCATCTTTCATCAAATTACAAACTTTTTAAAAACACCCTTAGCCCTGCTAGGAGTGGATTTAAAAAATTTCCAATTTAATAAAATCTGTCATTTTGCTAATCATCCCTATTTATGCAAAGGTCTCTAGAATTATTAATTTTTTTAATTATCAACAGGTAAAATGTTGTCTTTTCAAATAAGAACATATCTAATAAAAAAATGAGTAAAAATTGTATTTTCTGTGAATTAAGAGATGAGCGGGTGATAGGTGAATGTGATTACACTAAAACTTTTATTGATAGTTATCCAGCCTCACCAGGGCATACGCTGATTGTACCTAAACGACATTTTGCTACTTATTTTGAAGCCACAGAAGAGGAATTGTTAGCCATCGGTAAGGCGGTGCAGGATGCTAAGAAAATCTTAGATGAGGAATTTTCACCTAATGGCTATAATATTGGCGTTAACAATGGTCAAGCTGCGGGGCAAAGTGTGATGCATTTGCATGTGCATCTTATTCCACGCTATGTAGGTGATGTGGATGACCCAAAGGGCGGGGTGCGTTGGGTGTTGAAAAACAAAGCCAATTATTGGGATGATAAAGCCACAACTGCTAGAACGATTAAATAATACTATTTCCAAACTCAAAAAAAAGCCCGCAATAGCGGGCTTTTTAATGGAATTAATTCAGTCCTAAAAAGGAATATCATCATCAAAACCACCATTATCAACTGGTGTAATAGGGTCAGCAGCAGGAGTTTGTGCCTGTGGTGCTGGTGCAGATTGAGGTGCTTGTTGGGCGGGGGCTGATTGTTGCTGTGGGGCGGGTGCACCTCCTTCACGGCGGTCAAGCATTTGTAAAGTGCCATTAAAACCAGAGACAACGACCTCAGTGGTATAACGATCTTGCCCACTTTGGTCTTGCCATTTGCGAGTTTGTAACTTACCTTCTACATAAACTTTAGAACCTTTGTCTAAATATTGACCAGCGATTTCAGCCAGTTTGCCAAATAAACTCACACGATGCCACTCAGTGCGTTCTTGTTTTTGCCCTGTGTTTTATCTGTCCAAGATTCACTGGTTGCAACGCTTAAATTGGTCATCGCATTGCCTGTTGAACCGTATTTAACCTCTGGTTTTGCACCGAGATTTCCCACTAAAATTACTTTGTTAATACCTGCCATATCATTTCTCCTTTAAAGTTTTTGTGATTTTATACTGAGCACCACGCCCAGCCAAATTATTGTCATTAATAAGGTAAATAAGAATACACTATTTAAATCTTTTATGTGATAAATAGCACCACCAACGACACCACCAACGAATGCACCTAAGAACTGAGAGGTGGAATACATTCCCATTGCCAATCCGCGTTTGTCATCTGTTGCAATTCTTGATATCATCGATGGTAGCATTGCTTCCATGGCATTAAAAGCGATGAAAAATAGAGTCATTAAAACCAAAAATGCGGTGTAACTTAATGATATTTTATAAAATAATAATTGACTCAGTAACATAATTAAAATAGCGGAAATCATCATGAATTTGTGCTTTTTAAACTTTTCGGCAACGATGATAATTGGCAACATACCCACAAAAGAAAGCAGCATCACTGGTAAATAAACTCGCCAATTATCACTTAAATCACTCAGAACAATTTTATTTTCAACCAGTAGCAAGGGCATAACGATAAAAATACAAGTCAAAATCAAGTGTAAAGTGAAAACACTAAAATCCAATTTGAGTAATTTTGCCGTCAATACTTGCTTTAAGTTTGCCATAGATAGCACATATTGCGTGCATGGTTTGGCATGTGGTAGAGTGGCAACGATTACCATTGCAATAATAGAAAGCCCTGCGATTACCCAAAATAACCCTGAAAGCCCTAAATTAACAGTAATCATTGGACCAATTAATAGAGAAAGCATAAATGCCAGCCCAATCTGCATACCCACAAAAGCGTTTGCCTTAGAACGCTGCTCTTTGGAAACGAAATCCGCCAAAAATGCCATTAGCACGGCAGAAATCGCACCACTTCCCTGTAGAGCCCTGCCAATCACCACATGAATAATATCGGTGGAATTCGCTGCTACAACGCTACCGATAAAGAAAAATACCAGCCCAGCCACCAACAAAGGTTTACGCCCATATTGATCAGATAAATAGCCGAAAGGAATTTGTAATACCGCTTGTGTTAAACCGTAAATACCAATCGCTAAGCCGATTAAATAGGGTGTGGTATTTTCATATTGCGTGGCATATACAGAAAAAACAGGAAATATCATAAACAACCCAAACATCCGAGTTGCCATAATGGACGATATTTTAAGTGCAAATAAATGCTCGTTTTTATTCATACCTTGTTGCGAATATTAGTTGTCTAAATTGTAATGTGGCTTATAAGTTGGGTAACTTTTTACCAGTACACGACGCGCATCTTTTGCTAAAGTGTGCATGCCGATATGTTCATAGTTATGTGCCATTAAATGCAATGCTGCGGGGACTGATGGTGTATTTGGGTATTTCTCAATAATGAATTTAGAGCGATTGATAGCGGCAATATTAGCATTTCTTTTAGTGTAATAAATCGCTATAAATAACTCATGTCTTGCCAAAATGTTACGCAAAATAATCAAACGCGTTTTTGCCTCTTCAGTGTATTCTGTTTTAGGAAATTTGTCGATTAAAGCCAAGTAGTAGTTAAACGCATCACGCACCGACCCTACATCTCTCTGAGCATTGTCAGTTAAATAATTATCTAAAATTGAACGAGATTTCCTTCTGAAATAACACCGCGTAAATAATAAGCATACGGCGTTGAAAAATGATTAGGATACAATTTGATATAATTATTCAGATTTGAAATTGCTTCATTGTAATCCTCGTTTTTATATAGTCTATAAGCGATTTCTAACTTAGCTTGTAGTGCATATTTGGAGCTGGGATAGGCGGCTTGTAGTTGTTCAAATAAGGCAATAGATTCCCCCGTTGAATCCGATTCTTTGGCTTCTTTAAAAAAAGTTTTAGGTGACCAGCCCTTGGTGATAGACTCTCTTTGCTCTTTATCACTCCAAAAACAACCGCTAAATGACAGAGTTAATAACAAAAGTAGGGTAAATTTGATTGTATTTTGTAAAGGTCTCATAAGTATAGGGCATTATTTATAAAATATGTGGCAATATTATACTGGTGTGCTTGTATCATAATAAGCAATATTTTAGTTAATACTATTTGTTAAATGAATTTACCCGAAAACAGAATTCTAATCAGCGACCTATGCGAAGTGCTAAATACTTATATGTCAAAAGCAGAGGTTGAGGGCGTTTATAAGGCTTATATGGTAGCTGCCACAGCCCATGATGGGCAATATCGCCGTTCAGGCGAGGCGTATGTTTTTCACCCGATTAATGTGGCAATGATTTTGGCAGAACTTAAACTTGATTATTATTGTATTGTTGCCGCATTATTGCACGATTGTATTGAAGATACCACATTAATGCAAAAAGATATCGTTAAAGACTTTGGCGAAGAGGTGGCACATATTGTGCAGGGTGTCTCCAAACTTACGGATTTAAAATTTCATTCAAACATTGAAAAACAAGCGCAAAACTTTAGAAAATTGTTCTTAGCAATGAGTAGTGATATGCGAGTGATGATGATTAAACTTGCCGACAGGCTGCATAATATGCGCACCTTGGGCTCAGTCAATCGTGAAAAACAATACCGTATCGCTAAAGAAACCGCAGAAATTCATGCACCGATTGCCCGTCGTTTAGGCATCAACTCAATTAAAACTGAGTTAGAGGAACTCTGCTTTAAATATATGTATCCATATCGCTACCAAGTTTTAACTCATCAAATTGACAAACGCTACGGCAGCCTCAAAGAAATCATTTGTCAAATCCAAGAGGAAATCAAATACCGATTAGAACAAGAGGGATTGAGTAATATTAGGACCAGTGGACGCAAAAAAGCCGGTTATAGTATCTATAAAAAGATGGTGAGTAAGCATCTAAAATTCTCAGAAGTGCTTGATATGTATGCGTTTAGAGTAGTTGTAGAAGATGTGTCTGAGTGCTATCAAGCGCTCGGCATTATTCACAATCTCTATAAGCCCTTACCTGGCAAATTTAAAGATTATATTGCCTTGCCTAAAGTCAATGGCTATCAATCTTTACACACCATTTTATTTGGACCGAGTAAAGTTTTTATTGAGGTGCAAATTCGCTCAAAAGATATGGACTTTATTTCTGAATATGGTATTGCAGCACATTGGCACTATAAAAATAAGGGAGGTAAGCCCCAAGAACTGGCTAACAATTGGCTTGGGTCGTTATTAGATATTCAAGAAAATTCAGGCACTTCCGTCGAATTTTTAGAAGAAACTAAGATGGATTTGTTCCCATCTACAGTTTTCGTATTCACCCCCAAAGGTGAAATTATCCAATTACCATACAAAGCTACGGTATTAGATTTTGCCTATGCTATCCACACCAAAGTTGGCAATCACACGCTCAAAGCAAAGATAGATCAAGTGAATACTCCATTTTCCAAGATATTGAAAACGGGGCAAACTGTTGAAATTATCACCGATGAAAATGCCAAACCACATCCATCATGGCTAAAAATGGTGGTTACTCCTAAGGCAAAAACTTCCATTAAGTCTAACCTTAAAGAAAAATCCGTTTCTGAATTGATACAACTCGGCGAGTATTTATTAACTAACGCCCTAGAGTATCAGGGCGATGGCGAACCTGTGACTGAAGAAAAATGGCAGGAATGCTTAACCGACCTAAAATACGATACAAAAGCCGACTTGTATATCAAAATTGCCTTATCTGAAGTACTTATCTCTTTTGTGCTCAACAAGCTACATGCTAAAGAATGTGATATTGATGCCAATCGCATCAGTATCAAAGGCACAAAAAACAATCAGATTAATTTTGCTCATTGTTGTTATCCGATACCAGGCGATAGGATGTTTGGTGTGTTAACCAACAGTAAAGGGTTAGTATTACACCGTGATGGTTGCGGTAATTTGCTTCGTGCTAAGCAAAAAGGTGAGCAATGGCTGGCAGTGGATTGGCAAACAAACGAGGATGAGGAATTTAAAGTAGCAATCTGTGTGAAAATGGAAAATCGCCGAGGTATGTTAGCATCAATTGCCAATGCCATTGCCAAAATCAATATCAATATTGAAAATATCAAAGTGGAAGAGTATGACCATGCTATGAAGGGGCTAAACATCGTCATCAGCGTGCCTAATATCGCCATACTTGATGAAGTGATGTACAGTGTTAAGAGTTTAGAATTTGTGCATTCAGTGGAGCGGGACAGTAGCAATAAAAAAACACCAAACCAAGTCTTTTAGTGGTTTATAATTTAGTTTTTTTATAGTGAGACCTTTGCATAAATATGAATAATCATCAAAACGCCATCTTTCATCAAATTACAAACTTTTTAAAAACACCCTTAGCCCTGCTAGGAGTGGATTTAAAAAATTTCCAATTTAATAAAATCTGTCATTTTGCTAATCATCCCTATTTATGCAAAGGTCTCATAGTGAGATAATTATGCTTTGGACTGACTCTCTAGATATTGCCATTGCCCTTGATGAGGCACACCCAGACTTTGACCCGACTTATATTAATTTTGTGGATTTGCATAAGATGGTGATAGACCTTAAAGAATTTGACGATATCCCTGATAAATCAGGTGAAAAAATCCTAGAAGCTATCCAAATGAATTGGCTTGAAGAAAGAGAATGAAATCAAAACTGTGGCTAGCGTTGTTTTTAATACTCAGTGTCGGTATGGCACATGGGGTATTAGAAGTTACCGTAGTCAAAAAAGACGAAAATACCTTTCCCATTGCTATCAGCAAATTCAAACTGATTGGTAAAGGGGCGCAAGATAAAGATATCTCAAAAATTATTCACGCCAATTTAACCCGTTCAGGGCGTTTCAATGCAATTATTCCCAGCACTGTTGTAGATAAATTTAATACAGAATTTTGGAAGAAAAAAAACAGAGAGGCTGTAGTTATTGGTAGTATTGAGCAGGAAAGTAGCAAAATTTACCGACTTTCTTTTACTTTATTTGATGTTTATAACAACGCCAAATTACTTTCTCGCTCAACTCGTATCCACACCCGTGATTTTAGAAAAGTTGCACACCAAATTAGTGACAATATTTACGAGGCACTCTTGGGCGAAAATGGCTCATTTAACACGCTATTGACTTATATTACTGTCAAAGAAGACAGTAAAGGCAAAAAAATCTACCGACTTAATATAGCTGATGCTGATGCGATGAATGCTAAAAGTCGCATCAAGCACAGCAGTCCGATGCTTTCCCCAGTCTGGTCGCCAGACCGTAACTATAAAGACAAAAAAATTGCCTATGTTTCCTTTGAAAACGGGCGTTCAGAGGTGTTTATTTGGCACCCATTCGCTAATAAAAAAGTGCAAAGATTGCCACATTTTGACGGCATCGCCTCTTCACCCAGTTGGCATCCAAATGGTAAAAGTTTGCTGATGACAATGTCTTTCAAGGGCAACAAAGACATTTATGCTTACAACTTAGAAAGCAACCGCTTCACCCGCTGGACTAAGCACCAAGGCATTGACACAGAAGCCAGTTATTCCCCTGACGGCAAGCGCATTGTCTTCACTTCCGACCGTTCTGGACAACCACAGATTTATATTAGAGATTTAGCAACCAATCAAGTTAACCGTGTTACTTTCTCAGGGCGTTACAATGCCAAAGCCACATTTTCCCCCGACGGCAAGCAATTAGCCTTAGTACATCGTGTGGATAGTGACTATCGCATTGCACTATTAAACCTTAAAACTAGTGAATTAACAGTGATAAGCAATGGACAATTAGACGAATCACCCCATTTTTCACCAAATGGCGATATGATTATTTTTTCTAGTAATCGTAAAACAAAAGGGGTATTATCTGTCATATCCGTGGAGGGTAATCGTTCATACGAATTATCTTCGTATAACGCAGAAGTTAGAGAGCCAAATTGGTCTACTCACTTAAAATAAATAGGAGAAAAAGATGAAATTATTAATTATTTTGTCATTAATGGCAGTATTAAGTGGCTGCTCGATAATGGACAAGTTTTCCAGCGGAAAATCAACTAAAAAGGTAGTGATTGAAGACAAAGGGCAAAACGAAATACCTGCGATTATTGGTGAACAATCAAGTTTTGAATGGCAAGAATCACAAGAAAAATCAGTAGCGTCAATGCCAAAACAGGAAAAAGAAAGAATATTATCAGCGTTAGAAGCCAGTGATGTCAGTTTTACTTTGTATTTTGATTTTAATGCAGATGAAATTAGTAAGGATGCCACCCAAGAAATCATCAAACATGTGCAATTTATGCAAGACAACCCACAAATAAGATTGCATCTAGAAGGGCATGCAGACGCTCGTGGTACGCGTGAATACAACTTAGCTTTAGCTGAAAATCGTGCTTTACGCGTTAAAGAAGTGATGAGTCTTTACCATATTGCCGATAGAATTAAGGTAATTAGTTATGGCGAAGAAAAGCCAATTAGTAAAATAGATAATGAAATCGGCTGGCAAAAAAACCGCCGTGTTGAGTTTGTTTACAAATAATTCTTAAAAACCTGTAGTGTCCCCCTTAGAAATCCCTGAGGTAGCGTTAGACAGTCTATGTCATTTGAACGCACAACGATATCCATTTTTATTAGAAAGCGTCAATCACAATAAAAATAATCGTTATTCCATTCTTTTTCTCATCCCATTGAGCAAATCGTACTCAATAATTTAGTTGATTTTGATTTTCTCTCTGAATTAGAACGCAAGACGGAATCCTCTACCATGAAAAGCGACTTACCCTTCACAGGAGGTTGGTTTGTCTATCTATCCTACGAACTCATCGGACAAATTGAGCCGATACTTAAAGACAACTTACTGAATGGTAGTCAACCCATTGCTATTGCCGTCAAAATCCCAACTGCTATTGTGATTGACCACCAACAGCAGAAAACCTATCTGCTAGATCAATTTGACGACCAACAACGCATAAACCAAGTGCTATCAGACATTGCACAACTGCAAGATATCCCACTAAGCCCTATTCAAGGCGAATTGACATCAGAACAAGCGTCTAAATTTATTAATGGTGTTAAATGCAGTCGGGATTACATCATTGCAGGTGATGTATTTCAGGTTAATTTATCTCGACAATGGCAATACCAGTTAAACGATGAACTTAAACCTACTCAAATATACCAAGCATTAAAAAAATCCAACCCCGCCCCTTTTGCTGCTTTGGCACAATTTGATGGCTTTAGTATCATCTCATCATCACCAGAGCGCCTATTTAGTGTTAATGGTAAGCAAGTAGAAACCCGTCCAATCGCAGGCACACACCCCCGTGGGCAAGGCGAAGAAGATGAACGCTTTAAAGCAGAACTTATCAATCACCCTAAAGAACAAGCTGAACACATTATGTTGCTCGACTTAGGACGCAATGATTTAGGCAGAGTATGTGAATACGGCACAGTCCATGTCAATGAAGTAATGGCATTAGAAACTTACCCATTCGTCCATCACATCGTTTCTAATATTCAAGGAAAACTTAAACAAGGAATCACTATTAAAGATCTAATCCGTGCCTTATTTCCTGGAGGTACTATCACTGGTTGCCCCAAAATTCGCTGTATGCAAATTATTGCCGAACTTGAACAACAACCCCGCCAAGCCTACACAGGCTCACTCGGCTACATCAGTAGTAATGGCAAAATGGACTTCAATATCCTCATCCGCACTCTAACCCAACAAAATCAAACTCTCACTTTTCGGGCAGGCGGTGGCATCGTCTTTGATTCCATTGCCACACGCGAACTGGCAGAAACCGAACACAAAGCCCAAGGTATCTTAAAGATATTTACCGAATAACCTAGTGCGTCGTAGGGAATATAGGAAATAGTACATTTTCTATCTAAAAAAATAGACGGTTATTTGACGAGTTTTTTTTTGGCGAGAAAGGTGCTATTTTATTTACCCTTGAGGAGTATAGGTTAATGCAGGGTTAATATTAGGAGAGACCTTTGCATAAATATGAATAATCATCAAAACGCCATCTTTCATCAAATTACAAACTTTTTAAAAACACCCTTAGCCCTGCTAGGAGTGGATTTAAAAAATTTCCAATTTAATAAAATCTGTCATTTTGCTAATCATCCCTATTTATGCAAAGGTCTCTAGGAATAAATTTACCAATTGTGCAAGGTCTTAATAAACAGGTATTTTTTTAGGTATTATCAATACCTTTATAACAACTAAAATAAAGACCATGTATCCAATTGCAAAATCCGATAGAATCCCTCTTATTAACGAAGCCAAATATCTTTCAATGTATCAAGATTCAATTGAGAATTCTGATGTGTTTTGGGCAACGCAGGCCAGACAGTTTTTAGATTGGGATAAGGAATGGGAAACCACTTCTAAAGTGGATTACAACACCGGCTTAATTGAGTGGTTTAAGGGTGGTGAGTTGAATGTGGCGTATAACTGTATTGACCGTCATTTGTCACAACGAGCCAATCAAACAGCGATTATTTGGGAGGGGGATAATCCGGCAATCAGTCAAAAAGTAACTTACCAAGAACTGCACGACGAGGTGGCAAAATTAGCAAATGGTTTGAAAAAACTCGGTGTGAGAAAGGGCGATAGGGTGTGTATTTATATGCCGATGATTTTAGAGGCGAGTTATGCGATGTTGGCATGTGCACGGATTGGGGCAATTCATTCAGTAGTATTTGGGGGTTTTTCACCTGAGGCGTTAAAAGATAGAATTCTTGATTCGAAATGTCAAATTGTGATTACTGCTGATGAAGGTTTGCGTGGCGGTCGGGCGACGCCGCTTAAAGCCAATGTTGATCAAGCGATTGTCGCCTGTGATTGTGTTGATAGCGTGATTGTGGTGCAAAATACCAAGGGCGAGGTGGCGTGGGGTGAGCGAGATGTTTGGTATCACGATTTAGTGGCAGAGATGGATGACATTTGCCCGTGTGAGTCATTTGACGCAGAAACGCCCTTATTTATTCTTTACACTTCAGGTTCAACAGGTAAGCCAAAAGGGTGTTGCATACTATGGGCGGTTATTTGTTGTATGCTGCCATCACCCATAAATATGTGTTTGATTATCAGCAGGGCGATATTTATTGGTGCACTGCCGATGTCGGTTGGGTAACAGGGCATTCGTATATTGTCTATGGGCCCCTTGCCAATGGCGCAACGACACTGATGTTTGAGGGCGTTCCGACTTACCCCGATGCCGCTCGTTTTTGGCAGGTGATTGACAAACACCAAGTAAATACTTTTTATACAGCGCCGACCGCAATCCGTGCATTAATGGGTGCAGGCGATGATTTTGTAGAAAAAACCGACCGTTCAAGCCTGCGTATTCTCGGCACCGTTGGCGAGCCCATCAATCCGGAAGCCTGGGAATGGTATTATCACAAAATCGGCAATGGCAATTGCCCCATCGTTGACACTTGGTGGCAAACCGAAACGGGCGGACATGTGATTAGCCCTTTGCCTTATGCCACTGCTTTAAAACCCGGTTCAGCAAGCAAGCCATTTTTTGGCATTGAGCCACAAGTTGTTAATGAAAAAGGCGAAGTATTAACAGGAGCAGCCGAAGGTATCCTAGTTTTAGCCCGTTCTTGGCCAGGGCAAATGCGTACACTTTATAACAATCACGAACGATTTATGGAAGCGTATTTCACCACCTTCCCTGGAAAATATTTTGCTGGCGATGGTGTTAAACGCGATGCAGACGGCTATTATTGGATTACTGGCAGAGTAGATGATGTCCTCAATATTTCAGGTCATCGTTTAGGGACGGCAGAGATTGAATCTGCCTTAGTCCTGCATAAAAGTGTTTCTGAAGCCGCAGTTGTCGGCTACCCTCACGACATCAAAGGGCAGGGGATTTATGCTTATGTCTCTATTATGAAAGGAACAGATCCAAGCGACAAAATCAAAGCAGAATTGGTTAAATTAGTCCGTAACGAAATTGGGCCAATCGCGAATGTTGATAAAATTCAATTTGCACCTGTGCTACCAAAAACCCGTAGTGGGAAGATTATGCGTCGTATTTTGCGTAAGATTGCCGAAGATGATTACGGTAACTTAGGTGATACTTCAACATTGGCAGAGCCCGAAGCAGTGGATGATTTGATTAAAAATAGAGTTCGATAAATGTCTTATTTTAAAAGAATGAAAGGTAGTTCAATATCTCCACCAAGAATGCCATTAAATCAGATTGCATGGTCTTGGTTGGGTGCATTTTTAGGTATTTATTCTGTATCAATTCTTAGCCAATTGATACATATAGAATTATTAAGTAAATTGTTTTTAGTTGGTTCTTTTGGCGCATCTGCTGCTTTGATTTATGGTGCACCCCATGCAGAATTTTCCCAGCCAAGAAATTTAGTTGGTGGGCACATTGTTTCTGCTCTAGTTGGTGTAACTCTTTATAAATATTTACCTTTAGATACCACACTATTAGCTGCATTGGCTGTTTCAATCAGTATCGTATTAATGCATTTAACTCGTACAATGCATCCACCTGGAGGTGCAACAGCACTTATTACTGTTATCAGCGGTGCAGAAATCCATCATATGGGGTATTTATTTGTTTTGACACCGATAAGTATTGGTGTTTTTCTAATGCTGATTATTGCATTGCTTATCAATAATCTTTCAAATAATCCTAAGCGACATTATCCAAAGTATTGGTTTTAGTAAGGTTATTTCTAAGCTAAGTTACCCAAAACTCGTAGCGATAAAATTATGCGTCATATTTTGAGAAAAATTACTGAAACTGATTATGATAATCTCAGTGATACCCTCAACCTTGGCTGAACTGGAAGTGGTAGAAAGTTTGATTGAGAATAGAGTTTAGTAAACGACATTTTAATTTAGCTAATGCGTCAATGGTTGCAAGTGATTGAATAATAATTTAATTCCACAAATCTTGATGTCTAGCAAATGTAATAATTTTTTCATTATCCTCAATAATTTTTTGCAATAAGTTGTCTTTTTTCTGCATTATTGGTTTTATGCCTAAATCGTCTAGCAGGTACCAAACTGAGTTAGGCAAAATTTCTTTTCTTTCATTATTTTCAATTTTGTACACATTGTCTTGATCGATTAAAACCCCACCACTTTTTAAGGCTTCATAAGCTGATCTGGTACAATGTGTTTCAGAGGGATTTTTTGGATCCCAATCCCATATTTTTCTTTCCGTATGATTATTAACAGTTTCTACAAAACTTTCTACAAAATTCTTTTTTATAACCAAACTAAATATAACATCAGGTGTGCTTTTTTCTTCATTGTAAGTATCTTTAAATGAAAATTTAGTGTTTGGACCTCTGGGTGTAAATTTTTGTCCATATTTATGCGGATATTGGCTTAATATTACTTCATTATCTAAATTAGAAATCATTACATGTCCAATATGTCCCCAAACGACTCCAAGACCTTTCCAGCCCCATATGCTAATATTTATATTCATAGGTTTAAATTATTGAGAGTTAATTGACTAAAAGTATAGCATAAACTGCATGAGACCTTTGCATAAATATGAATAATCATCAAAACGCCATCTTTCATCAAATTACAAACTTTTTAAAAACACCCTTAGCCCTGCTAGGAGTGGATTTAAAAAATTTCCAATTTAATAAAATCTGTCATTTTGCTAATCATCCCTATTTATGAAAAGGTCTCTAATGGTGAAGAAATATTTAAAATTGACCCTTTAAAATAAGAGGCGCATATATGTATCCAAGAATAAAAAATGTAGTGCCAACAGATGATTATAAATTGATTTTAACTTTTACAAATGATGAAGTTAAAGTCTTTGATGTAACGCCATACCTTAATAAAGGTTTTTTTAAACAACTTAAAGATGAAAGTTATTTTAAAAGTGTTAAAGCTTTTATGGATAGTATTCAGTGGAAAAATGGTCAAGATTTTTGTCCTGATGTGTTGTATTTAGATAGCAAAAATAAAGAGAGTACTACAAACTCCTTTGGGTAAAAAAAGTAAAAAAGGGTAGTACCTCCCCTTCCCCTCTTTCCGTTCTTATTCCCATTCCCATTTTCCCTGAATTCAAGGCACCCCTTATTTTTTTCTGTAAAATTACAGATATTCTAATTTAGTCAAGGTACTCATTGTGAAATTTAATCATGATAAATTGATTGTTGATAATTTAAAAGACTCAATCGAAGAACTTCAAGATGCTGTAAAAAATTTAAAAAATAACGATATGCATGAATTTTCAATAATTGGAAAATGCATATGGGTTTTTATGAGCAAAGTCAACAAAAGAATAGAAGAAATAGTAATAATCTAAAATGTATATATGATTATTTTGATACAACATTTAAAAATGACATTGTTCTTATTTTGCAAAAAGATAGGAAAGAATATCTGTTAACTAGAAAAGATGTAGCGACTGTTTTTAGAGCATACAATGTACATTGTACAACTAACAAAAATGGTGGTGAATATGGAATACTTAAGAGCTACATTAAGGAAGATGATAATATTGAATGTTTGTGGTATGAAGGAATTGGTCATGCCGCTTCACCTAAGCAAGTTTTATATCATAACAAAAGTAATGACACGTATCATCCAATAGGAGATGCAAGTATCGGTATGGAGGGTGCAAAAACTATATTGAAAAACCCATCCATAGTAGAAAGAGTCTTACTGGGTATTTTCTTTGATTTTATGCAAGTTTATGATTCTAAGCTAAGAAATACCTCAAAAATGATTGTTATGTTTCAAGGTGGGTTAAATCCTTATTTTGTTAAACCAAAGACTCTTAATAAGTTAATGGCTCAATATTTAGTCTACCCAAATATATGTAAGGACTCTTTTATTTTTCCATATAAAATAAGAGAAACTTTAAGAAAAGATGGGTATAGAATAACCGAAGAACAAATAAATAATTTTGGTGAAATATATAAAGAAAAAGACAAGCTAAAAGAATTGGTACTTAAATGGAACAAGGATCAAGTAATTTTCTATTCGGAAAGCTATAATTCTCAAAAGAATTAGAAAATCATTTCAGTTAATCGTTCAATTTAAACAGCACAGTTAGAAAATAGCAAGTATTTTTTATTTTACAGAGCGGATTTTAAAAATATAATAAGGGTTTAGTAAACCCATATGACTAAATATTTTTTTTATTCCAATATGGTTAGAATAGAGAGAAGGATACGCTATTTAAGCCAAATTGCCACTTGTTTGGCGTAGTAGGTAAGTATTGCATCTGCACCAGCACGCTTGAAAGACAATAATGTTTCAAGTGCAACTTTTTCTTCATCTATCCAACCATTTTGACTGGCGGCTTTGAGCATGGCATATTCGCCACTGACATGGTAGGCGAAGGTCGGCATACCGAATGTTTGTTTGATGCGATAGACGATATCTAGGTATGGCAAACCGGGTTTTATCATTACCATATCAGCACCTTCTTCAATGTCTAATCGACTTCACGGATGGCTTCATCAGAGTTGGCGGGGTCCATTTGGTAGGTTTCTTTACTGGATTTCCCTAAATTTTGGGCAGAACCGACAGCGTCACGGAATGGACCGTAATAATTGGAGGCGTATTTGGCTGAGTAGGCAAGAATGTTGGTGTGAATGAAGCCGTTTTTTTCTAATGCTTCACGGATTGCACCGATGCGACCGTCCATCATATCACTTGGGGCGACGATGTCGGCACCTGCTTCAGCATGGGAAAGGGCTTGTTTGACTAAAACTTTGGTGGTTTCATCGTTGAGAACATGGCCGTTGTCGTCAATTAAACCGTCTTGTCCGTGGGTGGTGAATGGGTCGAGAGCAACATCGGTGATGACAGCTAATTCTGGATGTGTTTGTTTTAAAGCGCGAACGGCATTTTGTACCAAACCGTCTTTATTGAAGGATTCTTTGGCATCAAGTGATTTTTTATCTTCTGGAACGATGGGAAAAAGTGCAATAACACGAATGCCTAGTGCAATAATTTCACCGGCTTCAATTAGGAGTTGATCGATACTTAAACGCTGAATATCAGGCATAGAATCAATGTTTTGGCGTTGATTTTTACCTTCTACAATAAAAATTGGCAGGATTAAATCGTCTGTTGTTAGTATGTTTTCACGCATTAATTCACGGGTATGTGCGTGTTTTCTCATACGACGCGGTCTATGGGTTAAAATTGTCATAGTAACTTTTTATATTAATAATTAACGGATTATACTACCAATGAGCATAGCAAGCAAAACCTTAGGGCAAATGTCCAATGTGGACGAAGCGTTTATTAAACCATTACCCAATTCAGAAAAAATTTATGTCAAGGGTTCTCGCCTGATATTCAAGTGCCAATGCGTAAAATTACACTGACTGACACGATTGGCGAGTTAGCGGAAAAGAACGACCCTGTGTATGTTTATGATACATCGGGCGTTTATACCGACCCCAGTGTTAATATTGATTTGCGAAAAGGACTTGACAATATTAGGTCGAATTGGATTGAAGAACGCAGTGATACAGAGGTTTTAGAAGGGTTAAGTTCAAACTTTTCTAACGAACGCCGTGATAATGAAGAACTCAACGAATTGCGTTTTGAGCATTTAAGTACGCCGCGTCGAGCAAAATCGAGCAAAAATGTGTCGCAAATGCATTATGCGCGTCAAGGCATTATCACGCCTGAGATGGAATATATCGCCATTCGTGAAAATTGCAAATGGCAAGATTATAAGGACAAAATTGGGCAACAAAAAGGCGAATCGTTTGGTGCCAATATTCCCGACATTATTACCGCTGAATTTGTCCGTGACGAAGTAGCACGAGGGCGAGCCGTTATTCCTGCGAATATTAACCATCCTGAGACTGAGCCGATGATTATTGGTCGTAACTTTATGGTAAAAATTAACGGTAATATCGGCAATTCAGCACTTGGATCCAGTATTGAAGAGGAAGTGAATAAAATGGTGTGGGGTATTCGTTGGGGGCAGATACGATTATGGATTTATCCACAGGTAAAAATATTCACGAAACCCGTGAGTGGATTATTCGTAATTCACCGGTGCCGATTGGCACTGTGCCGATTTATCAAGCTTTGGAAAAAGTGAATGGCGTTGCCGAAGATTTGACTTGGGAAGTGTTCCGTGATACCTTAATCGAGCAGGCTGAGCAGGGCGTTGATTACTTTACTATTCATGCGGGGGTGCGTTTGCATCATGTACCATTAACGATTGACAGAATTACAGGCATTGTTTCTCGTGGCGGTTCGATTATGGCGAAATGGTGTCTGGCACATCATAAAGAGAGTTTTATTTATACGCATTTTGAGGAAATTTGTGAAATTATGAAAGCCTATGATGTTACTTTTTCATTGGGCGATGGCTTGCGTCCAGGTTGTATTGCTGATGCGAATGATGCAGCACAATTTGGCGAATTAGAGACCTTAGGCGAGTTAACCAAGGTGGCATGGAAGCACGATGTACAAACTTTCATTGAAGGTCCAGGGCATGTGCCAATGCAAATGATTAAAGAAAATATGGAAAAGCAACTTGACGAATGTGGCGAAGCCCCATTTTATACCTTAGGCCCATTAACAACCGACATCGCCCCAGGTTATGACCACATTACCTCTGCGATTGGAGCGGCACAAATTGGCTGGTATGGCTGTGCGATGCTTTGTTATGTAACCCCAAAAGAGCATTTAGGCTTGCCCAATCAAGATGATGTTAAACAGGGTATTATTGCCTACAAAATCGCTGCCCACGCCGCTGACTTAGCTAAAGGGCATCCTGGTGCACAAATTCGTGATAACGCTTTGTCCAAAGCCCGTTTTGAATTCCGCTGGGAAGACCAGTTTAACCTTGGTTTAGACCCTGATACTGCCCGTAAATATCACGATGAAACTTTACCAAAACAAGCAGCAAAAACCTCACATTTTTGCTCAATGTGTGGACCTAAGTTCTGTTCTATGAAAATTACCCAAGAAATTAAAACGATGGACGAAGCAGAGATTAAGAAAATCAATGCAATCAAAGTAGAGATGAATTATAAATCTGAAGAATTCTTGCTAACGATAGTGAAATATATCTTGTCAATGATAAAAATTAGTACATTGAGACCTTTGCATAAATATGAATAATCATCAAAACGCCATCTTTCATCAAATTACAAACTTTTTAAAAACACCCTTAGCCCTGCTAGGAGTGGATTTAAAAAATTTCCAATTTAATAAAATCTGTCATTTTGCTAATCATCCCTATTTATGCAAAGGTCTCACATTTTTAATTTTATGTTTATCCAGTTTGGTTTTTGCTGGGGTGCACCCGTCTAAACCTTGGCTGGAAATCAACTATCCGCAAGATCAAGAAAAACGCTGGTGGAATGATGCGTGGTGGCAAGAAGGGCAGTTGCCTGTACCACAAAATCATCAAGTATCTATGCAGGAAATAACTTATATGGATGGTGAAGTCAAAGTTGAAGCGTTTTTATTCAAGCCAACGCAGCCTGGAAAATACCTGCCGATTTTATTCCAGCACGGTCGTCGAGGGTTGGATGATTGGACTTTGCCGAGAGTAAAACGCTTGGCAGCTCGTGGCTTTATCGTTTTGGCACCGAATATGTTTGGTACTTATCTCAAACCGCCATTCCCAAACAAACACACCCCTGCTTACGACCACCATGTGGCAAAAGGCATTGATGTATTGCTAGAACGAGATGATATTATCGGCAATAAAGTTTGCACAGTATCGCATACCCGTGGTGGCTATATGACACTGAAAGCCTTGGTTACACACAAACAACAAGCGGAAAAAGTGGCGTGTTATGTCTCATATTATCCACATTGGCAAGACCCTGATGCTTCCGAAGTGGAGCAGGTTTATCAATATGCGTCAGAGATTAACGATTTGAAAGTGCCAACCTTAATCTTTATTGGTGAACACGAACAATATCAAAGATTGCGTCCAATTTTATTAGGCATCAAAGTATTAAAAACTAACCGCATTGATGCCGAATTAATTGTCTATCCAGGGGTGGGTCGTGGCTTTGATTTTCGCCCAGAGCATGTCAGAACTTTTGCTGATGATTTAGCCGCCAAAGACGCCAATCAACGCACAGCGGCATTTGTGAGAAAGCATTTACAGTGAGACCTTTGCATAAATATGAATAATCATCAAAACGCCATCTTTCATCAAATTACAAACTTTTTAAAAACACCCTTAGCCCTGCTAGGAGTGGATTTAAAAAATTTCCAATTTAATAAAATCTGTCATTTTGCTAATCATCCCTATTTATGCAAAGGTCTCACAGTAATAATTTAATTTGTTTAATTAAATTATCAACCGCCCCTTGCTGAGATTTAAAATACCGATTGGCATTCTCACCCAAAGTTTTGGCTTTTTCTTCATTGTTTAATAATTCGACAATTTCTATTAACAATTCATCTGCATTTTGCACTTGAATACTGGCATTTTGTGCCAATAAGTCGGCAGATATTTCACTAAAATTAAACACATTTGAAGCGAATAAAATCGGTTTAGAAAGTGCAGCAGGTTCTAGCATATTGTGTCCGCCAGTTGCCACCAAACTACCACCCATAAAGACAATATCGGCTACTGCAAAATACGCCATCATCTCACCCATAGAATCCCCTAATAGCACCTGACAATCCGCACAAAACTGATTGTTGGAGCGTTTGTAGATTTTTAAGCCACTTTTTTTGACGAAGTCATATACTTCGCCAAAGCGTTCAGGATGTCGTGGCACAATCAGCATCAATGCATCAATAGGATTGGATAAATAGGCGTTAATAATTTGTGCTTCTTCGCCTTTGTGGGTACTGGCGAATACCACGATTTTGCGATGACCGGCAATGGTTTTTAATTTCTCAGATAGAGCTAAATCTATGCTTGTATTTTGGTCGAATTTGATATTACCAGCGATGGTTATTTTGCTATTATTGACCCCTAATTGTGCAAAACGATCAGCAGAGTTTTTATTTTGTGCTGCGATTAGGGTAAATTTATTTAAGGTTTTTTTAACAAGTTTGGGTGCAAATTTTTGGTATTTTGACAATGAACGAGATGATAGTCTAGCGTTGACCAATAAAGTTGGCACATTATTTTTATTTAGGCTGTAAACAAGATTTGGCCAAATTTCTGTTTCTAATAAAAGGCAAATTCTAGGATTGATTTTCCGCAGGTAACGAGTAATAATAAACGGTAAATCAAAAGGAAAATAACAGTGCAACACCTTACTTTGATAATACTCAATGATTGCCTTAGAACCAGTTGGCGTGGTGCTGGTTACCAATATTTTGTCATTAGGATATTGTGCAATCAGTGCATCAATTAAGACAATTGCCGCCCTAAATTCACCGACTGAAACGCAATGTACCCAAATTACATCCGCTTGAATGGCATTAACAAACCCCAATCGCTCGCCAATTCTTTGGCGGTAGCCAATCGATTTAAAGCCTTTGAATAGCAGACGCAACAGCATCACCGGCAGGAGTAAATATCCGATTAAGTTGTAAGAGATTAGGTTCATTGATAAGAGGTATAATGTCGGGTTATTGTCTATTTTAGTGATTTTAAATGAAATTTGTTGACTCTGCTTCAATTCGTATTGAAGCTGGAAAAGGTGGTGCAGGATGTTTGGGCTTTCGTCGGGAAAAATATATCCCCGATGGTGGACCTGATGGTGGCGATGGTGGCGATGGTGGGCATATATATTTTCAAGGGCAGGAAGGGCTAAACACACTAGTGAGTTCCGTTTTAATCGTTTATTTAGAGCAAAAACGGGCAACCGGGTTCAGGGCAAAATAAACGGGGCAAGTCTGCCGATCATTTAGTGGTAGAAATTCCATTAGGCACTAAAATCTATGATTTAGAAACCGATGAAATGATTGGCGAAATGATTAATCACGAACAAAAAATACTGGTTGCCAAAGGCGGGTTTCACGGTTTGGGCAACACCCGTTTTAAATCCAGTATCAATCGTGCCCCCCGTAAAACTACACCAGGCTCACCAGGTGAAGTTCGTGAAATTGGTTTAGAAATGAGCGTGATGGCAGACATTGGGCTACTAGGTATGCCAAATGCGGGAAAATCCAGTTTAATTAGGCAAATATCCAGTGCCCGACCAAAAGTGGCAGATTATCCATTTACCACGCTACACCCGTCTTTAGGCGTGGTGTCGTATTATGATGAGCATATTGTAATGGCAGACATTCCTGGCTTGATTGAAGATGCCAGCGAGGGCGTAGGGCTAGGTTTTGAATTTTTAAAACACTTAGCACGCACCAAAGCGTTATTACACATATTAGATGTGATGCCAGCCGATGGTTCCGACCCTATTGATAATTTTTTAATTATTGAAAACGAACTGGCAAAATACGACCAAGACTTGGCAAATAAGCCACGATTATTAGCCATTAATAAAATGGATTTATTGCCAGCAGACGAACGCGACAAAATAACCGCTAAAATCGTCAAGGCAATTAAATATAAAGGCGAAGTATTTTATATTTCTGCGTTGAATGGCTTAGGTTGCAAGGATTTGATTGCAGGTATGTTTAAACTGACAAAAGCAAATGAAGAAGCATAGATGGATTGTTAAAATCGGCTCAGCCCTGCTTACGAATGATGGCAAAGGTTTAGACAAACCCGCCATTGCTGGCTGGGTAGCACAAATTGCCGAACTTAAAAAACAAAATATAGAGGTAATTTTGGTATCCAGTGGTGCCATTGCCGAAGGTATGAAACGCCTAGGCTGGGAAACCCGCCCAACAGATATTCACCAATTACAAGCCGCTGCCGCCGTTGGGCAAATGGGTTTAGTGCAAACTTACGAATCTTTATTTTCCAAGCACAACATCCATACCGCACAAGTGCTACTAACACACGACAGCCTTGCCAATACCGAGCAAAGTAGCAACATCAGTGCCACCCTAAACGCCTTATTAGAAATGGGTACCGTGCCAATTGTCAACGAAAATGACACTATTGCGACCGAAGAAATTAAATTTGGTGACAACGATACTTTAGCCGCATTAGTAGCAAATTTGGTTGGTGCAAATCAGTTGGTTATTTTGACCGACCAAGGCGGTGTATATGATGCCGACCCCCGCCAAAATGCCGATGCCAAGTTAATCGATAAAATCCATGTGGATGATGAAAAACTGAAACAAGTTGCTGGCAGAACAGGCGGATCACTTGGCTCTGGCGGTATGTACACCAAAGTTTTAGCTGCCAGAACTGCTGCTAAAACTAGCACTAATACTATCATTGCTTCAGGTAAAACTGACGATGTACTTACCCGTTTACATGTAGGTGAAGTTATTGGCACACTAATTAAATGTTAATCTCTATATTTTCAGATAAAAATGCATTATTCACTATACTTTCTCTATACTTTAATTGGTTGCTAACAGTCATATGGTAATTAGTAATAAAAAAATTGACCAAGCAGGGCGAAGACTAATCAATAAAGAAAGTCAACTCTCAGTGCAAGAAGCAAATTCTATACTTCAGGAATTTAGGTTGATTCACCAACACCCTATGTCTCTATTTCGTCATATAATAGGGAGAAAATTAAAAAAATACAGTATTGACGCCGCCCCTGTTCAAAGGCTTAAAAGAATACCATCAATTGTTAAAAAACTTAAAATCCAGAAAAATATGAATTTATCTAGAATGCAAGATATTGGTGGTTTAAGAATTGTCTTGGAGAACATGGAAGAGGTTAATTTAGTTAGAAATGAAATTAAGAAAGTAGAAAAACATGGAAATTTTAAGTTTACATTTGCAAATGAGAAGAACTATATTAAAAATCCTCCCGATAGTGGGTATAGAAGCATTCATATGGTATATAAATATAATAGAAATATTGAATTAGAGAAGCAGTGCAGATTAGAAATACAGATAAGAACAAAACTTCAACACTATTGGGCGACAGCAGTAGAAGTGTTAGGTACATGTTTAAATCAACCATTAAAACAAAGTCTTGGTGATGACAAATATTTAGATATATTCAAAAACATTAGTAAGTTATTTGTTAGTCTAGAAGAAAAAGATATAGTTACAACTTATAAAACAGGGTTCAAAAGATTTGTAGATGTAGGTTGAATAAATTACAAAATTTTAATATTGTTCTTAAGCATCTTAGTAGTAGCGGCTACATCCAAGGACAATATGTTTTATTGAAAATGAATTTTAAACAAAAGGTTGTTGAAATATCGCAGTATGGTAAAGCCAAATTTGAACAGGCTAATAAGTTATTTACAAATGGAGTTAGATAATTTGGTATCAGCTATTGAAGTTTGTTAATCAATACAAGATATTAAAAATTACAGCATAGTCTTATCAAACTACTTTATGGATACAATAGATTCATTAAAATTTAGAAAAGTTTTTGAATCAATAAATACAATAAATACAATGCAGAACTTAAAAAATTAATGATTCAAAAATGAAGTAAAGATTAAAAAATGTATAGTAATATTTAAAACGACACTTGAGTCGTTTAACTGGGAGTTAAAAATAATGTTTTATGAAAAGGATTTTCAGAGTTAGAAAGAATTAAAGAAAAGATTATTTTAGATACGGTTACATCTGACGAAATGGAATCTTTTTAGATTTAATTGTGCAAAGCGGTAACGAGTCCGAAATGTTAAATTACATGAAAATCTTGACTTAACACAATAGATGAGGTTAGGATGAAGTCAAAAACGCCAAAGAGATTCAGGTATTCTCACTGGCTTAGCCATTGCTGGCGGTGCTATATTGTGGGCTGCATTGTTTAGTAAGTAAATCCATATAAAAACACTTGCCTTTACTTTAATTAAAAAAATAGAGAAATATTCAAGCCAAAAAAAGATAGAAAACACTGCAATTAAAAGACTTAACACCCATTCACCCCATCTTTGAATCAGGTAAAAAATTAAATCAGCATTTTTTCATTAAAATAGTATATACTTAACCGTATATATTTTTAGGAGTTTATTATGTTAGCAAAAGTATTCCAATCAGGCAATTCCCAAGCCGTTCGCTTACCAAAAGCCTTGCGTTTTGATGTGAATGAAGTAGATATTACCAAAGAAGGTGATAATTTAATTATGAAACCTATTAAGAAAAAACAGCCCAGTGTTGCCGATGCTTTAATGGCTTTAATGGACATGCCCGATGATTTTATGATAGAGGGAAGGGGCGATACACCACCAATAGAAAGAGAAAGTTTGGATGATTGATTATATTTTAGATACTAATATCTGTATTTACCTGATTAAGAAAAAACCAATTGCAGTATTAAGCCGTTTTTCCCATATTCCCTCTAATCGTATGGCAATTTCCTCTATTACTTATGGCGAATTATTATACGGTGCAAATAAAAGTCAATATCGCCACAAATCATTAACCGTTGTCAGTAATTTTGTCGCACTCACTCAAGTTGTTCAAGTTGATAAAGAAGCCGCCAAGCATTACGGGGAAATTAAAGCAGATTTATCTAAAAAAGGTCAAATTATTGGCGATAATGATTTATGGATTGCCGCTCACACACGCAGTTTAGGGGCGACAGTAGTCAGTAACAACCTCAGAGAATTTGACCGTGTAGAAGGGCTAAAAACTGAAAATTGGATTAAATAATGCTAGCATACATCGGACTAGGCTCAAACCTAAACAACCCAAAACAACAAATTAAAGATGCCTTGATTGCACTCAACACAACAGCTGATGTCAAAGTAGTGGCATTATCAAGTTTGTATCAATCACCACCGATTGACGGCACCAAACAACCCGATTATATTAATGCAGTATGTGAAGTGCATACCCATCTTACGGCGTTGGAATTGCTTTATGTTTGTCAAAATATTGAAACCAAACAACATCGGGTGCGTGAGAAAAAATGGGGGGCAAGGACGATTGACCTTGATATTATTACTTATGGCGTGCAAGTGATTGCCTCTAAACAATTAATGGTACCCCATGCAGAAATGATGAACCGTGCATTTGTATTGGTGCCACTCGCAGAAATTGAACCCGATTTTAAAGTGCCAGTATTAGGCCCTATTCAGGCATTAATTGACAAACTAGACACCTCAACGCTAATTAAATTATGAACATCCAACAATTAAAAACCCACAAACAATCCGGCACAAAAATCACTTGTTTAACAGCCTATGACAACGCATTTGCCAAAATATTTAACGAATGTGGCATTGATATTATTCTAATAGGCGACTCACTCGGCAATGTTATTCAAGGTGATGAAAATACCTTGTCTGTTACGACAGAGGAAATGGTTTACCATACGCAATCGGTAGCAAAAGGCGTGAGTAAAGCGTTATTAATTGCCGATATGCCCTATCAAAGTTACACAAATGCCGAGCAAACCCTACAAAATGCACAACAATTAATCAACGGGGGCGCACAAATGGTCAAACTTGAAGGTGGGCGAGAACACGAAGCGTGTTTTAAAATATTAGTTGAAAATAACATCCCCATTTGCGGACACCTCGGCTTGCAGCCACAATCAGTCATAGCAATGGGAGGCTATAAAGTGCAAGGCAAAGACAAAGACAGTGCTCAAAACATTCTAGACGATGCCAAAGCACTCGAAAGTTGGGGCGTGCAAGCCCTTGTCATTGAATGCATACCCGCATCACTCGCCCGCAAAATAACCCAACAACTCAACATCCCCACCATCGGCATCGGAGCAGGTGTGGACTGTGATGGGCAAGTATTGGTCAGTTATGATATGCTCGGAATCACCCAAAACCCACCCAAATTTGTCAAAAACTTTCTCACCAACGGCAACATAAAATCCGCTACCAACGACTTCATTCAAGCAGTCAAAAATCAAACCTTCCCCACCGATAAACACAGTTATTAAAGAGACCTTTGCATAAATATGAATAATCATCAAAACGCCATCTTTCATCAAATTACAAACTTTTTAAAAACACCCTTAGCCCTGCTAGGAGTGGATTTAAAAAATTTCCAATTTAATAAAATCTGTCATTTTGCTAATCATCCCTATTTATGCAAAGGTCTCTAAAAAAACCGTAATAATTAAAAACCATACACCAAGTGTATAATAATTAAAAACTATACAAAAAACTATACACAAAGTGTATAATAATTAAAAACTATACAAAAACTATACAAAAAAATACACACTATGGATTTTAATTACAAAAATATTTCTTACACTCAAAAGTTGCGTGATTTACAGAATTATTACCAAACTTCAGTGGCCTTTGCACAAGCACTAGGCATTACCCGAATGACGCTAGTTGCATGGAATGACAACCCCCAAAAGATTAAAATTAAAAATCAAGATAAGATTGATTTACTATGGTGTCAATATGTATTTTTGCCCAATGTAAGCAATATCAGCGAGGTCGTCAAAGGCATTAAATTGGGTGATTTTTTGTTTGAACCCGCCATTATGGACAAGACACTTAGACAAATGGCAGCCGGCTCTCTTGAGATTGAAACAGGCACACAAGAAATGGATTTTAATGCCATTGTACTTGATAACACCGTGCCTAATAATTTCCAAGCGACATCGGTAGCAGCGGTGCAAAACATTCACCACATCACCCAAGAAATCGCCCAAAATTTTCAAACGGAGATTACCCTACAACAAATTAAAAATTGGCACAAAGTGCTAATGCGTGGTTTGATAAATAATGCCGGCGAATTTTCCACCAAGCAAAGAGTTCTACCAAATGTCAATACCCAACTCACCCATCCAGATGATATTACAGAAGAACTAGAATTATGGGTAAAAAAATATAACAACATCCAACACCTAAGCGATATTGCCCAATCACACTATCATTTTGAAATCATCCACCCATTTAGCGACGGCAACGGTCGCATCGGGCGATTGATTATGCTGGCACAATGTTTGCAAATCGGCATTAAGCCACCAACCATTAACAACCATAACAAGGCGTTGTATTGTATTTTGCTAGAATATGCAAAAATCAACCCAACCCCATTGGCGTATTTTTTGCAAGCGTGTTCTGAGTGAAATCTGTAAAATAACTCAAAAAACAAACAAATTATGCAATTATCTAAACATATTGTTGCACTGACGCAATTAATAGAATGACTAAAAATCTAACAATTTACCAAGCAGAAAACGGAGCGATTGAATTAAAGTCAGATTCAACTACTGAGACTATTTGGGCATCGCAAAAAGATATTGTTAGAGACCTTTGCATAAATAGGGATGATTAGCAAAATGACAGATTTTATTAAATTGGAAATTTTTTAAATCCACTCCTAGCAGGGCTAAGGGTGTTTTTAAAAAGTTTGTAATTTGATGAAAGATGGCGTTTTGATGATTATTCATATTTATGCAAAGGTCTCTGTTAATATTTTTGACAAAGACCAATCGGTTATTTCAAGACATATTAAAAATATATTGGCAGATAGGGAAGTTGATGAAAAAAGCAATATGCAAAAAATGCATATTGCAAATTCTGATAAGCCTGTTACTTATTACTCATTGGATATTATTCTAGCGGTTGGCTATCGTGTCAATCAGGGGCTTTTAGTTTTATTTGGTTTTTACAACAAAGTGGTTTTGATTATCAGTCAAAAATTACCCCACAAACGAGAGCGTAAATTAAACTGTGTAAATCCTTAAAAAGCTTTTGATCCTATAAAATCAAAAGCATTAAAAATACAAGGAGAAACACAAATGAGTTTAATCAACCACAACGAACTAAAAAGACAAATCCAAACAGGGGAATTTACCTCCCTTGATAACATCGTAGATGAATTTAAAACATAATGCGAGAGGTTATTCAAACTGCTAGCGAAGAAGAACTATCAAGCCATCTTGGCTATCAAAAAATCAGTTATCACTAAAAGATAACGACGGTCGTAATTATCGCAATGGGCATAACAAAAGACTTTAAAATCCAAGTATGGCAATATAGATGTCGCCATCCCCAAAGATAGGCAAGCCAGTTTTGAGCCACAACTAGTCAAAAAGCGTGAAGTCATTTTAGACGGCAGTGAGGATTTAATCTTGTCTCTTTATACCAAAGGCATGAGCGTTAGAGACATTCAAAATCATCTTGATGATTTGTATGGTTATGAGCTATCTACCACCACCATATCCAACATTACCGAGAAGATTATGGTTAAGGTAGATGAGTGGCAGCATCGTCCTTTAGAGGCGATTTATCCCATCATATTTATGGATGCTACCGTACTTAAAATCAAGATTGATTCTGTGGTTAAAAACATTGCTGTGTATATTATGCTGGGTGTAAGTCTTGAAGGTAAAAAAGAGATTATTGGATTTTGGATAGGTGAAAACGAAACATCTAAGTACTGGCTCACAGTGTTAAACGATATTAAAAAGCGTGGTATTAACGATGTTTTAATCTTTGCTATTGATGGATTAAATGGCTTTAATAAAGCAATAGAGGCTGTTTACCCAAAAGCTGAGGTTCAGCGCTGCATTGTTCACCAAATCCGCTCATCGCTAAGATTTGTGTCCTGGAAAGACAGAAAGGCAGTTGCTAAAGATTTAAAAGCTGTTTACACGGCTTTAAACGAAGAGCAGGCATTATTATCACTAGATGAATTTAAACATATTTGGGATAAAAAATACCCTAATTTTGCCAAATCATGGCATAACCATTGGAGTGAGCTATCAACATTTTTTAAGTATCCGCAAAGCGTTAGAACATTGATATACACAACTAACCCAATAGAATCATTAAATGCGATTATCAAGAAGAAAACTAAATCCAAAGGTTCGTTCCCAACGCAAGGGTCAGCACTTAAGATGGTATACTTGGCAACACAACAAATACAGGAAAAATGGCAAAGAACTAGAGTTAGAAACTGGGGTGAGATTTACCCTCAATTATGTATATTTTTTGATGAGATTATGGAAAAATACGAGAAATAGTTAAGAGTGAAAAGGCGGATTTACACAGTTTAATTTACGCTCTCTTTTTACTCATAATTACCTTTTAATAATTTTGTTAACTTAGCCAATTCATTTCTTGCTCATTTATAACTATTAATTATGTATTTTGTGCTTGAAACAAAAAACCCAATACAAAAGCATTGGGTTTTAAAGTTTTGTAAGTTACTTTTCTTATTTAAAGCACTGTCAAACCTTGCTCTATCCAAAGTGCCACCTTGGCATCTGTATTAGCATCACTATGGGTATAAACATCATAAGTAACACCGTCAACAGTTTCATTTGCAATTGAATCACTAAATCCCAACCCAGTCGTAACATTATCTCCTGAGTTACCAACAACTTTAAGGATATTAGTTTCGCTAGAAATATCTAACAAATCATCAAGATTGAGTTTTAAATTGTTGTCGCCTGAACCCGTTAAATCAATAGTTTTAATGCTTGTCCGTGAGATTCAAGTCCGGTGATATCGGAATACCAGTTGACAAAGAAGCCGTTGGTGTTGCTGATGAAGTATTTTGTTTGTCCTGGCATGGGGTTGTCCTTTGGGTGTTATAACTGATTATTATTATACATAATTTACTTATTCCTCTAGGTTCAAGTTTTTAAATTTTTAAATTTTTGGTTGATATTTTTCCATAAAAAAACCTGCTTTAATAAGGCGGGTTTTTGTTTTTATAGGTGTCTTACTTTATACAAGAATAAGATTATCAGTTATAAAGTGCCCTAATGCAACTGTGTCAGGAGTAGAGGAGCCACCAATACCAGAAACCCCTTGTAGATTGATAACCAAATCAGCAACATCATCTGTAACCGTGCCATCAGCATCAATCGTTAGTTTGGCACTACCTGCAGTGCCAGTATCTGACACTGTAATATATTTATCAATATTAGCAAAAAGTGTCGCTTGGTTGCCACTAGCAGTAATAAAATCTTTTAAATCTAATTTATCGCCACCAGCACCAAATATGAAGCCAGTTATGGTGTCTTCGCCATTATCTGTATTTGCATAAACAAAAATATCACTGCCTGCACCGCCATTTATAGTATCGTTGCCTGCACCACCATTTATAGTATCGTCACCTGCACTACCCGTTATAGTATCGGCGTTATCGGTGCCGATATAAAAATTATATGCAAATGCCCAAGTTTTACCTGAGGTATTATCAATACCTGTAAAGTCATTACCCGAGGTGTCAGTTATAACGCCTGATGCCATTTTGATGTAATAAACACCTGAAGTTAAACTACTTGGGTTAAGAGTGAGTGTTGTGTCGCTAATATTAGCATTAGTAATGCTAATAGTTGCAACTTTTTCTGCGCTATTCCAGATTTCAACAGTGCCACCATTTGTTTTGATGTTTTCAGAAAACTCAATTACTAGATTTGAAGGCTCGCCTAAGACATTGGTATCGCTGGTTTTTTCTGTAAAGGTTGGAACTTGTCCATCTACAGAAGAAGGTTGTTGATTGTAGTAATATTTAAGGGTGCCGTCAATCTCACCTATCACCAAATCTAGGTCGCCATCGCCGTCAATATCGGCTAGGGTTGGTGCGGAATAAATCCCCACATCAATGCCATCAAAAGGATTGCTGTCTCCAGTTTTTGCTTCATAAGCAGGGTTAGAAGTAGTGCCTGTGTTTTGATAGTATTTAAGGGTGCCATAATTCTCACCCACCACCAAATCTAGGTCGCCATCGCCGTCAATATCGGCTAGGGTTGGTGAGGAAGAGTATCCCGCATCAATGCCATTAAAAGGATTGTCATCTCCAGTTTTTGCTTCATAAGCAGGGTTAGAAGTAGTGCCTGTATTTTGATAGTATTTAAGGGTGCCATCATTCTTACCCATCACCAAATCTAGGTCGCCATCACCGTCAATATCGGCTAGGGTTGGTGAGGAAGAATATCCCACATCAATGCCATTAAAAGGATTGTCACCTCCAGTTTTTGCTTCATAAGCAGGGTTAGAAGTAGTGCCTGTATTTTGATAGTATTTAAGGGTGCCATCATTCTTACCCACCACCAAATCTAGGTCGCCATCGCCGTCAATATCGGCTAGGGTTGGTGAGGAATAATTTCCCACATCAATGCCATTAAAAGGATTGTCATCTCCAGTTTTTGCTTCATAAGTAGGGTTAGAAGTAGTGCCTGTATTTTGATAGTATTTAAGGGTGCCAGCACCCTCACCCACTACCAAATCTAAATCACCATCGCCATCAATATCAGCCAGGGTTGGCGCAGAAACATCCCTCACATCAATACCCTCAAAAGGATTATTGCCCGAACCTATTTTTTCAATATACTCAAGCTTAGTCAACACTACTCTATCAGCGGTAAATACTGGTGCATTACCTGCGACATCTGTTATATTATTTAGCGTAATATCGCTTGTTGGATTGTCAATATCAAGTCTGTAGCAATGCTATCTCCAATTTGAACGCTATATTTAAACACCAGTTTCTTATCACCTGCAGTTGTAGAGGCGGTTTTATCCAAAACAAAGTCTTTGCCTGCAATGACCACTTTAGAGCCTGTGGTGTTATTAAGTTTCAAGGTCTCACTCATTGTCAGTGTTGGGCTGATAATATCCCTGCCTTAAAAGCAGATTGTCCTGCTGAATATTGCTTAGAGTCCATGAGTTAGTAGCCGTTGGAGTTGGGGCTTGTCCATCTACAGAAGAAGGTTGTTGATTGTAGTAATATTTAAGGTGCCATTAGCCTCACCACTACCAAATCTAAATCACCATCGCCGTCAATATCGGCTAGGTTGGTTTGGAAGAATATCCCACATCAATGCCATTAAAAGGATTGTCATTTCCAGTTTTGCTTCATAAGCAGGGTTAGAAGTAGTGCCGTATTTTGATAGTATTTAAGGTGCCATAAGCCCACCCATCACCAAATCATGGCGCCATCGCCGTCAATATCGGTTAGGTTGGTGCGGAAAGATTCCCACATCAATGCCATTAAAGGATTCTATCTCCAGTTTTACTTCATAAGCAGGGTTAGAAGTAGTGCCTGTATTTTGATAGTATTTAAGGGTGCCATTCTCCTACCCACCACCAAATCTAGGTCGCCATCGCCGTCAATATCGACTAGGATTGGTGAGGAAGAATATCCGCATTATGCCATTAAAGGATTGTCATTCCAGTTTTGCTTCATAAGCAGGTTGAAGTAGTGCCTGTGTTTTGATAGTATTTAAGGTGCCATCATTCTCACCCACTACCAAATCCTAGATCACCATCGCCATCATCGCTTAGGTTGGTTTGGGAAAACCCGCACTTAATGCCATTAAAGGATTGCTACCTCCAGTTTTTGCTTCATAAGCAGGGTTAGAAGTAGTGCCTGTATTTTGATAGTATTTAAGGTGCCATAAGCTCACCCATCACCAAATCCATCTTGCCATCGCCGTCAATATCGGCCAAGTTTGGCGTGGAATAACCTCCCACATCAATACCCTCAAAAGGATTACTTGCCCGAACCTATTTTTCAATATACTGCCTTAGTCAACACTACTCTATCAGCGGTAAATACTGGTGCATTACGCATATCTGTTATATTATTTAGCGTAATATCGCTTGTTGGTTGTCAATATCAAAGTCTGTAGTGCAATGCTATCTCCAGCTTGAACACTATATTTAAACACCAGTTTCTTATCACCTGCAGTTGTAGAGGCAGTTTTATCCAAAACAAAGTCTTTGCCTGCAATGACCACTTTAGAGCCTGTGGTGTTATTAAGTTTCAAGGTCTCACTCATTGTCAGTGTTAGGCTGATAACATCCCCTGCCTTAAAAGCAGATTGTCCTGCTGGAATATTGCTTAGAGTCCATGAGTTAGTAGCCGTTGGAGTTGGGGCTTGTCCATCTACAGAAGAAGGTTGTTGATTGTAGTAGTATTTAAGGGTGCCATCATAACGATACTTACCCACCACCAAATCCAGGTCGCCATCGCCGTCAATATCGGCTAGGGTTGGTGAGGAATAACCCCCCACATCAATGCTATTAAAAGGATTGCTACCTCCAGTTTTTACTTCATAAGCAGGGTTAGAAGTAGTGCCTGTATTTTGATAGTATTTAAGGGTGCCATTCTGCTCACCCACCACCAAATCTAGGTCGCCATCGCCGTCAATATCGGCTAGGGTTGGTGTGGAATAATTCCTCACATCAATGCCATTAAAAGGATTACTATCTCCAGTTTTTACTTCATAAGCAGGGTTAGAAGTAGTGCCTGTGTTTTGATAGTATTTAAGGGTGCCATTACCTTCACCCACCACCAAATCTAGGTCACCATCACCGTCAATATCGGCTAGGGTTGGTGAGGAAGCACTTCCCGCATCAATGCCATTAAAAGGATTGCTATCTCCAGTTTTTGCTTCATAAGTAGGGTTAGAAGTAGTGCCTGTATTTTGATAGTATTTAAGGGTGCCATTCTCCTCACCCACCACCAAATCTAGGTCGCCATCGCCGTCAATATCGGCTAGGGTTGGTGAGGAATACCACATTAATGCCATAAAAGGATTGTCATCTCCAGTTTTTGCTTCATAAGCAGGGTTAGAAGTAGTGCCTGTATTTTGATAGTATTTAAGGGTGCCATCACGCTCACCCATCACCAAATCTAGGTCACCATCGCCGTCAATATCAGCCAAGGTTGGTGTGGAATTACTTCCCACATCAATACTCTCAAAAGGATTATTGCCCAAACCTATTTTTTCAATATACTCAAGCTTAGTCAACACTACTCTATCAGCGGTAAATCTGGTGCATTACTCGACATTTGTTATATTATTAGCGTAATATCGCTTGTTGGATTGTCAATATCAAAGTCTGTAGCGGCAATGCTATTCCACTGAACACTATATTTAAACACCAGTTTCTTATTCACCTGCAGTTGTAGAGGCAGTTTTACCCAAAACAAAGTCTTTGCCTGCAATGACCACTTTAGAGCCTGTGGTGTTATTAAGTTTCAAGGTCTCGCTCATTGTCAAAGTTAGGCTGATAACATCGCCTGTCTTAAAAGCAGATTGTCCTGCTGGAATATCGCTTAGAGTCCATGAGTTAGTAGCCGTTGGAGTTGGGGCTTGTCCATCTACAGAAGAAGGTTGTTGATTGTAGTAGTATTTAAGGGTGCCATCATCCTTACCCACCACCAAATCTAGGTCGCCATCGCCATCAATATCGGCTAGGGTTGGTTTGGAAAAACCCCCCACATCAATGCCATTAAAAGGATTGCTACCTCCAGTTTTTACTTCATAAGCAGGGTTAGAAGTAGTGCCTGTATTTTGATAGTATTTAAGGGTGCCATTACTCTCACCCACCACCAAGTCTAGATCACCATCACCATCAATATCAGCCAAGTTTGGTGTAGAAAAAACTCCCACATCAATGCCATTAAAAGGATTGCTATCTCCAGTTTTTACTTCATAAGCAGGGTTAGAAGTAGTGCCTGTATTTTGATAGTATTTAAGGGTGCCATTATTCTCACCCACCACCAAATCTAGGTCGCCATCGCCGTCAATATCGGCTAGGGTTGGTGAGGCAGAATTTCCCACATCAATGCCGTTAAAAGGATTGCTATCTCCAGTTTTTACTTCATAAGCAGGGTTAGAAGTAGTGCCTGTATTTTGATAGTATTTAAGGGTGCCATAATTCTCACCCACCACCAAATCTAGGTCGCCATCGCCGTCAATATCGGCCAGGGTTGGTGCGGAAAAATTCCCCACATCAATGCCATTAAAAGGATTGCTATCTCCAGTTTTTGCTTCATAAGCAGGGTTAGAAGTAGTACCTGTATTTTGATAGTATTTAAGGGTGCCATAATTCTCACCCACCACCAAATCTAGGTCGCCATCGCCGTCAATATCAGCCAAGATTGGCACAGAAACATACCCACATCAATACCCTCAAAAGGATTATTGCCCGAACCTGTTTTTTCAATATACTCAAGCTTAGTCAACACCACTCTATCAGCGGTAAATACTGGTGCATTACCTGCGACATCTGTTATATTATTTAGCGTAATATCGCTTGTTGGATTGTCAATATCAAAGTCTGTAGCGGCAATGCTATCTCCAGCTTGAACGCTATATTTAAACACCAGTTTCTTATCACCTGCAGTTGTAGAGGCAGTTTTATCCAAAACAAAGTCTTTGCCTGCAATGACCACTTTAGAGCCTGTGGTGTTATTAAGTTTCAAGGTCTCGCTCATTGTCAGTGTTAGGCTGATAACATCGCCTGTCTTAAAAGCAGATTGTCCTGCTGGAATATCGCTTAAAGTCCATGGATTGGTCGTGATTGGGGTTGGGTTAATGGTGTCATAAGTTACTGCTGTGCTAGTGCTAATTGCTGAATTGGTGCCATCACTAAGCGTTACTACAGCCGTGTAGGTTTTCCATCGGCTAATTCAGATGGCATAGCAGAATGGAGTGCCCAGTGCCGTCAGCTGCAACAGCTGGTAATCCTGAAGTTATTGCTGTGCCTACTGTATTACTACCTTCAAAAAACTCAATTTTGGTAATCGTTAAAGTACCTATTCCAGTTACTTTGCCTGAGAGTGCGGTTGCGTCTTTTTCACTATCATTAATGTAGTTATCATCGGCACCTATCCAAGCGATTGTGGTAGAAAGTGCTTCGGCTGTAGCGTCTTCATTGTCAGTAATGGTTACAGTTGGTGCAACTGTATCAACTTTAAAATTACCTGTTTTCTCTATCGCTGGGTTACCAGCAGTATCTTTTATATTGACTTTATGGGCTGTAAGTTTGTCCATGGGTTAATGCTTGTAAATCTGTGGCTGCAACAGTAATGGTTGCACTATTGCTGGTAACAGTGCCTGTATAAGTTTTTTGGTTAATAACTAGTGAGACTTCTTGATTGTTTTCTACACCAGTTGTGCAACTGTTACAGTGCCATTCTGTTGTCTTCAATAGCGTTTAAAATTTTCTCCCAGTTTAGTGTAATGTCTCCAATAGTTGGCACAACACCATCAACGTACGGTCTAATTCAATAGGATAAGTACCTGTGGTGGCAACTATATTACCTACTGCTACATCGGTTACCCTGTCAAGGTAATTGCACTTGCTGGTAATCTCAAAATCTGCTTTATTGATACTATCATCGACTTTGACAGTGTAAGTAAAGAATAATTGTTTTAACTCATCTGCTGATGCCCCTGCTTTGGCGGCACCTTTGCCGGTATCTAGTGTAAATTCCTTATTACCAATGGTCACTTTGCTACTGGTAGCATTGCTTAACGAGAGTGCTTCATTGGTTGTCATGGTTAGCTCAATAACATCACCTACTTTAAAGCCTGATTGCCCATCTGTTGGTGAATTGACTGCCCAGCTTGTTATGATTGGGGCAGCAGTGTCAATTAAAACAGGGGTGGTATTGCCACCTGTGCTTGTGCCACCACCTGCTGAAGATAAATTTATCTCAATCGTATAGGTCTCACCACTGACTAAAGCCGGTATTTTACTATTGGCTAATGTCCATTCGGTACCATTGGCAGATGCAAAAGTGGGTAGGTTACTGGTATCTACAACTTTGTCATTGGCTGTTCCACTGGCTGCTTTAAATGTAATAGCACTGATAACAACGCCTGCTGCACCGCCAGAATTTGTTAATGTGCCTTGAATGGCAAGTGTGCTAGATTCACTGGCATTGATGCCATTGTCGCTAACAGAGTTGCCACTTGCATCTACCCATTGTGCTGTGGTGGTGAATGAAGAAACCAGAAAGCCCCAACCACTATCGCTGTCAATACCCTCGTAATCATTACCTGCAGTATCTTTAAAAGTGCCTGCATCAATTTTGACATAGTAATTCTTATTGGCTATTAAATCACTACCTGGATTAATAGTGATAATTTTGTTAGTGCTATCAAGACTAACTTGGTTAGCTATATCAATCGTAATAAGAGTGTCAGAGTTGGCTTTATCATAAATGACAATACTGCCTGCTGTGTTTATTGTAACTGCCTCTAAAAAGGTCATCGTTAAGTTTTCATTAGGTGCCATATTGCCACTGAGTGCTGCTACTGGGGCTTTGGTGTCAATTGCTTGCTCGTTATTTGCTGCTGTTGTGCTGTAAGCATTGCCCGCACTGTCTGTAATTGCAGGATTAGCAGACACTGACACTGTTAAGTTAGAACCTACATCTAGGTCACTGCTAGGTACAACGGTCAAGGTATAGACTTTACCTGCATCAGCAGGTGTTGTGCTGGCAATTAAGTCAGTACCTGTCTTAATAGCACCATTGCTGATGTTGATAACACTTTTATCAAAACCTGTTACTGCTTCACTAAAGGTAAAGGTATAGGTGATTGTATCGCCAGTTTTAAGGGTTAAAGTATCAGCCTTGTCATCGCTGATAATCAAAGTTGGGGCTTGAGTATCAAAACTTTGATTATTGCTGGCAGCAACTGATTTTAGTGCTGTGTTAACTTTAGAAGTAGCAGCATCAACGGCTACTGTAAGGCTTATTATGCCTTTACTGTTTGCAGGAGGGGTTAGTTCTAAAGTATAGACACTTTCACTACCATTAACAGAGGTAAAAGTACCTTTTGTACCGCCTGTAACTGTAATATCATTTATATCAAAATCTGTAACTGCTTCATCAAAAGTAAAGGTGTAGGTGATGTCTTCGCCATTTTTTACGATGTTACTTTTATCGTCTGTGATTCTTAAACCAATCCCCAAACCTGAGTTGACTCACTGTTGTCAATATCAGTGGATTCACCTCTTAAAAGCGCCTGTATTTAAATTTAATAGCCCGTCATTGCCGGTTATATCAATCTTAACAAAACCATTTGCAAAATAAACCCTGTCGCCATTAGAGGCTGTGAAGGAGACTTCTTCTTGGTATTCAGTACCGTTAATATTAACAGTTCTTTTGAAGGTGTAGGTATTGCCATCTAGTGTTTGTTCGTAGTTGTTAAAAGTGCCGGTTAAATAAATTGAATCATTGCCACCTGTTGAAGTAAGCCCTGTTGCATCGACTTTGGTGCCTTGTCCTACATAGACGGCATCGTCTCCACTATTGCCAGATGCTTTTAATGCTTGTCCGTGAGATTCAACTCCGGTGATATCGGAATACCAGTTGACGAAGAAGCCGTTGGTGTTGCTGATGAAGTATTTTGTTTGTCCTGGCATGGGGTTGTCCTTTGGGTGTTATAACTGATTATTATTATACATAATTTACTTATTCCTCTAAGAGGCCTTTGCATAAATAGGGATGATTAGCAAAATGACAGATTTTATTAAATTGGAAATTTTTTAAATCCACTCCTAGCAGGGCTAAGGGTGTTTTTAAAAAGTTTGTAATTTGATGAAAGATGGCGTTTTGATGATTATTCATATTTATGCAAAGGTCTCTTAATAATTTACTCTTTTTATTGTAGCCAATTAACGCTTTGGCTCTAGCTCCGCCGACACCAGAAGATGTCTCAATTAAGATATCTTCTACTTCAGGAAGTTCGCCATGTATTTTTTTCTAGCAGCGCCGATTAAAGTCTGCAACTCTAAAATATCATTTAAAGCATTACCATTAATTTTTAAAGATGCAGGCTCAAATTCCAAGGCACCCATCGACTTTTTGCCCAAATAAGATAGTCTTTCTAAAATTGTAATACTATCAATGCTTCTACCTTGCTTGGCAAAATAAGCGTTTATGATTGTATTGCCGAATTTATCAGGTAATGCGTCAGATATAAAATGAGGAAGTCCATTGAATCAATCGTCCTCTCTGTTGTTAAATTTATACACTCCTGATGTCCTAGGAAGCATAAAAGGTGATAATTCAATATTTCCATTTAAAAAATCTGCATCATACATAAAAGACAGCACAGGTCCATCTTGAGAAAGATATCCAACTGTTTGATTAAATCTTTTATTGAGCGTATCATTATTTTTAGTTTAAATATAAAACATAATTATCATTATATCAATATAATAGTTTATATATAACCTTATTTTAATTTGGGTAATTATATATAATTACCAAATAATTTTCATCTTCTTTAATTTTTTATAATCAATAAAGCCCCAATAACGAGAATCAAAACTTTCAAAGTTTGAACCCCAAACAATCGCTTTACCTTTTGGCACAATGCCATTGATTAAATAAATGGGGACAGGCTACTTTTATCATAGTTTTTTCTTATTTTTTGGTATTCCTCTAGCCTTTAGAGTTGACAGCAAACCATGCTTCTTTGCCATTTTTATAACCCAGTTTTCATTGCCAAGTGGTGCTTGTCTATTAATACTGTTTCTGATTTTATCTATTTCTTTTTGAGTTTGTGGCGTATTGACATATTCCACCCAGTTATCTAGTTCTCCATAAGGCTTGTTCAATATCTTTCTATTTCTAAAAACTCTTTCTGATAATGACCCGTATTGCCAATCTTGTGCTGTTTTGCTTAAATCAGCCCTTAACGCATTAGCCTCTATATAGCGCATCAAAGTTAGATAATAATTGTCTTTTTCAACAATAAAACTTTTAAATCTACCTTGCCAAATATGTCCTGAGGTTTTGTTTTTCTTATGATAATAACGCACATGAGAAGTCATCACCCATTGCATAAATTTACTCAGACTATTTTCACCTTGTGGTACAAGTAATAAATGAAAGTGATTAGGCATCAGGCAATAGGCGTGTAACTCAATATTCTCTCTTTCTAGCCCTGTTTTTAATAATTTTAGGAAAAACTCGTAATCATCCTCATCATCAAAAACTTGCATACGCATATTTCCTCTATTGATAATATGATAGATTCCGCCTTGGGTTTGACCTCTTGGTATGCGTGGCATTTTAGTGTTGGGGTAAAAGTGGGGAATTATATCATAAAAAGTAGCCTGAAACTCCCCCAATAAACTGGACACTAAATTTTAACATTTAGGAGTCCAAAATGACAAGAAAATACACAGCCTTCACCAAAGCCTTTAAACTAGAAACCCTAGCACTAGCAAATCAACCAAATACTTGCATTGCACAGCTTGCAAGAGATTTAGGTTTACGCAGAAACATGATCTACAAATGGAGGATTGAATTGAATCAAAAACAAGATAAAGCCTTTAAAAGAACCGCCGATACCGCCAACACAGCACATCACAAAGCAACACATTCGGCGTTATTAAAGCAAAACAAACAACTTGCAAAAGACCTTAAACTGGCTCAAATGGAGGTAGAAATCCTAAAAAAGGCTCAAGCCTTCTTCAAAGGTCAAAACAGTTAAGATTTAAGTTTATCGCCTCAGAGGCGATAAACTACCCAATCACTGTTTTGTGTCGCTGTATGCAGGTATCCAAGAGCGGATACTACTACTGGAAGCATACACCACAAAGCCCTAGAAGTAGGCAGAACGATAAAATCGTATTACAAATCATTCAAGCCTTTAAAAATAGTAGGCAAACCTATGGTTCGCCTAGGATTTATCACGAACTAAAAGCCCAAGGCGTTAAGGTTAGCCTGAATAAAGTGGCGAGGCTGATGAACAAGAACGACATATATGCCCATTTTAGTATTCGCCATAAAAGGCAAAAATACCTAGAAACAATATTAACTTTGCTAATAATATACTGAACAGGAATTTATTGCAACAACACCCAATAGCAAATGGGTAAGCGACACTACCTTTGTTTGGACGCAGCAAGGTTGGTTGTATTTAGCAACTGTGATTGATTTATACTCACGCAAAGTTGCTGGTTGGTCAATGGGCAAGAATAATGACACAGCGCTCGTAATTGACGCCCTGAGCATGGCAATCAAAAACAAGCCAAGACAACAGCAAGTATTACTGCATTCAGATCAAGGTTCTACTTACAGGGCTTATGAGTATTTAGCATTATTTAAAGCAAATAACATTACCCAAAGCATGAGTAGAAAAGGAGAATGCTATGATAATGCAGTTGCTGAGAGCTTTTTAACACACTCAAAACCGAGCTAGTCAATCAACAAACCTACCAAACCAGAGCACAAGCAACAAGTGCAATCTTTGAATATATTGAAGTGTTTTACAACAAGATTAGACGACATTCAACGATTGGTTATTATTCACCCAATGATTATGAACAAGCGTTTTATAAGGAGAATTACCCAACTTAACAAAAGCCTTTTAGGCTTAAGTTGGGTTGGCTTCGCCAATTTGGGGGCAAGCCCCCAAACCCCATTGTTCAATCAAAAAGAACAAGGGTATAATTTATTGAAGTGGTGTCCAGTCAAGTGGGGGAATCGCAGCCTGTCCCCATTATTTTCTGTCCCCATTATTTTTGCCCCCATTATTTTGTCCCCATTATTCTCATTATTCTTATTTAGAGTTTACTCTATTTTAAATTCTCTAGGTCGGGTTGATTGGTTTTGTTAGACGCCGCAGGCGGATAACGGGGTTAATCCATTATTGCCACGCCGTTAGAGCGACCGCTCTGCGGTCGGCTCTAACATTATAAGGACATATTTCTATATTCCGATATTAAAAATAAAATCCTGTAAAATGTTGTATTTTTACAACTTCATTGAGTCTGAAACTAGGTTTTTACTTGAATATACGATATTGCAAGTAAAAATATTTCTTACATGATTTTAACTTATTAATATTGGCAATTATTGTAACAGAAACAACGCCTATCGGCAAAAAAAATATGGAAATTAATGTAGGGTTCAAAAGAACCAAAATAAAGACTTATGCCGCTTGACGCTCTATTTTGATGATTTTTCTTAGCGGTTCATTTGGTAAAACTTGCTCTATTTTTGCTCTAAAGCCAACAAACTAAAACCCCGCACTTCTTCAATAAATTTCTGACCCATAAAAATACTTGCACCACGGGTAGTGAAAACACGCCGTATTGGGCAGACTTCTTTGCAATACTTCGCAATCAATATAAACCATTTTTAGATTGGGGAATTTCTCTGAGTATTTTGCAACAATCTGCGGTTTAATGGTTTGGCACACACCACAATTTTCACCGCCAAATAATACCAATAACGCATTTTTGTTCTTGCTTGAGTCTGTCTAATTGTGCTTGATTTTCAATCTGAATCATAACTGTTCTTTAAGTTGATTGAAGAAAGTTTCAAAATCGAAAGTAACTCTAATTTTGCGTCTCTTTGCTTCTCACCCCACATTGGCTCAGGAAATAACTGTCAACTCAAATCGTGCCATCATATGCCAATCGCACCTGCGGCAAACATATTGCCAAAAGATGCAATATTGATTTTGTCTGCATTAAAATAATTCAGCATTAATTTTCAGCAATATCAATCATTCGAAAAATTCCGTTTTTCCTCAAGCGTGCATTCACTAAATTCTTTCACCTTGCGCTTAGCAAAAACTTTTACCCACGGGATTTCACTGGGTTCAATTTCTACGGTAATTAAATTATTTTCATAAATCATGAGACCTTTGTATAAATAGGGGTGATTAGCAAAATCCAATTTTTGTTCAATGGGTGATTTTTTAAAATCAGCCTTAGTAGGCTAAGGCAGGGTTTAAAAATTGCCCAGTGGATGAAAATGGATTTTGATGATTATTCATATTTATACAGAGATCTCTCTATGTATAATAATAATCAGTTATAACACCCAAAAGACAATCTCATGCCAGGACAAACAAAATACTTCATCAGCAACACCAACGGCTTCTTCGTCAACTGGTATTCCGATATCACCGGACTTGAATCTCACGGACAAGCATTAAAAGCATCTGGCAATGGTGGAGACGATGCCGTCTATGTAGGACAAGGCACCAAAGTCGATGCAACAGGGCTTACTTCAACAGGTGGCAATGATTCAATTTATTTAACCGGCACTTTTAACAACTACGAACAAACACTAGATGGCAATACCTACACCTTCAAAAGAACTGTTAATATTAACGGTACTGAATACCAAGAAGAAGTCTCCTTCATAGCCTCTAATGGCGATAGGGTTTATTTTGCAGATGGTTTTGTTAAGATTGATATAACAGGCAATGATGGGCTATTAAATTTAAATACAGGCGCTTTTAAGAGAATTGAATCCACTGATATTGACAACAGTGAGTCAACTCCAGGTTTAGGGATTGGTTTAAGAATTACTGATGACAAGTCCGACACCGCTAAAGTTGGTGAAGTTATTACCTATACCTTTACTTTTGATGAAGCAGTTACAGATTTTGATATAAATGATATTACAGTTACAGGCGGCACAAAAGGTACTTTTACCTCTGTTAATGGTAGTGAAAGTGTCTATACTTTAGAACTAACCCCTCCTGCAAACAGCAAAGGCATAATAAGCCTTACAGTAGCCGTTGATGCTGCTACTTCTAAAGTTAACACAGCACTAAAATCAGTTGCTGCCAGCAATAATCAAAGTTTTGATACTCAAGCCCCAACTTTGATTATCAGCGATGACAAGGCTGATACTTTAACCCTTAAAACTGGCGATACAATCACCTATACCTTTACCTTTAGTGAAGCAGTAACAGGTTTTGATAAAAGTGTTATCAACATCAGCAATGGTGCTATTAAGACAGGTACTGACTTAATTGCCAGCACAACACCTGCTGATGCAGGTAAAGTCTATACCTTGACCGTTGTACCTAGCAGTGACCTAGATGTAGGTTCTAACTTAACAGTGTCAGTGTCTGCTAATCCTGCAATTACAGACAGTGTGGGCAATGCTTACAGCACAGCAGCGGCAAATAACGAGCAAGCAATTGACACCAAAGCCCCGGTAGCAATACTCAGTGGTAATATGACACCTAATGCAAACTTAACGATGACCTTTTTAGAGGCAGTTACAATAAACACAGCAGGCAGTATTGTCATTTATGATAAAGCCAACCCTAGCACTCTTATTACGATTGATATAGCTAACCAAGTTAGTCTTGATAGCACCAAAAAAATTATCACTATTAATCCAGGTAGTGATTTAATAGTCAATAAGAATTACTATGTCAAAATTGATGCAGGCACTTTTGAAGATACTGCAGGTAATGATTACGAGGGTATTGACAGCAATAGTGGTTGGGGCTTTCTGGTTTCTTCATTCACCACCACAGCACAATGGGTAGATGCAAGTGGCAACTCTGTTAGCGACAATGGCATCAATGCCAGTGAATCTAGCACACTTGCCATTCAAGGCACATTAACAAATTCTGGCGGTGCAACAGGCGTTGTTATCAGTGCTATTACATTTAAAGCAGCCAGTGGAACAGCCAATGACAAAGTTGTAGATACCAGTAACCTACCCACTTTTGCATCTGCCAATGGTACCGAATGGACATTAGCCAATAGTAAAATACCGGCTTTAGTCAGTGGCGAGACCTATACGATTGAGATAAATTTATCTTCAGCAGGTGGTGGTACAAGTACAGGTGGTAACGCTACCCCTGTTCTAATTGACACCATAGCCCCAACCATAACAGACTGGGCAGTCAATTCACCAACAGATGGACAATCAGGCTTTAAAGTAGGTGATGTTATTGAGCTAACCATGACAACCAATGAAGCACTCTCGTTAAGCAATGCTACCAGTAGCAAAGTGACCATTGGTAATAAGGAATTTACACTAGATACCGGCAAAGGTGCCGCCAAAGCAGGGGCATCAGCAGATGAGTTAAAACAATTATTCTTTACCTACACTGTCAAAGTCGATGATAGTATTAATAAAGCAGATTTTGAGATTACCAATGCAAGTGCAATTACCTTGACAGGGGTAACCGATGTAGCAGGTAATATAGTTGCCACCACAGGCACTTATCCTATTGAATTAGACCGTAATGTTGATGGTGTTGTACCAACTATTGGAGACATTACACTAAACTGGGGAGATATTTTAAACGCTATTGAAGACAACAGCAATGGCACTGTAACAGTTGCTACAACTGGTGTAGAAAACAATCAAGAAGTCTCACTAGTTATTAACCAAAAAACTTATACAGGTACTGTTACCAGCAATAGTGCAACCATTACTGTTGCAGCCACAGATTTACAAGCATTAACCCATGGACAAACTTACAGCTATAAAGTCAATATAAAAGATACTGCTGGTAACCCAGCGATAGAGAAAATAGGTGATTTTAAAGTTGATACGGTTGCACCAACCTTGACCATTACCGATAATGAAGACGCTACAACCAAAGCAGGTGAAGAAATCATCTTTACCTTTACCTTTAACGAGGTAGTAACAGAGTTTACCAAAGAGGACATTGTTATTACCAATGGCACTATTAAAGGTGGTGCTGATTTAGTATTGGTTACCACAGGTGTTAATGCCAATAAAGCCTATACCTTAATTGTTGTGCCCAATACAGATACTCAAGGCAATCTAGAAGTTAGCGTTGCTGCTGATAAATTTGTAGATATTGCTGGTAATAGAAATATGGTTGCAGCAAATGATATTCAGGTTATTGATACCCTTGCGCCAAATGCACTCACTGCAACAGCACTTATTTCAGCTGAATCTAATGATGTGGTAGTGGACAACACTGCCCCAATCCTAACAACACAAGCTTCGGCCGAATTGGGTGAAACCTCAGACCTGATACTTGATTTTAATGAAGACATTCAAGCAGGTAGTACAGGTGTATTGTTATTAAAGGTAGGATGATGAGTAATAGCAACCATTAATGATACTGAGACAACTAAATTCAGCATTCATGGCGATAAACTCACCATTGATGTGTCAGCTAGGTTTAACTGATAATAAATAACCAAGGAGTTACTATATCACCATGGATGCAGGCACAGTACGACATGCAAGGTAACGATCTGCTGCCATTACTAAAGATACTACCAATGGGCATTTGAAACCAAAGCACTTTTACCACAATCCTTGATAGTGCCGATGATAACTACATTAATGATAGTGAAAGAGCAACCCACCTCAGGCAAGTAACTGAATAGGTACTTTAACGATACCAAATTGAGTTTTTGAAGGTAATAATAAGAGGCACAGCAATACTTCAGGATTACACTTATGCAGCGACGGCACTTGGGCACTCGCAATTCTGCTATCCATCTGAATTAGCCGATGGAAACCTACAGGCTGTAGTAACGCTTAGTGATGGCACCAATTCAGCATTAGCACTAGCAGAGTAACTTATACCCATTAACCCGACAATCAGACCAATCCATGACTTAAGCGATATTCAGCAGGACACGCTTAGGTAGTTTATCACTACACGACAATAGCGGACCTGAACTTAAAACACCACAGGTCAGTTGGTCAGGCAAAGACTCTTTGTTTTGGATAAAACTGCCTCTACAACTGCAGGTGATAAGAAACTGGTGTTTAAATATAGCGTTCAAGCTGGGATAACATTGCCGCTACAGACTTTGATATTGACAACCCAACAAGCGATATTACGCTAAATAATATAACAGATGTCGCAGGTAATGCACCAGTATTTACCGCTGATAGAGTGGTGTTGACCAAGACTAAGCTTGAGTATATTGAAAAACAGGTTTGGGCAATAATCCTTTTAATGGCATTGATGTGGGAGATTATTCCAAACCAACCCTAGCCGATATTGACGGCGATGGCGACCTGGATTTGGTGATGGGTGAGGAGAATGGCACCCTTAAATACTATCAAAATACAGGTACTACTTCTAACCCTGCTTATGAAGCAAAAACTGGAGATGACAATCCTTTTAATGGCATTGATGTGGGGTATTATTCCGCACCAATCCTAGCCGATATTGATGGCGATGGCGACCTGGATTTGGTGGTGGGTGAGGCTTATGGCACCCTTAAATACTATCAAAATACAGGTACTACTTCTAACCCTGCTTATGAAGCAAAAACTGGAGATGACAATCCTTTTAATGGCATTGATGTGGGATATTTTTCCAAACCAACCCTAGCCGATATTGACGGCGATGGCGACCTAGATTTGGTGGTGGGTGAGACTTATGGCACCCTTGAATACTATCAAAATACAGGTACTACTTCTAACCCTGCTTATGAAGCAAAAACTGGAGATAGCAATCCTTTTAATGGCATTGATGTGGTAAATTATTCCTCACCAATCCTAGTCGATATTGACGGCGATGGCGACCTAGATTTGGTGATGGGTAAGGATAATGGCACCCTTAAATACTATCAAAATACAGGCACTACTTCTAACCCTGCTTATGAAGTAAAAACTGGAGATAGTAATCCTTTTAATGGCATTGATGTGGGGAGTTATTCCGCACCAAACCTAGCCGATATTGACGGTGATGGCGACCTAGATTTGGTGGTGGGTGAGGTTGGTGGCACCCTTAAATATTACTACAATCAACAACCTTCTTCTGTAGATGGGCAAGCCCCAACTCCAACGGCTACTAACTCATGGACTCTAAGCAATATTCCAGCAGGACAATCTGCTTTTAAGGTAGGGGATGTTATCAGCCTAACTTTGACAATGAGTGAGACCTTGAAACTTAATAACACCACAGGCTCTAAAGTGGTCATTGCAGGCAAAGACTTTGTTTTGGATAAAACTGCCTCTACAACTGCAGGTGATAAGAAACTGGTGTTTAAATATAGCGTTCAAGCTGGAGATAGCATTGCCGCTACAGACTTTGATATTGACAATCCAACAAGCGATATTACGCTAAATAATATAACAAATGTCGCAGGTAATGCACCAGTATTTACCGCTGATAGAGTAGTGTTGGCTAAGACTAAGCTTGAGTATATTGAAAAAATAGGTTTGGGTAATAATCCTTTTGAGGGTATTGATGTGGGGAAAGCTTCTGCGCCAACCCTGGCCGATATTGACGGCGATGGCGACCTAGATTTGGTGGTGGGTGAGAATGATGGCACCCTTAAATACTATCAAAATACAGGCACTACTTCTAGCCCTGCTTATGAAGCAAAAACTGGAGGCAATAATCCTTTTAATGGCATTGATGTGGGAGGTTATTCCACGCCAAACTTGGCTGATATTGATGGCGATGGTGATCTAGATTTGGTGGTGGGTAAGGATGATGGCACCCTTAAATACTATCAAAATACAGGCACTACTTCTAACCCTACTTATGAAGCAAAAACTGGAGATAGCAATCCTTTTAATGGCATTGATGTGGTAAATTATTCCTCACCAATCCTAGTCGATATTGACGGCGATGGCGACCTAGATTTGGTGGTGGGTGAGAATGATGGCACCCTTAAATACTATCAAAATACAGGCACTACTTCTAACCCTGCTTATGAAGTAAAAACTGGAGATAGTAATCCTTTTAATGGCATTGATGTGGGGAATTTTTCCGCACCAACCCTAGCCGATATTGACGGCGATGGCGACCTAGATTTGGTGGTGGGTGGGAGTGATGGCACCCTTAAATACTATCAAAATACAGGCACTACTTCTAACCCTGCTTATGAAGTAAAAACTGGAGATAGTAATCCTTTTAATGGCATTGATGTGGGGAATTTTTCCAAACCAACCCTAGCCGATATTGACGGCGATGGCGACCTAGATTTGGTGGTGGGTGAGAATAATGGCACTCTTAAATATTATTACAATCAACAATCTTTTTTTGTAGATGGACAAGCCCCAACTCTAACAACACAAGCTTCGGCCGAATTGGGTGAAACCTCAGACCTGATGCTTGATTTTAATGAAGACATTCAAGCAGGTAGTACAGGTAGTATTGTTATTAAAGGTAGTGATGATGGAGTAATAGCAACCATTAATATTACTGAGACAACTAAATTCAGCATTGCTGGCGATAAACTCACCATTGATGTGTCAGCATTAGGTTTAACTGATAATAAATTAACCCAAGGCAGTTACTATATCACCATGGATGCAGGCACAGTAACTGACATAGCGGGTAACGATCTGCTGCCATTACTAAAGATACTAACCAATGGGTATTTGCAACCAAAGCACTTTTACCACAATCGCTTGGATAGGTGCCGATGATAACTACATTAATGATAGTGAAAAGAGCAACCGCACTCTCAGGCAAAGTAACTGGAATAGGTACTTTAACGATTACCAAAATTGAGTTTTTGAAGGTAATAATACAGTAGGCACAGCAATAACTTCAGGATTACCAGCTGTTGCAGCTGACGGCACTTGGGCACTCGCACATTCTGCTATGCCATCTGAATTAGCCGATGGAAAAACCTACACGGCTGTAGTAACGCTTAGTGATGGCACCAATTCAGCAATTAGCACTAGCACAGCAGTAACTTATGACACCATTAACCCAACCCCAATCACGACCAATCCATGGACTTTAAGCGATATTCCAGCAGGACAATCTGCTTTTAAGGCAGGCGATGTTATCAGCCTAACACTGACAATGAGTGAGACCTTGAAACTTAATAACACCACAGGCTCTAAAGTGGTCATTGCAGGCAAAGACTTTGTTTTGGATAAAACCGCCTCTACAACTGCAGGTGATAAGAAACTGGTGTTTAAATATAGCGTTCAAGCTGGAGATAGCATTGCCGCTACAGACTTTGATATTGACAATCCAACAAGCGATATTACGCTAAATAATATAACAGATGTCGCAGGTAATGCACCAGTATTTACCGCTGATAGAGTAGTGTTGGATAAGGTTGAGTATATTGAAAAACAGGTTCGGGCAATAATCCTTTGAGGGTATTGATGCGGGTATGTTTCTGTGCCAATCTTGGCTGATATTGACGGCGATGGCGACCTGATTTGGTAGTGGGTGAGAATGATGGCACCCTTAAATACTATCAAAATACAGGCACTACTTCTAACCCTGCTTATGAAGCAAAAACTGGAGATGACAATCCTTTTAATAGCATTAATGTGGGGATTTATTCCGGACCAACCCTAGCCGATATTGACGGCGATGGCGACCTAGATTTGGTGATGGGTGAGGCTTATGGCACCCTTAAATACTATCAAAATACAGGCACTACTTCTAACCCTGCTTATGAAGTAAAAACTGGAGGTAGCAATCCTTTTAATAGCATTGATGTGGGGGATTTTTCCAAACCAACCCTAGCCGATATTGACGGCGATGGCGACCTAGATTTGGTGGTGGGTGAGACTAATGGCACCCTTAAATACTATCAAAATACAGGCACTACTTCTAACCCTGCTTATGAAGCAAAAACTGGAGATGACAATCCTTTTAATGGCATTGATGTGGGATATTCTTCCAGGCCAACCCTAGCCGATATTGACGGCGATGGCGACCTAGATTTGGTAGTGGGTGAGGAGAATGGCACCCTTAAATATTATCAAAATACAGGTACTACTTCTAACCCTGCTTATGAAGCAAAAACTGGAGACAGCAATCCTTTTGATGGCATTGATGTGGGGATTATTCCTCACCAACCCTAGCCGATATTGACGGCGATGGCGACCTAGATTTGGTGGTGGGTGAGAATGATGGCACCCTTAAATATTATTACAATCAACAATCTTTTTTTGTAGATGGACAAGCGCCAACTCTAACAACACAAGCCAGCGTTATCTTAGAGGAAACCTCAGATTTAGTGCTTGACTTTAGTGAAAATATTAAAGCAGGTACGGGCAGTATTCTCATCAAGAATAGTAGCGATGTAACAGTAGCAACTATTAATATCGCTAGTGATACAAATAAATTTAGCATTGCTGGCGATAAACTCACCATTGATGTGTCAGCATTAGGTTTAACTGATAATAAATTAACCCAAGGCAGTTACTATATCACCATGGATGCAGGCACAGTAACTGACATAGCGGGTAACGATGCTGCTGCCATTACTAAAGATACTAACCAATGGGTATTTGCAACCAAAGCACTTTCTACCACAATCGCTTGGATAGGTGCCGATGATAACTACATTAATGATAGTGAAAAAGACGCAACCGCACTCTCAGGCACAGTAGCGGGAGCAGGTACCTTATCTATTACTAAGATTGAGTTTTTTGAAGGTAGTAATACAGTAGGCACAGCAATAACTTCAGGATTACCAGCTGTTGCAGCTGACGGCACTTGGGCACTCGCACATTCTGCTATGCCATCTGAATTAGCCGATGGAAAAACCTACACGGCTGTAGTAACGCTTAGTGATGGCACCAATTCAACAATTAGCACTAGCACAGCAGTAACTTATGACACCATTAACCCAACCCCAATCACGACCAATCCATGGACTTTAAGCGATATTCCAGCAGGACAATCTGCTTTTAAGACAGGCGATGTTATCAGCCTAACACTGACAATGAGCGAGACCTTGAAACTTAATAACACCACAGGCTCTAAAGTGGTCATTGCAGGCAAAGACTTTGTTTTGGATAAAACTGCCTCTACAACTGCAGGTGATAAGAAACTGGTGTTTAAATATAGCGTTCAAGCTGGAGATAACATTGCCGCTACAGACTTTGATATTGACAACCCAACAAGCGATATTACGCTAAATAATATAACAGATGTCGCAGGTAATGCACCAGTATTTACCGCTGATAGAGTAGTGTTGGCTAAGGTTGAGTATATTGAAAAAACAGGTTCGGGCAATAATCCTTTTGAGGGTATTGATGTGGGGTATTATTCCACACCAACCTTGGCTGATATTGATGGCGATGGTGATCTAGATTTGGTGGCGGGTAAGGATGATGGCACCCTTAAATACTATCAAAATACAGGCTCTACTTCTAGCCCTGCTTATGAAGCAAAAACTGGAGGCAATAATCCTTTTAATGGCATTGATGTGGAGGTTATTCCACGCCAAACTTGGCTGATATTGATGGCGATGGTGATCTAGATTTGGTGGTGGGTAAGGATGATGGCACCCTTAAATACTATCAAAATACAGGCACTACTTCTAACCCTGCTTATGAAGTAAAAACTGGAGATGATAATCCTTTTAATAGCATTGATGTGGGGGATTTTTCCAAACCAACCCTAGCCGATATTGACGGCGATGGCGACCTAGATTTGGTGGTGGGTGGGTATAATGGCACCCTTAAATACTATCAAAATACAGGCACTACTTCTAACCCTGCTTATGAAGCAAAACTGGAGGCAATAATCCTTTTAATGGCATTGATGTGGGAGATTATTCCACGCCAAACTTGGCTGATATTGACGGCGATGGCGACCTAGATTTGGTGGTGGGTGAGTTTTATGGCACCCTTAAATACTATCAAAATACAGGCACTACTTCTAACCCTGCTTATGAAGTAAAAACTGGAGGTAGCAATCCTTTTAATAGCATTGATGTGGGAGATTTTTCCAAACCAACCCTAGCCGATATTGACGGCGATGGCGACCTAGATTTGGTGGTGGGTGAGAATAATGGCACCCTTAAATACTACTACAATCAACAACCTTCTTCTGTAGATGGACAAGCCCCAACTCCAACGGCTACTAACTCATGGACTCTAAGCAATATTCCAGCAGGACAATCTGCTTTTAAGGTAGGGGATGTTATCAGCCTAACTTTGACAATGAGTGAGACCTTGAAACTTAATAACACCACAGGCTCTAAAGTGGTCATTGCAGGCAAAGACTTTGTTTTGGATAAAACTGCCTCTACAACTGCAGGTGATAAGAAACTGGTGTTTAAATATAGCGTTCAAGCTGGAGATAGCATTGCCGCTACAGACTTTGATATTGACAATCCAACAAGCGATATTACGCTAAATAATATAACAGATGTCGCAGGTAATGCACCAGTATTTACCGCTGATAGAGTAGTGTTGACCAAGACTAAGCTTGAGTATATTGAAAAAACAGGTTTGGGCAATAATCCTTTTAATGGCATTGATGTGGGAGATTATTCCAAACCAACCCTAGCCGATATTGACGGCGATGGCGACCTGGATTTGGTGATGGGTGAGGAGAATGGCACCCTTAAATACTATCAAAATACAGGTACTACTTCTAACCCTGCTTATGAAGCAAAAACTGGAGATGACAATCCTTTTAATGGCATTGATGTGGGGTATTATTCCGCACCAATCCTAGCCGATATTGATGGCGATGGCGACCTGGATTTGGTGGTGGGTGAGGCTTATGGCACCCTTAAATACTATCAAAATACAGGTACTACTTCTAACCCTGCTTATGAAGCAAAAACTGGAGATGACAATCCTTTTAATGGCATTGATGTGGGAAATGCTTCCAAACCAACCCTAGCCGATATTGATGGCGATGGCGACCTAGATTTGGTGGTGGGTGAGACTTATGGCACCCTTGAATACTATCAAAATACAGGTACTACTTCTAACCCTGCTTATGAAGCAAAAACTGGAGATAGCAATCCTTTTAATGGCATTGATGTGGTAAATTATTCCTCACCAATCCTAGTCGATATTGACGGCGATGGCGACCTAGATTTGGTGATGGGTGAGGCTTATGGCACCCTTAAATACTATCAAAATACAGGCACTACTTCTAACCCTGCTTATGAAGTAAAAACTGGAGATAGTAATCCTTTTAATGGCATTGATGTGGGGAGTTATTCCGCACCAAACCTAGCCGATATTGACGGTGATGGCGACCTAGATTTGGTGGTGGGTGAGGTTGGTGGCACCCTTAAATACTACTACAATCAACAACCTGCTTCTGTAGATGGACAAGCTCAACAACCTTTGTCTGTAGATGAACAAGTTCCAACCTTTACAGAAAAAACCAGCGATACCAATGTCTTAGGCGAGCCTTCAAATCTAGTAATTGAGTTTTCTGAAAACATCAAAACAAATGGTGGCATTGTTGAAATCTGGAATAGCGCAGAAAAAGTTGCAACTATTAGCATTACTAATGCTAATATTAGCGACACAACACTCACTCTTAACCCAAGTAGTTTAACTTCAGGTGTTTATTACATCAAAATGGCATCAGGCGTTATAACTGACACCTCGGGTAATGACTTTGCAGGTATTGATAATACCTCAGGTAAAACTTGGGCATTTGCATATAATTTTTACATCGGCACCGATAACGCCGATACTATAACGGGCAGTGCAGGTGACGATACTATAAATGGTGGTGCAGGCAACGATACTATAAATGGCGGTGCAGGCAGTGATATTTTTGTTTATGCAAGTACAGATAATGGCGAAGACACCATAACTGGCTTCATATTTGGTGCTGGTGGTGATAAATTAGATTTAAAAGATTTTATTACTGCTAGTGGTAACCAAGCGACACTTTTTGCTAATATTGATAAATATATTACAGTGTCAGATACTGGCACTGCAGGTAGTGCCAAACTAACGATTGATGCTGATGGCACGGTTACAGATGATGTTGCTGATTTGGTTATCAATCTACAAGGGGTTTCTGGTATTGGTGGCTCCTCTACTCCCGACACAGTTGCATTAGGGCACTTTATAACTGATAATCTTATTCTTGTATAAGGTAAACTAATAAAAAACTTAAACTTAAAGGAATAAGTAAATATGTATAATTAATAATCAGTTATAACAACACAAGGACAACCCCATGCCAGGACAAACAAAATACTTCATCAGCAACACCAACGGCTTCTTCGTCAACTGGTATTCCGATATCACCGGACTTGAATCTCACGGACAAGCATTAAAAGCATCTGGCAATGGTGGAGACGATGCCGTCTATATAGGACAAGGCACCAAAGTCGATGCAACAGGGCTTACTTCAACAGGTGGCAATGATTCAATTTATTTAACCGGCACTTTTAACAACTACGAACAAACACTAGATGGCAATGCTTACAGCACAACAGCAGCAAATAACGAGCAAGCAATTGACACCAAAGCCCCGGTAGCAACACTCAGTGGCAATATGGCACCTAATGCAAACTTAACGATGACCTTTTTAGAGGCAGTTACAATAAACACAGCAGGCAGTATTGTCATTTATGATAAAGCCAACTCTGACACTCTTATTACGATTGATATAGCTAACCAAGTTAGTCTTGATAGCACCAAAAAAATTATCACTATTAATCCAGGTAGTGATTTAATAGCCAATAAGAATTACTATGTCAAAATTGATGCAGGCACTTTTAAAGATACTGCAGGTAATAATTATGAGGGTATTGACAGCAATAGTGGTTGGGGCTTTCTGGTCTATTCATTCACCACCACAGCACAATGGGTAGATGCAAGTGGCAACTCTGTTAGCGACAATGGCATCAATGCCAGTGAATCTAGCACACTTGCCATTCAAGGCACATTAACAAATTCTGGCGGTGCAGCAGGCGTTGTTATCAGTGCTATTACATTTAAAGCAACCAGTGGAACAACAGCCAATGACAGAGTTGTAGAGACCAGTAATCTACCCACTTTTGCATCTGCCGATGGTACCGAATGGACATTAGCCAATAGTAAAATACCGACTTTAGTCAGTGGTGAGACCTATACGATTGAGATAAATTTATCTTCAGCAGGTGGTGGCACAAGCACAGGTGGCAATACCACCCCTGTTTTAATTGACACCGCTGCCCCAATCATAACAGGCTGGGCAGTCAACTCACCAACAGATGGACAATCAGGCTTTAAAGTAGGTGATGTTATTGAGCTAACCATGACAACTAATGAAGCACTCTCGTTAAGCAATGCTACAAGTAGCAAAGTGACCATTGGTAATAAGGAATTTACACTAGATACCAGAAAAGGTGCCGCCAAAGCAGGGGCATCAGCAGATGAGTTAAAACAATTATTCTTTACCTACACTGTCAAAGTCGATGATAGTATCAATAAAGCAGATTTTGAGATTACCAGTGCAAGTGCAATTGCCTTAACAGGGGTAACCGATGTAGCAGGTAATATAGTTGCCACCACAGGCACTTATCCTATTGAATTAGACCGTAATGTTGATGATGTAGTGCCAACTATTGGGGACATTACACTAAATTGGGGAGATATTTTAAACGCTATTGAAGACAACAGAAATGGCACTGTAACAGTTGCCACAACTGGTGTAGAAAACAATCAAGAAGTCTCACTAGTTATTAACCAAAAAACTTATACAGGTACTGTTACCAACAATAGTGCAACCATTACTGTTGCAGCCACAGATTTACAAGCATTAACCCATGGACAAACTTACAGCTATAAAGTCAATATAAAAGATACTGCTGGTAACCCAGCGATAGAGAAAATAGGTGATTTTAAAGTTGATACGGTTGCACCAACCTTGACCATTACCGATAATGAAGACGCTACAGCCAAAGCAGGTGAAGAAATCATCTTTACCTTTACCTTTAACGAGGTAGTAACAGAGTTTACCAAAGAGGACATTGTTATTACTAATGGCGCTATTAAAAATGGTGCTGATTTAGTATTGGTTACCACAGGTGTTAATGCCAATAAAGCCTATACCTTAATTGTTGTGCCCAATACAGATACTCAAGGCAATCTAGAAGTTAGCGTTGCTGCTGATAAATTTGTAGATATTGCTGGTAATAGAAATATGGTTGCAGCAAATGATATTCAGGTTATTGATACCCTTGCGCCAAATGCACTCACTGCAACAGCACTTATTTCAGCTGAATCTAATGATGTGGTAGTGGACAACACTGCCCCAATCCTAACAACACAAGCTTCGGCCGAATTGGGTGAAACCTCAGACCTGATACTTGATTTTAATGAAGACATTCAAGCAGGTAGTACAGGTAGTATTGTTATTAAAGGTAGTGATGATGGAGTAATAGCAACCATTAATATTACTGAGACAACTAAATTCAGCATTGCTGGCGATAAACTCACCATTGATGTGTCAGCATTAGGTTTAACTGATAATAAATTAACCCAAGGCAGTTACTATATCACCATGGATGCAGGCACAGTAACTGACATAGCGGGTAACGATGCTGCTGCCATTACTAAAGATACTAACCAATGGGCATTTGAAACCAAAGCACTTTTTACCACAATCGCTTGGATAGGTGCCGATGATAACTACATTAATGATAGTGAAAAAGACGCAACCGCACTCTCAGGCAAAGTAACTGGAATAGGTACTTTAACGATTACCAAAATTGAGTTTTTTGAAGGTAGTAATACAGTAGGCACAGCAATAACTTCAGGATTACCAGCTGTTGCAGCTGACGGCACTTGGGCACTCGCACATTCTGCTATGCCATCTGAATTAGCCGATGGAAAAACCTACACGGCTGTAGTAACGCTTAGTGATGGCACCAATTCAGCAATTAGCACTAGCACAGCAGTAACTTATGACACCATTAACCCAACCCCAATCACGACCAATCCATGGACTTTAAGCGATATTCCAGCAGGACAATCTGCTTTTAAGGCAGGCGATGTTATCAGCCTAACACTGACAATGAGTGAGACCTTGAAACTTAATAACACCACAGGCTCTAAAGTGGTCATTGCAGGCAAAGACTTTGTTTTGGATAAAACCGCCTCTACAACTGCAGGTGATAAGAAACTGGTGTTTAAATATAGCGTTCAAGCTGGGGATAGCATTGCCGCTACAGACTTTGATATTGACAATCCAACAAGCGATATTACGCTAAATAATATAACAGATGTCGCAGGTAATGCACCAGTATTTACCGCTGATAGAGTAGTGTTGGCTAAGACTAAGCTTGAGTATATTGAAAAAATAGGTTTGGGCAATAATCCTTTTGAGGGTATTGATGTGGGGTATTATTCCACACCAACCTTGGCTGATATTGACGGTGATGGCGACCTGGATTTGGTGGTGGGTGAGATTAATGGCACTCTTAAATACTATCAAAATACAAGCTCTACTTCTAACCCTGCTTATGAAGTAAAAACTGGAGGTAGCAATCCTTTTTATGGCATTGATGTGGGAGGTTCTTCCACGCCAACCTTGGCTGATATTGACGGTGATGGCGACCTGGATTTGGTGATGGGTGATGAGGATGGCACCCTTAAATACTATCAAAATACAGGCACTACTTCTAATCCTGCTTATGAAGTAAAAACTGGAGATAGTAATCCTTTTAATGGCATTGATGTGGGGAATCTTTCCGCACCAACCCTAGCCGATATTGACGGCGATGACGACCTAGATTTGGTGGTGGGTGAGAGTGATGGCACCCTTAAATACTATCAAAATACAGGCACTACTTCTAACCCTGCTTATGAAGCAAAAACTGGAGATGACAATCCTTTTAATGGCATTGATGTGGGATATTCTTCCTCACCAATCCTAGTCGATATTGACGGCGATGGCGACCTAGATTTGGTGGTGGGTGAGTATTATGGCACCCTTAAATACTATCAAAATACAGGCACTACTTCTAACCCTGCTTATGAAGTAAAAACTGGAGATAGTAATCCTTTTAATGGCATTGATGTGGAGTTTTATTCCGTACCAACCCTAGCCGATATTGACGGCGATGGCGACCTAGATTTGGTGACAGGTGAGCAGGATGGCACCCTTAAATATTATTACAATCAACAATCTTTTTTTGTAGATGGACAAGCGCCAACTCTAACAACACAAGCCAGCGTTATCTTAGAGGAAACCTCAGATTTAGTGCTTGACTTTAGTGAAAATATTAAAGCAGGTACGGGCAGTATTCTCATCAAGAATAGTAGCGATGTAACAGTAGCAACCATTAATATCGCTAGTGATACAAATAAATTTAGCATTGCTGGCGATAAACTCACCATTGATGTGTCAGCATTAGGTTTAACTGATAATAAATTAACCCAAGGCAGTTACTATATCACCATGGATGCAGGCACAGTAACTGACATAGCGGGTAACGATGCTGCTGCCATTACTAAAGATACTAACCAATGGGCATTTGCAACCAAAGCACTTTTTACCACAATCGCTTGGATAGGTGCCGATGATAACTACATTAATGATAGTGAAAAAGACGCAACCGCACTCTCAGGCACAGTAGCGGGAGCAGGTACCTTATCTATTACTAAGATTGAGTTTTTTGAAGGTAGTAATACAGTAGGCACAGCAATAACTTCAGGATTACCAGCTGTTGCAGCTGACGGCACTTGGGCACTCGCACATTCTGCTATGCCATCTGAATTAGCCGATGGAAAAACCTACACGGCTGTAGTAACGCTTAGTGATGGCACCAATTCAGCAATTAGCACTAGCACAGCAGTAACTTATGACATCATTAACCCAACCCCAATCACGACCAATCCATGGACTTTAAGCGATATTCCAGCAGGACAATCTGCTTTTAAGGCAGGCGATGTTATCAGCCTAACACTGACAATGAGTGAGACCTTGAAACTTAATAACACCACAGGCTCTAAAGTGGTCATTGCAGGCAAAGACTTTGTTTTGGATAAAACCGCCTCTACAACTGCAGGTGATAAGAAACTGGTGTTTAAATATAGCGTTCAAGCTGGGGATAGCATTGCCGCTACAGACTTTGATATTGACAATCCAACAAGCGATATTACGCTAAATAATATAACAGATGTCGCAGGTAATGCACCAGTATTTACCGCTGATAGAGTAGTGTTGACCAAGACTAAGCTTGAGTATATTGAAAAAATAGGTTCGGGCAATAATCCTTTTGAGGGTATTGATGTGGGAAGTTATTCCACGCCAATCTTGGCTGATATTGACGGCGATGGCGACCTAGATTTGGTGGTGGGTGAGCAGAATGGCACCCTTAAATACTATCAAAATACAGGCACTACTTCTAACCCTGCTTATGAAGCAAAAACTGGAGATGACAATCCTTTTAATGGCATTGATGCGGGATATTCTTCCTCACCAATCCTAGTCGATATTGACGGCGATGGCGACCTAGATTTGGTGGTGGGTGAGAGGAATGGCACCCTTAAATACTATCAAAATACAGGCACTACTTCTAACCCTGCTTATGAAGCAAAAACTGGAGATGACAATCCTTTTAATGGCATTGATGTGGGGTATTATTCCACACCAACCTTGGCTGATATTGACGGCGATGGCGACCTGGATTTAGTGATGGGTGAAGGTAATGGCACCCTTAAATACTATCAAAATACAGGCACTACTTCTAACCCTGCTTATGAAGCAAAAACTGGAGATGACAATCCTTTTAATGGCATTGATGTGGGGTATTATTCCACACCAACCTTGGCTGATATTGATGGCGATGGTGATCTAGATTTGGTAGTGGGTGAGGTTTATGGCACCCTTAAATACTATCAAAATACAGGTACTACTTCTAACCCTGCTTATGAAGCAAAAACTGGAGATAGTAATCCTTTTAATGGCATTAATGTGGGGGAATTTTTCGCACCAACCCTAGCCGATATTGACGGCGATGGCGACCTGGATTTGGTGGTGGGTAAGAATGATGGCACCCTTAAGTATTATTACAATCAACAACCTTCTTCTGTAGATGGACAAGCGCCAACTCTAACAACACAAGCCAGCGTTATCTTAGAGGAAACCTCAGATTTAGTGCTTGACTTTAGTGAAAATATTAAAGCAGGTACGGGCAGTATTCTCATCAAGAATAGTAGCGATGTAACAGTAGCAACGATTAATATCGCTAGTGATACAAATAAATTTAGCATTACCAATGATAAACTTACTATTGATGTATCAGCATTAGGTTTAACCAATAATAAACTTACCGTAGGCAGTTACTATTTAGAAATGAACTCTGGTGCTATAACGGATATGTCAGGCAACGATGCACTGGGTATTGCTAAAGACACTAACCAATGGGCATTTGAAATCATCGTCCTTACTACCGACATTGTTTGGGCAGGTGCCGATGATAATTACATTAATAATAACGAGAAAGATGCAACCACACTCTCAGGCACAGTAGCGGGAGCAGGTACCTTATCTATTACTAAGATTGAATTTTTTGAAGGCAGTAATTCAGTAGCCACAGTTTCAAGTTTGCCAACCATTGCGGATGATAAAACTTGGACACTGGCACATGCCAATATGCCATCTGAATTAGCCGATGGAAAAACCTACACGGCTGTAGTAACGCTTAGTGATGGCACCAATTCAACAATTAGCACTAGCACAGCAGTAACTTATGACACCATTAACCCAACCCCAATCACGACCAATCCATGGACTCTAAGCAATATTCCAGCAGGGCAATCTGCTTTTAAGGCAGGCGATGTTATCAGCCTAACACTGACAATGAGCGAGACCTTGAAACTTAATAACACCACAGGCTCTAAAGTGGTCATTGCAGGCAAAGACTTTGTTTTGGATAAAACTGCCTCTACAACTGCAGGTGATAAGAAACTGGTGTTTAAATATAGCGTTCAAGCTGGAGATAGCATTGCCGCTACAGACTTTGATATTGACAATCCAACAAGCGATATTACGCTAAATAATATAACAGATGTCGCAGGTAATGCACCAGTATTTACCGCTGATAGAGTAGTGTTGACTAAGCTTGAGTATATTGAAAAATAGGTTCGGGCAATAATCCTTTTGAGGGTATTGATGTGGGGAATGCTTCTGCGCCAACCCTGGCTGATATTGACGGCGATGGCGACCTGGATTTAGTGATGGGTGAAGGTAATGCCACCCTTAAATACTATCAAAACACAGGCACTACTTCTAACCCTGCTTATGAAGCAAAAACTGGAGATGACAATCCTTTTAATGGCATTGATGCGGGATATTCTTCCTCACCAACCCTAGCCGATATTGACGGCGATGGCGACCTAGATTTGGTGGTGGGTGAAGGTAATGGCACCCTTAAATACTATCAAAACACAGGCACTACTTCTAACCCTGCTTATGAAGCAAAAACTGGAGATGACAATCCTTTTAATGGCATTGATGTGGGGTATGTTTCTGTGCCAATCTTGGCTGATATTGACGGCGATGGCGACCTAGATTTGGTGGTGGGTGAGTATTATGGCACCCTTAAATACTATCAAAATACAGGCACTACTTCTAACCCTGCTTATGAAGTAAAAACTGGAGGTAGCAATCCTTTTAATAGCATTGATGTGGGGGATTCTTCCAAACCAACCCTAGCCGATATTGATGGCGATGGCGACCTAGATTTGGTGGTGGGTGAGAGGAATGGCACCCTTAAATACTATCAAAATACAGGCACTACTTCTAGCCCTGCTTATGAAGTAAAAACTGGAGGCAATAATCCTTTTAATGGCATTGATGTGGGAGGTTATTCCTCACCAACCCTAGCCGATATTGACGGCGATGGCGACCTAGATTTGGTGGTGGGTAAGGATGATGGCACCCTTAAATACTACTACAATCAACAACCTTCTTCTGTAGATACTCAAGCCCCAACCCCAATCACGACCAATCCATGGACTCTAAGCGATATTCCAGCAGGACAATCTGCTTTTAAGGCAGGGGATATTATCAGCCTAACTTTGACAATGAGTGAGACCTTGAAACTTAATAACACCACAGGCTCTAAAGTGGTCATTGCAGGCAAAGACTTTGTTTTGGATAAAACTGCCTCTACAACTGCAGGTGATAAGAAACTGGTGTTTAAATATAGCGTTCAAGCTGGGGATAACATTGCCGCTACAGACTTTGATATTGACAATCCAACAAGCGATATTACGCTAAATAATATAACAAATGTCGCAGGTAAAGCACCAGTATTTACCGCTGATAGAGTAGTGTTGACTAAGCTTGAGTATATTGAAAAACAGGTTTGGGCAATAATCCTTTTGAGGGTATTGATGTGGGGTATTATTCCACACCAACCTTGGCTGATATTGATGGCGATGGTGATCTAGATTTGGTGGGTAAGGATGATGGCACCCTTAAATACTATCAAAATACAGGCTCTACTTCTAGCCCTGCTTATGAAGCAAAAACTGGAGGCAATAATCCTTTTAATGGCATTGATGTGGGGATTTATTCCGCACCAACCCTAGCCGATATTGACAGCGATGGTGATCTAGATTTGGTAGTGGGTGAGAATGATGGCACCCTTAAATACTATCAAAACACAGGCACTACTTCTAATCCTGCTTATGAAGCAAAAACTGGAGATGACAATCCTTTTAATGGCATTAATGCGGGATATTCTTCCTCACCAATCCTAGTCGATATTGACGGCGATGGCGACCTAGATTTGGTGGTGGGTGAGAGGAATGGCACCCTTAAATACTATCAAAATACAGGCACTACTTCTAGCCCTGCTTATGAAGTAAAAACTGGAGATGACAATCCTTTTAATGGCATTGATGTGGGATATTCTTCCTCACCAACCCTAGCCGATATTGACGGCGATGGCGACCTGGATTTGGTGATGGGTGAGGCTTATGGCACCCTTAAATACTATCAAAATACAGGCACTACTTCTAACCCTGCTTATGAAGCAAAAACTGGAGACAGCAATCCTTTTGATGGCATTGATGTGGGGGATTATTCCGCACCAGTCCTAGCTGATATTGATGGTGATGGCGACCTAGACTTGGTGGTGGGTGGGCAGAGTGGTAAACTTAAATATTACTACAATCAACAACCTTCTTCTGTAGATACTCAAGCCCCAACCCCAATCACGACCAATCCATGGACTCTAAGCGATACTCCAGCAGGACAATCTGCTTTTAAGACAGGCGATGTTATCAGCCTAACACTGACAATGAGCGAGACCTTGAAACTTAATAACACCACAGGCTCTAAAGTGGTCATTGCAGGCAAAGACTTTGTTTTGGATAAAACTGCCTCTACAACTGCAGGTGATAAGAAACTGGTGTTTAAATATAGTGTTCAAGCTGGAGATAGCATTGCCGCTACAGACTTTGATATTGACAATCCAACAAGCGATATTACGCTAAATAATATAACAGATGTCGCAGGTAATGCACCAGTATTTACCGCTGATAGAGTAGTGTTGGCTAAGACTAAGCTTGAGTATATTGAAAAAACAGGTTTGGGCAATAATCCTTTTAATGGCATTGATGTGGGAAGTTATTCCACGCCAATCTTGGCTGATATTGATGGCGATGGCGACCTGGATTTGGTGGTGGGTGAGTTTATGGCACCCTTAAATACTATCAAAATACAGGCACTACTTTAACCCTGCTTATGAAGCAAAAACTGGAGGTACAATCCTTTTAATAGCATTGATGTGGGTATTTTTCCGCACCAACCCTAGCCGATATTGACGGCGATGGCGACCTAGATTTGGTGGTGGGTGAGAATGATGGCACCCTTAAATACTATCAAAAACAGGCACTACTTCTAACCCTGCTTATGAAGCAAAAACTGGAGTACAATCCTTTTAATAGCATTGATGTGGGATTTTTCCCACCAACCTAGCGATATTGACGGCGATGGCGACCTAGATTTGGTGGTGGGTGAGAGTGATGTCACCCTTAAATACTATCAAAAACAGGCACTACTTCTAACCCTGCTTATGAAGAAAAACTGGAGATGACAATCCTTTTAATGGCATTAATGTGGGATATTCTTCCTACCAACCTAGCCGATATTGACGGCGATGGCGACCTAGATTTGGTGGTGGGTGAGATTATGGCGCCCTTAAATACTATCAAAATACAGGCACTACTTCTAACCCTGCTTATGAAGCAAAACTGGAGAGCAATCCTTTTAATGGCATTGATGTGGGGTTATTCCTCACCAGCCTAGCTGATATTGACGGCGATGGCGACCTAGATTGGTGGTGGGTGGAGATGGACCCTTAAATATACTACAATCAACAACCTTCTTCTGTAGATACTCAAGCCCCAACCCCAATCACGACCAATCCATGGACTCTAAGCGATATCCAGCGGACAATCTGCTTTTAAGCAGGGATTTATCAGCCTAACTTGACAATGAGGAGACCTTGAAACTTAATAACACCACAGGCTCTAAAGTGGTCATTGCAGGCAAAGACTTTGTTTTGGATAAAACTGCCTCTACAACTGCAGGTGATAAGAAACTGGTGTTTAAATATAGTGTTCAAGCTGGAGATAGCATTGCCGCTACAGACTTTGATATTGACAACCCAACAAGCGATATTACGCTAAATAATATAACAGATGTCGCAGGTAATGCACCAGTATTTACCGCTGATAGAGTAGTGTTGGCTAAGACTAAGCTTGAGTATATTGAAAAAACAGGTTTGGGCAATAATCCTTTTAATGGCATTGATGTGGGAAGTTATTCCACGCCAATCTTGGCTGATATTGATGGCGATGGCGACCTGGATTTGGTGGTGGGTGAGTTTTATGGCACCCTTAAATACTATCAAAATACAGGCACTATTTTTAACCCTGCTTATGAAGTAAAAACTGGAGGTAGCAATCCTTTTAATAGCATTGATGTGGGGTATTTTTCCGCACCAACCCTGGCCGATATTGACGGCGATGGCGACCTAGATTTGGTGGTGGGTGAGAATGATGGCACCCTTAAATACTATCAAAATACAGGCACTACTTCTAACCCTGCTTATGAAGTAAAAACTGGAGGTAGCAATCCTTTTAATAGCATTGATGTGGGGGATTTTTCCACACCAACCCTGGCCGATATTGACGGCGATGGCGACCTAGATTTGGTGGTGGGTGAGAGTGATGTCACCCTTAAATACTATCAAAACACAGGCACTACTTCTAACCCTGCTTATGAAGCAAAAACTGGAGATGACAATCCTTTTAATGGCATTAATGCGGGATATTCTTCCTTACCAATCCTAGTCGATATTGACGGCGATGGCGACCTAGATTTGGTGGTGGGTGAGTATTATGGCGCCCTTAAATACTATCAAAATACAGGCACTACTTCTAACCCTGCTTATGAAGCAAAAACTGGAGATGACAATCCTTTTAATGGCATTGATGTGGGGCGTTCTTCCTCACCAACCCTAGCCGATATTGACGGCGATGGTGATTTAGATTTGGTAGTGGGTGAGGTTGATGGCACCCTTAAATATTACTACAATCAACAACCTTTTTCTGTAGATGGACAAGTTCCAACTCTAACAACACAAGCCAGTGTTACCTTAGGTGAAACCTCAGAACTAGTGCTTGACTTTAGTGAAAATATTAAAGCAGGCACGGGCAGTATTCTCATCAAGAATAGTAGCGATGTAACAGTAGCAACGATTAATATCGCTAGTGATACAAATAAATTTAGCATTACCAATGATAAACTTACTATTGATGTATCAGCATTAGGTTTAACCAATAATAAACTTACCGTAGGCAGTTACTATTTAGAAATGAACCCTGGTGCTATAACGGATATGGTAGGCAACGATGCACTGGGTATTGCTAAAAACAGCAACCAATGGGCATTTGAAATCATCGTCCTTACTACCGACATTGTTTGGGCAGGTGCCGATGATAATTACATTAATAATAACGAGAAAGATGCAACCACACTCTCAGGCACAGTAGCGGGAGCAGGTACCTTATCTATTACTAAGATTGAATTTTTTGAAGGCAGTAATTCAGTAGCCACAGTTTCAAGTTTGCCAACCATTGCGGATGATAAAACTTGGACACTGGCACATGCCAATATGCCATCTGAATTAGCCGATGGAAAAACCTACACGGCTGTAGTAACGCTTAGTGATGGCACCAATTCAACAATTAGCACTAGCACAGCAGTAACTTATGACACCATTAACCCAACCCCAATCACGACCAATCCATGGACTCTAAGCAATATTCCAGCAGGACAATCTGCTTTTAAGACAGGCGATGTTATCAGCCTAACACTGACAATGAGCGAGACCTTGAAACTTAATAACACCACAGGCTCTAAAGTGGTCATTGCAGGCAAAGACTTTGTTTTGGATAAAACTGCCTCTACAACTGTAGGTGATAAGAAACTGGTGTTTAAATATAGTGTTCAAGCTGGAGATAGCATTGCCGCTACAGACTTTGATATTGACAATCCAACAAGCGATATTACGCTAAATAATATAACAGATGTCGCAGGTAATGCACCAGTATTTACCGCTGATAGAGTAGTGTTGACTAAGCTTGAGTATATTGAAAAAACAGGTTCGGGCAATAATCCTTTTAATGGCATTGATGTGGGAAGTTATTCCACGCCAAACTTGGCTGATATTGACGGCGATGGCGACCTGGATTTGGTAGTGGGTGAGAATGATGGCACCCTTAAATACTATCAAAACACAGGCACTACTTCTAACCCTGCTTATGAAGCAAAAACTGGAGATGACAATCCTTTTAATGGCATTGATGCGGGATATTCTTCCTCACCAATCCTAGTCGATATTGACGGCGATGGCGACCTAGATTTGGTGATGGGTGAGTCTTATGGCACCCTTAAATACTATCAAAATACAGGTACTACTTCTAATCCTGCTTATGAAGTAAAAACTGGAGATAGTAATCCTTTTAATGGCATTGATGTGGGGAATCTTTCCGCACCAACCCTAGCCGATATTGACGGCGATGACGACCTAGATTTGGTGGTGGGTGAGAGTGATGGTACCCTTAAATACTATCAAAATACAGGCACTACTTCTAACCCTGCTTATGAAGCAAAAACTGGAGATGACAATCCTTTTAATGGCATTGATGCGGGATATTCTTCCTCACCAATCCTAGCCGATATTGACGGCGATGGCGACCTAGATTTGGTGGTGGGTGAGAGTGATGGCACTCTTAAATACTATCAAAATACAGGCACTACTTCTAACCCTGCTTATGAAGCAAAAACTGGAGATAGCAATCCTTTTAATGGCATTGATGTGGGGGATTATTCCAAACCAACCCTAGCCGATATTGATGGCGATGGCGACCTAGATTTGGTGGTGGGTGAGCAGAATGGCACCCTTAAATATTATTACAATCAACAACCTTCTTCTGTAGATGGACAAGCGCCAATTCTAACAACACAAGCCAGTGTTACCTTAGGTGAAATCTCAGATCTAGTGCTTGACTTTAGTGAAAATATTAAAGCAGGCACGGGCAGTATTCTCATCAAGAATAGTAGCGATGTAACAGTAGCAACGATTAATATCGCTAGTGATACAAATAAATTTAGCATTACCAATGATAAACTTACTATTGATGTATCAGCATTAGGTTTAACCAATAATAAACTTACCGTAGGCAGTTACTATTTAGAAATGAACTCTGGTGCTATAACGGATATGGTAGGCAACGATGCACTGGGTATTGCTAAAAACAGCAACCAATGGGCATTTAAAACCATCGTTCTTACTACCGACATTGTTTGGGCAGGTGCCGATGATAATTACATTAATAATAACGAGAAAGATGCAACCACACTCTCAGGCACAGTAGCGGGAGCAGGTACCTTATCTATTACTAAGATTGAATTTTTTGAAGGCAGTAATTCAGTGGCTACAGTTTCAAGTTTGCCAACCATTGCGGATGATAAAACTTGGACACTGGCACATGCCAATATGCCATCTGAATTAGCCGATGGAAAAACCTACACGGCTGTAGTAACGCTTAGTGATGGCACCAATTCAACAATTAGCACTAGCACAGCAGTAACTTATGACACCATTAACCCAACCCCAATCACGACCAATCCATGGACTCTAAGCAATATTCCAGCAGGGCAATCTGCTTTTAAGGCAGGCGATATTATCAGCCTAACACTGACAATGAGTGAGACCTTGAAACTTAATAACACCACAGGCTCTAAAGTGGTCATTGCAGGCAAAGACTTTGTTTTGGATAAAACTGCCTCTACAACTGCAGGTGATAAGAAACTGGTGTTTAAATATAGTGTTCAAGCTGGAGATAGCATTGCCGCTACAGACTTTGATATTGACAATCCAACAAGCGATATTACGCTAAATAATATAACAGATGTCGCAGGTAATGCACCAGTATTTACCGCTGATAGAGTAGTGCTGGCTAAGACTAAGCTTGAGTATATTAAAAAAACAGGTTCGGGCAATAATCCTTTTGAGGGTATTGATGTGGGGATTGTTTCTGCGCCAACCCTGGCTGATATTGACGGCGATGGCGACCTGGATTTGGTGGTGGGTGAGTTTTATGGCACCCTTAAATACTATCAAAATACAGGCACTACTTCTAACCCTGCTTATGAAGTAAAAACTGGAGATAGCAATCCTTTTAATGGCATTGATGTGGGAAATTCTGCCTCACCAACCCTAGCCGATATTGACGGCGATGGCGACCTAGATTTGGTGGTGGGTGAGAATAATGGCACCCTTAAATACTATCAAAATACAGGCACTACTTCTAACCCTGCTTATGAAGCAAAAACTGGAGATAGTAATCCTTTTAATGGCATTGATGTGGGATATTCTTCCTCACCAATCCTAGTCGATATTGACGGCGATGGTGACCTAGATTTGGTAGTGGGTGGGAATGATGGCACCCTTAAATACTATCAAAATACAGGCACTACTTCTAACCCTGCTTATGAAGCAAAAACTGGAGATGACAATCCTTTTAATGGCATTGATGCGGGATATTCTTCCTCACCAATCCTAGTCGATATTGACGGTGATGGCGACCTGGATTTGGTGGTGGGTGAGTTTTATGGCACCCTTAAATACTATCAAAATACAGGTACTACTTCTAACCCTGCTTATGAAGCAAAAACTGGAGATGACAATCCTTTTAATGGCATTGATGTGGGGGATTCTTCCAAACCAACCCTAGCCGATATTGATGGCGATGGTGATCTAGATTTGGTAGTGGGTGAGGTTTATGGCACCCTTAAATATTACTACAATCAACAACCTTCTTCTGTAGATACTCAAGCCCCAACCCCAATCACGACCAATCCATGGACTCTAAGCGATATTCCAGCAGGACAATCTGCTTTTAAGACAGGCGATGTTATCAGCCTAACTTTGACAATGAGTGAGACCTTGAAACTTAACAACACCACAGGCTCTAAAGTGGTCATTGCAGGTAAAGACTTTGTTTTGGATAAAACTGCCTCTACAACTGCAGGTGATAAGAAACTGGTGTTTAAATATAGTGTTCAAGCTGGAGATAGCATTGCCGCTACAGACTTTGATATTGACAATCCAACAAGCGATATTACGCTAAATAATATAACAGATGTCGCAGGTAATGCACCAGTATTTACCGCTGATAGAGTAGTGTTGACTAAGCTTGAGTATATTGAAAAAATAGGTTCGGGCAATAATCCTTTTAATGGCATTGATGTGGGGCTTTACTCCACACCAACCTTGGCTGATATTGACGGCGATGGCGACCTGGATTTGGTGGTGGGTGAGAATAATGGCACCCTTAAATACTATCAAAATACAGGCACTACTTCTAACCCTGCTTATGAAGCAAAAACTGGAGATGACAATCCTTTTAATGGCATTGATGTGGGGCATCACTCCAAACCAACCCTAGCCGATATTGACGGCGATGGCGACCTAGATTTGGTGGTGGGTGAGTTTAATGGCACCCTTAAATACTATCAAAATACAGGCACTACTTCTAACCCTGCTTATGAAGCAAAAACTGGAGGTAGCAATCCTTTTAATGGCATTGATGTGGGGTATTTTTCCACACCCTTGGCTGATATTGACGGCGATGGTGACCTAGATTTAGTGGTGGGTGAGGGGAATCGCACCCTTAAATACTATCAAAATACAGGCACTACTTCTAACCCTGCTTATGAAGCAAAAACTGGAGATGACAATCCTTTTAATGGCATTGATGTGGGGTATTATTCCACACCAACCTTGGCTGATATTGATGGCGATGGTGATCTAGATTTGGTAGTGAGTGAGGTTTATGGCACCCTTAAATACTATCAAAATACAGGCACTACTTCTAACCCTGCTTATGAAGCAAAAACTGGAGACAGCAATCCTTTTAATGGCATTGATGTGGGATATTCTTCCAGACCAACCCTAGCCGATATTGATGGCGATGGCGACCTAGATTTGGTGGCGGGTAAGAATGATGGCACCCTTAAATACTACTACAATCAACAACCTTCTTCTGTAGATGGACAAGCTCAACAACCTCTGTCTGTAGATGAACAAGTTCCAACCTTTACAGAAAAAACCAGCGATACCAATGTCTTAGGCGAGCCTTCAAATCTAGTAATTGAGTTTTCTGAAAACATCAAAACAAATGGTGGCATTGTTGAAATCTGGAATAGCGCAGAAAAAGTTGCAACTATTAGCATTACTAATGCTAATATTAGCGACACAACACTCACTCTTAACCCAAGTAGTTTAACTTCAGGTGTTTATTACATCAAAATGGCATCAGGCGTTATAACTGACACCTCGGGTAATGACTTTGCAGGTATTGATAATACCTCAGGTAAAACTTGGGCATTTGCATATAATTTTTATATCGGCACCGATAACGCCGATACTATAACGGGTAGTGCAGGTGACGATACTATAAATGGCGGTGCAGGCAACGATACTATAAATGGCGGTGCAGGCAGTGATATTTTTGTTTATGCAAGTACAGATAATGGCGAAGACACCATAACTGGCTTCATATTTGGTGCTGGTGGTGATAAATTAGATTTAAAAGATTTTATTACCGCTAGTGGTAACCAAGCGACACTTTTTGCTAATATTGATAAATATATTACAGTGTCAGATACTGGCACTGCAGGTAGTGCCAAACTAACGATTGATGCTGATGGCACGGTTACAGATGATGTTGCTGATTTGGTTATCAATCTACAAGGGGTTTCTGGTATTGGTGGCTCCTCTACTCCTGACACAGTTGCATTAGGGCACTTTATAACTGATAATCTTATTCTTGTATAAAGTAAGACACCTATAAAAACAAAAACCCGCCTTATTAAAGCGGGTTTTTTTATGGAAAAATATCAACCAAAAATTTAAAAATTTAAAAACTTGAACTTAGAGAGACCTTTGCATAAATATGAATAATCATCAAAACGCCATCTTTCATCAAATTACAAACTTTTTAAAAACACCCTTAGCCCTGCTAGGAGTGGATTTAAAAAATTTCCAATTTAATAAAATCTGTCATTTTGCTAATCATCCCTATTTATGCAAAGGTCTCTCTGAGTATTTTGCAACAATCTGCGGTTTAATGGTTTGGCACACACCACAATTTTCACCGCCTCAAGGGGCACTAAAAAGAGATAATTACCAAAGATTCCATGAAACATTGAAATATAAAAAACCAATGGATGCGTATCAAGAAAGTATAAAATTAAATCAGAAAAAGAAGAGGGTTTCTTAGGGTTTGCTATATAAGAAATTTTAAAAAGTTGTCAGAGGTTTTGGGGTGATGTATTGGGGTAATTAATAATTAGAGACCTTTGCATAAATATAAATAATCATCAAAACGCCATCTTTCATCAAATTACAAACTTTTTAAAAACACCCTTAGCCCTGCTAGGAGTGGATTTAAAAAATTTCCAATTTAATAAAATCTGTCATTTTGCTAATCATCCCTATTTATGCAAAGGTCTCAGATAATATGTCATTGCATTTAAAAAATATTTTTCAAACAGGTGAATTGGATAAAAATTCAGTTGCCGAGGATTTCTCGGTAACTGCGACTGATGGCAAAAACTACAATACTAAACACTATAATTTAAAAGCAGTGATTGCCCTAAAATATCGCCCTATTCAAGACAAACTTTTTGAGTCTGATTTTGATAAAGAAATGAAGAAATTACTGGAAAAACAAAAATAATGGCACAAATTAGCATTATTCAAAAATCAGATATTACAGAAGAATTAGAATTATGGGTAAACAACCCAATTAGGATTGCAATCTTTGTTCTATTGCTTGATTAATAAACTTGTTTGCACTCAATCCTTGGGTATGTGCCGTGGACAATAAACTGGCGTGTGTTTCTGGCGACATTCTAATTGTCATTTGACCGCTCATAGGTTTTTTTGGTGTAATGCCCTTTTCTTTGCAAGTTTGCAGGTAAAAATCAATCATAGCGTGAAACTCTGTTCTTAATTCGGTTACACTTTGTGCGTCAAATACGATGGCTGTAGGTGATTCTATATTGATTACTTTACCCACCAAACAATCATCCCCCTCATTAAATTTAACGACTGCCTTATAGCCTTTGTATTTCATAATAAATCCTCTGTTTGTTTAATGAATAATTGTAATTGCCTAACTGCGTATTTCTTTAATTCCTTATTTGGGTGTGGCGTGTGTATTGGTAATACTTCTGAGCCAATAATGAAAGCCACCCTTGAACCTTCGCCTTGCTTAAAACCATAACCCTTTGCTATCATACATTTAACAACATCATCAAATTTAATATTTGCCGGTGCTGGCGTAGTCATTATCTTTTCAAGCGTTTTGCGTTGTTTGCTGTTCATAGATATATGATACCACAAAATGACATCACACTTAATAAGTAGAGATTGTAAAGATGGTGCTGTTCCTTTTAAAAGGTATAATGCCATCTTCAAAAATAATGCTACCAAAATACTAATCTCTGTCCGTTTTAGCGTGCTTAAAAAACCAAGGATAGTAATAAGTATCTTTGATTTTTTAAGCACGCTAAAACAAATAATTATCAGCATCCTTTAGTATTGTTATTTTTTTAAAATGGTATAGTTCGAAAATTAGAATAGGTAAGTTTTTAACATTATTTCAGAATATTTTGGAGGCGTAATGACTTTTAAAGAAGAGACTTTTGAAGCAGAAATTAATATTATTATTGAAGAGAGAATAGCAAAGTATCGTAAAAAAGATGGCAAAACTGATGATGATGAAATCACAGCTACATTCAATCGAGAAAAAGAAACAATCGATGGCTATAATGGCAGGCAATTATTGGAGTTAATACAAAACGCCGATGATGCTCAATCAGATCAGGTGTTAGTTGAGTTGAATACACAAGAGCAAACTTTAATTATTGCAAATAAAGGGGACAATTGTGATCCGTTTAGTGTTGAGGGCATTAAGTCGTTATTACTGGCTAATCTTAGCCCAAAAATCAGCAATGATTATATTGGCAACAAGGGGCTGGGTTTTCGTTCTATTATTAATTGGAGCGATAAAATCACTATTAATACTCAAAATGTAGATATTGCCTTTTCCCAAGATATTGCTGTAGAAAAGTTCAAAAATAGTGATTTAGAAAAAACAAAATTGCCAATTTTAGCCATACCAGAGGTGTCTGAAAAATTACAAAAAGACTGGGTTACCCGTATAGAAATTAAATATAAGCATGGTTTTTTAGATGACATAAAAGAGCAAATTAAACAATTAAATTCAGAAATATTATTGTTTTTAAATCACTTAAAAGTAATAAGACTTATTGTTGATAATAAAAGAAAAAGATCGACAAGCCGAAGTCATGGAAGATTGAATCAAAAACAGGTGAGTTTCCAAAAAACTTATTAGGCAATGACGATATAAAAACAAAATATGAGTTAAAAATAGCTTTTAATGACGAATTAAGTCATTCACCTTCTGAATATTTGTTTTCTTATTTTCCAACTAATATAAAAATATCTATGCCATTTATTGTGCATGGCACATTTGATTTGGATTCCACAAGGAATCAATTAAACAAGACAGATAAGAATAAGTTTATCTTAACAAAATTGGTTGAATTGATCATAGAAACAGCAAAAAAATTAACAGAAAACGAGGTTAGTTATAAAGCACTGGAGTTTTTAAATTATAGCCATGAAAATGAAGTTTTAGACAAGTTAGGGTTTTATCAGCAAATAAAATCTGCTATTGCAGATCTGGCAATTTATCCTTGTGTTGATAATGAATATAGAAAAAAAGCAGGTATTGTTTACAATAATAATTTTTCAAAATTTATTCAAGATAATAATTTTGTGCGTGATATTCCATATTTGCTTAAACCAACAGAAATACAGCAAAAATTATTAGAAAAATTAGAGTTAAATGCATTTAATACTATAAACCACAAGGGTATAGAGTCAGTCAATAAAAGGATTGATAAAAGGATTGATAAAAGCATTAGAGTAGCGTTTATTTGTCATTTGATAGACAATGATTATAAAAAGCAATTGTCATTATTGGTAGATGAAACAAATGTTTTAATTTCATCTGGTGATATTTATACGCCAGCAAATTTAGATTTTTCGTTGCCTGATTATGTGCATATTCAATTTGTGAATAAAAATTTATATTATGAACTCAGTGAGAAAATTAAGGTGACTTAGTGAGATCAGTTAAAAGATATTGTAAATATTAAACAACTATAACAAAGTAGAAATTTTAAAAAAGTTATTACTAGTACCAATAAAGAATTAGAGGCAGAGGATGCGGATGTAATAAATTTAGTGCAATCTATGTTGAAATGTTTGTACAAAAACTATGATAGTAGCAAGAGCAATGAATTCCCATATCTTCAAAATGTGCAGTTATTAAATCAAAATCAAACACTTCAAAACAGCAATAAACTCTATTTTTCAAAGTTATACCCCTCAAGCGAGCTACCTAATGCATTATTTGGTGATAGTTTTTATAATAAAGACCAGCTTTTAGCAGATATTGAGGTTTTTAATTTAGAGGGGGAAAAGCAAGAAATAGAAGATTTTTTTAGCAAGTTAGGTGTTAAAAAAAATACAAAGTTACTGGTTGCATATTTTAAAAAAGAACATTCAAAAATAGACAGTGAAAAAATTATAACTTGGTGCCTAAAAAGCAAAGAATACAAAAGTGCTGAATTAAGAGGTATTTTTAACGATCATTTAATTAGTAATAATAAAAAAATAGATAGGTTGGTTAACGATAAAACTATTGATTATAGGTGTGATATTTTTAAAAAGTATGAGATATCTAGTGCCCATATTGATAGTCTGTTACTGGATATTGAATCAGTTGAAGATTTTGATGAGTTATCTGCTGAAAAAATTACTAATATTTTATATTCTTTGCCAAAAAGACCCAAAAGGTAAATTGGCACAAAAAATTTATAAAAAAGCGTTCAAACATGTAAAAACTAATCGTTTAAATGAAGAAACGCGACTATTCGCTAAGCAAGGCGATAGAAAAGGTTATTTTCCAAAAGACAAAGTTTATTATGCAGGGCTTAGTAAATTGCCTAAAGAGTATATCAAAGACAAAGATTTAGCAATTTTTGATTACCCAAAGGAGAGAAATGTTGAGGGTGACGAACGCTTTTGAAATTAAAGATTTAACTAAAGTAGCTGTTAAAGGCATAGATTATAAGGTGTCTGATATTGATAACGATTTTCAAGACTTTTTAAAAATAAATAAAGTGTTTATTCTAGTATATAGAATGGAGGGTATGACAGGTAGGCATAATGTTGAAGCAAAGAAATTAAATACATTAAAAATAGAGTTATGTCAAAAGGTTAGTTGTGAGATTGAAGGTGAAATATACAATTTATCTAATTACGATTACTTAATTGATAATAAAAGTATTTAATTAAGGTTCCTGGTAAATCATTAACAGAAATTCGCCAGGAGTATGAATTTTGTACAGTTTTTGGAGACATTTTTGGTTTAATTTTTGATTTAAAAGAGACGGAAAAATTTAAGAATTGCATTAGAGATAAGGAGCAATATATAGAGCGTGATATTTTAGAAAATATTGGTAGAGATGCTGTTAATGAGGCAAAAGAATTATTAGGTATATCTAGTGATTTTGATAATTTTTGGCATACAATATACAGGTTAAAAGGTAAAGACTATACTGATTACAATAATATTTTAGCACTTATTAGTCAAGATATAGGGTTTGATGTTAAAGATAGTAAAATTAAATATGAGGATTTGACTAATCTAAAAAATGCAGAAGCCATTATTAGTATTTTTGAAGCATTGAAGATTACCATTAAAGATTTTAATCAGTATGCTGAGAATGAAATTAATTTATCAGTCTTTCATAAAGAAAAATTAGAGATCTACTTTAATGATAATGAGTGTAATTTTAAACTATGCTTACATCAATACTGTCTTGAGAATTCTAAAGAAGAAAAGTTTTTAACTAAATTTCGTCAATATCAAGTACCAAATATTCACGCTAAAGAACAACTAAAGGTGGACTATCAAAATGAGTTAAATGAGTTTGTCAAAAAAAGAGTTTAAGTTTGAGTTGAAGGCTATGAATGGGCAAGATATAGATTTAATTTATACGAACAACAAGGAAGAATTAGGTAACTTTTTTGAAGATATAGAAAATAATGAAAGTATTAAAAGTTTGTTGTATTTTGAACATTCTGTTGATAAAGTTAAAGAAAGGGTAGGGGTTAAGGCGTGAAAAAGAAGAGCAGAAAGCCAGCACAGAGAATCAAGTAAAAAATAGTAGTACCGTTAAGGAAATAAGAGAAGCTGAGTTAATAACTATATCAGTAAATCAAACAACAGAGTGCAGATCAAACAATCAAACGCACAGTTACCGTCAGCAACATCAGCAGAGAAAAAAGCAGGCAATAAAGCAGAAAATGAAGTTTACGATTCACTTGTGGATAAATATGGCAAGGAAAAAGTAACTTGGGTATCACGAACATATTCTAATGCCAACCATGACCTTAAATACCAAGATGAATATGATAAGTGGTGGTATGTTGAGGTTAAAACTATGTCTAACAGTAAATTTTTTATAAGTAAAAATGAAAAAGAGTTTGCGGAGCAAAATCAGGATAAGTATCAAATTTTTCTAGTTGGTGATGAAATAAAAAAAATATCCTTTGCTAATTTTAACGAACTACCTGTGGAGGCAACAGATTTTGTTGTGCATTATCAATTGACAGAGGGTTGAACATGAAAATTTTTAACACCATTCTAGAATTACAAACCACACTCAACCATTGGCGAGATAAAGGCGAGAAAATTGCTTTTGTACCGACGATGGGTGGGTTACATCAAGGGCATTTGTCGTTAATTGAGATTGCAAAACAGAAGGCGGATAGGGTGGTGGTGAGTGTGTTTGTGAATCCGACGCAGTTTGCAGAGGGTGAGGATTTTGGTACTTATCCACGCACGATGGAGGAGGATTTAGCGTTGCTTGAAGCGCAGGGGGTAGATTGTGTGTTTACTCCAAGTGCTGAGGCGATTTATCCTGATGGGATGACATTGGATGTTGATGTGGGTGCGATAGGGCAGATTTTGTGTGGGCAAACACGACCGCATTTTTTTAATGGAGTGGTGCAGGTGGTGCGGCGGTTGTTTGAGATTGTGCGGCCTGATGTGGCGGTGTTTGGGCGGAAGGATTATCAGCAATTGCATATTATTCGGCGGTTTACTTCGGGAGTTGAGATTGTTTCTGGGGAGATTGTGCGTGAGACGGATGGTTTGGCAATGAGCACCCGTAATCAATATTTAAGCAAGGGTGAGCGAAAAATTGCACCACAATTACACAAGATTTTGGGGCAAATTGAGCGGCGTGAATTGGATGTGAAATCTGCTGCTGAACAACTGCAACGCTATTTTAAGTTGGATTATTTAGAATTGTTAGATGCAAATACCCTTAAGAAAATCACTGATAATACGAGTAAAATTGCGATATTATGTGCGGTATTTTTAGGTCCAACGCGTTTAATTGACAATATAATTTTTAGGAGAGAAAATGTTTAACATTACTAACGAAGCAGAAACTTATGTAGCAGATTTATTTGAACAGCAAGGTGAAGAAGATTTGGCATTAAAAGTTGATATCGAAAAAGCCGGCACCCCTGCCGCTGCTGTTACTTTTAATTTTTGTTATTCTAAAGATTTAGGTAAAGCGTATTCCAAATTTGAATACAAAGGTTTTAATGCCTTCATTGATAAAGCTAATTTTGACTATTTAAAAGAGTCTGAAGTGCTATTAAAAGAAGAGGGTTCAGCCAAAAAACTTGCCATCACTGCACCGAATGCCAAAGGTGAAGTGCCAAAAGACGACGCACCACTTGAAGAAAAAATCAAATATACCATCGCTGCCGAAGTCAATCCGCAACTGGCTTCACACGGTGGCTTCGTTGACTTAGTGGAAATTACCGATGAGATGGATGTCATTCTAAATTTTGGTGGCGGCTGTCAAGGCTGTTCATCAGTCAAAGCCACCCTTAAGAATGGCGTAGAAGCACAACTCAAAGGCATCTATCCTGAAATTAGAAGCATCCTCGATGTAACAGACCATTCACAAAAACAAAATGCCTACATGTAAGAGAGACCTTTGCATAAATATGAATAATCATCAAAACGCCATCTTTCATCAAATTACAAACTTTTTAAAAACACCCTTAGCCCTGCTAGGAGTGGATTTAAAAAATTTCCAATTTAATAAAATCTGTCATTTTGCTAATCATCCCTATTTATGCAAAGGTCTCTAGAGGCTCTACCTCTTACAAATAGTATGTTGAGTGAGTTTGAATTAATCAATAAATATTTTGACTGGGGTGCAGGTATTGGAGATGACTGTGCGTTGATTGATGTTGGTGTTCATCAGCAATTTGTTACTACGGTTGATACATTGATTGAAGGGGTGCATTTCCCCGTTGACACTTCTCCAGTTGATATTGCTTATAAGGCTTTGGCGGTTAATTTGAGTGATTTGGCGGCAATGGGTGCAACGCCAAATTATTTTACTTTGGCACTTACTTTGCCAAATATTGACGAGCAATGGCTTGAGGATTTTTCTTCTTCACTCAAAGCACTTGCGACAGAATATAATATTAAATTAATCGGTGGCGATACCACTAAAGGTATGCTTAGCATCACTATTAATGCTACTGGCACTATTCAAGGCGTAGCCTTGATGCGTTCAGGTGCAAAGGTGGGTGATGGTATCTTTGTATCTAATACTTTGGGTGATGCGGCGTTAGCGTGGCAACAAATTCAAAACCAAAAAATCCCATCAAGAAACTTGCTAACGCAATTTAATCATCCAGAGCCACAAGTAAAATTAGGACAAGTTTTATTAGGTGTTGCCAGTAGTTGTATTGATATTTCTGATGGTTTAGAGCAAGATTTATCGCATATTTTATCGCATTCAAAAGTTGGTGCTAGTATTGATTTGGATGCTTTGCCGTTGTCTAATGAAGTCGCACAATATATTGCCAATACGGGTGATTGGTGTGTGGCGTTGGCAGGGGGGGATGATTATGAACTTTGTTTTACTGTGCCAGAGTCGCAATTAGACACCATTCAGTCTATTGAAAAAAAATTGGGTGTTGTTTTGACAAAAATTGGTGTGATTGTTGAATCAGGTTTAGAAATAAAAGGACTGGATAAAACTTGTCAGTCTTATCAACATTTCTAAACCTCTTTTCTTTCCGCAATCGTTTTACAATCAATGCACTCATCTGCGGTAGGACGAGCCTCTAAACGCATCAAAGAAATCTCAGCACCGCAAGTTTTGCAATAACCATAATCACCCAATTCAATTAAATGTAGGGTTTTTTCAATCTTGCCGATGAGTTTTCTTTCACGGTCACGAGTTCTTAACTCAAGTGCAAATTCTTCTTCAAGCGTTGCTCTGTCATTAATATCGGCAACTTTTGATGAGTCTTCTTGAATATGGGTGATGGTGGTTTCAGCATCGTTAATCAACTGATCTTTCAAGCGTTAAGTTTGGTTTTAAAGTGTTGGATTTGACCGTCACTCATAAAATCTTCACTCTTCTTTGACTTATAATCAGGAATATCTTGAAAAATAGGTTCTGGCATAATGTTTTAACTTAAAATGATAATCTTATTAATCGGACTATTATAAATATATTATGACATTAAAAGCACTTATTTTTGATGTAGATGGAACACTGGCAAACACTGAGCGTGATGGGCATCTTGTTGCTTTTAACCTTGCTTTTAAGGAATTAGGCTTGGATTGGTATTGGTCAAATGAACTTTATCATAAATTATTAGATGTAACAGGCGGGCAATTGCGTATTAAACATTACATCAAAAACTACAAACCCGAGTTTGAGTGTGATAATGTTGATCTGTTTGCTAAAGAGACCCATGCTTTAAAAACTAAAATTTATGTGCGTTTGGTGGATGCTGGAGATATTCCTTTGAGAACGGGTGTGGTGCGTTTGTTTAAGGAAGCGCGTGATGCTGGGTTGAGATTGGCAATTGCCACCACCACCACGCCTGCGAATGTGGATGCGTTGATTGCTAACACTTTGGGGCGTGAGGCATTGGATTGGTTTGAGGTGATTGGTGCAGGGGATGTGGTATCAAATCTAAAACCAGCGGGGGATATTTATCATTGGGTATTGGATAAAATGGGTTTAAAGGCGGCGGAGTGTGTTGTTTTTGAGGATTCGCATAATGGTATTATTTCGGCAACAGAGGCGTATTTAAAAACGCTTGTTACTGTCAATGAATATACCAAATCACACAGTTTTGAGGGTGCATTGGTAGTGTTAGATAATTTGGGTGAGCCAAATCAGCCATTTACTGTGATTAAAGGGGATGCTATTGATGCAACTTATGTGAGTGTTGATTATTTGAAGGAGTTACATGCAAAATATTGTTAGTCGCATCAAACGAGAGGTTGTTAGTGAGGTTGTTAGTAAAACTCAGTTAGAATTTGCCAGTCAAATTAGCACGAATTTAGGCAATAAAATTTATTTGAAACGCGAGGACTTAACCCCTGTTCATTCTTTTAAATTACGCGGCGCTTATCATAAAATTCGCACTTTGAGCCCTGAGCAATTAGCCCAAGGGGTGATTACTTGTTCAGCGGGAAATCATGCGCAAGGGGTGGCTTTTTCTGCAAAAAACTAGGTATTTCTGCCGTCATTGTGATGCCTAAAATCACCCCAAAAATTAAAGTGGATGCGGTTAAATCTTGGGGTGCAGAGGTGATTTTATTTGGCAATAATTACGATGAAGCCTTTGATTTTTCACAAAATATTGCTAAGCAAAAGGGCTATACTTTTATTCACGCATTTGATGATGTGGATGTCATTGCTGGACAGGGGACAATTGCTTATGAATTATTAGAGCAATTAGAAGAGATTGATTATATTTTTATACCCGTAGGTGGCGGTGGCTTGATTACAGGTATTGCCAGTGTGATTAAAACACTACGACCAGAGATTAAAATTATTGGCGTTGAGCCTGTTGGTTCTGCGGCATTAACTCGCTCAATTACCAGTGATACCCATGCCGTTTTAGAGGAAGTGGACACTTTTGCCGAAGGGGTTGCGGTTAAAAAAGTAGGTACTGAAAATTTACGCATTGCTAAAACTTTGGTTGATGATACCGTTTTGGTGAGTAATGATGAAATGTGTGCAGCGATTAAAGATATTTATAATCAAAATCGTCATATTGTTGAACCTTCGGGGGCGTTGGCGTTGGCAGGGATAAAACGCTATGTTGTCGATAAACACTTGCATGGTAACAATATTATTAGTATCGTCAGCGGTGCAAATATGAATTTTGACCGTTTACGCTATGTTGCCGAACGCGCTGATTTAGGCGAGCATAATGAAGTTATTATTGCTGTTACCATCCCCGAAAAAGCAGGCAGTTTTTTAAATTTTTGCCAATTATTGGAACAACACGCTATCACGGAATTTAATTATCGTTATACACCGTCCGACCAAGCGCGTATTTTCGTGGGTGTAGCACTCAGCAAAGGACTTGACGAAAAACAAGCCTTGATTAGCAAATTGACGCAATCATTTGATGTGCTAGATATGAGTGATAATTCTATTGCTAAAAGCCATATTCGCTATATGGTCGGCGGTAGGGCGGAGGTAGAAAATGAAGCGCTGTATCGTTTTGAATTTCCCGAACGCCCTGGTGCTTTGCTCAATTTCTTACAGAAAGTAGGTAACAAATGGAACATCTCTTTATTCCACTATCGAAACCATGGTGCGGACTTTGGGCGTGTTTTGATTGGCTTGCAAGTGGATAATGTTGAAGAGATTGAGCGTAGTTTCGATGAACTCGGTTATTTTTATCAAAATGAAACCAACAATAAAGCCTATCAATATTTCCTTTAATCTATTTACTCTACAAGACATTGACGCCGTTCTGGCAATAGAGCAATTAGCATATCAGTCCCCTTGGCACAGGGTACAGTTTGCTCAGAGTCTTGATAATCCCAACACTTTAGCACATTTAATATGTGTAGATAGTCAGTTGGTGGGTTATAGCATTGCTTTGCGTACGCCAGATTTTACCGATTTACTCAATATATGTATCCACCCTCAGTATCAGCATCAGGGTTTGGGTATGCAATTGTTTCAGCATTTTTTGTCCACGACGGACACACAGGCAATCTTTATCGAGGTGCGACTGTCAAATGATAACGCCTTATCGTTTTACCAAAAATTGGGCTTTGAGACGATTAACTTGCGTAAAAAATATTATGCAGATGGCGAAGATGCTAAAATAATGCGTTTTTTAAACTGAGACAAATAATGACTTATCAGCACATTCATCTGCCTGTAAATGGCGAAAAAATTACCTTTAAAAATGGCGTGATTCAAGTGCCAGATCAGCCAATTATTACCTATATTGAAGGGATGGTATCGGTGCTGATGTATCGCCAGTGATGAAAAAAGTGATTGATGCGATTGTCGAAAAAACTTACAAAGGCAAAAAAGCCATTCAATGGATGGATATTTATGCCGGTGAAAAAGCCAATGCTATTTATGGCGAATACCTACCACAAGAAACACTGGATGCAATTAAAGCGTTTGCTGTTTCCATCAAAGGCCCGCTCACTACGCCAGTGAGTGGAGGTATGCGTTCATTGAATGTGGCAATTCGTCAGCAATTAGATTTGTTTATTTGCCAACGACCCGTGCAATATTTTACAGGCACGCCACACCGGTTAAAGCCCCTGAAAAAGTGGATATGGTTATTTTCAGGGAAAATTCTGAAGATATTTATGCAGGTATTGAGTATCAACAAGGCACTGTGGAAGTTAAAAAAGTCATTGATTTTTTACAAAATGAAATGGGCGTTACTAAAATTCGCTTTCCCGACACTTCGGGTATCGGTATCAAGCCTGTTTCTCAGGAAGGCACTGTGCGTTTAGTGCGAGCAGCGATACAATATGCAATTGACAATGACAAAGATTCCGTTACTTTGGTGCATAAAGGCAATATTATGAAATTTACCGAAGGCGGTTTTAGAGATTGGGGCTACCAACTTGCACAAGACGAATTTGGTGCAAGCGTAATTGGCGATGGACCTTGGTGTGAATTTAAAAATCCAAACACTGGCACGATGATTACCGTTAAAGATGTGATTGCCGACGCCTTTTTACAGCAAATTTTATTACGCCCAGAAGAATATTCAGTGATTGCCACCCTTAATTTAAATGGCGATTATGTTTCCGATGCCTTAGCCGCACAAGTCGGTGGCATCGGCATTGCCCCTGGTGCAAATTTGTCAGATAACATCGCTGTATTTGAAGCCACACACGGCACAGCACCAAAATATGCAGGGCAAAATAAAGTCAATCCAGGCTCGATTATCTTATCCGCAGAAATGATGCTGAGACATATAGGTTGGACTGAGGCGGCAGATGCGGTGCTGACAGCGATGTCAAGTGCGATTCAAAATAAGACGGTTACTTATGATTTAGAAAGATTGATGAAAGGCGCCACCTTATTATCTTGTTCTGAATTTGGCGATGCGATGATTGACTCACTGTCCTAAACAAATAGAGACCTTTGCATAAATAGGGATGATTAGCAAAACGCCATCTTTCATCAAATTACAAACTTTTTAAAAACACCCTTAGCCCTGCTAGGAGTGGATTTAAAAAATTTCCAATTTAATAAAATCTGTCATTTTGCTAATCATCCCTATTTATGCAAAGGTCTCACTTTAATGGTTTTTGGTTAATCTTTTTGGTTATAATCAAAGTTCAAATATTGACATTTTGTTGGTATTTTTGTTAAAAACGGAGAGAATATAATGAAAACATTAGTAAAAGTAGTTGTAATCGCAACAACAATCGCAACAACGGCAGTGTCAGCTAGTTTTTTTGGTAATAATGGCAACAATAGCAGATACAGTGGTGGCAATAATTGGGGGCCCTTTGATTCTGGATCAAACTTCGGCCCTATGAATTCTGGTACTAACTGGGGTCCATTTAGTGGTGGTAACAATTGGGGGCCATTCAACGGTGGTTCTAATGCGGGTCCATTCAATGGTGGCTCAAACTGGGGTCCATTTAAAGGTGCTAACAACTGGATGAATGACACAGACTTCGGTATGAAGTTTGACACTAAAAACAAAAATGATGCTAGTGGTTCAGGTGTCGCTGATGGCAAAGCTTCAGGTGCTTACGATGCTTACGCTAAAGGTCAAGCGGATGGTTTTGCCAAAGGCCAAGCCGATGGTTTCGCCAAGGCACAAGCAGATGCATACGCTAAAGGCTATGCAGATTCAGTTGCAAGAGGCTCTTCTAAGTAATTATTATTAAAGAACAGTTAAAAAAAAGGACGCTTTAGCGTCCTTTTTTATTACATAAATTTAGTAAAAATAATTGATTATAAAGCTCAGTTATCGTTATAATATCCCACTTATTCCTCGATAGCTCAGTTGGTAGAGCAATGGACTGTTAATCCATTTGTCGCTGGTTCGAGCCCAGCTCGAGGAGCCAAATTCATAAATTGTAGTTAAAAATGTTTTAATTATAGTTTATATTTGCTTAATTCATACAAATTTTTAATTAATTTAAAAATTTTATGATGAAAACAAGCAAAAATTAATCCGAAAAAAGACCTGCAATTACCTTGTAGGTCTTTTTTCGTCTGCCAAAAGTATTGCTACTAAAGGAAAGTTACACCTATCCGTAATTAGTTACACTTCATCCACAATTAGTTACACCTATCCACAATTAGTTACACTTTTGCTTAAAAACAGCAAACACGCTAATTTTATAAACACTACTACAAAGGCATTTAAAAATGAAAGTTACACTTCATCCACATTTAGTTACACTTTACCCACAATTAGTTACACCTACCCACAATTAGTTACACTTCATCCACAATTAGTTACACTTCTACCCACATTTAGTTACACTTTACCCACAATTAGTTACACCTTTGCTTCTAGAAAGTGCATTGCAAAGCCAAAAATCAATCCGCTCCTTAAACTACTACAAAATTATATAAAAATTAGTAAAACACTAGAGGTCTACTTATGAGCACTGAAATATTAATACCAAATAATCGAGAAAAAAGAACTATCGATGCATTAGCTCGCAATAATAATATTATTAAATCTTTATTTCACTTTGACAAACCCATTACTTTTTTGATCGTAACACTGGCAATACAAAAAATCAGAGCCAATGCACACAAAGGAAATCTTGTAATAATTTCAAAACCTGAGATTGAATCATTATCAAGCGGTAGAGATAAGAAAAATGGAATTAATAAACTGGTTCAATCAATTAGAGAAGATTTAGAAATACACCACTTTTTTAACTTTTACAATCCCAATTCGGGACTAAAAAATATAAGAAAAGCATTGATTCAAGATACGGCATTGACAAAAGATTTATTTGAAGATTTGGCTATTATCTTTAACGAAAGCTTGTTTAATATATTCAAATCAAAAGAAAACTACACGATACAATATTTAAACAAATTAAGAGATTGCAAAGAAAACCAAACAATGGTTCTTTACGCTTTAACACAACCTTACGCCAAGCCGCAATCACCAAATTTACAACTTAGTATTTCACAATTAAGGCTTTATTTAAGAGTTGCAGACGACGCATACACGATGCCAAGAACTTTAACAATGCGAGTTAAAAAGTTATGTGCTGAAATAACAAAAACAACTGATATTAAGCTTACGGTTCAGCCAATAAGAAAAAATGGCACAACTGGAGCAACCGTTGGGTATCAGTTTTACTCAGAATTTAAAGAATCTAAAACACCAAGACTTAAAAAAATAAAGGCTATTGATGTAAAACCAATTAGTAATCGTCAGCAACTTGTTAATTGGGGTGTGAGTAAAGAACAGATTGATTTATGGATGGCTAATATTAAACCAAAAGTAATAACCAAAGCAATCGAACAAACACTCAATCGACCAAAATCCAAAAATAAATCCAGCAACGCAGGCGGATATATTTACAAAATATTAGGCAATGGTAAACAACTTCAATTAACCAAGCAAATTAAGCACAATGAAGTTATTAGCTGCATTAGAAAGTTTGGGCTGACTGACAATGATATTAAAAAAGCACAAGAACAAACAAAAGATAAAAATAGCATATTAACAGCTGTAACAAATAAATGTTTGAGAGAGTTTGAGAGCGAAACAGTTGGTACAGATGATATGCGGCAGTTTTTTTTGAATGAGTTGGACAATATAACTGACGAACTTAAAAGAGATTTTTAATTATGGAGATTTTAATTTTAATTATTGGTTTGTCTGTATTTTTTGAGAACGGTTCAGAAAATCTTGATACTGTTGTTAAGGATGTAAAAAAAATAGACAGCAAAATACAAGCCCAAAATAAGCCACCATTAAAATTTGAAATTATAAACAAAAATGGCACTTGGGTGTTTGCACCAATTGCTAATAACAAGCAGAAAACATTAATAAAAACACAAGGGTCATCAAAATTTATTACCTTGCCTGATGGCTCAAAAATTGAAAAAGGACTCTAAAAAAACTATTGCAACTAAAAAAGAATAAAAATATGAAAAACAAGACATTAAAAAAAGGCAAAGAGTATTTAATAACAGTAAAGTGCATTGATCTATTTACATCATTTTATAACCACAAGACTAAAGGAGAAGTTATCAATTATTTTAACGACTTACATTTTTGGTTTGATGATGCTTATGGTCAAGAGCGTTTTATCGCATGCAATGCCAATGATGTGATTGCTATTGAGGATTTATGAACAAACTAAAAACAACAGATAAAGGGTAACTAATTACGGATAAAGGGTAACTTCCATTTAAATAACAATTTTTTAAATTAATAAACAAGGAAAACAACATGACAAAAAAAATATTTCACATTGCAGCCGTCTCTATATCTTTAATGGTATTTTCAAGTGTAATAGCAAAAGCAGAGACCAATAACACAGTTGCAATAGGGGCAATTGCAGAACAACTTAAAGCAACATTTAACCAAACAACATTTACAAATTTTGAACCTGCACCTGTCAATGGTTGGTATCAAGCTGAAATTAGCAATCAAGTAGTTTATCTTAACCCTAAGCAAGAACTAATGTTTTTCGGAGAAATTTACACAAAAAACGGCATTTCTTTGTCGGAACAAACACGAAGAAAGTGGCAATCAAAACGAACTAAAAAACTTGATGTGAGTGATGCACTTGTTATCGGTAACGGCTCAATTGAAATCATTGAGTTTACTGATACAGATTGCCCATTTTGTTTGCGTTTCAATCGGTGGATAACATCAAAGAATAATGCTTATAAAAAATTACATGGTAAAGATTTATTCACTCGCAAGTTAGTTTTAACGCCGATTGATCAATTGCATCAAAATGCACATAAGGAAGCGGTGCATATTCTTTGTCAATCACCAAAAAATTATGAACATGCAACAACCCAAACACTAGAAGGCAAAATATCTTATGCAGACATGAATGATTGCCAAAAAGGTAAAGATGAGCTGCTAAAGCATAGAGATATTTCTAAAAAATTTGGCGTATCTGCCACACCGACTTTGGTTATTGATGGGCAAATCATACAAGGATTTAACCAGCAAAAACTTGAGGCTATCGTAAATCAAAAACTTAACAAAATAAAGGATAAATAAAATGAATAAATCAGAATTAATTGACGCAATTGCGTCAACAACAAATCTTTCTAAAGTAGGCGCAGGTCAGGCTTTGGATGGTATGACAAGTGCTATCACTAGAGCTATGTCTAAAGGCGAAAGTGTGCAATTAATGGGTTTTGGCTCTTTTGTGGTTAGAGATCGTGCGGCACGCACAGGTCGCAACCCACAAACAGGCGAAGAAATGCAGATTAAAGCAACCAAGGTGGCTGCTTTTAAGGCTGGAAAACAGCTTAAAGAAGAAGTTAATAAATAATAAAAAAGGAGATATTATGAAAACAAAAGAGACTATAAGTAAATCAAAATCATTTTTACAAAGAAATCAAGGAACAATTGCAATCGGAAGTGTATTAATGCTTGCATCATTAGATGCTAGTGCATGGACAACGCCACCAACAACAGCATTATTTTATGACGCATACGATATTACGGTTAATAAGTTCTTAAAAGGTGCACCTGGATTTATTGCCGGCGGCGCTTTAGTTGTTAGTGGTATTGTTACTGCAGCAAAAGCAAATTACAATGTCGGAATTCCTTTAGCTGTTGCTGGCGGTGTATTGGCAAATGCCGATAGCGTCATCACTTCGATGGGAATATCAATAGGTTTAATTTAAATGAAATATACAAATGAATTGCATAAATCACACAAAGCAATGGGATTAAATTTAGATGGATTTTTATTCTTAGTCACAATGTATGGCATTGTCGTGTTAACAACGTTCTATGCCTTATTCGTTTGTGTTCCTTTGTTTTTTATTTTTTTATCAGAGCAAAAAAAAGCAAATAGAGGGTTTATTCGTCATGCTTTATATAACTTAGGCCTTGATAAAACACAAGGCTATCCACCAGTAAATATGGTTTTGTTTCATCAATAAAAAGATATGAATGTAACACTATTAAATAAACTTAAAGCAAACCTTAAAGATGAAAAAAATCTATTAAGGTTTGCACTAATTACTGTAATTATCATTAGCATGATAAATTACACTTCAATCCAAAATATTAAAAATAATGAGCGTATCGTTATTGTACCACTTAATCAATCCTCTCAATTTTGGGTAAGTGCAAATGAGGCTAGTGATTTGTATTTAACAAATTTAGGCTTATACGCAACTCAACTTTGGCAAAACTATACACCTGCAAATGTTGAGCAAAATTTTGCAAAATTATTGGAAATGGTTGATGTGCAACATTATCCAGATATCAAAAAGTTACTTAAAAATAAGGTTGATTTAGTAAAGCGATACAACCGTAATTCTTATTCTTTCAGAGAGACAAAAACACAAATCAATACCAAAACGCAAAAAATTATTGTGACTGGCGTGCAAACAAGATGGACAAAGAATGGCAAGAAGCCTGCTAAAAAAATACAACTCATTATTGGGTATCAAATTAATAATGCAACTTTTTCAATTACATCACTAAAAGAGAAAAAATTATGAAATTAAATTTAAAATTTTTATTACCATTATCTTTGATTTGCACCCAAGTATATGCAATCAATGTCTTGCCAGAAATCAGAACAACGGTTTCGGTTAGCAAGGCAGATATTAATCGTATTAGCTGCACCAATGGTGAAATTAATAGTATTGATTATGCTGCTGACACAGGGCTTACGCATAAAACTCACGAGAATAAAAAGAATGTAATATTGCTGTTTAAACAATTAAGTAGTGGTGGCAGGAACAAGATAATTAATGCAAAAGTAAATATTCTTGTTGGTTGTAATAATGAATATTATCCGTTGATTTTAGACCCTCAAGAAATTGAAAGTCAGTCAATTTTCTTGCAGACTTCAAAATTAGAAAATGAAGCACGAAAAAATAATAAAGAATCAAATAAAGGATTTGATGAGGGTTTAATTGACTTGATTAAAGTTGAAAGAAACAGATATGAAGATTCTGAAGTTATCACCAACAATCAAATAATACACCTTAATGACTTACAGATAAAACGATTGTCCAATAGAAATATACCTGGTAAAAATTACCGAGTCAACAAATATGTTGTTACCAGTAACAAGGATGTTAGCTTAACTGAAACACAATTTTTAAATACAAAATTAAGTAATTATCCAATTATCGCTATTTCCATTGACGATTTTAAATTAAACAATAATAAAAACTGGACTTACCTTTATTTAGTTGTTGAGAGTGGCGGTGCACAATGATTAATAAATTAAAAAATGCATACAAAAAATTTGACTCAACAACACAACTTAGGATTAAACAAATTGGTGTTTTTATCACAGTAGTTATTATTTTGGTGTTGTCTTATAGCAATAGGTCCAGCGAAATAAAACAAGAAACTGCTGTTAAGAATGAAGAGCAAGTAGTTGATGTGGTTACAGATGCTCAATTATTTGAGCAAGATATTAGTGATGAACTTGATGAAAAATTAAGTGCAAAACAAGCAGTTATAGATAAACAAGCAGAGGATATTAGTCAGTTAAAAGAGTTGTTTGCAATACAAATGCAGACAAAACAATCAAATGAAAGTGAAGAAAAAAATGGCAGTCAACCATCCCAATATTTCCCACCAATGCCCACAGAACAGCAAAATGGCGATTATCCGCAAAATTTAGATCTACAGATTCCACAATGGGTGGGTGGTATCGTACATGAAGAATACGAGACAATAGTTAAAATAGAAGACAAAGATAATAGTATTCAAAAAAAAAGAGTAATCAAGTTGCCCCCAAGTTTTATGAAGGGATTCTTGTTAACGGGAATGGACGCTATGACGATTGAGGGCAGCAACGATTCACCAGAACCGATGATGATTAGAGTGCAGGCACCTGCTGTATTGCCAAACGAGGTAAAAGCCAACCTAAAAGGTTGTTTTGTTATCGCAGAAGGTTACGGCAATTTAGCAACACACAGAGTAGATGCAAGACTTAAAAGCTTAAGTTGCATCGATTTAGCAGGAAACAGTGTTATTTTTGAGTTAATTAAGGGTTATGTTCAGGATGGCGATGGGAAAAGGGGTATTAAAGGTGTGCCTGTTCATCGAGCTGGCGCATTAATTGCGCGCAGTATGATTGCTGGTGCTTTTGAAGGTATCGGGAACGCTATCACTGGGTCGGCGCAAACAACCAATATTTCTGCATTAGGACAGGTGAACAATACGCCTAGTGGTAATTTGGCGAAAGCAGCTATTGGCGGGGGTATATCAGCAGGTGCCAAAGATGTTAGGTCTTTGTTTTTACAGCTCGCAAGACAATCTTCTCCAGTGATTGAAGTAGGTGCAGCAAAAGAGATTTCAGTCGTTATTACCGAATTAGTAGAATTAAAAATACAGGAACTTTAATTATGAAAAATAAATTATTTATTACATTAACGATTGTGATTAGCACTCAAGGTTGTTCAATTATGCCGTATCAAGAGGAGTCGTTGTGCCGATTTAATGATTTTGGAAAATGTGTAACAATTGATAGGGCTTACAAAGAGGCGGTTACGGGCATTGACCAAGGCGGTAAATTGGTTAGTGGCGGGAGTAGAACAATGAGAAACAAACAAATTGAGAAACAAGCAGGCGGCAATATTGATTTAAAAAATCAAATGATTTATCAAGATACGAAAAATCTAATGAACCCAACAGAAAAGATCCCATTATTACAGCCAGCTGTTGTGCGTCGAGTTTTTATTAACGCTCATAAATCAATAGACTCAAGTATTTGGTACGAACCTAAGAATGTTTATTATATTGAGAAGCAGCCTAAATGGACATTGGACTTCAGTAAAGAAAATAATACAAGCAACACGCTTAATTTATTTAAATAAAAAAAATGAATCAAAATAAAATTACACAAGATTTAAGACGCAATCAACTCTCTGATTATTTACCATATTTGGCATTTGATGAAAAAACAAATGAGTTTATTAATGCAGATGACACCTTAGGTTACGCATTTGAATGTTCGCCTCACTATTTTTTGGGTGACAAAACTATAAATACAATCAGTTCAGTTTTAAAGCAAAATTATGGAGTTGGGTCAATACTGCAATTCATACTTTTTGCAGATGACAATATAGATGCTTATTGTGAAAATATTAAAGAAGGAGACACTCGCCATACCCCATTGACAGAAAAAATGAGTCAATATCATTTTAATTTTTTAAAAAATCAGAATGCATACAGTGAAAAAACTAAAGGTAACAAGCTTAAAAATTTTAGGCTATTTGTTTGTTTGAAAACAAATAAAGCATTGCCAGAATTAACAATCAAAGCGTTTGCAGAAAGTTTGCATGGTGCTATGTTGTCGCCACGAGAAGTGGGTGCAAAAGAAATGCTCTCACTATTAAGACAATTGCTGAACAATTCCCAATGTAATTCTAAGCATTACAATGCTAATGTTGGGTTATCAAAACAAATTATCAACGCAGAAAGTGTGGTTGATTTTAGCCATAAAAACTATTTAAAAATTGGTAATGAATTTGTCGGTGTTGTTACGCCTAAAGAGTTTCCAGAGTCGTTAAATGAACAGCTATTAAACTCTAACCAAGTTAGTGAACTAATAGGTTCTTATAAGGGCGGTATTGACGATTTAGAGCAGATTGGTTCTCGTTTTTTATGGACATGTAATGTTTTACTTGATAAAGTTGATAATGAAATAAGAAGAAAATCATTTTTAGCTAATGCTCAAAGAATGGGCGCAAAAAAATCAAATAATATTGGCGACAGAATAAGTATGTTGTCTGATGCGAGCAAACAAATTCACTCAAACTATTATTTGAAGTTTATCCCAACTATTGTTTTATTTGCAGATAGTGAAAAAGACTTATCAATCGCAACAACAAAGGCAAAGCGACTTTGGGAGTCGCAAGGTTTTTTAATGCAAGATGAAAACCGCATTAAGCATATTCTGTTTTTATCTTCATTACCATTTGGCTTGATTGCAGGTAAAAATAGCGGCAACATTAACTTTATTGATAGACATTTTATTGCACCAGCCAAAGCGGTTGCGAATCAATTGCCATTGCAAGCAGATTTTTTTGGCTCTGGTTTTCCAGTTATTCCGTTTATCGGTAGAAAAGGACAGGTTCAAGGATTAGATTTTTACCCAAAAAACTCTAATAATCATAATTTTTTATGTTCTGCAACCTCTGGATCTGGTAAATCATTCGTTATTAATTGGATAGTAGCACATTGTTATGGAAATCAGACGAAGATAAGGTTGATAGACATTGGCGGAAGTTACAAAAAAATATGCAATGTTTTAGGGGGTGAGTATTTAGATGTTGCTAATAAAAATAATAATGTTAACTTCAATCCTTTCCAGGTTGAACAAAATTTAGATAAAAAATACACTGGAAAGAGTGACGATGAATACGATGAACAAGACAAAAAACATGATGTAGATTCAATTGTTGCAACAATTTCAGCAATGATATGTTCAACAGGTAATAACGATAAATTATCTGCAGAAGAAACTGGGCTTATTACGCATGCAGTTAAAGAGACAATTGCTAGAGATATTGTTGAAAATTGCATTGATTTTATACAACAATACTTAAGTAATTTGACTTCATATTCATTAGACGGTCAAATACCAGAAAGCTTAACTGCAAGAGCAAAAGAGCTTTCTTTTACATTGTGTGAATTCAGCTCAAAGGGTCAATACGGAAAATATTTTAATGGCGTCACAGAGAATCATTGGCAAAGTAATGATTTTGTTGTTTTAGAGTTGGAGGAGTTAACAAAAAAACCTGCGTTAATGAAAGTTGTTATGCTTCAAATTATCACAATGATGACAATGGAAATGTATCAAGGCGACAGGGCTATTAAAAAAATGCTGATTCTTGAAGAGTTGTCAACCATGCTCAAATTAATTAAATCAGATTTTGTGGCTAATATTGTTGAAGATGCCTATCGACGAGCACGCAAATATAATGGTTCAATCGGCAGTGTATTTCAATCTGTTAGAGACATTATTAAATTTGGTGATGTTGGTGATGTGATGTTGGAAAATTCAGCATTTAAACTATTTTTAGAAAGTAGCGCCTACGCTAAAGCTATCGAAGAAAAAATTATTGATTATGACGGCATTGTTAAAGAACTATTGCTTTCTTTAAAGTCAAGTAGACCGCATTATTCTGAAATCTTTATCGATGCACCTAGTGGTGTAGGTGTTTCCCGACTAATGGTTGGTCCTTATGGGTATGCAGTTGCTACAACCGATGCAAATGAAGTCTCTGAAATTGAATCTTATCAGGCGCAAGGATTAAGCATCGATGAGGCTTTAGAGAAATTTGCACAAAAACGAGGGTTACCAACTGATGAATAATAATATAAATATTATTATATTATTTGTATTTAGTGTATTTGCATATGCTGAAGAGCCAATAACGACTAAAGAATTTGTAAAAAATACATTGGAAGGTTTGCCCACTAATAATGCTGATTTTTCTAAAGCATATATGAGTCCTATGATTGGCAATGAGCAATTATCAACGCCAAGTGGCACTAAGTTTGATGTGAATTTATCTTGCCCAGCCTCTAATGCTTTTCTGCAAGTTATGGCACAACCTTCATCCACCGGAGATTTATCATTTTTACAGTTTAGTCGTGACAAAGACTTAGATGGCGTAGTTGATAGTGTTAAAAATTTCACAAAGCCAGTAAGCGGTGTTTGTGCAACGGGGATTATTAGTTGCACGCCAGGAACTTGGAACGATTGCCTTGGCTATAAATGGGATGGTCAAAATGACACACTTAGTTTAATTGAAACAGGCATTGGTGGTTTAGGCGGTTGTTATTGCATTAACAAATCCTGTGGCGATGCAGGAAAATCACAAAGAATTATCTCATCAATTGTAACTGACCTCGGTTCATCAGCCGCTAACACCTTAGCAAAAAACAATCCGCAATACATAATTAGTGATGCCACAACTACTGGACCAATCGCAAAATTTTATGCACAAAAATTGACAGGTTGTGGGGATGGTAATGCAACGCAATTGGCGAGTTATTATCAAAATCCGAAAAATATAGAAAGTGCTGTCAACAACTATAAAACTGATGCCGATGGCATTTATCAATTGGTTGCCAATTCAGCCGTTGCACAAAATTCAATCACAACGCTTAAATCCTGCTCAATTAAGCGCAACACAAGTTATAAAAACATTCAGTTGGAAGATATTATTAGTTATAACGGTGGCGAAGGTGGTGTACACAGTTGTGCAGGTGATGGTTGCTTAGAACTCTCTATAGGGGATTCTAATAAAAGAATATATGGCTGGTGTGACATCTTTCAAAGACAAGTTTCTTTTTATGTTGACATGCCAGAGAGAATTAAAAAAGCCACCCTAATGAGCGTTGTGTTTGATGATTGGACTCGGGTTTCACTCAATGGTAATAAACTTTTTGCAGGACCGGTATCAAAAGGTTTGGGGGATTGGGACGGCAAAACAATTGTTCCTGGTAAGAGTTGCGAATATAGCACGGTTTGGACGCCAAAACCCAATGTTGATTTTACAAATCTTTTGAAAGAGAAAGGTAGGAAAAATTTTACAATAGATGTGCAAGTTGCAGACTGGGGGTTTGCCTATGCTTATGCCCAGGTGTTGGTCGATGAGTCTTGTTCAATAGACCAAGAGTGGATTAGTAACTCCTGCGATAGTGTTGAAGAAGACAAAAAATGCAAACTCAAAAATGAAACTATTGATGGCGTTCAAACTTATAAAAATTTTCATCCCACTGGGAAAACACCTATTGCAAGTGCACGCCAAATTGGCAATGGTAGCAGTTGTGATTTAAAACTCAATAGAAACTGGTGGAAAGTTGAGCGTGAGTATCAGTGCACAACGGATACAGAGTTTAACTTTGATAAGGGTATTGCGCGCAATGCAACCATTCAAGACTCAGCGTCTGCAAATGGATTTAACGATGTAGTAGGGGGTGCAACAATACAAAGAGATTTATCATTGCCCGATATTCAAACGCCAAATTGTAGCAATGCCTGCAAAGTTAAACGCCCAAAAGACAAAATATCTGTTTCAGGTGCTGGACCTGTGAACAGCCAAACAGGACAAGAATGGGAAACACTTTATCGTAAATGCACAGGTGAGAAACAAAATATTTGTCCTTCTGAAGAAGGAGAGCAAGTTGTCACCCAATGTTCATGTTTAAATGAGTTTGGTACAGCTAGCGTGATGATGCAATCATTGCGCCAAGCGGCACAAGGGCTTATTTGTTCAAAAAATAAGTAATTATAACTAAAACAGGAGTAAATCAAATGAAAAATATAAATACAAAAACAATGTTAGTATCAATAGCATTAAGTGCAATTTTATTACAAGGATGTGCATCGGACATGATAGCCGCAACAGGAGGGTTTCTTTATGGTGAGATGACAGATCATAACAGTCTTGACAAAGGAAAGAGTGATGTAGACCTTGATGCAATGGCAGAAGAAGGAGCAAAACTAGAATTAGATGAATAACACAACGAAGACAATTATAATGAGTTTATTCGCTGTATTTACTTTGTCAAATACGGCGAATATCTATGCCAGTAACTTTGTTTGCGCCCAAGACTTGGATGGCAATGGCGATGTTACTGGCATAGGTGAAAATGCCAGTTGTCAGGTTATTGGTACTGAGCAGTTTTGTAGTGTTGGCGCACAAATCTGTAATGTTGCAGCAACTTATAATTATAAGTGTAGTCTTGACGATTCAACTTATGATGATGAAAATTCTTGTAAATCTTCGTGCATGCATCAAATAAAAGATATACAAACAGTCGAAATTATAGATTTTTTTAACTATGACTCGTCAATTTTTTGGTTTTCTGCAACATACATCCCAGAACAAATTATTTTCTATCCAAAAAGCAGTAGTTGGAGTGAATACACTAAAGATGGAGTTGAGTTTAAAAAAGGTTCGTTTATAACCAGACAAGACCATCCTGATTCATCTACGCCTTTTTATGCCTTGAGATACACGGGCACTGCAACATCGTTAACAGCCCCTGTAGAAACTGGTTCTTGCTCTAAAAATAATATTAGTAATATATACTCTTGCCCGACTGTTGGCAATAGTTGCGTTGATGTTGGTGGCATTCAAAAATGCTCTATAAATTCTTGCATAGATTTAGATGCAGATAACACTATCACTGAAACATCGCCTGACTTAGATACACCTAATGCTGATGATGGTAATCGTGATGTGGATGGTGCTTGTACAGAAAGGGCGCTTATATTTGATGGTAAAGGGATGCGGTGCCGCTATAAAGGTTGGTTTGGTTTAGCCGATAATTGCTGCAAGAGTTCAGGACAAGTGTTAAGTGATTCAACTGGTAGTTATGCGACTACGATGGCTACAAAAGTAGCAATGTCAGCAACATGGCATGTGTTAAAAGGTGCCTACGCAAGTTATCACGCACAACTTACTTATAATTTAGGTGCAGGGATGTCAACTACTGCCGCCGCTGCAAATGCCTCAACTTACGCAGCATCAGGCGGACAGGCTGCAATGAGTTCTTTTTCAATCGATCCAACAACACTCGCCATCTCTTTAGCAATCAAAGTATTTATGGATATGATGGGTTGTGAGCAATCTGAGCAAGAAGCTGCAATTTATAAAGGCTCTGGTTATTGTCATGAAGTCGGTAGTTTTTGCTCTAAAAAAATAGCGTTACTTGGTTGTGTGGAAAAGTCCAAAAGCATGTGTTGTTTTAATTCTAAATTGGCTCGTATTTTGCAAGAACAAGGTAGAGTTCAACTTGGTAAAAGTTGGGGTGCTGTAGAAAACCCATCTTGTGGTGGCTTTAATCCAGCCGAATTCCAAGCATTGGATTTTAGCCGTATTGATATGAGTGAGTATTATGGTGACATTCAATCAAAAGGTCAGTCACTTATACAAAACAATATTACTGATAGTGTTCAAGATTATTATAGGCAAATAAAGCAATGATAAAAAACTATTTTAATATTAGTATTATTATATTATTGCTTTTTAGTGGCAACAGTAGCGCTGTTTCTGTTTCAAAAGGCACAACTTATGAGATTGTAGAGCCTGATTTATTGGTTGAAATAAAACAAAAAGCAGACCAAGTAAATTGGAAAAAACTGCAAAAAAATATGAAACTCACGCAAGATATTACACACTTGCCTATCGCTAAAGAGGATGAAAGTTACTATCATCAGCCAATTGTAGAATTGCCATTTGAAGTCAAAGACAAAGATGGAAAAATTTTATACCCGAAAGGATTTAAATTTAACCCTTTAAAATATACCACTCTGCCTAATCAATTAATTGTATTAGGTTCCCCTCGTCATCTGGAAACGGTATCTAATCTTTCCTCAGTGGTTAGCTCAGATGACACCTTATTAATTGCCAATATGGATACAGTAAAGTTCATCAAGCAAACAGGCAAGCGTGCTTTTTTATTAACTGAAAATGCGATTAAAAGATTAGGTATTAAAAAGGTGCCTTCAGTTATCAGCCAAAAAGGTGATAGGTTTTTAATCCAAGTTTTTGCACCTAGGAGTGACTTATAATGAAATACTATTTTAATATTAGTATTATTATATTATTAGGAATGTTTGGCGCAAAATCCTATGCTGGTAGTTGTTCTGATAGTTTTTTATCAATTCCGACCGAGGTTAATTGGCAGTGTGTTTTCCCAATCTCTATCGGTGGTGTTGTTGAGATGGGCTCTGGTAATAGTCTTGGCGATGAAGATATTGGTGATAGCCTTTGTGCGTGTGGTGGCACCAACCCAACAGTTGGGCTTAGTGTTTCATTTTGGGAGCCAGCTAGGGTAATTGACACCGTAAAAGACGCTTGGTGTATGAATGCAATTGGCGCCCAACTTTCCAACCCAAGCCCTGGAAAAGGTGGTGGTTCGTTGTCGACAAATTCTCCTAACGGCGTTAATAGTACTATTTTTGCACAAATGCATTATTACAAATTCCCTGTTTGGGCAATTTTAAATATGTTTACTGACCTACCTTGCACTGAAGATTCAAGTTTTGACATTGCAATGATGAGTGAATTATTACCCAATTGGAACAATCCTGTTCTTGCAATGTTACTTAACCCAGAAGCGTTAGTTTTTGGAAACCCTGTTGCTCAACTTGCTTGTATCGCTGATTCTGTAAAGGCAGCAACAGGAAGCCCTATTGACCATCTATTTTGGTGTATGGGTAGTTGGGGTAACGCTTATCCTTTTACGGGCTCTATTGGCGCAACAGACAGGGTGGAGGCAAATGCCGGCATTGCAGCAAGAAGTATCTACATGATGGGTCGCACGGGTTTGTTGCTTGACCCTGGTGTTGATGCTTGCGGTAGTGTTTATACACCGATTTGGAAGAAAAGCCATTACAAGTTACAACTAATGCGACCTGTTAAAGATAATGCTTGCAGACCTATTGGAATGAGCGGAATTGGCTGGACAATGGGTAAAAATAAGATTATCGGTGGTGGTAATTATTCTTGGATGGTTTTTAGAAAAGTTAAATGCTGTATTGGGTATTCGTTTTAAAGGAGAAGTTTATGGTTGATATGTTAAATTTATTTAGCGAGGATGTGCAACATAAATTACGAGGCAATGTATGAAAAACTATTTTAATATTAGTATTATTATATTATTCCTGTCGAGCCCTGTGACGGCTAACATTGTTTTGCCTGAAATTTCCCAAGATATGCAAAATTTAGCAAATGATACGGTTAACTCAAATGCAAGGATTAAAGCTTTTAATATCCAAAAGCCAGTTATTAGTCAAGCATTAAAAAAGCAAGTCAATAATCTAATTAAACAGACAAATCAACACATAGAAGAACACCAATCAAGAGTAAAAAAATTAGTTGATAAAACCATCAATAATAAGGCTTGGAAATTTAAACAAACACAACTTATCAAAGAACTGAATAAAGAGTTTGATATTGAAGATGAAAACAACAAGAGTAAAGATGTTTCAGGACACAGATTGTATCTATTTGTATCTTCATCAATACCAAAAAATAAGATGAGGCAATATGCAAGACAATTAGTTAAATATCCAAACACTCAAATGTTAATGCGTGGCTTTATCGGTGGCGGTAAAAAGATGCAACCAACTTTGCAATATATTAAATCGGTTGTTGTTAAAAATAAAGATTGTATTGGTGTAGCTTGTAAGATTTTTAAAACAAAAATTAACATTGACCCTGTGCTGTTTCAAAGATACAAAGTTACAAAAGTGCCGACTTTAGTTTATGTTGATGAATTGAGCGGTGGAAGTTATTGCTCTGAAGGAAACGCAGAAGTTGTTAACGCTAATGGTGTTCACAAATTTATTGGACTTGCACCACTTAACTACATGTTGAGTGAACTAGCAGATAAATCAAAAATAAAGAAACTTAAAGAGTTTTCGGAGTTATAAGAAATGAAATACTATTTTAATATAAATATTATTATATTATTACTGATAAGCTTGCCATTGCAAGCATCAGCACTGACAGCTGATAATAAAAATAGCGAAAAAGGTTATTGGAATTATGAAATCACACCAAAAAAAGAGAAAGATAAAAGAATAAAGCCAACATTACCACCTTTACCGCCAACACCGATGAAGCTGCCTAAAACTGAAGTATTAATGAAATTACACCCAGAACAACTTAAAGTGCTAATAAAGCAATGGCGTAAGCATGCAATTTATACGCTTGAACCGCATGATGTTTCAGAGGCGTTACGCATTCAAGATGTTGGTCGTAAAAAAGCAGCGGCCTATGCAGCAGTTGTTGGTTTTGTCGCTCAAACTAATCCAAATTTATCGCTTGCTGACGAAGTGCCAATTACCAATGTTGGTAAGCAAGCACAATTCAATACACGCAAACGGGCAATGGATGATTATTTACAGCACGCAACACGCAACTATGGGCTGCTTTATTTTAGCTCTAAAACTTGTGAATATTGTCGCATTCAAGACGGTATTTTGCAACAATTGTTAACGGTATTTAACTTCGATGTTACAGTGGTTGAGCTTAGTCAAAACCCAGTTTTGTCACAAAAATTTAACATCAAACAAACACCGAGTATCTTGATTGTTAAGCGTAATAGTGATAAGCATTTACCGGTCGCTTTTGGCGCAACTTCATTACCAGAGCTCACTGAAAACATTTATCGTGCTATTCGCTATATTCAAAAAGAAATCACCCCAGTTCAATTTTTTACCAATCAAGTTGATATTGATACGGGTTTGGATCCAAACAATAAGCAAGGTAATTAATATGTCAGAATTAACAGAACATTAGCACTACGACTAACATTTGACGAGCTTAATAATTTACAAAAATGGCAATAATAACTTTGTATCTAAATCCACAATGATAAGAAAGTTGATTAATGAAAAAATTTCTAACAACACTAACGCAAACCTCAACCTAAAAATATTAGTTGAAATCTTAATGATTTTAAGGCATCAAATTAAAGATGAAGAACTTAATGATATTTTGGCACTGGTTGATGCCTTTAAACAAAAACATAACATTATATGAAAAAAAATTCAAAAGCAAAAGATTGGTTACGAGGTGGTCAAATTGTTGATCACAATATTCGTATGTTTAAGCAAACGGCAAAGCGTGTGTTTTTGGCAACACTGATAATTACAGCTAGTTATATTGCTATTTATTCTGTATTTAATACAACAACTAACGATCGAAAGCTTGCAATTAATTATTATTATTCAAGCCTAATGAATAATATTGGCATTGGGCATGGAACTAATAAAGTATTCTTTAATCGTAAAACAATGGTGTTTAAGCATTCTGTTGTAGCAAATGCTAAAGTATTTAAAAATGCAAGTATCCGCATTAATGATATTTTATTTGTTGCGTTTTTACATTCTTTATTGCTTAATATTGTTGTTTATATGCTAATCAGTTGGTATATTCGCAGAAGAGGCAAAGTTGAGCAAAGCGACAAGTTCTTGAGGGGTGGTAAATTAGTAGAAAATAATACTTTTAAAAATGCAGTAAAAAATAAACAATTTAATAAACACCTATCACTTGGCATTATTCCGATTTTAAAAGGTAGTGAAACTACTCACTTTGAAATATCAGGCACTACAGGTTCGGGGAAAAGTCAAACTTTAAAGCATTTACTAGCAGATGTCATCAATAGAGGTGATAGAGCAGTTGTTTATTCAACCAGTGATGAATTTATCGCAAATTTTTATCAAGAAGATAGAGATATTATATTGAATCCATTAGACGACAGATGCCCTGGTTGGAGCATATGGAATGAGACAAAAGAAGTTTACCACTATGATGATGTTGCTGCTTCACTTATCCCCGAAGTTGAAAATGGACAAAATGATCCTTTTTGGATAAATTCAGCTCGCTCACTGCTTGCCAATGCTGCGCGTAAATTAAAAGACGAAGGAGAGTATTCAACTAAGTTACTATTTGACAAGCTATTAGGAACATCTCTTTCTGATATTGCTCGTTTAGTTAAAGACACAGAGGCTGCAACGATTTTTGCTGAGGGTGCAGAAAAGACAGCACTCAGTATTCGCTCAACACTACTTAGTAATATTGCTTCTCTTAAGTTTTTAACCAATGACGATAGCAACTTCAGCATCCGAGATTGGGTTAAAAATGAAGATGATAATCAAGGTTGTGTATTTATCACTTCAATTGCTGACCAGCACGAGGTTTTAAAGCCACTTATTAGTTGCTGGGTTGATATTTTTGCCTCCAGTGTTTTATCGTTATCTGAAAATAGAGACCGAAGAATTTGGTTGTTTATTGATGAATTGCCAAGTTTACATAAACTAAAATCACTACAAAATATGCTCGCACAATCTCGCAAATACGGCGGATGTTGTGTTGTTAGCTATCAAGGTTATTCTCAAATTGAGGAAATTTATGGCGTTAAAGGCGCTAAGAGTCTTTCAAACCTCACAGCAACCAAAGTATTTTTTAGAAACAATGATGAATATAATGCAAAACAAGCTTCAATTCAACTAGGTAGAGAAGAAATTAAATCAACCAATGAAAATATATCAATGGGTGCAAATACGATGCGTGATGCTATTTCTATTACTCAAAATGAAAAGCTGCGTGAATTAGTTTTACCAACACAAATATTTAATCTAAATGATTTACATGGATTTTATCGATTACCAGGCGATTATCCCGTTGTTATTTTTAAACAAGAATTATTCAAATCCACGAAAAAAATTGAACCTGGATTTGTGCCGTCAACTAAAGAAAACCATATTTATATGCTTGAAGGGCAATCAACAAATGAAACTTCGTCTGAAGATATTTTTCTAAATAATACTGGTACAGATACAGACAGTGAAATACCATCGTATGTAACAGAAGAGATACCAGAGCAGCCTACGCTTAATTCAGATATTCAGAATAGTTTTGAATTTATAGATGACAACTCCAAAGATGATGTGTCACACAATAAATCAAAATTATTGAGAGGGGTTTAAGAATGCTAACGATTTCAAAAATATCTTCAGAAGGTTCTAGTTACTACGGTAAAGATAATTACTATACAAAAGGTGAAGAAGAAGCAGGGCAATGGTTTGGTAAAAGCGCTAAAAGACTCGGCTTAGAAGGTGCAGTTGATAACGATCAATTTGATGCAATGCTCAAAGGAAAGTTTAATGAGGTAGAATTAGGTAATTCCAAGGAAGGAAAAATTGATCATCACCCTGGGTGGGACCATACTTTTAGTGCGCCAAAATCAGTCTCAATGCTAGCACTAGTTGCTGGGGATGAAAGACTAATAGAAGCACATGATAAGGCGGTTAACTTTGCACTGGGTTATATTGAAGATAACTTAGCCGAGTCTCGTTTTAGACAAGGCGAAGCAATAGAAAGTAGAAAAACAGGCAATATCATTGCAGCCAAGTTTAGACATGATATATCTCGTGCTAAAGACCCACAGTTACATACACACGCTGCTATATTGAATGCAACATTTGGTGGTAACGGTATATTACGAAGTTTAGATTCGCCAGTATTTTATGAACATAAAATGCTCGGTGGTGCGATGTATCAATCAATGTTAGCACACCTTGTGCAAGAAATTGGCTATAAAATTGAAATACAAGATAACGGCACTTTCCAAGTTCAGGGTGTAGATAAGGAGTTAATGGCACAAGCGTCAAAGCGTAGAGAAGAGATTGTAGCAATGCAAAAGGAACAGGGTACTAGTGGCGCTGTTGCTGCACAACATGCAGCACTCGCCACTCGCCCTGCTAAAAAAGAGTTGTCTTATAAGGAGAAACAAGATCTTTGGCATTATGATTTCGGCGATAAAGCTATTCAAGAAATGGTAGAGTTCTCTAAAGCGATAAGCAAGCAATATCCACTCACACAAGAACAAATCAAACAACAAGAATTAGAAGCGGCTAAGGCGGTTGATAGTGCCGTGAGGCATTTATCTGAAAATGAGTCGGTATTTAAAACAATTGATATTGCTAGAGAGGCAATTGTTACTTCTCTTGGTAAATGTATGCCCCATCAAATCAAGCAAGCAATCAATGCAAAAATTGAGCGTGCAGAATTACTACATGCAAAAACCACAGAAATAAAAATACTTAACAATAAAACCAAACTTGTGCAAAAGCGTGCCTATACAACACCTGAATTAATCATGCAAGAAAAATTAACGCTTAAAATTATGCGTGAAGAGCGACAAAAGATGGTGCCCATTATTGGTAAAAACATATCGCTTAATCGAGAGGCTGTTTTTACTCAAGGCCAAGCGGCAGCCGCTAGAGAAATTTTAACAACCAAAGATAGGTTTATTAATATTCAAGGTTTTGCTGGCACAGGTAAAACCTTTATGCTGGAAGAGGTTAAAGAACAAGCTGAAAAACAAAATTACAAAATTATCGGTATGGCACCATCAGCGGCAGCAGCAAATGTTTTGGCAAAAGAAACAGGCATTGAATCAAAGACAGTGCAAAAGCATCTAATGGATGGTTTGCGTGATCTAAATAAACCTAAGCAACAAGATGCAGGGCAAACGCCCAAACAAAAAGAATTATGGGTGATTGATGAATCCAGTTTTATCTCAACCAAACAAGCACTTAACCTTGCAAAACTTGCAACTAAGAACAATGCTCAAGTTGTTAATATTGGCGACAATAAACAGCTTGCAGGCGTTGAAGCAGGCAAGCCTTTTGCCATCAGTCAGCATAAAAAATATGGATTAAAAACTATTAAAATGGATGAGATTATTCGTCAAAGTAATTTAGAACTCAAGCAAGCAGTTTATAGTGCAACTAAAGGTGATGTTGAAACTTCATTTGCAAAAATCAATAAAAATATTATTCAGGTTCAAGATAAAGATGGTAACGATGAGCCAATTTTAAGGCGAGAAATTATAGCAAACACCTATCTTTCAATGGGAAGCGAAGAGCGAGATAGGACATTAGTTATTAGTCCTGCTAATGAAGACAGGTTTGATGTTAATAATCATATTAGGGAGGGACTTAAAGAAGAAGGCTCGCTTGGTAAAAAATCTATTAAAACCACAAATTTAGTTAATAAAAACCTAACCAATGAAGCAAAAACAAAATCTTACAATTACCACAATGACCAGGTTGTTCGTTTTAATCGAGGCAACAAAAAATTGGGCATTAAGAAAAATACTTATTTAACAGTTAAATCTGTTAACCATGATAATAATGAAATGGTTTTGGTTGACAAAAATAACGGCAAAGTAATCTCTTGGAATCCCAGCAAAAGCGCCAGCAAAAGTGTCGAGGTGTATTTTGAAAACAAACGCGAGTTAAATGTTGGTGAAACTTTGTTTTGGCGTAGAACAGCAAGTAAAAATAACAACAAGCGTCGCACTAATGAAAAAATCAAAATTTTAGGTATTAACAAACTTACCAAAAATGTTAAATATGTTGATGTTGAGACGGGTGAGACAAAGTCAATGAATCTTAATGACTTTAACAATAAACACTGGGAGTATGCCTATTGTTTAACAGCACATCAAGCACAAGGTCAAACCAGCGATAAAGTCATTATTAATTTAGAGTCTTGGAGAGGGAAATTATCAAATCAACAGGCTTTTTATGTTGAGATTAGTCGCGCAAAAGAGGAGGCTATTATTTTTACTGATGATAAGGATAAGATACAACGTCAACTAACAACCAAAACGGGTGAGAAGGAATCTGCATTGGAGCAATCAATCGATAAAAGAACATTGCATGTTGATGATATTTATCGCAAACAAAAAGGATTGAAAACCAGCGATGAAATTGCTCAAGAGAAGAACCAATACTTTAGAGATAAAGCCGATAAATATATACAAAAATTAAGCGTAGAACAAAAGTCTGACCTGGAAAAAGAATATAGAAGCCAAGAATCAAAAACTATATTAAACATGTATGACAATGCAAAAAGTCAAAAAATGAAAGGCAACTATCAAGACCAAATAAGATTATATGCACAAAATCAAATACGCATTGCAAAAGAGTCAAGTATTGCTAAGTCACAATTATCAACAAGTAAATCAACTATTAAGCAAACACAAGTATTAGAAAAAAATAACAGACCAATGGAGATAAGCCGATGAAAAATTTAAAAAACTATTTTAATATTTATATTATTATATTATTATCAATGCTTGGGGTTAATGTAAACGCAGGCTGGGTTGATGACTGGGCGGCACAGTCTACCCGTTCTGGTCCTAATTATTTTGAGGGACAAAAGAGGGGGTATTTTAATGCAGGCTCTTACAACGCTCGTTTTCGTAATTCTCAAGAAAACTTATTTAGTATTCAAAAGCCTCGGTTAAAAAGTGGTTGTGGCGGTATCGACCTTTTTATGGGAGGCTTTAGTTTTATGGATCCAGAATACTTAATGCAAAAAATGCAACGCGCACTACAAATGGCACCTGCAATTGCTTTTGATTTAGCGTTAAAAGAATTGATGGCAGAGGGGGCGGCCAGTTTAGGTAAATTTGAAGGCATCATCAACCAACTTAATAAGTTGCAACTTAGTGAATGTGGCATTGCTAAAGATGCAGTGAATGCAGTGAGAGGCAAGTTTGACTTGCAATCTAGCAGTTTTAGTGAAGTTGCTAGTTTGTTTGACTCTGAGCAATCAATTAACGACTCCTCAAGTAAAAACTCAGTCAACTCTCAAGAATTGCAAAAAAATAACGATAACAAGCCGACTAAAGAACAGAAAAAAACAGTAGAAGGCTGTTCGGCAGAATTTAAAGCAGTATTCACCAAAGATGGTTCAGTTTTGAAGCATATTGCTCAAAATAAGGGTATGGAGGCATATGCCGACTTTATGCGAGCTTATCTTGGCGATGTGATAATCAAATACGCAGATAAGCAATACGGAAATACACCTGTTGAAAAATGTCCAGATGTCAATGTGTTAGATGTTGATGGTATTGTTAATGGAACTGCAAAAATTCGTCCAATTGTTGGTAGTTGCACCAATAGTGCAGACAAGGCAATTCATACTTTGGTTAAAGAGCGCTTAACCTCAATTGCTACTAAGGTTAAGACAAGGGCGGCATTTACAACAGATGAAGAAAACTTTTTAAATAGCGTACCGTTTGATAATCTTAATACAATTAAGCGACATGTCTTGGCAGGCAGCGATGCTTTTTATATTGATCAATACAAAGAAATTATTGCACGAGACATGGCTTATGCGATGGTTGATGATATTGTCAATAAAATTGCTGAATTACAAGAAATCGCTGTAACTCAAGCAAAAACTGCCAACACAGGTGCCAATGCAAAAACTTGTGATATTGCAATTGTTACACCGATTATTGAAAGTGTTTCAAACCTTGGTAAAAAAGCAAAAAATATGCAAAAAGCCATTAGACAAAAACGCAACGAATATATTAAGCAATTAATTAATCGATCTCAATTTAATGTGAATATTACTGGATTCTCTAACAAGAAATAAATAACTATTATGAAAAATATAATCAAACTACTTACCTCTTTTATCGTCCTAAGTATTTCATTTGAAGTATTGGCAATTGATATGGACTATTATGCACCCAACGGAATGCCGACAATTGCTGATGCGTTTACTCGCCTTGCATTAATTTTTAGCGATGGTGATTATTATTTTGCCTTGCCGATTATCGGTGCGTTGGCTTTGGTGATTTCAGTGATTAATGGCTATCTTGTTAAGCCGCTTTCTACAGGTAACCCCGATAGGCCTATTAATATTTTTGCACCGTTGGCAATTGGCACAGTCATTTGGGTGTCTGGTTTTGTGCCAACAGCCACTTTACATATTTATGACCCTGTTAAAAATGATACGCAAAGCGTTCCAGGTATCCCTCAGGTTATTGTATTAGCAGCAGGATTGACAAACATATTAGAACGCAATATGATTGAGATTACAGATACGGGCACTGCTTATTCATACACAGCAAGTGCTGGAGGCATTAATTTAGAAACTTTTTTAAATGTTCAATACAAGGCACACACTAATCGTAAAAAGTTCCTTGGCCTAGATTTAGAATCTTATTATGAAGATTGCGGCAAAGTTAATATGGTTATAACTGGCAATCAAACTTTTGAAGATTTATCGTCGAATACAGAAGATATTTATACACTCATATCAGAATGGACACACCCTTCATTGTTTACCAATATGTATAACACTACACCAGGGAAAACTAATATGAGTTGCACCGACGCTTGGAACAATGTTATTAAAACACAACTGGTGTCTTCTAATTTTGATACAGAGGTTGAGGAAGTTTGTGCTAAGTCAGGTTATGATGTTTCTAAAGTGGCACAATTGCAAAAATGTAAAACTTCAATCAGTGAATTTTCAAAAATACATGGTAAAGCAAGCGCTATACCCAGTGCCAATTATTTGCGCGATGCGATGATTGCTAATGCTATTTTAAAAAAAATAAATAAAAATAACCCAACACAAGCACAAGAAACCTTAATGCGCAAGCAATTAGTTATGCAAGGTCTTGGTGCACTCAATGCAGCTCAAGATACAATGCCGAACATTAAAGCAGTAATGACAGCCATTATTTTAGGCATCATTCCATTTTTAACCTTATTTTTATTAACCCCACTTTGGTCTAAAGCATTAAAGTTTATGACAGGTTCGCTACTTTGGTTGGCAACTTGGGGCATTATGATGGCAGTTATGCACACTGCTACCATGGATCAAGCTATGACAGTTTTAAGTGATATTGCTGCTAATAATATGGGAATCGATGCTTTCTTGCTAGCGCAGACCGATGGAGTCAAAGCCTTAATGTTTTTTGGCAAGATGCAATCAAATTCACTGATGATGGCAACAGCAATTGCTATTGCTGTTTACGGCTTTGGTTCTTATGCAATGACAGGCATTGCTCAAGGACAAGCACAAAATATGCAGAACTTAGGTGAAGGTGCAGCACAACAGGCACTTACCCCTGAAGGTAGGGCAGGTGTTCGTAACTCATTAATTAGTGGTATGGCGAATGAATCAACAGTCAATCAAGAAACTCTAACTTCTCATCGAGGCTGGGGTGATGGCTCAGGCTCAGAAGCAATGATAAACAAGTCCATGGCTGGAGCAGCGCAAAATGTTGGCGGTGGTCAAGCAGCCAGCATCGATGCCAATCAAGCGATTGGTCGTTTTGATGAAGGCAGTAAAACTGGAAAAGGACTCTCTTTTAAAGATTTTGAAACGATGACGGGCACTTCAATCACAGATAACGCTACCGCTCAGGCTTATGCAAAGACTAACAAAGGGCAAGCAGATGCTAACTTACTCAACGAGATGCAACAAGCAGCAGGCGAAGGCAACGCACAATCAGGCGCAGCACTTTTTGCCGCATCCAGTGGCCAACAATTTGCCCAATTATATAAATTACAAAACATTGCTAACCTTAAAGGCATGGATGCCAACTCACCGCAAGACTTATTAAAAATCAATGAAGATATGGCCAACAATAATGGTGCCATCACCATGACAGGGCAACAAGTCTTTGCTAATGAAACATTGACCAATAAACTTAATAAGTCACAATTACAAAGTATCGATGATAATTGGCACAATAATATGGCAGTGCGCCCAGGATTTAATGAAAACGGCACGCTTAATAGTGTCAGCATCGGCACCCATGTGGATACTGGGTTTAGTCAAAATACCACTGATGAAAACAAGCAAGTATCAGACACTAGAAATGTAAATAGATCGGGTAGCGAGTCACTATCAGGCGATACCACAACCCATGATGATACGATTAATTCTAGGTCGGGCGAAAAGATTGATACCAGCAGTCATTTTGATGGCGCAACAATGCTTAGTGCAATGCAAAATGGTTATAAAGATGAAAACTACTCAGCAATCGAACAGCGGTTTAATGAAGCAAAAAAAGTTGGCAATGACCCGACGGACGATAATAAAGCAGCACGATTTAATTTACTTAAAGATACTTTATATGGGTTTGCGGATGTTACTAATAGAGAAGAAACAAGCGATACGGGTGGATGGTCTAATACAACAGGTGTAAAAGGTAGTATTGGTAGCAAAATACCACTTACTGAGACTGGCGGAAGTATTTATACTGACAATAATAAACAGTCATCTACAAGTTCAACTGAAAGCCATTCAATGGATGCGACTTGGGGCAAAATCAATGAGATTTATGAGCAATCAGGCACGGCTCATGAGTTCTTAACTGAAGTGAATAAATTCCACGATTCTCAACACGAAACAATGACGCAGATGAGTAGCGAGGGAGACTTATCTCAAGACAATCCCACCAATCAAGAGCAAAAACAAGAGCAATCAGATCGAGAGCAGTCTGCCAAAGAAGATGAACAAAGGGTGAGAGATTATTTATCAACTAAAGGGGGTAATTGGTAATGATTAGTATTTATAAGGAAACAGGGTACAACTAATGTTTAAGGTGTCCATATGGCCCAATTCCAGAAATTCGACCCTCCCAAAACTCTTTATCCTCTTGTTTTTGAAAATTTCTTTGATCATTAGTCAAGTATTGAGAAGAATGGATGTTGATAGACATAGCAATAGCACCAACAAAAAACATCACTGCACCCACAATAGTCATTGTGTCAGAGATATGGTTAATATCACTATACGCCGCCATCCCACCGCCAATAACCATAATCAAGCCACTATACACCCTAAGTGCCAATTGTTTTTCTTGCTGCCATTGCATTTTTTCAGTAGGTTCAATCGCTTGCACCTGCGGATAAGTTTGAAGCGTATTTGTATTTGTTGTGTTCATAATTTAATTATAGCACGAATTTAGCAGTAAAAACAAATAATACTTTAATATTAGTATTATTATATTATTTCCAAAACAGCATTATAAATAAGTTTATCTTGAGTAACACCATCGTAACCCACTAAGAATATTTTCATTTCTTGTAATCTTTCTTGTTCAATCACAAAAGAGCGCTTTTTAGCATTTACATCGATAGCCTTAAATTTATAATTTTGACAGCTCATAATTTTTTCAAGAGAAGCATCGATTAAATCTTTGATACCTATGTTTTTAGTAATGGATATGATTTTTAACTGCCTCATTTCATCGTCAGATAAAAAAGCAACACGCGTTGCTTTTCCTTTGATTTTTTTTGCCAATACTTGCCCTGTCTTTGTTTGTTTTTTAGTGCTTAATGCCATTGTAGTAATTCCTGCTTAATTTGATTGATTTCATTTTGTGCTTTTTTGTCTGTCGTGTGAAAGACTGTTTTTCCATTGGAAATACTATCGGGATAGGAGACGCGATTTACAATTTTTGTATCAAGGGCTTGCAATTGGTACTCTTTTAATACTTCAGACACTTCGTTGGCTAAATTTGTATTATTAATTGCTTGAGAGACGATAAATGCAGCCTTTAAATCAGCGCCAATCTCTTGGCGTTGTTTGATAATCGCAACCAAGTCGCTACTTGCCCATAAATCTAACGAAGATGGCTTAACTGGAATTAGCACAATATCAGCACATTTAACTGCCGCTGCCATGTGGGTAGAAAGTTGTGGCGCACCATCAATAATAACAAAATCATAGCCACTGGTTACAGCCTTAATATCTGTTGCTAATGATGCTCGATCTAATCCAACTACTGGGAGAATTGCCCCTTCAGTTTCATTATTCCAATCCCTGGCCGAACCTTGCGGATCAGAATCAACAATCAGGACTTTGTAGCCATCTTGCTGTAATGCATAAGCAAGATTAATAGTGAGTGTGGTTTTGCCAACACCGCCTTTTTGGTTAAGTATTGCAATAGTTTTCATTAATTTACCTCCATCATTATTGTGATAACTTTTTCATCCAGACAGGACAACATAAAATCTTGCATAGGTTTTTCGTTGTTACTGATATAAAATCTAACATAAGTTGGTTAAATTCAAGTTGTCGCTTAGCCGGTAAGTTAATAATAGGAAGTCCACGAGACAATAGAACGCCATTCATCGCTAAACGCCCAGTGCGTTTATTACCATCAAAGAAAAACTGATTGCGTGCCATTTGTAAAAATAGGCTAATGGCGCATCGATAAATGCCAGCGTTAGTGTTATCGTGCAGGCATTGTGCCTATCTAGCAACGCCTGAGGCGCAGTTACCATAAAAACCAGAATTTCAATTCCATAGTTAAAGCTCTTCTTGGCGACTGCTTTGTGCAATATACATACTGTTTTTTTATCAACTCGAAAGGTTTCATCTTCAACTAATTCAAATAATAACTTCCATGCTTTTATTTGGTTGTTGGCAATAAGTTCGTCTTGTTGTTTTTTACCACCCACAGTAATACCATCAAGCAAGGTTATAACCTCAGGCAAAGTGTAGTTGATACCTTCTAAATTAACGACATCACATACTAATTCTGGTAACGCTTTTCTAGCCAAAAATAAGGCTTTTTGTTTATTGCACTTCAACCTATTTAAGTTTGTAGTTATTTTATTCATTTATTTCATTTTGTTAATAGTATAGTGGTATTATAACTCACAATAATATTTTAATATTAGTATTAAAATATTATTTTTTAGGTACTTATATCTTGATTATCAAGTATGCCAAAATAATTTAAAGGTTTTCAGCTTTCCAAACTTCCATTGGATACACTATGTAGTTTGTATAGATCTATTTAACGACCGAGCTGCCCTCAATGAAGTTAAAATTTCATTAGATTAATGTAGAATGGTTACCTTCTACCTTATGAATCAAATCTAACATTGCAATGCTCTGACAATTCCTTTTGAGTTATCTTTTTTTGCTGCCTTCTGATAAACTTTACTGCCCAAAAAAGTATTTAGTGCATTTCAACTGTGATAAATTTTCCACCAATAGGTGTTGTTCTGTCATTTGTTAAAGTAGTTTTTTAGGTTTGAATTCTTTATTTTAATGCCATTGAATGATTAAAACTTGCTTAAATGTTTTATTATTTTATCTTTAAATGTTTACCCTAACACCGCCTTATCAGCATAGAAGGTAAAATTAATTTGCAATCTCTGACAATATCATTAATAACGTTCTGCATATTTTGCTCCTTCTAATGCCAAAATAGTACCTTCTACCACAAACCTTTTAATATTTGCTTTCAGACATGATAAATTTATCACAAAAGCATTTTCATCATTAAACTTTAAAAACCTTAGTTCTGTAGGTTGGATTTTAAATATTTGCCAATTAATAAAAAATCTTCGCATTTTCTAATCATCCCTATTTTATGCAGCTCACGTAAAACAGTTACAATGACTCAACATACCGATAGGAAAACTACTTATTCGTATAAAGCGAAGATAAACTGAATCTCATGTGAAACACGCTATCATTGGCATATTTGTCTACTTATAATTGCCAAAATAGAACAAATTCTACAAATCCTGTTTTGTATATTGTATACCTTTGATGACTTGAAACAAAATAATTTAATTCATCAAAACGCCATTTTCATCAAATTACAAACTTTTTAAAAACACCCTAGGCTCTGCTAGAGTGGATTAAAAATTTCCAATTAATAGAAATCTGTCATTTTGCTAATCATCCTATTTATGCAAAGGTCTCACAGTAAAAATATTTACAATGACTCAACATGACCGATAAAGAAAAACTACTTATTCGTATAAAGCGAATGGATAAAACAGAATCCATCGTGAAACACGCTATGACATTGGGCGCTATAGTTTGGTCTATTAATATTATTGCTAACAAAATAGAACAAATTTCATACATTGTATTTGCTCTTGTATGTGTCATAATAGCGTTTATAATGTTCACTATGAAACAAAATAAGTTTATTGGTGATAAAACTGCACAAATGACAAAACATAATCAAAAACTTGAAAAACAAATAGACCCAGAGCGGACAAGTTCTCAGTTAACTGAGCGAGGTCAAACAAACCCATTGGATAAATAATATGGATAGTCAATTCATTATTTTGTATGCTTTATTGGTGTTTGTTTTTGGTCACTATTTGTGTCCCCATACCTTATATCTAGTACAAGGCAAAAATTATTCTCAATTCGTGATAAAGCTTTTTAGATTTTAAACACGATGATGAATATCAAAAATTAAGAGATGGTATAAATCTGTTTATAAGATTTTCTGACAAAGCATCATGGCAAAGAATGCTGTTTGACTTTATATTTTTGCGTAAAGAATTGAAAAAGCACAATCAAATAGGGCTGATTTTAATAATCCAAACTTAAAAGTGTTTTCTTTATTTCAACAATCTTGATTATTAGATTAGTTGTGTTACGGTCTCAACTTTAATGCTCTTATCTGCGCCAGTATTTATTATTGCAGTTATTCAAGTTGAAATACTACCAAAAGTTAAAAATGCAGTAGCTAGTTTTGTTATTAAAGATGCAAATATTTATACAACTGAAAAACTGCATAACAAATCATTCCAGCCGACCGCTAACGCATCGGCTGAATTCAAGCGTTAGGTATCAATAAAATAATGTATATCAAATATTGCAAAAGAACATAGTGTTAATGATGGGTGCAACACTATTCTCATTGGAACTTTAAAATCCTATGTTAAAATGATTCTAGCTTTTCTACTGAGTTAATATATGACAATAATGAAATAAAAAATCGGTATGTTCAAGTCAAGATATACAACTTTCTAGTGGAGAATTACATAAAGCAACAGGGATAAAATTTGACCAATCCAAAGATGGCGATATTTTTTAGATATTACCGATAGTAATGGGCAGGTATCAGGGCTAACACTTGATGCCTCAAGTCAGAAGGCTAGCTTTATAGATCAAAGTGGAGAAATCCCAAATTGCTTTATTTACTGTTTAGCCAATACAAATGAAGTAAATCAAGATGATGGCAAAAAATTAACAAAGATTACAATAACTCTTTTGAAATTAAAATATCCACGATTTTTGCTATACGACCGCTAACTTGTTGCTTAAAAATTTGACTTTAGAAGATTTTGATTTTGACACATCAAAAGATACTTTAGCATATTTAAAAATATCCAAATAAAAATAATATGTAGAGATATTGAATATAAAGAATCTAAAACCGCACACATAACAGAAAAAATAAAAATAAAATTTTAAATGAAATTGATAAATATGAGCGATGGTTATTTGTTAAGGATAAAAATATGAAGATGTGCCAGAGTTTCGTATAGCATTTATTATTATGGACGAATACGGAACAATTCTATCGGTTAAAAAGAATCAAAATTATTGTATTTGCCAGAAATGCTAGGAATAAGCCAAACATAATCAAAGGGGTCAGTGTGCGGTTCCCCCACTTGACTGGACACCACTTCAATAAATTATACCCTTGTTCTTTTTGATTGAACAATGGGGTTTGGGGGCTTGCCCCCAAATTGGCGAAGCCAACCCAACTTAAGCCTAAAAGGCTTTTGTTAAGATTGGGTAATTCTCCTTATAAAACGCTTGTTCATAATCATTGGGTGAATAATAACCAATCGTTGAATGTCGTCTAATCTTGTTGTAAAACACTTCAATATATTCAAAGATTGCACTTGTTGCTTGCGCTCTGGTTTGGTAGGTTTGTTGATTGACTAGCTCGGTTTTGAGTGTGTTAAAAAAGCTCTCAGCGACTGCATTATCATAGCATTCTCCTTTTCTACTCATGCTTTGGGTAATGTTATTTGCTTTAAATAATGCTAAATACTCATAAGCCCTGTAAGTAGAACCTTGATCTGAATGCAGTAATACTTGCTGTTGTCTTGGCTTGTTTTTGATTGCCATGCTCAGGGCGTCAATTACGAGCGCTGTGTCATTATTCTTGCCCATTGACCAACCAGCAACTTTGCGTGAGTATAAATCAATCACAGTTGCTAAATACAACCAACCTTGCTGCGTCCAAACAAAGGTAGTGTCGCTTACCCATTTGCTATTGGGTGTTGTTGCAATAAATTCCCTGTTCAGTATATTATTAGCAAAGTTAATATTGTTTCTAGGTATTTTTGCCTTTTTATGGCGAATACTAAAATGGGCATATATGTCGTTCTTGTTCATCAGCCTCGCCACTTTATTCAGGCTAACCTTAACGCCTTGGGTTTTTAGTTCGTGATAAATCCTAGGCGAACCATAGGTTTGCCTACTATTTTTAAAGGCTTGAATGATTTGTAATACGATTTTATCGTTCTGCCTACTTCTAGGGCTTTGTGGCGTATGCTTCCAGTAGTAATATCCGCTCTTGGATACCTGCATACAGCGACACAAAACAGTGATTGGGTAGTTTATCGCCTCAGAGGCGATAAACTTAAATCTTAACTGTTTTGACCTTTGAAGAAGGCTTGAGCCTTTTTTAGGATTTCTACCTCCATTTGAGCCAGTTTAAGGTCTTTTGCAAGTTGTTTGTTTTGCTTTAATAACGCCGAATGTGTTGCTTTGTGATGTGCTGTGTTGGTGGTATCGGCGGTTCTTTTAAAGGCTTTATCTTGTTTTGATTCAATTCAATCCTCCATTTGTAGATCATGTTTCTGCGTAAACCTAAATCTCTTGCAAGCTGTGCAATGCAAGTATTTGGTTGATTTGCTAGTGCTAGGTTTCTAGTTTAAAGGATTTGGTGAAGGCTGTGTATTTTATAAAACCCCAACAATTTCAGACAACAATCTAAACTTTCTTATTTCAAACCCGTTAAACTAAACAAAAAAATCGGAGTAAAAAATGAGTAAAAACGAACCAAATACACCTCAGCATTTAAAACAAAATTAGTGCTTGAGTTATTACAAAATGAAAGTACCTTGGTACAGATTGCTAGCAAGCATAACATCCTTCCACAAAACCTACAAAACTGGAAGAAAACCTTCCTTGCTAATGCTGAAATTGCCATGGAGCCATCAAGGCGGTTAAAGAATACAAAGAAGAGCTTGTTAAATCACAAAAACAAAATGAGCGCTTAACAGCTCTGGTAGGCAAGGTAACCGTAGAGAAGGAATGGTTAGCAAAAAGCTAAAAGCTTGGGCTTATCTAATCTTAAACAATTAGTTGACTTCAAGCCGTCTTCAACATCTGCAACACAACCTTTATCAATTAATCAACAATGCCAACTGTTGAGCATTAACAGGAGTGGCTTATATTACACACCGCGTACCAATGTGCGTAAAGATAAAATTAAATCTCATATCACCAAGGTGTTTGAACAAATACCTATTTACGGTGAGAAAAAGTGCATCAACAACTACTTGAAGACGGTTACAAGGTAAGTTTAAACACAGTGGCTCGTTATCGCCAAGCGTTGGGGTTAAAAGCGGTGTTAGCGGTTAAACAGGTTAATACAGCCATACCAATCAAAGCACATAAAAATACAGTTATAAGCTTGAGGTCTTGGTATTAACCACGCTAATCAAGTTTGGAGTACAGACATCACCTACATTAAGATTGCGGGAGGTATGGTGTATATGGCTGCTATTATTGATTGGCATTCCAAGGCTGTTTTATCACACAGAATATCCAACACAATGGATTCACAGTTAGTGATGAGCGTACTCAACGATGCTTTAGAAAATACCCGCACCCAGAGATATTTAATACCGATCAAGGCAGTCAATACACCAGTGAGGTGCACACCAAGCGACTCAAAAAACTGGGTATTACTATCTCAATGGACGGCAAAGGCAGAGCCACAGATAATATCTGCATTGAACGCTTCTGGAGAAGTGCTAAATGTGAAAGGATTTATTTAAACGAATACCAAACTATCAGTGAGTTAACCACGGATGTAGATGATTATATTGAGTTTTATAATTACCAAAGATTCCATGAAACATTGAAATATAAAACCAATGGATGTGTATCAAGAAAGTATAAAATTGAATCAGAAAAGAAGAGGGCTTCTTAGGGTTTGCTATATAAGAAAATTTAGAAAGTTGTTTGAGGTTTTGGGGTAATGTATACATCATCTCCATAATCTTTTATTTTCAATAACAAACGAGTTCAAACCCAAATCTGAATTCTTATCTTGAAAAATCCGTTGGGAATTTGGAGAGGTTGATAAAGATAAATAAAAATCCAAAATTTTTAATAGCTAATTTTCACTAAAATTTAGTAATAGCGTCATAGTTCGAGTAAATCCACTATTATGAATCGAAGAATAGTATAACTCCATTTTATTGTCTATTTGCCAATCTATAGCATCACATTCCTCTAAAAATCAGGAAGGTCAGACAATTCTTCTGAGTAATCTAAATTACTTGGGAAAGGTCGAGTATTAATATAAGCATTAAACGAATTTGATTTAATAGGAGTCCACATTTCATTATTTTTATGAATAATTAAGCAACATTGCTCATTAGATAAACTTATAACTTTTCTAGCTGCTGCCTCTAAAGACACATTACACATATGCTGTATATCCTGTACTAATTTCCAAGATAGGTCATTTCTATGAATTTCTTTTCTATAAGTTTAGATGGCATTAAAAGTGATGATGCAAATGTATTAGCTTTTTTCATATTCAGAATTATTCTTACCATTGTATGTAATATCGCTATTACTACATTGAAACTTCGATTGTTTGCCAGTAAAATATGGAGAATTGCATGACCAAGTTCATGCGCTTTAGTAAACCTTCTGCGATGATGATTGTCAATATTTCTGTTAATTAATATTTTGACATTTTCTTCGCTACCAAAAGAAGCGCCATTGAAATCAGAGGCTGACATATTTTCTTCTGTTATATCAATATTGCCAATTTTTGACATACTTCTTCTACAGACACAGGCACCTTCAGTAACCCCAAGTCTTCTAAAAGATTTTCTGCCTCTGTTTTAGCTTGAAGTAAATTGATTTCCATTATTTTTTATCTTTCAAACTTTTAATTAAGTTTTTAATGATTTTTGATCCGCTTCACCTAAATCATTTAACTCGCTATATTTTCTAAAAAATATTTGAGCCTTAGTGTTAGTATTTTTCGATACTTTCTCACCAGTCAATTCTGATACTGTCATGTTAAATGCCTCGCTAATTTTCTTAGTCACAACAAGAGATGGAAAGCGTTGCCCGTTTTCAATCATACTGATAGCAGATGAGGTAATGCCAGCTCTCTTAGCTAGTTCAGATTGACTCAATTTGGATTTTTCTCTTAAATTTTAATTTTATTTGCTATTTCATTTAATTTTTTCATTTTAATCACTATTGTTATAAAATAATATCACAAATGTTTTTATTTATGTTTATAATATCACAAGTGTTAATTTTAATACATAACAAAGAACAAGGAGAACAAATATGTCAAAATTTGAGATTTACAGAGGTAGCGATAAAGGGAGCAGTGCTGGAGATGGAAATTAGTAGGCTCTAATGGTAAAAATTGCTAAGAGCGAAGAGCCATTTATAAAAGTAGTGTTAAAAGGTCAATAAAACCATTAAAGACAAAGTAAATCTTGATACTCCGGTATTTTTAGATGAAAGCAATGAAGATACTAATAAAGGCTATAGATTTGAGTATTTTCAAAGTGAGAAAAGACGGTGAATGGTACTGGAGATTAAAGGCTGGAAACAATGAGCCTATGGCTATTGGTGGGCAGGGCTTTTCATCCAAACAGAGTATCTTAGGTAGTATAGAAAATGTTAAAGTAGAAATAGGCAGAGCAGAGATTATATTTGAAAATCCAGAGGACGACCCAGCGTACGAAGCTAAAACCAAGACGATACAAAAGAAAATCCATCTATTCCTCCAGGTTCATAATTTTAGTAAAATGGATGATAATTTAAAAGACTTGTTGAAAAAATGCAATTGATTACGCATTAGTCCCATCTTCTCTTGTTGCTAATAATTCTGGTGAAATCGTTGCAATGGAAAACTATTATCCAAATAATAATGATGGAGAATTAAATTTATCTATAGCTCTATCTATTTGCTCAAATAGATTGGAGTCCAAATGTTGGGTTTCCACTAAAATTGATAATACTACTGATAATAGTAAACCAAAATACCACTCATCGTACAATGAATTTGAACATAACGGGGTAATTTATTATCCGTATTCAATAGATACGAGTTCATACAATATATTGGATATTTTAAATTTATGCGATGGGCTTTATAGATTTGTTCAAGAAAATACCGCACAACACCATGAGTAATCATTTAACTACAAGCACTAAACTCGCTATTGGCAACGATCTTCTAAATAAGTTTAAAAACACTAGGTTTTGCGTTGTTGGGTGTGGAGGTGTAGGTTCACTCTTTGCAGAAATGCTTGTCAGAAGTGGTGCGGAAAATATAGCACTAATAGATGCTGACAAAGTTGAGTATAAGAACCTTAATAGAACGCCATTTGTACTTGATGACATTGCTTGTTTTAAAGTTAATGCATTAGAAAGTCGATTAAAAGCTATCAATAGTGCAGTTAATATTAAGATTATTCCTAGACATTTTGGAATCTTAATAGAGGGTGATAAGGGCAGACAAGAAGTTAGAGATTTAGTAGTAGATTCCGACATAATTGTTGTTGTCATTGACGATAACAATATGAGAATAGAATGTGAAAAACTGTTAAATGATGTGAACAATCAGTATTTAGTTATAGGCGTAGAAATCAATGAAAATATTTCTAGATTTGCTTGTGGTTGGATGACCAAAACCCCAGATTTTGAAAAAGATTTAAAAGGGTATGGCGAGAATAATGGCTCTTATATGTCTATAGTTTCAGAAGCCGTATCTTCTGGGTTTAACTTGATGATGCATCATATGAAAGATGGAGATTTTGCAAAAGAAAATTATATAGAGAGAAAATATGTTAATTATTTTCCTGTTGACAGCAACCAAGAACAGTAAACTTTAGTACTCTTTGATAAATTGCCATATCCATAACTATCATAAATTATCCCATTACAAAGCACAGTATAGTGACCAGGTATAAGTAATATATAAACACCTTTTTTCTTGCATAATCTGAAAATCTTAAATTGCTCTGACTATTGTCAGTATAAATAAAGTCATCAAAAATATTTAAATACCTTAAAACAATGTTAAATTCATTATGCTTAACTCCAGAGTTAGGCCATTGATCACAGCAATTATAAAAGCATCACTAATATCGTCATAAGATAATTTTGGTGACACTCTAGATAATGCAGTCAATGCGCAACTGTTACCAAGTTTTCTTAACTCAACGGTTGTATTTGTTGACAGGCAGTTGAGACCTTCTTTGCTACTAAAATCAAGTAGTAATTTAAACTTTTGCCAAAAAGATTGATGAAACTGAATATTTGTTTCATTTTTATTTAACCAATTTAATCATATAATTTGTTTATTTTAAGAGTGATACGCTAAGATTGGTAAGTTCCATTACTTTATGTGCATTTTAATTTATATTTTTCAAGTAGTGTTAAGAAAGATTGTTAGACTACTGCGAACATGTTGTAAATTGCATTTAACTCAACCACCCAACACAACCCTTGCCAAAGATTCTTCTCTAATCTTAGTTTCAATTTCACTTGAAGTTACATAACTCACTTTTACCTTGTAGCCTGAAACAGTGCTTTCTGTTGAAGCAGAATTTGCTTTGATGGTATCAAGAAATTCCATTAATCCATCAACGGTAAAAAAGAGTAGTTTTTCTTTTTTGATTTTATCCTTAAATTCAGAAGAAATATCATTTTTGATTTTGTTTAGGTGTTGTCTTTCAGAAGAAAGAATAATGACATAGTCAAAAGAAGCAGAAAAACATTTTGTGATATTAGAACTTTCGGATGTGTCTTAGTCTTGTAGTATCGCTATACCAGCCTTGATTTATATCCAATCTTTGCTGATGATAATGATCAATCTTTATGCTTGGCACATTGGCAACATTTTCCAATAGCCACCATGAAGGGTCAGCTTCTTTAACTACTCGGATATATTCATCTAACATTTCTTGAGAATAGTTTGTTTTGTTTCGCTTTAAGCCGCTGAAATCTTGGCAAGGACTGCCACCGATAACCCCGTCAAACTTGCCTGCTATAGTATGAAAATCACGAATATCTTGGCCATAAATAATATCTCCAGCTGAAACAACACAGAAGCCTTGCTCACGAAATGCTTTATCAAGTAAGCCGGCACCAGTGAATAGACTTAGTACTAGCATTTTAGTTGGAAGGCATTAATAGTTTAACATCCTTTTTAAATTCCAAGATTTTTTCCTTTACAGGCATACCAACTAAATGTATCATCCCAAATTATTTTCCCATTTTCTAGTAGTCGAATTTGGATTTTGTTATTGGCAAATTTTTCTGTAAAGCCTTTTTGAGCATCATTAAAAACATTACAAATTTTGGTTCCAATTTTAATAACACGACCGTGTGTTGAACTTGCTAAATCTTTTTTAGCTTCTAATTTTTCCTTATCCAGTAACATATTTTTTTCCTTTGCTCTTTTTGCTCTTTCGTAGGATTGTGCAACTGCGTTGTTTTTAGCAATTTCTAGTATCGATGTCGATGGTTTTTTATTGATTGGCTCCGATACAATAATACGAACTTTTGGAATACTCCCAATGTGTTGAATAGTAATAATATCAAGATAAAAATATCCTTCATTTTTATTTTTCTTATTTAAGCATAATCTATTGCTATAGTGTGTTTCATAAAGACCATTAATACCCAGACAATAACTCTCAAAACTATCATATACAGCATAAACCCCTTTTGTTGAAAAAAAAGCAGTAGAGAATCTGTTTATATTGCCATGTGTTTCTAGCTTGTTAGGTCTTTTAAAAAATGTATTGTCGCCTTTGCTAGATAATTCCATTGTTCCGACCTCTGCTAATTTAATAGCAGAATCATATTTACTTATATCTTTGACATTATATGCACCACCACAACCTTGTAAAAAAAATGTACTTAACATTGAGATTGTAAATAGTGTTGTTTTTATATTAATATTTTTCATTATTATTGTATTATTTTTAAAACAGCATTGTAAATCAACTTATCTTGAGTAATGCCATCACAATCTAATAAAAATATTTGCATTTCTTTCAATCTTTCCTGGCTAATGGTAAAAGAGCGTTTTTAGTGTTAACATTAATAGTTTTAAATTGATATTTTTACTGCCCATTATTTCTTTGAGTGCACTATCAATTAAGCCCTTAATATCTGTGCTTGCAGTAATAGATTTTATTTTCAGTTGTTTCATTTCATCATCAGATAGATAAGAAATGCGTGTTGCAGTTTCTATCATTTTTTTACCAATTTCCTGACCTGCTTTGGTTGGTTTTCTAGTGCTTAAACCCATTGTAATAACTCCTGTTTGATATTGTTAATTTCTTTTTGTGCGTTTTTATCTCCAGTATGAAAAACCGTTTTTCCATCCGAAATACTACTAGCGTAGGCAACACGATTGATAATTTGAGAGTTGAATGCTGGTAGTTCATATTCAGCTAAAACTTTAACTACTTCATCTGCTAAATTTGTATTTTTAATTGCTTGAGATACTACAAATGCAGCTTGTAAATTTGCACCTATTTCTTGTCGTTGCTTAATAATTTCTACCAAGTCACTACTAGCCCATAAGTCTAATGATGACGGTTTAACTGGTATTAATATTATATCGGCAGACTTTACGGCTGCTGCCATGTGAGTTGATAATTGTGGCGCACCATCAATAATAACAAAATCATAGCCGTTTGTGACTGCTTTAATATCAGTTGCTAGTGATGCTCTGTCTAATCCAATAACGGGAATAATTGCCCCTTCAGTTTCGTTGTTCCAATCTCTGGCCGAACCCTGCGGGTCAGAGTCAACAATTAAAACTTTATAACCATCCTGTTGTAAAGCGTAAGTTAAATTAATTGTTAGTGTTGTTTTTCCAGAGCCACCTTTTTGATTGAGTATAGCAATAGTTTTCATTAATTTACCTCTGACATTATTGAAATAATCCTTTCATCTAAGCAAGATAGCATAAATTCTTGCATATCACTCTCATTGTTTGTTGGGTAAAACCTAGTCATTAACTGATTAAACTCTAGTTGTCTTTTTGCTGGCAAGTTAATTACAGGTAAGCCGTTAGATAGCAAAATACCATTCATCATTAAGCGACCAGTTCGTTTATTGCCGTCAAAGAAAAACTGATTGCGAGCCATTTGTAAAAATGTAGTTATTGCATATTGGTAAATTGCATTATTTTTTTTAGGTTTTCTAGGTAAACAAGTCATGCTATTTACCCAAATCTTATCTAATTTATTGGCAGCAGGCGGTAGATAATCTGTACCTGCAATAAAGACATTTGAATTTCTAAATACCCCATGTGTTAATGCTTCATCTTTAGCAACAATACTGTGTAATTGACAGACAGTTTTTTATCAACTTTGAAGTTTTCGCTTGTCAATAGGTTAAATAGCAATTCCCATGACTTGATTTGATTATTTGCAATAAGCTCGTCTCCTTGCTTTCTGCCACCAACGGTAATGCCGTCAAGCAGGGTCATTATTTCGGGGATGGTGTAATTAATACCTTCTAAATTTACAACATCATAAACCAACTCTGGCAGTTGTTTTTTAGCCAAGAATATCGCTTGTTGCTTATTATTTACTATGTGATTAACATCTTTCATAGTATTAATTATACATAATAATATAATAGTTTTTATATTATTATATTAAAAAAGTATTTTAGGTGCTACTTTAAACAGCTTGTTTCCAATATTTTTTCTAAAAAAATCAATTGTTCTTTGTGTAATATTCTCAACTGGAGGAGTAGGGATATTGCAGCCTTTAATGAAATCCCCAGTTAGCGTATTTTTATGGAGGAAATAATTAGTAAAAGCCTTTGTTTTATCTCTTTTGTCTTTTTGCGAAAGGATAAATCTAAATTGATTTTTATCTGTTTTTTGAATATCATATCTGGCAACTTGTATAGGATAATCACTTAATTGGACCAAAATATAAGGCAGTGTGATAATTGACATTTCTTTCAACCTCCAAATATTTGCCTCTACTGACAATATAAGCAACTGGCAGAATTGATCTACGCTTAAATTTCCCTTATCACTTTCCCAATTAGACAATACATTGCAGCGAATATAAATATTTAATAATAGTTCGTTATCATTAGCAATTTTATGTCTTAGCTTTAAATTAGATATAGGGTGTTTTTCAAATTTACTTAAGTGAAGTATTTTTCTTTTATTGGCATTAACAATAGGGCAGTTGGTATTTTGTTTTGAATGAGAAAAATGAGTTGTTATGGTATCGCTAGAAGCGGCACACAGAGTAAGGTCGCAATCACAACTTGGGCACTTTGCTACTATATTTTTTCTTTTGTGCTCTTTAAAATTAGCACCGAACCGCTCTAAAAAAATAATAGCATTAATATATTCATCTTGATACTTTGCAATAAACATTTTCTACCAAATTAATTTCATTTTATTAAGTTTATTATAATCAATAAATCCCCAGTATCGACTATCAAAACTTTCAATATTTGACCCCCATAAAATGGCTTTATTCTGAGGTACAATGTCATCATAATAAAACTGTTTTATCGTCTTTCCGCTACCTGTTTTTTTATTGCGTTTGATTGGATATTTTTATCCTGGCATGTAATAAATTGGTCATCAATTTTTAGACTCTCACCTCCAATACAGACTATTTTTTTAGATAAAACTTTTAAATTTTTTGGCAATAATTCGTGCTGAAAATTAAAATAAACAAAGTCATTTTTCTCTGGACTTTTATCACTTTTCCAAAAACTGTACCCATGTGAGAGTCAGAAATATTAATCACAATATGAGTAAAAAGTGTGCGAATTAATAGGTAAATTATGAGTGCGATTAAACCAATAATTGGTAGTTTTTAGAATTAATTTTTAATATTTTTTTGTCATTACACTCCTCATTTACGATTGAATTTATGACCTCTAAAGTTTTGCTGTATTTTTATATAAAAATTTGCTTTAATATTCCCTCAATTTTTATTGGTATTTTAAAATTATTTTGATAGTAATTTTTAATAAAATCATCTATTTTTAGTATTTTTAGCCCACATTTTGACACCAACATTTGCCAAATTAGACACTTGAGATTGTGAAATTCTATAGATTCTGCCAATGTATTTTGGCTCATTTCACTGTCAATTAAGAATGCATTTAATCTATTTTTAAACTCATTTACTGACATTTTTATATTTTGCTAGGTTATCTGTTTTAAGTAATTTTACAGATGATTACAGATAGGAATTAAGCATATTTTGTTATTCAAATTAACAAAATATGCTGCTTAATTTCGGCCTTATTCAACATTTGTCGGACATTGTCGGACACTAAAACGCCAGTCTTAAAGCGTTATATTTTTGTCGGACAATGTCAAACAACGTGTTAGAAAATGTCAGACGCTATAACTACTATTCCTATGCTGTTTTACACTTTGCACAACCGTGCATCAGGTGTATAAGATTTTTAGGGTTCCCGCCTGCGGGATGTTGTGACTGTTTCTTTTTGTTTTACAAAAATTTTAAGATAGGTAACGCTCTTGATCGTGTCGCAACCAATGCCAAAAAAAATGCCACCAACATCAATTTAATTATTGGCACATTGTTGGCATTTAACATCGCTTTGCTTTTTTGAAGAAACAAACAGAAGTGTTTTAAAAAATGATTTTGATTGCAGCAACCATTAGAATTTTAAAAACAGATTTGCTCTTGCTCTTAAAGTGTCTTTAGACGCCATGCAACTATCAAAAAAATAGCCATTTAAAAAAATGGCTATCAAGGTTAAATTAAAAAAATATTGAAGTTTGGCGTTAAATATTTTATTTATCCCGTTTAATGTTTAACTTAATAATCAATTATTTTAATTTGCATAATGTCCTCTTTGATTTAGTTGTTGTCTATTTTGAAAATGACTATTATTAGTTGATTGCGGCAAATAATTATTTTGATTTTTATTAGCCATTTTTGCATTAATTCTGTTCATAGCAATACTAAAATAATTATTATCTAACTCATAGCCTAAATAATTAAATATATTAGATTTAATGCACGCCATCGCAGTTGATGCACTTCCCATAAACGGATCTAAAACAACCCCTCCAATTGGACAAAATGCATTTATAAGTTTCAGCAATAAATCAATCGGTTTTTGTGTTGGGTGATATTTATTGCCTGTGTAATTCCAGCCCATTACAGATGGCAAGACTTCAAAAGGTTGAGGGTATCCTTTAGCCAGTAAATAAGCGCACTCGTGCCTATATTCCATATGCTTTTTATCCTTTCTGCCATTAGAGGCATATTTTTTATAAAAAATAAAATGCCCAATTATTCTAAAACCTGCTTTACGCCAAGCATTCATAAATTTATCTACCTCATTCCAGCCATAAAAAACGACTGCATAACTGTTATTGTCAAGTACTCGATACATTTCAGAAAAAGCAGGTGTTAACCAATTGCTATTGCTCGCCATATCATTAGCGACACTTCTACCTGCTCTATCTTTATAATTTACCAAGTAAGGCGGGTCTGTTAGTATCATTTGCACACTATTATCTGGCAAGTTAGCCATACCTATTATGCAATCATTGTTATATATCATATTTCTGTTAATCATTTTTTTCTCCTTTTAGGTTATACAAAGTATGCCTAGATGAATGCTTTAGCATTTGAATCTCGACATACTTTGGTGAACCAACAAAGTCAACATAAAAATTTCATTAGTCAAGCTTGCGTAATTAATCACCGCAAGTCGCAGTTATTAGAAAATCTTAAAATCTGTAGTTTGGATTTTTTTAGATATTCTTATGAACCGAATGAGGATTATTGATTTGACGAATTAAATTTTTGTGTTTTAGAGAAAATATTACTGCGATTATCTTTATTTAATAAAAAAATAAACGCTTGCGTTACCGAGCCAAAAGACAGTAAACAGTTTATTATTAGTTGCGTTCTTTGCAACTAGTGATAATCTGTTGGATGTCGTGCCAACGGCTTTGGCTTTAAAATATCAAAGTTGATGCAAAGCATCGTCTTTACCTTGCGGGTAGCATACTTTTTATAGAGTCACATAAAAATTCATTTGATGGGGTACATTTTGACCCTGTAAACTAGATTGTGTAAACCCTCATATTTTATAATCCCTAAAAAGGAGAAAAAACATGAGTAACACAACACTAAGAAAAAACCAAAAGAACCAACTTAACAACACAGGCATCAATCAGCAAAAGCTTCGTGCTTTTGCTGGGGAGCTTGCTAAAGATATCCATACCCAAGATGACCTAGCAGACTTATCTGCTTCACTGGTCAAAATGACAATCGAAGCGGCGTTAGGTGCTGAGATGGAGCATCATCTCGGCTACCCAAAGCACAGGCAAGATAATGGCTCTGATAATACTCGTAACGGCTATTATCCAAAGATTGAAACTCCCCCAATAAACTGGACACTAAATTTTAACATTTAGGAGTCCAAAATGACAAGAAAATACACAGCCTTCACCAAAGCCTTTAAACTAGAAACCCTAGCACTAGCAAATCAACCAAATACTTGCATTGCACAGCTTGCAAGAGATTTAGGTTTACGCAGAAACATGATCTACAAATGGAGGATTGAATTGAATCAAAAACAAGATAAAGCCTTTAAAAGAACCGCCGATACCGCCAACACAGCACATCACAAAGCAACACATTCGGCGTTATTAAAGCAAAACAAACAACTTGCAAAAGACCTTAAACTGGCTCAAATGGAGGTAGAAATCCTAAAAAAGGCTCAAGCCTTCTTCAAAGGTCAAAACAGTTAAGATTTAAGTTTATCGCCTCAGAGGCGATAAACTACCAATCACTGTTTTGTGTCGTGTATGCAGGTATCCAAGAGTGGATACTACTACTGGAAGCATACGCCACAAAGCCCTAGAAGTAGGCAGAACGATAAAATCGTATTACAAATCATTCAAGCCTTTAAAAATAGTAGGCAAACCTATGGTTCGCCTAGGATTTATCACGAACTAAAAGCCCAAGGCGTTAAGGTTAGCCTGAATAAAGTGGCGAGGCTGATGAACAAGAACGACATATATGCCCATTTTAGTATTCGCCATAAAAGGCAAAAATACCTAGAAACAATATTAACTTTAATAATATATACTGAACAGGAATTTATTGCAACAACACCAATAGCAAATGGGTAAGCGACACTACCTTTGTTTGGACGCAGCAAGGTTGGTTGTATTTAGCAACTGTGATTGATTTATACTCACGCAAAAGTTGCTGGTTGGTCAATGGGCAAGAATATGACACAGCGCTCGTAATTGACGCTCTGAGCATGGCAATCAAAAACAAGCCAAGACAACAGCAAGTATTACTGCATTCAGATCAAAGGTTCTACTTACAGGGCTTATGAGTATTTAGCATTATTTAAAGCAAATAACATTACCCAAAGCATGAGTAGAAAAGGAGAATGCTATGATAATGCAGTTGCTGAGAGCTTTAACACACTCAAAACCGAGCTAGTAATCAACAACCTACCAAACCAGAGCGCAAGCAACAAGTGCAATCTTTGAATATATTGGAAGTGTTTACAACAAGATTAGGCGACATTCAACGATTGGTATTATTCACCAGTGATTATGAACAAGCGTTTTATATGAGGAGAATTACCCAATTCTAACAAAAGCCTTTTAGGCTTAGTTGGTTGCTATGCCTACAATTTGGCAAGCTCCCCAACCCCATTGTTCAATCAAAAAGAACAAGGGTATAATTTATTGAAGTGGTGTCCAGTCAAGTGGGGGAACCGCAGTCTGACCCTAATTTATTTGCGGCGAGGGAGGAATGCCCGATTTATCAAAAATGAAACTGCCGACAATGGGTGGCGGTAATAAATTTTCATTTTAGTTTGGTTGTTTTGAAAATGCAGCTGAAAAATATTCAATACTGTTTTTAGCACGGTTGTCAGTATCAATTGTCTCTAGTATTTTTTTGGCATATAATTGGTAATTTTGATTGTCAGTAATTAAAAAGGCTCTTTTCAAATAATCTATTGCTAGAATAGGGTCTTTTTCCAAATATTCTGATAGTTCTGCATAATGATCTGCTTGTTTTTGAATGCTTCTCAAGAACTTTTTGAAATTTTCTTCAAATTTTTCATTAAAACTTATATATTCTGTTCGATTAAAATCTGATGGCATTTTGGATCTAGGTGTTTTAATAATAATTGTTTCTTTCCCTAATGCTTGTGCAACACCAAGTTCATAATATAAGTTGGCTTGGGTTTTGATTGGTGTATCTTCATGGATAATAACAATGCATATTGCCACGGATTCAATAAGTTTCCATATTTTTAACAGGAAATCTCTACCTGTTGTCTCTTCGCTGGCATCTATTACTTGGTAGCCAAATGATTGGCAATAGGTTGTTATGTTTTTTTGAATATCTGTGACTAGTGTAGGTACTGAGCTTCCCAATTGGGTAATTAAGAAACAATGTTTTGGTCGAAAAATAATTGAATTATTAATGGCATCACCATCAATAGGACTATAAATAATCACTTGCGTTTGCTTTTTGCTACAGGAACATTGGCATATTTGCCAGGACTTTTTTTATGTGAAATAATGCGACCTTTGTCGCGGTCAATTTTGACATAACGATTGGTGCGAGGGTTTTTTACTTGAATAATATCTGACATAAATCCTATTATAAACAATTATATTGAGGATTGTTTATAATTTTAAACAATCAGAATAAATTAGGGTCAGAGTCAATGCTATTAACTTAACACATAAACACTTGTCACAAAGCATTTTTATACTGACAAAAATGAATATCATTCTTAATATTCCTCAGTCGTCTAGGATAATGCCTGTTATCTCTAACCGCCTCTATCGTTGAGGCAATATAGCGTATTAATCTATCACTTAAATCAAAGGGGTCAGTATGCGGTTCCCCCACTTGACTGGACACCACTTCAATAAATTATACCCTTGTTCTTTTTGATTGAACAATGGGGTTTGGGGGCTTACCCCCCCAAATTGGCGAAGCCAACCCAACTTAAGCCTAAAAGGCTTTTGTTAAGTGTAAATAAAAATAAATGGGGACAGGCTACTTTTATCATAGTTTTTTCTTATTTTTTGGTCTTCCTCTAGCCTTTAGAGTTGACAGCAAACCATGCTTCTTTGCCATTTTTATAACTCAGTTTTCATTGCCAAGTGGTGCTTGTCTATTAATACTGTTTCTGATTCTATCTATTTCTTTTGAGTTTGTGGCGTATTACATATTCCACCCAGTTATCTAGTTCTCCATAAGGCTTGTTCAATATCTTTCTATTTCTAAAAACTCTTTCTGATAATGACCCGTATTGCAATCTTGTGCTGTTTTGCTTAAATCAGCCCTTAACGCATTAGCCTCTATATAGTGCATTAAAGTTAGATAATAACTGTCTTTTTTCAACAATAAAACTTTTAAATCTACCTTGCCAAATATGTCCTGAGGTTTTGTTTTTCTTATGATAATAACGCACATGAGAAGTCATCACCCATTGCATAAATTTACTCAGACTATTTTTCACCTTGTGGTACAAGTAATAATAATGAAAGTGATTAGGCATTAGACAATAGCGTGTAACTCAATATTCTCTCTTTCTAGCCCTGTTTTAATAATTTTAGGAAAAACTCGTAATCATCCTCATCATCAAAAACTTGCATACGCATATTTCCTCTATTGATAATATGATAGATTCCGCCTTGGTTTGACCTCTTGGTATGCGTGGCATTTTAGTGTTGGAGTAAAAGTGGGGAATTATATCATAAAAGTAGCCTGTCCCATTATTTTCAACAATCTGGGTTTAATGGTTTGGCACACACCACAATTTTCACCGCCAAATAATACCAATAACGCATTTTGTTCTTGCTTGAGTCTGTCTAATTGTGCTTGATTTTCAATCTGAATCATAACTGTTCTTTAAGTTGATTGAAGAAAGTTTCAAAATCGAGTAACTCTAATTTTGCGTCTCTTTGCTTCTCACCCCACATTGGCTCAGGGAAATAACTGTCCAACTCAAATCGTGCCATCACATGCCAATGCACCTGTGGCAACATATTGCCAAAAGATGCAATATTGATTTTGTCTGCATTAAAATAATTCAGCATTAATTTTTCAGCAATATCAATCACCCGAAAAAATTCCGTTTTTTCCTCAAGCGTGCATTCACTAAATTCTTTCACCTTGCGCTTAGCAAAAACTTTTACCCACGGGATTTCACTGGGTTCAATTTCTACGGTAATTAAATTATTTTCATAAATCATGAGACCTTTGTATAAATAGGGGTGATTAGCAAAATCCAATTTTTGTTCAATGGGTGATTTTTTAAAATCAGCCTTAGTAGGGCTAAGGCAGGGTTTAAAAAATTGCCCAGTGGATGAAAAGTGGATTTTTGATGATTATTCATATTTATGCAAAGGTCTCTATGTATAATAATAATCAGTTATAACACCCAAAGGACAATCTCATGCCAGGACAAACAAAATACTTCATCAGCAACACCAACGGCTTCTTCGTCAACTGGTATTCCGATATCACCGGAGTTGAATCTCACGGACAAGCATTAAAAGCATCTGGCAATAGTGGAGACGATGCCGTCTATGTAGGACAAGGCACCAAAGTCGATGCAACAGGGCTTACTTCAACAGGTGGCAATGATTCAATTTATTTAACCGGCACTTTTAACAACTACGAACAAACACTAGATGGCAATACCTACACCTTCAAAAGAACTGTTAATATTAACGGTACTGAATACCAAGAAGAAGTCTCCTTCACAGCCTCTAATGGCGACAAGGTTTATTTTGCAAATGGTTTTGTTAAGATTGATATAACCGGCAATGACGGGCTATTAAATTTAAATACAGGCGCTTTTAAGAGAATTGAATCCACTGATATTGACAACAGTGAGTCAACTCCAGGTTTGGGGATTGGTTTAAGAATCACAGACGATAAAAGTAACATCGTAAAAAATGGCGAAGACATCACCTACACCTTTACTTTTGATGAAGCAGTTACAGATTTTGATATAAATGATATTACAGTTACAGGCGGTACAAAAGGTACTTTTACCTCTGTTAATGGTAGTGAAAGTGTCTATACTTTAGAACTAACCCCTCCTGCAAACAGTAAAGGCATAATAAGCCTTACAGTAGCCGTTGATGCTGCTACTTCTAAAGTTAACACAGCACTAAAATCAGTTGCTGCCAGCAATAATCAAAGTTTTGATACTCAAGCCCCAACTTTGATTATCAGCGATGACAAGGCTGATACTTTAACCCTTAAAACT
>JACCHT010000016.1 GCA_013416635.1 Candidatus Thiodubiliella endoseptemdiera | reverse complement strand
CTTCCCCAAACCCGCATGGGATTTAGGTGAAATTTAAAAAGATCCAGTGGCAATGTATTTACCCGCATCATACTCTAAGTGCCAATCTGCAGCACAGCAAAGCATCCCCGCCGGACTCTCTCAAAAAATGCCAGTCGGCTTGCAACTTATTGGTAATTATTGGTCAGAATCTAAATTACTTAATGTTGCTCATCAGTTTCAGCAACAAACTGACCATCATGCTCAAACCCCATAATTGGTATGCTACCTTCGGCAAATAACTACAGATATGAACAATCAAAAACCATATATCGTTAAATTTTCAGGCGGAAGGTCATCCGCTATGATGTTGATGAGGTTACTTGAAAGCAACCAACTCAATCCCAAACGGGGTGATATTGTTATTTTTAATAATACATCTGCCGAACACCCTGCTACTTATGAATTTACTCGACAAATGAAAAAGTTAACGGAGGAACAATACAACATCCCATTTTTTTGGATTGAATACCAAACCTACGAAGACTCAAGTGGCACTTATCAATGGTCAAGAAAACCTACCTACAGATTAACAAATGACCAACCTTATAGCGAGCAAAATAAAAATGGTTATCGTTGTAAAGGCGAAGTGTTTGAGGAAATGATTTCGCTCGGTGGATTTTTGCCAAGCATGGTGTCTAGAATTTGTACTGTAACAATGAAAATTTTCATCACTAATGCTTTTTTGAGTGACTGGTTTGCACAAAACAAAGCATCGAAAGATTAGGGCATTATGGGAAAGTCGCTAAAATGTCAGATGATGATGTTAAAAGAACTCATAAAAAAAATGGCGGCAACGTGCCAAAAGATATTTTATTATGCAAAAAAGCATTTGTTAGAAGTTGTGCGTTTGTTAGGGAAAAGCAGTTTTGGAAGGATTGGACAAAAGCGGATATTGTGATTAATAACGATGTCTTAAGGAAAAGTGTTTTGGGTAATAAGGTGCAATTATATGGTGACTTGTCAGCAGATTATGTCTCAGTCTTAGGCATTAGGAGTGATGAGCAAAGGCGAATAACTAAGATTGAAAATAGAATTGATGAGGCACAAGAAAACCAAGGAAAATCGTTATTTAACCAACCTCACGGCGAAATTATTTACGCTCCGTTGGTTGATGATAATACCACTCAAGAGCAAGTGATAGAGTTTTGGGAAAAGCAAAGCTTTAATCTAAAGTTATCTAATACAGGACTTTTTTCTAATTGTCTTTATTGCCCACTTAAAAGTAAAGCGAAATTACAGCAGATTGCCACTTTGCAATTGGAGCAAAATATTGATAAAGATACGCCAGAAAGTATCGATTGGTGGATAAATATAGAAAAAAAATATAGTCGTGATTTGGTTGCAGAGGACAGGGATATTACTAAAGAAAACACTAAATTTGTGGGTTTTTTTGGTGGCGTTAATAAGTTTGTTTTTGAAGGTATTAAAAAGAAAGTTGATAATGGCGAAAAGATTGATCCAGAATTATTAAAGTTAGATAGTGCTATTCCGTGTAACTGCACCGATTAAAAGGAGAATAAACAAATGTCAAAATTGTATTTTAGAACAGGTGAAACCGAGGGGTTTACTTCTAAGAAATTAGCCGATAAAAAAAGTGGGTACACTAATCCTATTAGAGAATTATTACAAAATAGTTTGGATGCTTCTAAAGATGCAGACAATAACAAGTGCGAAATAAATATTTATATTGAAAGTATTGATAAGGCTACTATTCCACACATAACAGACTATGAAGACACCTTACATACAGCAATTAAATTCCAAGAAAGTGTGAATAGTTATAATCATAATGCAATGCAAATAGTAAACACCATTAAGCAAGAATTAAAAAAAGATGAATTAAAAATTTTAATGTTTGTTGATAATGGCAAAGGTATGTCGCCCGATATATTGAATGGTTTAATTGGCGAAAGAAGTGTAAAGTCTAGTGAAGGGTCTGGTGGTTCGTTTGGTGTTGGGCATTTATCGCCTTATTTTTTATCATCTCTTCGTTATGTTTTATATGCTAGTAAATACAAAAACAACGACGAGGTTATTAAAACTTTATTTAGCGGTGTGCCAATTTTGGCTGGTTTTGAAGACGATGACGCAACTCGAGGAGCTACTGGCAGAATTTTAAAAGATATTCCAGATAATGAGAACAAACCAAAACTTATTTTTCCGACAGAATGCCCTGATTTTATTCAAGATAAAATGGATAAATTGGAAGCTACTGGTTCGATGGTGGCTATTTTAGGGTTAAACAAAGAATGGGATAAAGAGGCAAATTACGCTATTGCCAGTAATTTTTTCTATGCTATCAACAAGCAGGAATTAATAGTAAAGATTGACCATGGCAATATCCCTGTATCCATTGATAAAAGCGATATTGATAGATTGTTAGAAAAAAATCAAGACAATAAAAGAGCAATGAATGGCAACATCTTATGCGGTAGTGATGTTTATCAAGCGTGGTTAGCAGTTAAAAATAATAATCACAAATCAAAAATTGATTTAGATAATGGTGACGAGGTTTGTGTTCATATTAGAAATAATATTGAAACGGATTCAGTTATTGTTTTGATTAGAAATGGTATGCTAATTGCCAGGCATGACAAAATGCTTGCTAATGAAATAAACAGTCTTAGAAAAAATGAAGACTTTGAGCCATTTTCAGTGGTAATAAATGTTGATGAAAAAGAATGCCCTAAATTATTTACATTAGTCAAAGGGGCAGAAAATCCATATCACAATCAATTAGAAAAAAATCGTCTTATTGAAAAAGATGAAAAACAACTAAGAGCATTATTTAAAGAGTTAAGTGAAAAAATAAAATTCTTTTTAAAAGCAAGAGATAGAAGTGGATCTTTAGTGTCAATGCCTTTATTGGAAATTCCAAATAAGGCTGAAGCACAGGGTTCAAATACTAGTCGACCTAGGAGTCAAACATCCAAAGCTAAGCCTAATGCTAATAAGCCAAAGCCACCTATCAACAAAGTAAAAACGACCAATAAAGGTAAAAAACGACCGGCACCTATCATTGTTAGTAGATATTTAGAGGCAAAAAATTCAATGAGAATGAAAGATAAGGGAGGCACTATCGATATTGAATTAAATATAACGCCACAAAAAATTGAAGCAAAAGATGAGGTTTATTTATCAATGAGTTTAGCACAAGATAAAGACAATGATGAAAGTGGAAACGCCTTAGATTTTATTAGTTCGTCGATAGATGGGGTGGATATAGAAATACCAGAGTTTGTGGAAGTAGAACAAGAGGATGGAAATATTGAAAAACAAGAAGCAGATAAAAGCCAAATTAAATTAGGAATATTGTCAGAGGCACAGACTTATAGCGTAGAAGCTACAATCAAAAAACCGAAAAATATCAAAGATATTAGTGTGGCTCTAAGGCCATTTTTAGGCTTAAAACAAAGGAGTAAATAATGGTTGATGATTTAATATTAAGTTTCCCAGTTTTAAAAAATGGTGGCGGTGATTTTTTAGATGGTATTTCTTATGTTGTAGAGGCAACACAAGCACAAAATAATAGAAAGCTCTACATTACTCATACACTTAAGGGAAATTCCTTTATTTCTCAACTTATAAAAGACAAAAAGGCTAAATTTTCTGTAGCTTTGTTTTATAAAGATAACCGCACAAGAGAAAAGTTTGTTTGTGAAGATTTTTATTATGATGATGAGAGCAGAGAGATTATTTCCGAACAAGAAATAAATATTGATTTTCGTTACGCACCTGAAATAACACCAAATATTATCATTTTTAAAGATGTCAAAATTACTGTTGATAATAATTCTGGTTTAAGTGATTTTTGGAATGGTGAAATATTTACTATTCCCGCCTATGCAAGAATAGCACATTATTCAAAATTAAAATTTACCAGCGGTGATGTATCTTCATTGATGTGGAAAGCTATGGAGAAAAGTTACAGCAATGGTGTTATTAAAACTATTGTTGATGTAAATAAAGGAGAAGGGGAGCAGCCTATTAAAATTATTTGTGCTCAAGATGTTTATGACGAATTGGATAAAGGCTTTTCAGGCAATATAATGGATACAAAAATGGCAATGAGGCAATCAATTGTTACGCAAATTTTATGTGCTGTTTATGCTCATATGAATCAGATAAAAGACAAAACAGATGACATTCATAGTGGGTTGTTAATGCATATGGAAAATGTAAAGGAGCAGACAGGAGAAGATTGGGAACTTGAAAATGATTTCAATCCAAGTTTTGCTGCTACACAAATGTTGCCTTATGCTATTGAAGCCTTAAATAAGGAGAATGACTAATGACTGAATATAAAAGAATTGATGAGAGTATTTGGCGTACTTTTGGAAAAAATCTTTTAAACAATAAAGGTTCTGATGAACAGATAAATTTTCTACAAATTTGTAGAAATGGAAAGAAGATTTTTTAAATTATTTGAAAGAAAATTTGTTAAATAATGAGGAAGCAATAATTAAGGGAAAGGCTGTATCTTTTAACCATAAATTTACTGAGGCAGAATTTCGTTTTCCACCAATAGATACCCAAGAAATAATTTGGGAGGCTTTTGGAGAGATAGAACGAGAATATATGGGGTATTGTGGTTTTTGGGGTAATGTGATTATCAATATGATTAAAGAGGATTGTATCAAGCCCGAATATCTAGCATCTAACTTAAACGGTGTTAATGAAACTGGTATTTATATGCTTGATAATGCGATTAATTCTAATGATAATAAAAAAATAGATGAATGCATTCGTAGAATTTTACGCTCAATGAGTAACCCAGCCCCTCGGGGAAAGCGAATTGTATTTAATGATTTTTATTTGGGTAAAGCGTATTGGCGTTGGAATTGGGCAAACAAAATGTCAAACGGAATTATTGGTTTGAATTTTAAAGAAATACTAAATACATTAGACGAAAAAGGTTATACAGAATTTTATCAAGCAATGCACACAGGTGGAGGGAAAAGCTATATAAGTCAAACTAATGTTTTGGGTGGTCTTTTGTTGTTCCTAAACAAAAACCCTGAAACACTAGTTAAAAATATAAAAAAAATTATTGATACAATCTCATATTTAAGTGCTTGGAAAGCAATAGAAGTACAATCACCAGAATTAAATAAACAAGAAATACAAATAATTGCAAATAATTTACAAGGATAAGTGATGAAACAGCAAATAGATTTTATTAGATTAGATAAATTAAAGTTAGATAACGAAAACCCTAGATTGCCTAGTGATTTTTGCAATAAGTCTGAGGGTGACATAATTAAGTGGATGCTTGAAGATGAATCAATTATAGAACTTATGTTGGCAATTGGGCAGCATGATTTTTTTATTGGCGAAGCTCTGTTAGTGGTTAAAAGTGGCAATAATTTTACGGTTGTGGAGGGAAATAGAAGATTAACATCGTTAAAATTATTATCAGATCCATCGCTTGCCACAATTAGAGAGAGCAGAGTAGCACAAGTTTTAGCCGACACCACTAAAAGACCAGATTCCATACCGTGTATTGTTTTTGATGATAAAACACAAATAATGCAATATTTGGGATATAGGCATGTTACTGGCATTAAATCTTGGAGTGTCGCCTCAAAAGCAAAGTATTTACATAGTTTATTGCCAACACTAGCATCTCAAGCACTTAAAGAGCAATCTTTGGAGTTGGCAAAAAAGATAGGGTCTAGGTCAGATTATGTGAAAAAATTATTAGTTGGTTATAAAATTTATGAAATTATAAAAGATAATGGTTTTTATAAAATACCACAACTAAACGAAACGACATTTTATTTCAATTATATTACAGCTTCTTTACAGCGTACAAATATAAGGAAATTTATAGGTATAGATGAAATTCCAAATATTAATAATTTAGAAAATTTAGGTACAAGTAAAGACAATTTAAATAAAGACAATTTAAAAACTTTAATTGATTGGTTTTTCAGAAAGAATGAACAAAATAAAAGTAGAGTTCTAGGGAATAACGATAATTTAACAAAACTTGATGAAATTCTATCAAACCAAGAAATTACTAATAAATTTATTGATGGTTTATCATTAAAAGAATCTTACGACTTAACAAGTAATTCCGATTCTATTTCACAAGGTTTAAACAAGTCATTAAAAGAGCTTATAAAAATTAGAGAGCATAGCTATGAATCATATATTTATAATGCTGAAGATATTGATACATTGAAAAAAATTGTTAGCTTATGTAGGGATATTAAAAGTTTGGCTGAGGGTAAAAAAGCAGAGCCTTGGGAGTTGTGAAATTGATACAAGATATAAATCATACACCGACAGGATCGTATTATAAAGAGCATTATTTTTGTGATTATATTGAAATTTTGGCTTTAATAAACAATCAAGATATTGTCTCTATATCGGATGTTTTCAATAGGTTTAGAAAAAGCGAAGATATTGATATCCATGTTCAAGCAACTAATACTCCGCCTGATGAAGATATATCTGATGAATGGAATACTAGAATTAATGAATGGTTTACTAATATCGCTACTAGAAATACAGTATTTAATGATTTTTATCCATTCGTTGTAAAAAGTAATAACATACGGTTAAAAGAATCGTTAACTAATCACCATAAAGTATATATATTTTTACTTTTAAGTTCTAATCAAAAATACATTTCACACATAGGTAATTATTTACCTAATGATTTTGAAGAAGTGTCTTTAATTGCATTAAAAAATTATTTACCAAAAAGTGCTAAAAGTTATATTTTTGGCAAATTATCAGATAGGTATGTTGGAACGCTAAAGAAAAAAATAAGAAAACTAGCGGAAGATGATTTAAGATACAGGGGCAAACAATTTTCAAGGGAAGCACAGGAGATGGGGTTTTTTGATTTAGTAAATGTTTCCCTTCTTAAAGGATACAAATCAAAATAATATGCAAATATTTTTAGCACAATGTGCTACTGGGAAAAATTGGCAATCTAAACAGCATGAAACAATAAAAATAACTAATCATTACATTGATTTTAAAACACAAGTAAATTATGTGTTTTTTATGCCTTATGATTGTAGAGATGTCGAAAGAAATTTTTCAGAAGAAAGTGATGTATTTGATGGCTTGTTCTTTGACGGATAAAGGATTTTATATTTACTAGAAAATGAAATTGATAATATTATGAATTTTGCAAGTTTTAACTCTATTGTGAATAATGCAATATCTTACGAAGAAGCAATTGTATAAATTAAAGGAGATATTATGAGCAATACAATTGAACATAAAGACTATATCAGCAGCGTTGAATATTCCAATGAAGACAAGTGTTTTTTTGGCAAGTTAGAGATGATTGATGATTTAGTTACATTTGAGGCGGATACGGTTGAGGGTTTGGAGAAAAATTTTCAAGACAGTGTTGATGATTATCTGAGTACTTGTAAAAAAAATTGGGATAGAAGCGCAAAAAAAAATAAAGGAATTTTAATATACGCATTAGCCCCAAATTGCATAAAATGGTTATCAAAAGCGTTAAAAATAACATTTCCTTTAAACGCATTGGTGGGAAAATCTTTGGAAGAATATATTGGTCATTAATTAGGAATTAAATATGGAATGGGAAACAGTAATCGGGCTAGAAATTCACGCTCAACTAAATACAAAATCTAAAATATTTTCAGCAGCATCAACTCAGTTTGGTGCACAGCCGAATTCACAGGCATGTGCGGTTGATTTGGGTTTACCAGGTGTGTTGCCAGTATTAAATAAAGAGGTAGTTAATAAACCATTAAATTTGGTTTAGCAATTGATAACCCCATTAATCAACGCAATGTTTTTTATAGAAAGAACTACTTTTATCCTGATTTACCAAAAAGGGTACCAAACCTCACAACTTGATTTTGGGCCGATTGTGGGTGAGGGCGATTGATTTCCATTGGCAATACGGTTAAAACATTGGTTTACTCGTGCGCATCTTGAAGAAGATGCCGGTAAATCCGTCCACGATATGTTTGATGATTCACCGCTGTTGACCTAATCGTGCAGGCACGCCGTTGCTGGAAATTGTTTCGAACCCGATATGCGCATGCCAAGGAAGCGGTGGCGTATGCGAAGAAAATTCACGCTTGGTGCAATATATCGATATTTGTGATGGCAATATGCAAGAAGGCTCATTCCGTTGTGATGCCAATGTTTCTATTCGTCCGCTGGGGC
>JACCHT010000015.1 GCA_013416635.1 Candidatus Thiodubiliella endoseptemdiera | reverse complement strand
CCTTTATCCCCACACTTCTGAGGCGTTTAATACATCTGATGGGACTAGTACTATTTGTTTGTATAGACACATCAATATATCCTTTATCCCCCCCCGAGGTGTTTAATACAACTGATGTTTTATCTCATTGATGTTAACCAACATTTAAATATTTTTCAGGAATCGGGATAATTTCATGGGGGTTGCTTGTAGTTACAGCGTCATTACTTGAGACAAGCGAGCATTTGAATGGGTCTGGCTTTTGTGGAAGTGGTATAGGTTTTCTTTTTTGCCCTTTGACAGAATATTTAGGGGACAAAATACATGGAAAGGAGCAGTGTTAATTGAAGCAGGTTCATGATGAATTGTGTTATTGGTGGAATTTTTTTCAGGCCATTCCCATTGAGTGAGAAATTGATAAACAAAGAAGAGGATCGCAGAGAAAAAAAATGGCAGAAACCTTATGAACATAAAAAATTGATGATAATAATTTTACAACGAATGGAACCAAAAGTGATGGTTTCCTTTTACGAAAAATCAACTTGTCAAAAACAAATTACCGTTCGTTCCCAAAAATTGAAACCGTTCCCAAAGCAATTATAAAAAACAGTAATGGCAGCGATTTATTTTTTAGATTTAGCCAATCTGCTTATTACCGGCAAATTATGCCCAAAAATAAACATAATTCCCAAAATATATCAAAAGAATAAAACGGATGCTCTTACTTAAAAAAAAGATAGGAATGTTTTTGTTTTTTAGACTTGACGTTTCTTCTGTTTTCGTCGTGGTTGTTTTATGCATAGGTGCTACAATACTTTTATATTTATTTAGCAGACCCCCGGGGGGTTTTGGGATGTCAAACCAAATGCTGCATTTTTATTATCTGCGCTGGAATATCAAATCTGTGGCGCGATTTTTTTTGGGGTTTTTTACCATTTCTTAAAACCCCAATTTTGCGGATTAGAACTGGATTATCTCCTTCGTGACAGTCCTAAAAATTTACTATGTTATTCAGCTCTGTTTGGAGCATGTGCAGGCAAGTTTTTTTTATAATCATGTGTTGTATGCACTTTCCATTAATTTAAACTGTGACAAATTTTGATCTTCTTTGTAAGATCCACTTGGTTAAATTACCAGACTGAATATAACACTTGGGATGTATCTGACATCTAATCCAAAATGGGAGCCCGCTTCTAATTTGTTAAAAATTTAAAAATTTCCCCTCAAACCACAGGAAGGAAGGGCCAATTTGTTTAAAATAGTCCCTTTTCATTTCGCTCTTGAGTCCGTCTACTAACCGCTTTCAAAAGTGTGTTTTTTTTCTTCCAACCATTATACAAATTAGGGAGCGTTGTCTTGTAAAAATTCAACCAAAAATAATCTTCTTCATATTCAGTGGGATAATTACACTAAGTTTCGTTCCAAAAGCTGCTTGGATAGTCCCTTTTGAGACATTTCGGGGGTCGTAGTGGTCGTGATCTATAAATTTTTGGGTTGGGTTTACAAAAACCATGCAATCAGTGCCTATCCCCCTGGGGTTCGAATCGCGCTTTGGGAGGTGTACTGAAAAACTTTTGTGATCAAGTTTGGGGGTTTTTTCGGGACCCCGGGTTTCCACAAAAAACGCCGCCACGATATAACTGAAATATTGTTAAAAATGGCGTTAAAAATAAAAACGAACTTTTAAAACCCCAAATTATTGATGATATTTTTAAATAGTAGATTTCCATCTAAAAAAATGGTATTTCATCCAGTGAAATGAAAAACATTTCAAATATCAAAACAAATCACTGTAAAAATTTATTCATGCGTGAACATTTCAAAAAAAGAGCTATGAACTTGTAATTAATTTTTAAAACCAATGTTAGAAGCTTGCTTTTTTTAGACTTCTGTAAAAAAAAAAAAAGCCCTGTTTTTGTCTTCTATATTTTTGCTTAAATTTTCTTTTGCCATCACTTGGCGTCTGTCGTCTGTCGTCCGTTAACCTTTTTACATTTTTAAACATCCCTCTGTAACCCCCTTTAAAAGCGAACGAAACTTTAGGCATCTGGCTTTCCTCTATGTACTTGATATTTTGTCCCAACCGTTAACAAAAGGCCGCCACGGGAAATTTTGTTTTTTTGATTTATTTCTAAAAAATTTTTTTTCCCCTGAAACTGCTTTTTGGGCCAAATGAACCGAAAAATTGATAGGGAAAACCCCCATGGAAGATTTTCTATCAAGATCGCCCATTTTGTCCCCATCCGTTAAAACCTGGCCCCACAGGCAATTTTGTTTTTATTGGCTGATTTCTAAAACATTTCTCTGAAATCGCTTGGGCCCAAAAGGCTGAAACTTGGTATTGCGTATCATGGAAAGTGTCATGAATATGGCCATTTCGTCCCCGATCCGTTTACAAACATGGCTACCACAGGCAATTCTTGTTTCTGATTGACCAATTTCTAAAAAACTTCTCCTCTGAAACCGTTTGGCCAAATGAATCGAAACTTGGTAGGAAGCATCTATGGGGGTTCTCTATCCAGTTTTTCCCCCTTTTGTCCCCATTTGTTAACAAACGACCCCCACAGACAATATTTGTTTCGATTCGTTGATTTCAAAAGTCTTTCTCTGAAACCGCTTGGCCTAATGAACAGAAATTTGGTAAGACGCCAATGGAAGGTTCTGTATAAAGTTTCCTCAAAACAGAATGAAAGGTAAGAAAAGGCTCACCCACTGACCCTTTAGTTTAGCATATTTACATAACATATTTCTTTGAATATTCATAGGTATGGGTGGGGCCTTAATGCATCGTCTTGGGGGATTTTTGTTGGGATAAAAAAGCTCATAAATGGTTTCGGGTGGTTGTTGTTTAAAGGATTGCTCCCTGGCGGAGTTCCTGCACCCGGTTAGTAAATAGTCGGTATTGTGTCTTTCTAGCACGAAACAGATATAAACTTTTTTGTTTAAGAAATATGCAAATACTCTTACAAATGATACAATAAAAAAGAAAATCAAAAAAATATGACGATTGAGGCCATCCATTCTTTTAATAGAACTACTATTATACATATGACAACTTCTGTGTCACGAAGATTAAATACATTATATATTGTTCAAGATTATAGTGTTCTTTATTTAATAACGATGTTCTTGAGGGTTTGGGGTTTTACTCACATGTAGAAAAACACTTGGACCCATCATTTCACAGTGTGAAACAAAATTACCCTCAGAAATTTCCATGATACAATTGAGAAATGGTAGCAAAAGGGAAATATCCCCCTCTATCATACATGACCCTAGCTCTCCTTTGCTACAGCCAATTTAATAAATAGCCCTGGTGCGTTTGTTCATTGGGCAAAACCTCCCAACAAGTGAAATAATTTGGCCAAAATGAATAATTTAATTTCCAAAGATTTTTTTATCTTTATCAAAAATTTATCCCCATTTCGAAAAATGTATTTAAAATTTTTCCCCGTGCAAATATTTTTTGATAGTAATGACCAGGCCAGTTGAGGAACGTTGCACTCCTGCATCAATTTCTTTAACCAATCTCTATTTTGATAACCTCCGAGGTGATAATATTACCCCAATTCTTAGTGTCTTGATATTAATGTTTGATCGGGATTGATTTTACTGGATCTGAAATTTGAGAGGGTTTTAAGACAAAAATATTAAAGATGGGGTTTCCCGGAAAAAAATAGATAAAATGCTTTATTGAGGGTATAACTATTTTTAATATAAACAAAACACCCAAACATCTTTTTTGTTTTGAAAAAATTTTATTATTTGTTATTTTTTGAAAATATTCCCACAAACAATACTGCATCTGTAGTTTAATTGTTATCGTTTACCCTCGTGCGGTAGACGTGTTGAACCTGGTCGGTAAACAAAAACTATGAAAAGGTATTTGTTCTTTCCCTTAAAAAAAAAACCTTTTTTAACCTCTTTTTTTTTCTATGGGTTTTATAAAAGAGATTAGGGGAAGCCTATGAAAAAAAAGGTGTTTTTTTTAATAAAAGGAAAAATATATTTAAAGAATGAATTGTTTTTTAAAAAGGGAAAAATTGTAATTGCCAAACAAATTATTTTACTACTTAAAAATTTTTTTTAAAATTAAATTTTTTTTAGGGTTTCTTTAAGACGAAATTAGCCCTTCCTTTTTTTGCTGGTGCCATTTATGTGGGTTTGGTTTTGTTGAAATTCAAAAAAAATTTTCTCCTAAAGTTTAAAACTGACCAAAAAGGGGTTGAACGAACCATTTTTAAAAACAGGGTTTTTTTGTATATATAACTAAGAAACAAGACATGACGTGATGAAATACGAAGAAATGGAGAGTAGAATTTTTTTTTTGTTTTTGACCCGGATTATTTACACGTTGCCCGTTGAATAAAATACTTAGCCTGGTATTTTTGCCTTTTTGACAGATTATGGAATGGTATCCCCAAGTCTTTCCTTTTGATGCATCGAAATCAGATCTTTCCCCCCGGCTCGCGCCATAAAATACGATTTGGGGAACGCTAGGGTATTGCCCAAATGCCCGGATATGTTCCGTTTGTCGTAATCCTACCCGGTCCTTTCCCCATTCATGACTTGTCACCGGGTTTGTAAAAAGGTAACACATGGGTGTCATATATGGAGCAGGAACTGTTTACCCTTTCGGACATCTGAGTTCACCGCCAGGTTTTAGTAGGGTTCGTGATGCTCGATTTTTTATTTTCCCAAATGCTTTGTAGCAGTTGTTTGTCCTTTTGTCCATTGTATTGTCTGTCCTTCTTCGATTTACGGCTTCTGATTACCCCTTTGGTGGGGTTTTTTGACCTTTTTAAAGATCTGTTAGAGTACATACAATCTAGGTCCCTCTCCTCCTGCAATAGCATTAAAACATTTGACTTCTCTACCCTCTACACAACTATTCCTCACTCTAAGCTGAAGGACAAATTAAGGGAGTTGGTCCAACTGTGTTTCATAAAAAGAATGGCCAACGTAGATACAAATACCTTGTACTAGGAAGGGACAGATCTTATTTTGTAAATAAAAACACTCTGATTCTACCAAAAAGTTCTCTGAAACTGATATCATCAACATGCTCGAGTTTTTGATTGACAACATATTTGTTATCTTTGGTGGACGTGTTTTTCAACAGACAGTCGGCATACCTATGGGTACAAACTGTGCTCCTCTTCTCGCCGACTTGTTCCTTTATTCGTATGAGGCGCTTCTACAGGGTCTTTTCCCCGGAAAAACGGGAAAAAAAACCCCCCGATCCTTTTAAATTCACGTTCCGCTATATAGATGAGTCCTTTTACTAAAAAAAATTAGGGTTGGGGGATTTCTTTGATTTTATCTGTCCCCTTGAGCTTGAAATAAAGGATGCAGATGATGGTTTGTTTTTTATCTTGACCTACCCTCGAAATTGGGGGAGGGGCGGTTAAAAACGAAACTTTTTCGACAAAAAAAGATGATTTAAATTTTCCCGGAATTTTCCATTCATATGGCAACATTCCCAGCACCGCTTTAAGTATATACCCCCCTAGTTTTGATATTCCGATTGTGGTTCCCATCAGGTATTCCCCTTTATAGAGGGGTTTCTGCAACTAGGGAAACTACTGAACCATGTGTTTCTCTTAGTTAGGTTGCTGCTAACTAGGAAGCTACTGAACCATGTGTTTCCTTTTTATTATGTTAAGTCATCAATCAAAATTTTTCTGTCCCCCCATGCTTGGGTTTACCGCTATGGAATATCTGTGTTTCCACGGATATGTTCCCCTTTGTCTTTGGGGCCTTTTTTCCCCTTTAAAATTTTCACCGGGTTTGTAACTAGATTAAGCAGGATTCACTAGTGGGGGGAACGTTTCCCCTTCCGGGGCACCTGGGGGCACCCCGGTTTTAGTGGAGTTCGTGTTACTCAATCTTTAGCTTTGTATGTATACTTTTTAGTTCGTTTTTGAGAGATGGTTTGTCTGATTGTTTCCACATTTCTGCTGTGTTCTCATTTTTCCATTGACATAACTACCCTAAAATCTCAATTTAAAAACAAGAAAAGTATTGTCCTTTTTGTACTATCTTGTTCATTATTTAGTCTCACCCTTTGAAGTATTCTGCGTCTGGTAGTCATGCTTTTTTCCCCATCATGCAGCAGTTGCGGGGTAATGTTCATATTATAGAATGTGCCATACCATATTGTCTTTAAAGGGTTTTTTAATACGTTTTCTTCATTATCCCGACAATATGTGTCCCCATTTAAAAGCATCCAACTATTTATGAAATTCTGCTATAGGAAAAGATCATTACGTGAATTATCATTTTGTGAGATTAGTAGAATTGTTGCCATTGGTGATACAGGGAATTTATATCTAAAATTAAAAAACCCTTCTGCAAACGTTCTAATATGTTTTTCCTCCAAAGAAACCATTCCAAAACGTCATGAAATCATAAAGCTGTTGTCATCCATTTTATGATCGTGACAAAACTTTTTCCTCCCATCACATTGATCCCGAACTATTTTTCGTAAATTGACTATTCCCAAAAAATAAAAATATGCATAATGAAATAGCAGAAATTATTCACGGACCAAGATCGGGGGCCCTCTTGGTCTGATCGTATGGTAATTTTTTACTACCTTTTAATCGGTTATCACCACTAACGTTTTGAGTTTGAATCCCCCTCATTGGGGGTACTCGATAAAATCGTGAAAATTTTTTTGGGGTCTTGCGACAGGTTTGGGGGTTTTTCCCGGGTACTCCGGCTTTTCCACCTATAATACTCCCGCAACAATATAACTGAAATATTGTTAAAAGTGTCATTAAATCTCCCAAAATCACCCCCAGGAAAGGGCCGTAAATGGTGTCTCATTATGGAGAATATCCCTTTCCTTTTTCCCACAAAAAAACCCTTGCTAGCAGGGTTGTTTGTAATTTTCATCGACGGGGTTCCCATACTATTTAATATAGAAAGAATATTAGATGAACCTTTTGTTAAAAAACAAACAATCAATGCATCCTTTTTTTTTATTTTTTTATTGATTAAAAAGTTTGTTTTTCAAATTTTTTTTTTTATTGAACACTAGTTCTGTTTTAATCATTGATACGTTTTTTTTACCCCTTTATTGAACACTATTACGTTTTAAGCCTTTATCCGCAGACAGATTATTTGAACCGTCAAAAGATTTACTATAAATAGACCCTTTCCCCTTCCGAATTGTTCTAAAATCCTACTGGGGCCGGTCGTGCTGACGTTGGTAGTTGGGTTAACAACCACCTATAATCAGTGCTTATCCTCAAATGTTGTGAGTTGAATCTCGATCGGGGGGAGGTGCAAACATTATGTGATAACGTTTTTAGTACTTGCGATAAGGTCGTGGTTTTCACCAGGTCCCCCGGTTTTCCCACCAATAAAACTGACCCGAAAATGAAATATTGTTAAAAGGTGGCGTTAAACACCAGAAAACAAACATCAAAAAAGCATACGTTTTATACCTTTTTTTTTTCCCCTTACGCCATGCAAAAAAAATTAGGGGTGTTTTTCAATTTGAACATTGAAAGATAAAATCAGATGATAAGTTTATGCATTATGTTGTTAAAAAATATTCAATTTTGAAAGATATTATTATATTTTAATCTATATGATAGATTTTGATTGGATTAAATTAGTCATGTGATAATAAAATAATTGAGATGTTTTGCCAAAATTTGCGCTGCCGGGAAACAACTCTATTGTTCCCCGCCGAACAACACCTATTGTTCCCCCCAAACAACCCAATTTTCCCCCACAAGGGAGATAACCTATAAAACATTGGCAAAAATATAATAAAACAACTTCCCCCCAGGTTGAAAACTGGGTGTTTCCCCCAAAAAGGGGGCCCTAATTGTATAATGTACGCATTAACGGAAATAACTCTTGTAAAACATATAATTTCAGAATCAAATTCGAAAATTTGCAAAAAGTTGTATTTTTAAAATGTTCTGCTAAAATTTTTGTTTTTCTCGACCTACCTGGCTATTTTATCTTTAAATTTAACCTTCCCAAAAACATATATTTTCTGAAACATACATGATTCCCCTACGTTGGTCAAAATTTGACCATGTTTAAAAATTTTTCAGTAAACCCGGCTTGGAAAAAAATATGCCCCAAAAAAACCCGTCACCCCCAAAAATTTATATTTATAAGTCATGCATCAAATCCTCCGAGGTTTAAAAACATCTAAACCTTAAAAAGGCCTCAAAATAACCCCTTTTATTTTATCAATTATCATTTTATTTTTTACCGACCAAAGGTCCAGGTGAACTATTGCCATCACTTGGGCGTCCGTCGTCTGTCGTCTGTTGTCTGTCGTCTGTTGTCTGTCGTCTGTAAACTTTTCACATTTCAAGCTTCTTCTCCGAAACCACTTGGCCGATTGGAACCGAACTTAGCAGGAATGTTCCTTGGATGGTCCTCTACAAAGTTACTGTTTTTCGT
>JACCHT010000014.1 GCA_013416635.1 Candidatus Thiodubiliella endoseptemdiera | reverse complement strand
AGGCAGTTTGATTCGTCTAAGTGCCAATATGGGTGCTAGTTTGCACTTGATTAAGCCGTTTGGTTTTGAAATTACCGACAAACGCTTAAAAAGGGCAGGGCTTGATTATAAAGAACTGGCACAAGTGTTTGAGTATGAAAATTTTGCCGATTATTTAGACAAAGCCAAGCCTGAGCGCTTGTTTGCCGTTAGTTCAAAAGTGCAAACTAATTATGCAGAGATAAAATATCAAGCAGGCGACTCATTCCTGTTTGGTCCCGAAACACGAGGACTGCCACAAGAAATATTGGATAAACACACCAGTATCACCCTGCCGATGCAAGAAGGTTCTCGTAGTTTGAATTTGTCTAATTGTGTGTCCATTGTAGCTTATGAAGCGTGGCGACAAATTGGCTTTAAGGGAGCAAAAAGGAATATTATCCCAATCCAAAAGTAGAGATTATAAAAACAGATGTGTCTATTGCTAAAAATTATCTCAATAAGACCTATACACTACAAAGGTCTATTTATAAATAGTATGAGACCTTTGCATAAATAGGGATGATTAGCAAAATGACAGATTTTATTAAATTGGAAATTTTTTAAATCCACTCCTAGCAGGGCTAAGGGTGTTTTTAAAAAGTTTGTAATTTGATGAAAGATGGCGTTTTGATGATTATTCATATTTATGCAAAGGTCTCAGTATAACAAACACCTATGACAAAGAAAAAAAATACAAAAGAAAAATCAATAGAAGAAACGCTTTGGCAGTCGTGCGATAAACTGAGGGGTTCGGTTGAGCCAGCAGAATATAAGCATGTTGTCCTTGGGCTAATTTTCCTGAAATTTGCCAGCGATAAGTTTGAGCAGCGAAAAAAAGAACTTATTGAGGATGGAAAAGAAAAATATGTAGAAATGAAAGATTTTTACACAATGAAAAATGTCTTTTTTTTGGAAGATATTTCTCGTTGGTCTTATATTGTTAAAAATGCCAAGCAAAATGATATTGCCTTAAAAATTGATACCGCTCTTAATACGATTGAGAAAGGCAACCCTGCTTTAAAGGGTGCATTGCCTGACAATTACTTTTCTCGGCTTGCCTTAGACAAAACAAAACTGGCTTCATTACTAGACACCGTGAATGATATTGACACACTCAAAGACAATGGGCAAGATATTATTGGGCGTGTTTATGAATATTTTTTAGGTAAATTTGCCCTAAAAGAAAGTAGTGGCAAGGGCAAAGGCGAATTTTACACGCCAAAGACCATTGTCAACTTGATTGCCGAACTCATAGAACCCTACAAAGGCAAAATTTATGACCCTTGCTGTGGAACAGGCGGTATGTTTGTGCAATCCATCAAGTTTATTGAAAACCATCAAGGTACAAAAAAAGAAGTGTCCATTTACGGACAAGAAAATACCCCAACCACCTATAAATTGGCAAAAATGAACCTTGCCATAAGAGGAATTTCAGCCAATCTTGGCGGCAAACAGGCAGATACTTTTGCCAACGACCAACACAAAGATTTAAAAGCCGATTACATCATGGCCAACCCACCTTTCAACTTAAAAGATTGGAGGGGTGAAAACGAGCTATTAGACGACCCCAGATGGATGGGTTATGAAGTGCCACCAAAAAGCAATGCCAATTACGGTTGGATTCTCAATATGGTCTCCAAACTTTCTGAAAATGGCGTTGCAGGTTTTATTCTTGCTAATGGTGCGTTATCGGGTGGTGGAGAAGAATACAAAATCCGTAGAAAACTAATTGAAAACAATTTAGTGGAAGCCATTATCATTATTCCAAGAAACACCTTTTACACAACCGACATTAGCGTTACACTTTGGATTCTGAATAAAAACAAAAAAGAAAGAACCGCCCATATCAATAGTACGGATAAACAATACCGTAACCGTGAAAAAGAAATCTTATTTATGGATTTAAGACGCTGGGGCAGCGAATACGAGAAGAAGTATGTGCAACTAACCGAACAAGACATTGAAAAGGTGGTTTAAACTATCACAACTGGCAACAAACCGATTTTAAAAGCACTTACCAAGATATACCCGAATTTTGTCAATCAGCCAGTTTTGAAGAGATAGAAGCCAATGACTTTTCGCTTGTACCCAGTAAATATATTGAGTTTGTGGATAAGGATAGCGGGATTGATTTTGATACCGAAATGAAACGCATTCAAAAAGATTTTAAAACCTTGTTGCAAGAAGAAAAAGACTCACAAAACCAATTAATTAACGCTTTTAAAACTCTTGGATACGAATTATGAGCAAGAAAAAACAGAAAATAGAGATAAAAGGCAATGAAATTACTGTTGTCAAATCTGATAATGAAGATTATATATCAATAACAGACATAGCCAAACATAAAAATGCTGAAGCTACGGGCTTGGTTATTTCCCATTGGATGAGTACACGATATACAATTGAATTTATGGGATTATGGGAAAAGATGCACAATCCTGATTTTAATGTTACGGAATTCCGTAACATTAAAAATGAATCTGGATCTAATGGTTTTATACTATCCAGTAAAAACTGGATTAACAGCACCAATGCAATTGGAATAGTTGCAAAGGCAGGAAGATATGGAGGTACTTATGCACACAAAGATATTGCCTTTGAATTTGCATCGTGGATTTCTGCTGAATTTAAACTCTTTTTAATAAAAGAGTTTCAGCGACTTAAAGATGAAGAATTAAAGCAATTAGGTTGGGACATTAGGCGAAATCTTACAAAAATTAACTATCGAATCCATACTGATGCCATTAAAGAAAACCTTATCCCGCAAAATTTAAATAAACAACAGGTAAGTTTTGCTTATGCAAGCGAAGCCGATGTTTTAAATATGGCTCTGTTTGGTAAAACAGCCAAACAATGGAGAGATGCCAATCCTGATAAAAAAGGTAATATTAGAGATTATAGCAATGTTACCCAACTTGTATGCTTGGCAAATCTTGAAAACTTAAATGCTGTTTTTATCAATGATGGATTACCACAAAGCGAACGATTGCTAAAACTTAACCAAATAGCCATTAGCCAGATGAAAATATTACTTGCTGATAAGTCTATAGAAATGTTAAACCCTAAAAATGAAAATGCCGATGAGTAATTATAAACGATTGGGCGATTACATACAATTAGTGGATAACCGCAATAAAGATTTGGCGGTTACAAAAGTTTGTGGACTTAGTATGAAGAAACACTTCATATCTTCTATTGCAAATACAAATACAGTGGATTTATCAAATTATAAAATAGTGAAAAAAGGGCAATTTGGGTTAATTCTTATGAAAGTAGGAAGAGACAATAAAGTTTCCGTTGCAATTCTTGAAGACGAAGAAGCTATATTAATTTCACCTGCTTATTATGTTTTTGAAATCATTGATAAAACAATGTTAATGCCTGATTTTTTAATGATTTGGCTATTAAGACCTGAGAATGACAGATGGTTAGGGTTTATTAGTGTTAGTAGTATCAGAGGAAGTATTACATTTGAGGAGTTTTGCGACATTCACATCCCAATTCCCGATATTGACGAACAACGAAAATATGTAGCACTTTACAAAGGCGTGCTCAACAACCAAAAAGTATATGAAAATAGTTTGGAAGATTTACAGTTGATTTGTGATACTTATATTGAAGATTTAATTAAAACAGAAGAATTAAAAACATTGGGTGATTATATTCAACAATCTGATGAACGAAATACAGATTTGAAAATTGATAATCTTGTGGAATAAGTGTAAATAAAATTTTCATTCCTACCAAATCTAAAAAAGAGGATTAAACCTTTTAAATTACAAAATTGTAAAACCAAGACAATTTGGATGTGTATCAGTAACTTCAAGAAATGGTGAAAAAATATCACTTGCCATTTTAGATGGAGAAGTAGGGTTAATTTCAAGTACATATACTGTTTTTGAAGCAAAGGACACAGAAGTATTATTACCTGAATATTTATATCTCTTTTTCCAAAGAACAGAATTTGACCGTTATGCTCGTTTCAATTCTTGGGGAAGTGCCAGAGAAACTTTTGATTGGGTTGAAATGTGTAATGTAAAACTACCAATCCCCGATATTAAAATACAAGAAGCGATAGTTACCATTTATCATACTTTAGAAACTCGCAAACAGATTAATGAGCAATTAAAGGCAAGTATTAAACCGCTTTGCCCTGTTTTGATGCGTGGGGTTGTGGAAGAAATGAAAGTTGAACCTTTAAAACTGAAGCCTTATGAATTTCATTTTAAGATTGTTTTTGACATTGAGTTCCATCTCGTTTTTCCTAATTGTTTTCTTGGTTCAGAACGAAATAAATCCTTTCAAAACTCAATTAGGAAATTATGCGTGGGTTACTTATGTCGTTTATGTAACAGTTCCTTTTATTTTCACATTTATTTCTCTTGGTATTTGTAAACTTTTAACAAAATCAAGAATAAATAAAGTCATTTCTATTGAAACTTCAAGCAATGATTTTTTAGCTAATTATTTGGCTTTCTTCTTTGTGGCGTTAAGTGTACAAGGGGTAATAACATTTTGGGTAGTCTTTGGAATGACAGTTCTGTTTACTTTTGTTTCAAGAGTGTCTTACTTTAACCCAATTTTTTTAGTATTTGGATACAACTTTTATTATATACATACAGGTGAGCATGTTAAAGTAATGTTGATTAGTAGAAAAAACTAAAAGTCCGAAAACATTTGAAAATATGTCTGCTCGGCGGATTAATGACTATACATTTATGGAGATATAAAAATATGACTGAAATTTTTGCAAAAATAAAATCTGAATACAAAATGATATTGAGTCGAGAAGATAATGTGTTGACTGATTTTAACTTGTCTTTAATTGAGGCAATTGATTTTTCACCCAGCCAAAAACTAGATGACGACCAATGGTTTCAAATTAGTCACTTTTCTGAAGAAAAATATATTTTATTGAACAGTGTCAAGTTGATTTTAGTTCAGCCAGTCTTAATCAAATAGCGAACGATGAATACGCTAATATATCCTGCATTATTATTTCGCAAGGTAGTAATAAATATTTTCAACGCATAACCCCTTCATTGTTTGTGAGTAAAAACAATTTTGGATTACTCTGGAGGGCCTAAGATTGTGAACATAGAAAGCAAATAGAAATCAAGAGTGAATTTAATGCTGTATATCTAGTCAATACTGACACGCTTTACTTCAAAACCATTGGCAAACTAAAAGTAATATTCCCAGGCATTGATGTGTTACACAGAGAAGCAACACAAGATGAAGTAGATGCATTTCTTAAAAATGATTTTATAACACTTTCTACAATTACAAATACTTCTATTGGCACATACAACAGAAAACGAATAGCTGATATTGGAGTAAAGTATAATGGTTTAAGTGATGAAAAAAGGAACAACTTATAATTTATGCTAAAGAAAAATCAGATGTTGAAGTAGAGGGTAATTCTTTTGTGGTTAAGTCAGAAACTGACCTTAAAAATGTATTGTATGCAATGGATCAAAGGTATTATTACGCTGATATTTACGAAGAAAATCGAGTTGCAAATTCGGTAAAAGTAGTTAGTGGGCAATAAATTGAAAAATACCCCACTCATCATCTACCAAACCGAAGACGGTAAAGTCAAAATAGAAACCCATTTTGAGAATGAGACTGCATGGTTAAATCTTGACCAAATGGCTGAACTTTTTCAAAAATCCGTTCTACCATTAACGAGCATATTCTTAATATTTACAAAGAACAAGAGCTTGAACAAGAGTCCTCTATGAGAAAAATCGGAAATTCCGATTTTTCTACTAAACCAACTAATTTTTATAATCTTGATATAGTTATTTCAGTGGGTTACCGAGTAAAATCGCACAGAGGGGTGCATTTTAGAAAATGGGCAACTGCACTGATTAAAGAGTACTTAATCAAAGGCTTTGCTATGAATGATGAGCTGCTCAAAGAGGCGGGCGGTGGAAACTATTTTGATGAGCTTTTGGCGCGTATCCGTGATATTCGTTCATCCGAAAAAGTGTTTTGGCGTAAGGTGTTGGATGTTTATGCCACCAGTATCGATTACGACCCAAAAACAGAGCAGTCAGTAAGGGTATTTAAAACCATACAGAATAAAATGCACTGGGCAAGCCATGGGGAAACGGCAGCCGAAACTGTTTATAAGCGAGTAGATGCGTCAAAAGAGCATATTGGATTAACCCATTTTAAAGGTGAAATTCCTACCAAAAAAGAAGTGGAGATTGCTAAGAATTATCTTGCTGAAGATGAGCTTAATATTTTAAATAGAATGGTAACGGCGTTTTTGGAAATTGCTGAAATTCAAGCATTAGACCGTACACCGATGTATATGGCGGATTGGATTAAACAGTTAGATGCTTTCTTAAAAATGACCAATAAAGATATTTTACAAGATTTGGGCAGTGTTAGTCATCAGCAAGCCATTGAGAAAGCACAGACTGAATATGCTATTTACAAACAAACAACAAAAAACAGAATCACGCAAGTTGAAAAGGATTTTATTAGGCAATTGGATGAGAAAACTCAAGGTTTGAAGAAATGAAATTTACAGAAGCAAAATTAGAGCAGGCTTTTATTGAACTTTTAGGCAATGAAGATTATCCACATTTCTTGGGTAATACTATTGCCCGAGCAGATGATGAAGTATTGATTGAAGAGGATTTAAAAAACTATTTACTCAATCGCTATAAAAAAGAACAACTAACTGAAACAGAAACCCAATCTATTATTCTTCGGCTAAAAACCCTTTCTTCTGCTGACCTTTACGAGAGTAACAAAAAAATAATGCGTTGGTTGGCAGATGGTTTCACTCTGAAAAGAGAAGACAGAAAGCAAAAAGACATTCATATTGAGCTGATTGATTATTTAGGACTACCGCAACAAACACAAAGTCGTAATTTGGATAATATTGTTGCCGAACCAGCAGCCCAATACGAACAAGATTATAATATCTATAAATTTGTTAATCAATTGGAGATTGTTGGTGCGGAAAAACGAATTCCAGACGGTATTATTTACATTAATGGTTTACCCGTTGTGGTGTTTGAATTTAAATCAGCCATTCGAGAAAAAGCGACCCTACACAGTGCGTTTGAGCAATTAACTGTTCGCTACAAAAGAGACATTCCCGAACTTTTTAAATACAATGCTTTTTGTGTTATTAGCGATGGCGTCAATAATAAAGCCGGTTCGTTTTTTGCTCCTTATGAGTTTTATTATGCTTGGCGTAGGGTGGCAGGATTGGCAAAAGATGTGGATGGTATTGACAGTCTATTTACTTTGGTTCAAGGGATGTTAAACCAAAATAGACTGAGAGATGTCATTCAAAACTTTATCTACATTCCTGATACTTCAAAAAAAGATGAAAAAATAGTTTGTCGCTATCCTCAATATTATGCGGCTCGTGTGTTGTATGAAAGTATTGAAAAAGCCGAAAAACCTGATGGAGATGGCAAAGGTGGCACTTATTTTGGTGCAACAGGAAGTGGTAAAAGTTTTACAATGCTGTATCTCACTCGTTTACTAATGAAAAGTGAGTATTTTAAAAGTCCTACTATTGTTCTTATTACTGATAGAACGGATTTAGACGACCAACTTTCAGGTCAATTTACCAATGCTAAAAATTTTATTGGCGATGACAATGTAAAAAGTGTGGAAAGCAGGGCAGAATTAAGAACTTTGATGCAAGGTAGAAAAAGCGGTGGCGTTTTCTTAACCACGATTCATAAATTCACAGAAGATACCGAACTGCTGACTGACAGAACCAATGTAATTTGTATTTCAGATGAAGCCCATAGAAGTCAAACCAATTTAGACCAAAAAGTAACAGTAACAGACAAAGGTGTAAAAAAGACATATGGTTTTGCTAAATATCTACACGATTCATTGCCTAATGCCACTTTTGTCGGTTTTACAGGAACGCCCATTGATGCCACTTTGGATGTGTTTGGAAAAGTGGTGGATAGTTATACTATGACTGAATCGGTAAGGGATGAAATCACCGTAAAAATTGTGTATGAAGGGCGAGCAGCCAAGGTTGCTTTGCATAATAGCGAGTTAGAGAAAATTGAACAATATTATGCAGAAGTGGCGGAACAGGCGGCCAATGAATATCAAATAGAAAAAAGCAAACAAGCCACTGCCACGATGAATGCTATTCTTGGCGACCCTGACCGCTTGCAAGCCTTAGCAGAAGATTTTATCAAACATTATGAGAAAAGAGTGTCTGAAGGTGCTACAGTCAAAGCGAAAGCTATGTTTGTTTGCAGTAGTCGTGCCATTGGTTATGATTTTTACAAAAATGTTATTGCATTAAAACCTGAATGGGCAGAAATAAGGGTTGCAGAAGAAGGGGTTGAGCTTACAGA
>JACCHT010000013.1 GCA_013416635.1 Candidatus Thiodubiliella endoseptemdiera | reverse complement strand
TCCATTGAGATAGTAATACCCAGTTTTTGAGGTCGCTTGGTTTGCACCTCACTGGTGTATTGACTGCCTTGATCGGTATTAAATATCTCTGGGTGCGGGTATTTTTCTAAAGCATCGTTGAGTACGCTCATCACTAACTGTGAATCCATTGTGTTGGATATTCTGTGTGATAAAACAGCCTTGGAATGCCAATCAATAATAGCAGCCATATACACCATACCTCCCGCAATCTTAATGTAGGTGATGTCTGTACTCCAAACTTGATTAGCGTGGTTAATACCAAAAACCTCGAAGCTTATAACTGTATTTTTATGTGCTTTGATTGGTATGGCTGTATTAACCTGTTTAACCGCTAACACCGCTTTTAACCCCAACGCTTGGCGATAACGAGCCACTGTGTTTAAACTTACCTTGTAACCGTCTTCAAGTAGTTGTTGATGCACTTTTTTCTCACCGTAAATAGGTATTTGTTCAAACACCTTGGTGATATGAGATTTAATTTTATCTTTACGCACATTGGTACGCGGTGTGTAATATAAGCTACTCCTGTTAATGCTCAACAGTTGGCATTGTTGATTAATTGATAAAGGTTGTGTTGCAGATGTTGAAGACGGCTTGAAGTCAACTAATTGTTTAAGATTAGATAAGCCCAAGCTTTTTAGCTTTTTTTGCTAACCATTCCTTCTCTACGGTTACCTTGCCTACCAGAGCTGTTAAGCGCTCATTTTGTTTTGTGATTTAACAAGCTCTTCTTTGTATTCTTTAACCGCCTTGGATGGCTCCATGGCAATTTCAGCATTAGCAAGGAAGGTTTTCTTCCAGTTTTGTAGGTTTTGTGGAAGGATGTTATGCTTGCTAGCAATCTGCACCAAGGTGCTTTCATTTTGTAATAACTCAAGCACTAATTTTGTTTTAAATGCTGAGGTGTATTTGGTTCGTTTTTACTCATTTTTTTACTCCGATTTTTTTTTTTAGTTTAACGGGTTTGAAATAAGAAAGTTTAGATTGTTGTCTGAAATTGTTGGGGTTTTATACCACATCAAATAATTTATTTGCACAAAATTTGTTGGATTTCTTGGTATTGCCTGGCAGTTTTTTGCACGATATTTTCGGGTAGGGTTGGTGCAGGTGGGGTTTTGTCCCAATCTAGGGTTTCTAAATAATCACGCACAATTTGTTTGTCAAAACTTTTTGGACTAATACCTACTTGATAATCAGTTTTTGACCAAAAGCGTGAACTGTCAGGGGTTAGTACTTCGTCCATTAATGTCAGTTTGTTTGCTTCGTCTAGGCCAAATTCAAACTTGGTGTCAGCAATGATAATGCCTCGTTCTAAGGCGTAGTCCGGGAATAAATGGGGACAGGCTACTTTTATCATAATTGCTTATTTTGGACGAATAAATGGGGACAGGCTACTTTTATCATAGTTTTTTCTTATTTTTTGGTCTTCCTCTAGCCTTTAGAGTTGACAGCAAACCATGCTTCTTTGCCATTTTTATAACCCAGTTTTTCATTGCCAAATGGTGCTTGTCTATTAATACTGTTTCGATTTATCTATTTCTTTTGAGTTTGTGTATGACATATTCACCCAGTTATCCTAGTTCTCCATAAGGCTTGTTCAATAGTCTTTCTATTTCTAAAACTCTTTCTGATAATGACCCGTATTCCAATCTTGTGCTGTTTTGCTTAAATCAGCCCTAGATGTAAGCCTCTATATAGCGCATCAAGTTAGATAATAACTGTCTTTTTACAACAATAAAACTTTTAAATCTACCTTGCCAAATATGTCCTTGAGGTTTTGTTTTCTTATGATAATAACGCAATGAGAAGTCATCACCCATTGCATAAATTTACTCAGACTATTTTCACCTTGTGGTACAAGTAATAAATGAAATGTAGATTAGACAATAGGCGTGTAACTCAATATTCTCCTTTCTAGCCCTGTTTTAATAATTTTAGGAAAAACTCGTAATCATCCTCATCATAAAAACTTGCATACCATATTTCCTCTATTGATAATATGATGAATTCCAGCCTTGGGTTTGACTCTTGGTATGCGTGCATTTTAGTGTTGGGGTAAAAGTGGGGAATTATATCATAAAAAGTAGCCTGTCCCCATTATTCTGGATTTTTTGGTTATGTGTTTTTTAACTTCAATTCTTCAATAGTATATGGGGGGTTCTTCCTGTGCAACATGGCATGACAGTTTGGGCATACAGGTCGTAAGTCTTTAATTGGGTTAACTTCATACCCACTCTTAATATCTGAAAGTTGAGTCAAATGATGCACATGAATAAAGCCTTGCCCAATATCTCCGTATTTTTTGCCAAAATCAAAATTACAAACCACACATTGCGCCCCATAATGCTCAATGCACTCAGTTCTTGCTAATGGATTTCTTTCGTAAGAATTTACAGTTATTGTTTTTCTTACTCCTTCAAACAAAGACTCTGGGTTTTCCAGTTCATCTGGATAAACCGCTTGCACTTGAGAGCCGAGTGCTTTTTCATGCCGAGAAACAATAGCTCTTATACCATTTAAATTTCCTCTACCAAGACCTTCATAATAATCTACATGTTCCTTTGTGGCTTTGATAGCTTTGCTTAACTTAGAAATTCCATAATCAGTTAATATTTTAGTTAAAAAATAGTCTGTTGTTTCTGCATTATTTGTTCTTGTAAATTTTTCACCATCCATCATTTTCTTAAAATTAACGATGTAATCTGATGCAGAACCTTTACTCATACCATGAGTACTTTTTAAATATTCAAGAGCATCATTCCTGTTCATTTTTCCATGATAAACATCTCTTGAAATTTGATAAGCTGCTTGTGTCATTTCTGTCGTTATTTTCATGGGGTATCCTTACACATAACGTCTCACATCACCGGCAGTAAAAAGCAGAGCGAGGAACGAGCAGCGCTTTTTGCTGTCCGAGTGCATGTGATTGTTATACATAATTGTTTTATGCATTCGTGATTTTTATATTTGAGTTTACGCTTTCAATGAGTTTTGTTATAAAACTCTTGTCTTGATTGCTCATGCTTCTACCCAGCAATATTTCCTCAACTTTAATATCAACATAATGCTTATTGCCTGTAAAAACTCGTATTTCTTCTTCATAATTCCACACTTTTAGTTTGTGGGAAAGGATTTCTTGTGCTGTTGGAAAGCGTAAACTCAAATTGCTAATTTTAGGAAGGCCGTCGTAAATTACTGGAACTACTTGGTGTTTTTTATTGTTAATAGATACACCTATGGCGACACCTCTATGGCCTTCAGCATAATGTGCCCACATTAACTCATTATCTTTAACTCTTGAAAGCGAGCATATTCTGGTTTTTTCTTTATCCCCTTTGATAAGGCTTCTAACTTCTGAGTCCAGCTTGCCTTTTTCGTATAAATAGTGTCCTTCCATTGGGTCGTTCAAGTCAAAATATGGGGCGGCATATAGCCTTTGATTAAGAATAATATCAACAAAATATCGTAATTCTTTTATTCCCCTATATTTATACAGCATCGCTCTTTCCTTTTATGTATAACGGCGTGGCAATAACCCGCCTAGTAATTTATTTAGAGTTTACTCTATTTTAAATTCTCTAGGTCGGGTTGATTGGCTTGTTAGACACCGCAGGCGGATAACGAGTTAATCCATTATTGCCACGCCGTTAGAGCCGACCGCTCTGCGGTCGGATCTAACGCCTTAATAAGCGGAAAATAATGGTTGGCTATAATCGCGAAGCGATGGCCAACTGTTATTTTTCCGTTTGATTAACTTGTTAGCCATTCAATTTTATCACTTCATGTTTCTTGCTAGTTTTTCATTAATTTGAATTTTTTTCTGAAGCTGTCTGACAGTTAATTTTTTTTTGCGCATAACATCTAAGTAAAAATCTTTTTCCCAATCATTGATCCAACATTTGTTAAATGCATGTTCAATAGCCTCCGCATTTAGAGATTTCTCATTATCTTTACGGACACGTTTAATTGCTTGAAAAATCTTATCAGACGGGAGACCGATAAATTTCTTTACGCAGCAATTACCAACAGTTACAGGGTTACCATTTACTTTGTTTTTAAGTATGCATGTTTCAATTATTGGAAAGTGACCGCATAAGCAGCGCCCCGGTTCATCGGCTTCATAGATCTCATCAAGTTCCCATTCTAATTTGGCAGCATCCCAAATGTTGGAAGATGAAAGTTCTATGATTTCATTTGTAAGTTTAAACTCTGACACCGCACTCTCCTTGATGGCTAACGGCGTGGCAATAACCCGCCTAGTAATTTATTTAGAGTTTACTCTATTTTAAATTCTCTAGGTCGGGTTGATTGGCTTGTTAGACGCCGCAGGCGGATAACGAGTTAATCCATTATTGCCACGCCGTTAGAGCCGACCGCTCTGCACTGGGCGACAAGGAGCGCAGCGACGAAGGCGATCCATGTTGATTTGCCTTGTTAGGCGATTTATTTTAGCCATTTTATTAAAAGCCACCAGAACTCACCCAATGCTCTTCTGTGATAATAGCAAGGGGTACGCCAGCATCTCGATAACCCATTGCTTTTTCAATTTTACGACCAAAGTTTTCATGTGCCCAACTGTCAGTAACATATGTGCCCAAAACCAAATAATTTACTGATTTTGTAACACTGCTGGCATTTTTGCCACCAAGTTCTTTTGTTTTTTCTTGGCATTGTTTGCGAGTTCCAAATGCAAATGTACCTGTAAATAAAAATGAATTCCCTTCAAATATTATTTCTGGACTTGGTTCATCTAAGGGTAAGTTGGATGATTTTGCAATTTCTCCTAATTCGGATGACTCACCTGTAATTTTATGAAGAATACTAAATAATTCTTTTGATTCATCTGAGTCTAATATTCCGTCTTCAAGCATCAACTCAACTTTATTGAGTAAATTAAGGATAATTGGGTTATCGCTAGTTTGTTGGTTTTGAGCTAACCAATTTAAAAGGAACTCTGCTTCAGCTTGGTTTACTTTTCCATCTGCTGTTAATCCTTTGCTAAGGCCAATTAACGTATCAACCTGCCTATCATCAATTTTATTACGATTAAATCTCGTAAATATATCCATTTCTTTCTCCGTGATGAATGATTTTATTTTCGCCTAACGGCGTGGCAATAACCCGCCTAGTAATTTATTTAGAGTTTACTCTATTTTAAATTCTCTAGGTCGGGTTGATTGGCTTGTTAGACGCCGCAGGCGGATAACGAGTTAATCTACTATTGCCACGCCGTTAGATGCGACCGCCCTGCGGTCGCATCTAACGCTTGAATTCAGCCGACGCGTTAGCGGTCGGCTGGAATGATTTGTTAGGCATTTTCTATACTGCGAATTTTCCACGCTTGTAAAGTTCATGTGCAATTAATGCCTCATGCTTGGCATCATCTAGTGCTCTGTGTGCTTCTTCGTATTTTATGTTTGGAAAAAAGTGCTCCCACGCTTCTTCTACTTTTGGCCATTTTGCATCTCTAAATCCAGGATTTGGAGGCAAATTAATTACAGGTGTCGCTGATAACATAATACAAGGCAACTCTTTAATTTGTAATCCTCTTGATTTTAGAAATCCAAAATCAAATTGTTTGTTAAATGCTGTTGCTCCCAGTGAGTATTTATTAAAAATTTCTTGAATTTCTGACAACATACTTGTTAAATTGTTTGACTGTAAAACATCATTGTATGTCAAGTCTGAATTTTGAAAAACCCAACCATAAGGATCTTTAGAATGTTTTTCTCCAAAACTATCTTCTTTGACAATAGCGTCAAACTCATCGGTAACTTCACCCGTTTCTAAATTTAAACCTACTATTCCTATTTCAACAATCAGACCTCCTTGGTTTTGAAATCCAGATGTTTCTATATCCACTATTGCTATATTTTTCATATTCTCTCCAGTATTGTATGCCTAACTATTATTATAAGGACATATTTCCCTATATTCCGATATTAAAAATAAAACCCTGTAAAAATGTTGTATTTTTACAACTCCATTTGGTCTGAAACTAGATTTTTACTTGATATACGATATTTAAGTAAAAATATTTCTTACATAGTCTTAACTTGTTAAAGAATAATTGGGGTCAGTGTGCGGTTCCCCCACTTGACTGGACACCACTTCAATAAATTATACCCTTGTTCTTTTTGATTGAACAATGGGGTTTGGGGGCTTGCCCCAAATTGGCGAAGCCAACCCAACTTAAGCCTAAAAGGCTTTTGTTAAGTTGGGTAATTCTCCTTATAAAACGCTTGTTCATAATCATTGGGTGAATAATAACCAATCGTTGAATGTCGTCTAATCTTGTTGTAAAACACTTCAATATATTCAAAGATTGCACTTGTTGCTTGCGCTCTGGTTTGGTAGGTTTGTTGATTGACTAGCTCGGTTTTGAGTGTGTTAAAAAAGCTCTCAGCGACTGCATTATCATAGCATTCTCCTTTTCTACTCATGCTTTGGGTAATGTTATTTTCTTTAAATAATGCTAAATACTCATAAGCCCTGTAAGTAGAACCTTGATCTGAATGCAGCAATACTTGCTGTTGTCTTGGCTTGTTTTTGATTGCCATGCTCAGAGCGTCAATTACGAGCGCTGTGTCATTATTCTTGCCCATTGACCAACCAGCAACTTTGCGTGAGTATAAATCAATCACAGTTGCTAAATACAACCAACCTTGCTGCGTCCAAACAAAGGTAGTGTCGCTTACCCATTTGCTATTGGGTGTTGTTGCAATAAATTCCCTGTTCAGTATATTATTAGCAAAGTTAATATTGTTTCTAGGTATTTTTGCCTTTTTATGGCGAATACTAAAATGGGCATATATGTCGTTCTTGTTCATCAGCCTCGCCACTTTATTCAGGCTAACCTTAACGCCTTGGGCTTTTAGTTCGTGATAAATCCTAGGCGAACCATAGGTTTGCCTACTATTTTTAAAGGCTTGAATGATTTGTAATACGATTTTATCGTTCTGCCTACTTCTAGGGCTTTGTGGCGTATGCTTCCAGTAGTAATATCCGCTCTTGGATACCTGCATACAGCGACACAAAACAGTGATTGGGTAGTTTATCGCCTCAGAGGCGATAAACTTAAATCTTAACTGTTTTGACCTTTGAAGAAGGCTTGAGCCTTTTTTAGGATTTCTACCTCCATTTGAGCCAGTTTAAGGTCTTTTGCAAGTTGTTTGTTTTGCTTTAATAACGCCGAATGTGTTGCTTTGTGATGTGCTGTGTTGGTGGTATCGGCGGTTCTTTTAAAGGCTTTATCTTGTTTTTGATTCAATTCAATCCTCCATTTGTAGATCATGTTTCTGCGTAAACCTAAATCTCTTGCAAGCTGTGCAATGCAAGTATTTGGTTGATTTGCTAGTGCTAGGGTTTCTAGTTTAAAGGCTTTGGTGAAGGCTGTGTATTTTCTTGTCATTTTGGACTCCTAAATGTTAAAATTTAGTGTCCAGTTTATTGGGGAGTTTCAGGTGACTTATTATAGTTTTAATATCTCCCTAATTTGTATTCATGCCCAAATCATCTCTTTGCCCAAACACCCAGTGTTAATGAGTGGTGTTCTTTATATTTTCATTTAATCATTTGCTATTATTTTGCGAGAATATCCAACTTAACAGCCTATAGGCTTGTTGTTCTAATTTCATCCCAAACCCTTGTTCTGAAAAGGGTATTAATCTTTTGTGTTTTCGTATAATCGCACATAGACTTTTCATTTATTTCCATATTTGTAAATTTCAAAATTTTTGCGCAGAACCCCATGAAAATGGGCTTTTATGTACCAATATGATAGCTTTTCATCATAACTTTAAACTCCCTAAAAGTGTAAAGTAACATTCCCAATGATTGTTGAAAATCTTACTATTCTCTGATTTGCTGATTTTTTATAATTACAAAAATTCTTTTTATATCTTAAATTCCATTTTCCATCTAAATTAATTCCCAATCCTTTGACTTGTTTGCATAATATTTGCAATTAGAATCTTTTAAAGCCATAAATGTTCATATACTACATTTTGAGTACTTACTATACTTGCAGATTTTTAACCAATAAATTGCTTGTATATCTTTAGAA
>JACCHT010000012.1 GCA_013416635.1 Candidatus Thiodubiliella endoseptemdiera | reverse complement strand
GAAATCGCGCCGCACCCCCCAAAGCACCAAAGAACAAACGCAAATAAAGCAAAACGCCCTATTGCAAGATCGGCACACCTTGTTTCGGGCAGTATCCCCAAACCTGGGGGGATTATTATAAGAAACACCGAGGCGTTAAAAGGAAACATTGAAAAAGCCCCACAAATTTCACCATGACGCCCCCCCAATTCCACGCACGCGAATATGGCATTTGGTCGCTTAGAGCTCTCAATTATTGCTACGCCAAAAGGGCAAGGCGTTTAAAAACCTTTTTTAAAGAAAAAATGCATTAAAGAGGTTTGTTCCGCAAATGCACCGTGGCGGTAAAATATTTGTTTTAAATGACATTGACACCATTGAAAATTGGCAGAGAAACCAAGACAAAAAAAAATGCCTATCCGACGCCCATGGGAAAAACCCCGCCGGAATTAGAGAAAATGAGTTTTTTTCAGGGCGCCAGATTTTGGTCTGCACCACCATCATTAAAACGGGTATTATATTCCAAATGCTAATACCATCATAAAACAACGCAAAAAAAATTTTGGGTTTTGGACAATTGCACCAGTTGGGGCGGGGTGGGTCGTTCACACCTAAGCCATTTTTTCAGCACAAATCCCACCAATCACCAGCAATAACGCTAGAAAACGCTTAGAAGCGGTAATTTTTTAAAGAATTGGGCTGGATTTATGCTTCCCAACCAGCCCAGAGTTTCGTGGTGCGGCGATTTACTGGGCGAAAAACCAGTCGGGAAAAAAAGCGAGATTGGCTTTAACCTTTATTTGACTTGCAAACGCACAGTTGATGCGATGCGGGGCAAAAAATCAACCTAAATGACCCCATCAACCAGAAGAAATTTATACTGGGCTTGCTTGCATTATTCCCGATACTTATTTGGGGGATTTCATGAGCCCCTTGTTATAAAACCACGCCCAAGGAAAGACAAACGAGCCTAAAAACTTAACCATTGAAATGATTACCGTTTTTTCTTATTGCCAGATCCCACAAAAAACCCAAAGCGCATGACTTAAACCTTTGAAAAAATTGGCGTTTATAAAATTTCACCCCTGGCGACAAAGCACACATTGTTTTTCGACAAAGTAATTTGGCCCCTTTAAAAATTTTTAATTTTGGTGCAAACACAGCCTAAAACTTATCAGCTCAAAGGACAAAAAACAACTTTTTCAAACAAAGGGGCCCCAGGGTTTGAGCATTTTAATTGGGAAGATGAAAAAATTTTTTTAAAATTAATGTTGAATTTAACTAGCGCACCGATACTCGTATAGTGCTTATGGCTTTATTATTTAAAGGTTTTGATTTTACAAAAACTGACCTAAAATCGTATTGGGGTTTATTGTAATTTAAATTTTAATTTTTTTAAACTCTATTTTTAACAAACACCACCACTTGCCCGCGTTAAAACCCCCTGCCGTAATCGTCTTCGGGAATCAGCAAAAAGACGTAACTTAAAAACGGGGGTTTTTTAAAATATGAAATTAATTTTTTCAACATTGGCAAAAAAATTCCCCCTTTTCGGACGAGTTTTAAACCCAAATTTTGCTTTGCCACTTGGGTTGGCATCACTAATGAAACATACAAAAAGCCTTTGCCCCCAGCGGGGGATAACCCACCACTCGCTTCCCTACATCTTTATGCAAATAAAGCGATTCCCAACTCTGGGGTACCTGGATGCCCGAAATATTAAGCACATCGTCCACTCTACCCGTATCCAGAAAGCCCTGGGGGCCCCGCCACGCCATCACCAGCGTTTTTTGTTTTAAAAGGGTAAAACGTTCCAAAAGGGTTCGTGATTATTGTAAAGCGTTCGCATTTGTCCAGGCCATGAACGGGCTAAGACTAAGATGCCTTCTGCTTCACCTTCTAAAATTTCGCCTTTTTTCATTGGATTTTGGGCCCAAACCGGGGGGTTTTTGTTGGCTGAACCAGGTTTTGGCGGGGGCGGGGCAGAGGGCTAAATCCCGCCCGTTTCGGTTTTTCCACCGAAACGATGGGGTCCCACCCCTTTTGTGAAAAATCATTCCCAGGTTTCGGGATTAACGGCCGCCAACAGTCCCAAAATTGAAACCCTTCCCCTTTTTTTTTACAAAACCCCCCCCAAATGCACGGATTGCCGGGCTTTAAAAATATTAACTTGGGTTTGCAACACCGCCAAAAACAAACGCACAGGGGGGGAAATTTCAAACATAAAGTCGTTGCTCCTTTGGAGTCCATAGACAATATAAACGAATGCCCTGTTACCCAGCCGACATCTGCCGTGCACCAATAAATATCACCGTCCTGATAATCAAACACATATTTATGCGTGATAGCAGCATACAACAAATAACCACCCGTAGTATGCAACACCCCTTTTGGCTTACCAGTTGAACCCGAAGTATAAAGAATAAACAAAGGTGTTTCCGCATCAAATGACTCACATGGGCAAATATCATCCATCTCTGCTACTAAATCGTGATACCAAATATCTCGCTTGCCCCATGCCACTTTGCCTTTAGTGTTTTGCACGACAATCACTGCATCAACACAATCACACGCCTCAATTGCCTTGTCAACATTCGCTTTAAGTGGGGTTGCCCGACCGCCACGCAAACCTGCATCGGCAGTAATCACTATCTTGCATTCAGAATCTAGAATTCGATCTTTGAGTGCTTCAGGCGAAAAACCACCGAAAACCACGGAATGAATGGCACCAATTCTAGCACATGCCAACATCGCATAACTCGCTTGCAAAATCATCGGCATATAAATACAAACTCTATCGCCTTTTTTAACACCGAGTTTTTTAAAACCATTGGCAAGTTTTGCCACTTCATCGTGAAGTTCTTGGTAGCTAACTTGTTGGCTAATTTCAGGATTATCGCCCTCCCAAATAATCGCCGTCTGATTAGCGCGTTGTGGTAAATGGCGGTCAATAAGAAGGCGCATTCACCGCCGCCTTTAAACCATCCAATCGCCCTTGTGTTGTAAAAATATTGATATACTGCCATTCTTTTTTCCCAACTCAAAATTTTTTTTGTGGTTCCAAAATTTACAGAATTTCAAAATCTTATACGAAAGATATTGGGCCGTTTAACAAAGGTGTTCTGGCATTGCAATTGGATACATGGTCTTTGTTTCAGTTGTTATAAAAGTATTGATAATACCTTTTTACGCAGGTGTTTTTAGATAATCTGTTTTAATTTTAGCGTTTCTTTTTTGCCCATATATTCTATTTGTGCTAAAAATAATTCGGCAGTGGCAATGGCATCTTGTATCGCATTATGTGCATTGTAACGCGGTAAATTGTATTTTTCTCGTAAGGCGAATAAGCGCAAACCTCCAGATTTTATCTGCTGTTGTGTTTGTTGTCGTTTTTTTTGTTCAATCTTAAGGGTGTCCAACATCACCATTGGCAAAGCATTAATCCGATAAAGTTGGCGACAAGCTTGATTAATAAACCCTTTTTCAACATTGTCAAAATGCACAATAATAACCCTACCTGTCATTGCTAATAACAACCTATCCATTGCACTTTCAAGTGATATACCTTGCTTTAATTCCTCATCAGTTAATTGGTGAATGGCAACATTTTTTTCCGTTAGCACTTGTTTTGGGTTGACAAGGATGTGCGTTGATGTTTGTGGCAAAATACGCAAATTTTTAATCACTGTGTAACCCATACTGATAATTTTTTCTTTAGAGGCATCAAATCCCGTCGTTTCAAAGTCTAATACCAAAAATTCTAGGTCTTTAATTAAATTTACATTGTCTGCAAGGGGGCGAGATAGTTGGGATAAATATTGAGAAAGCGGTTTTGGCAAATGTGCTTTTTTAAGCAATTTCTTTCGATGGTATTCCGTTAAAAATCTTAATCTCACGACAATATTGAGGTTTGATAGCGTGAACCCAATGCCGATTGCATATTGGTAACCAGTCTAAATGCATCTTTTAAATGTTTTTTGTCTAGAGAAGAAATTTCCTTAGTTGGCACATAATTATCTGCTAAGCATCCTGATTTAATCTGCTGACTTTGGTGCTTGATACGCACAGAATTAATGAATTTATACGCCTCAATCAAATCATTCGCACCCGAACTGCTCATACCGCCCATATCCGATAATTCTCTCAGCCTATCCTGCGTATTGACCGAACGAACGCCGTTTGACAAGGCATACACCCGAGCAATATCAACAATAGGCACCACGCCTTTTTTCTTCATATCCAAAGATTTTTTATTCGCTCCGTTTTTGTCCAGCATAAAGTTTCTAAAAAATCCTAGTGGTGGCGTGTAATGCAGGGCATTAGCAGCCATATGCGATTGAAAAATTGTATTGCTTTCCGTTAATTCAAACACCTTTGTTAACAAATTATCCAATAATTCAGCCTCGCCATAAATGCACTTTAAATCAAAGAAAATACTAGCATACATCAAGGCTTTTGGCTCTGGAGAAGTAATCCATTTTTTAAAATACGACTTCCACACAGAAAGGCTCTGTCGCCATTTTTGATTAGTTGCCATCACATCGCCCGGGCAATACACATAGCCACAAGCATTCAGTCCATCGCTGACATAGTGCGTTAATTTAGTGAAATATTCACCGTGTAATTTTTCTTGATACTCATCTGACAAAATCAGTAAATTATCTTGGTCGGTGTGTGCGATTTGCTCAGATCTAGCCAAGGAACCTGCCACCACCCAAGCATAATCTATGGGTGGTGGGCCTAATAACGCTTCAGCTTGTTTGAGTAATTGCTGGTTAATAGACTTGCCAACAGCACTTATGGAATAAGTAATATCGTGTTGGTCCATATTGGATTCATAACTATTTTGTAACAGTAGAGGGATTTGTTTGGAGATTTTTTCCAACGCTTCTATCGTGTTTGATACCAAAATTTCATTCACCAAAAATACCACATTATGACTTTGTTTACGCATTAAATCAGCCGCTGTTACCATACCGACTACCTGTTCATTTTTAACAATTGGCAAGTGTCTAATTCGTGAATTTGCCATTAACAACATTGCCTCAACACCGCTTTTATAATGGGCGATAGAGATAGGATTATCAGTCATAATATCACTAATAGGCTTGCTCACATCAAGGTTTTGTGCCGCTACTTTGGTGCAAAAAGCACGGTCAGTAACAATCCCACAAACTGTTTTTTCGTCTGTTATTACCACGGCAGTCACATTTTTTTTGTGCATTAATTGTGCCACCTCACTAATGCTAACTTTTTTGTCCACTAAATAAGCATTGTTGGAACGCGACATTGACAATACAGAATTAGACAACAAACTGTCTTTTTTGATGAAGTTTTGCGATTGGATACTGCTCTCTAAATTCGCCTCAGTAAAGAAATTTTCAATCGTAGTATTATCAGCAAACAACGCATAAAAATAGGCTTTATCAATCCGATAATAAAGCGTATCCTCTTGACACAAATGCGTATAAGGCAATAATTGCACGCTATAGCCAAACCACTGGTGTTCACCAAGCATAGAAAATAACGCCTCATTTTCATCTTCAATTCGCACCGCACCTTTACGCACTAAATATAGATAATCAGGTTTGATGGTTAATATATGCCCTTTTCTACGATAAGCAATTTCGGTTTTCGTAAGTAAAGATTTTAATTGTGTAGAAGTCGCACTGTCTAAAGGCAGTGTCAGTTTAAAAAAATCAATCATTTCTAAACCTTCAATTTCCATCATAGTCTCCTACATTAAAGGTTCTTTGTAAATAAAAACAGTTGGCACTTCGGTATAAAACACGCTTCTATTTGCGGAAATAACAAGTTGCAAATAATCTGATTGCCTAATATTTATCCGTGAGGATTGCCAAGATTTTTTGCTACCATTGGCAGGTGTCATTGATTGAGGTTTAGAAGTTTTACCTTGCTCTTCAACCAAGGCAAATTTAATGCCTTTTAAATTATTTGAAGCATCAACAAAAAGCACATTTGACCCATACTTTTGACTGTCCGAAGTAATGTGAATTTTTAAATCGCCATTAATCAAATCACACACACCACTTGCCCAACGACAATTAGGCTTTGCCAGCATTTTATAGGATTGCCCCTGCTTTGCTTTATGTGGCACTTCAGCAACATAATAATCAACGGCAAAATAACTAATAATTGCCAAAATAGGGGCAACAATCATCGATGTAATCACATGTTTATTTTTAAAAAACATACTAACTCCTTGCATCTTAAACAAAAAACGCCCAGCATTGCCGGGCGTTTTAAGAACATCTAAAAAGTATTAATTAGCGGCTGGAATACGGATATTCTCAACCATCTTCTCAACTCCTTGAGGTACTTTCTTCGTGCGACTCATAACAAAGAATGCCACCGCAAAGTTAACACATGCACCAATGGCACCAAACGCATTTGGCTCAATGCCTAAGAACCAGTTAGGGTCCATATCACCTAAAAATGAAGTTGATTTCACAAACATGATACCTTTGTGCTGGAATACATATAACAATGTAATGCCAATGCCTGAAAGCATACCCGCAATCGCACCTTCTTTATTCATCTTCTTAGAGAAGATACCCATCATCAATGCTGGGAAAATACTAGACGCTGCCAAACCAAAGGCGAGTGCCACCGTTCCTGCGGCAAAGTCTGGTGGATTAAAGCCATAATAACCCGCAACCAGTATCGCACCAATCATTGAAAGTCGAGAATAATTAAGCTCTTCTTTCTCGCTAATATTTGGCTTCCACACACCTTTTAACAAGTCATGTGAAATAGAGGATGCAATAGCCAGTAATAATCCAGCAGCCGTCGATAATGCTGCTGCTAAACCACCCGCAGCCACAATAGCAATCACCCAATTAGGCAAGCCAGCAATTTCAGGATTAGCCAGTACCATGATATCTCTATCCACTTTAACCATTTCATTAGGTAACAATACAATATCTTTACCGTCAACTTTGGTTGTTTTAGGTGTATTGCTCTTGTTGCCCGTGTATTGAATTAATCCATCACCATTCTTATCTTTGAACTTTAACAAACCCGTTTTTTCCCAATTTTTAAACCAAGAAGGACGATCAACATAAGCAAGGTTTTGTGCTTGAGTTGGCTGGTCAATTGTGGTCATTAAGTTTAATCTTGCCATTGCCGCTACTGCTGGTGCAGTGGTGTATAACAAAGCAATAAATACCAATGCCCAACCTGCAGATTCACGAGCAGCCTTTACCGAAGATACGGTAAAAAATCTCATAATAACATGTGGCAAACCTGCGGTTCCAATCATTAATGATAAAGTATAAACAAACATATTTGTCGAACTCAATCTTGCTTGTGTCGTGTATTCAGAAAATCCAAGACCAGCCACCACTTGATCAAGCTTATCTAATAAATAAGTGCCATCAGCCATTTCACTACCCAAACCTAGTTGTGGGATTGGGTTGCCTGTTAGCATAAACGAAATAAAGACTGCTGGAATAGTATAAGCAATAATCATAATTACATATTGTGCAATTTGTGTATAAGTAATACCTTTCATACCGCCCATTACTGCATAGAATGCTACGATAACCATACCTGTTACCAAGCCTGTTTCATAATCTACCTCTAAAAACCTAGAAAATGCAACACCAATGCCTTTCATTTGCCCAATCACATAAGTAACGGATGCGATAATCAAACAAATAACTGCCACAACACGCGCAGCCTTTGAATAGTAACGATCAGAAATAAACTCAGGCACCGTGAATGAGCCATGCTTTCTTAAGTAAGGCGCAAGTAACATCGCTAATAACACATAGCCACCTGTCCAACCCATTAAGAATACCGAGCCACCATATCCATAAAAAGCGATTAAACCTGCCATTGAGATAAATGACGCAGCACTCATCCAGTCAGCGGCTGTCGCCATACCATTTGCAATTGGGTGAATGCCACCACCTGCAACATAAAATTCACTTGTTGTTGTCGCTTTTGCCCAAAAAGCAATACCAATGTAGATAGCAAAAGTAATGCCTACGAATAAAAATGTTAATGCTTGTAAATCCATAATAATTCTCCTCTAATTATTTTTCGTGAACATTGAATTCTTCGTCGATTTTATTCATGCTTTTTGCATAATAAAAGACCAAGATGACAAAAGTATAAATCGAACCCTGTTGTGCAAACCAGAATCCAAGCTTATACCCACCAAGTCTTATTGTGTTAAGCACATCTACCAACACAATCCCAAACATATACGAAACTACAAACCAAACTGCTAAGCACTTTACAATCAGTGAAATATTGGCTTTCCAATAATCGTTATTCATTTTATTGCCTCTTTTTTTTGATTAAATCTCAGGCAATGATACACAATATTTTCTAGTGGTGTTAATTATCGCTATATCACAATATTATGATAAACTAATTATCCCTATTTATGCAAAGGTCTATAATTATAATTAGAGACCTTTGCAAAAAAAATGACGCATTTGCGTCATTTTTCAGGTGAGTAAGTGCAATAAACTATGCGCCAATCACTTCACTCATTTCATCCACTGACTCATCAACAGCAGTGGAGGATAATTCAGCCTCAACTTCTGCTGCAATTGCACTGTCTGCTTTTTTTTCTTGTGCGGATAATTCTGTTTCCATTGCATGTGCTTCGGTTAAAATTGACGCATCAACTAAACCCGCTTCAATTTCACGCAAAGCAACAACTGTCGCTTTATCTTTGCCCACATCTAGCGTTGAACGATGACCGCCAGAGTTTAATTGGTGTGCGCGTTTTGCTGCTACCAATACCAATTCAAAACGATTTTCTACAAAATCCAAACATTCTTCTACAGTTACTCTTGCCATGCTTTAACCTTCCAACTTCAAATACGATAAAAAATGAAGCAATTTTACACGAGAAATGACAATGGAAAGACTGGTTGTTTTAGATACAGAAACCACAGGAATTGAACCTTCTGAAGGGCATCGCATTATTGAGATTGGTTGCACTGAAATTATTGACAGACAAATCACCAAAGACAATGAAATACCATCAATATATACAGCCAGAGCGTTTAGTGGGGGATTCTGAGCGAATTCATGGCATTAAAGACACTTTTTAAAAGAAAACCAAAATTTGAAGAAATTGCCGAAGAGTTTTAGAATATATTGAGGGTGCGACTTTGGTGATTCATAATGCACCATTTGACCTTGGTTTTTTAAATCATGAATTGGCACTAATGGGTGCCGAACAACGCATTGAAGACAATTGCAAAATTATCGACTCATTATGCCTTCTTCTGTTTCCGAATTTCTTCAATCTCGGAGTCATACTTATCCCAGAACTGTTTTGACATCTGCGTTTCAGCCGCATATTCCTCCAACACTGAAACAGGGGTATTCCAGCCCTCTGCCAGTAAATGAGATAGACCTTCTTTGTCTTTGACTCTGTGAATTGAACCTTTGCCGACTTGTTTTTTCCTTGGGCATTTTTCACCCTTTATGTTTCTCCAACTCTGCTTAAACAAATCTTGTATTGCCACCTGCAATTTTTCGTATGAAGTTGCGAGCGTTTCGAGATCTGAATCAAACTCTATTTCTTTTTGAGCGATTATGTCTCCGGTGTCCACGCCTTCGTCCAAATAGTGAATTGTGCATCCTTTAGGAGTGTCTTCTACGAAACTCCAAAAATTCGGATCAGCACCTTTATTCCAGGGAAGGCATGAAACATGAAGATTTATTGCCCTGTTAGGCAATAACTCAAGGACATTTTTCTAAGAATATGGCGATACCCGTAACTGATAAGAAAGCTGATTCCATTGGAGGCGATGAATTCTGGCGTGATTTTTTCTGATGTTTGAATTACAGATTCTCCATTAATTTTTAGCCATTCCAGAAGGGGGTCTATAGGGCCCAAAAACAAGATAACTTTTTCTGAGGTGTCTGCCATAACTTTACTCCTTTGATATTTTTGGATAGACAACCCCGTTATAAAACGGGTGTTTTTCATAAAGTCGTTGATGTATTAATGCATCATCTCCTGCCTCAATACCCTCGAAAGTATCGTAGAAGGCCATTAAAGAGGAATTTTCGTTTTTCAGTTGTTCATTAGTCGTGGTGGTAATTGCACCTTTGGCTTCGATGTTGAAATGATTCCCATAGATGTAATTGAATATAATTTGTGTTCGTGAAATATGATAGTCGCTAGTGACAACAAGGATGTTGTTCCACCCTCTTTTTAATGCCATATTTTTCTTGGTGAATATTGCATCGCCAACCGTATCTCTTGATTTTATCTCTGTCATAATTGATTCTGGATTGATGTTTCCCATTCTTATGGCATAGTTCCTCATTGCATTAGCTATTGCGACTGGCGAATCAGTTCTATATGCCCATCCACATGTAACAATGTAAGGAACTTGATTCTCATGGAAAGCTTCTATCGCCAGATTCATGCGAGCAGATGACTCGTTGTTGAGTTCACCTTCTTTGTTCATTAAATTTCCTAGAACAATAATTGCTGAATAATCCATGAGACCGTTGAATTTAAATTTTTTCCAAAAAAATTAAAAAAATCATCACCCTCATGATATATTCTTTCCGATTTAGGCGGTAAATTTATTATTCTTTCATTATGAATTATAACAGTATCTGTATATTCTAGCCAACGTTTCGCACCATGTATTTGGTCTTTTGATTTTTTATTGCTTTATTAATCCATCTGTCATATCCTGCACTACCTTCTGTATATTTAACTTCTTTAACAGAAATAATAATGACACGCACCCCGTAAACAATTAGGCAATCGCATAATTCTTTATCTTTTTACCTTTAGGGTTTGGGTGCGTCCATAACTTTAGAAATGATAATTCGCAAAGTTCATTAACAAACCTTTCTGATGGTGTTAGTCCTTGAGTCAAAATAAAAGTTCACCGTAATTTTGTTGATATAAATACTCTATTTCGGTCAAATCAAACTGATGATTTTGTGTGCCTAAATGTGCAATTTTAATTGCACCTAAAAGTCCAGCGAGTTGACCTGTGGTTTTCCAGTCCATATCGTTCATTAAGCCGTATAACAGCCCAGCACGATAAGCATCGCCACAGCCTGTTGGGTCTTGGGGGGATTGCGTTTTGCTGTAAGGCAATGTTAACCCCTTTTGTTTCCTGTGTGAATCTGCTGCCTTCACCACTTTTTTGATGAGGGG
>JACCHT010000003.1 GCA_013416635.1 Candidatus Thiodubiliella endoseptemdiera | reverse complement strand
ATATATATGCAATATGGAACCCACTTCAAAAAAAGATATATCAACATGGGTTTAAAGAAACAAAAAACTATGCGTTATATATTTAAGATTTTTGCAAAAAATTAAACCAAAATTAAAATGGAATTTGCAAAGGGAAGATATGGAGGGGTATTTTATAACGCTAAATCCAAAACAAGATATATCCGGGGAATTTACCCGTTGACCTGTTTGGATGTTTAATAACCCCAAAACTTCCAAGCATATCAACATGGAAGCAGAAAAGTTAAAATATGGATTATGTTTTAACTCCCAAAAACTTCAACCAAAACATATCAAAAGGGGAGTAGCGTTATTAGTAAAAAGAAAATGTTCGAAGATCCCGAGATGCTTTATAAAAACATACCTAGAGGTATGCAGTCTTAAAACAACAACAAACAAAAAGGAGAGCACACGAAGAGTAAACTAATCAAAGAAGTACAAAGGAAGTTCCGAGAACTGTACGAAAAGGCGAAACATGTAAACGAGATGTAAAACCGAGAAAAGGGGATGCGTCTAAATATGTTGAGGATAAGAAAAAGCTTCAACGATGACATATCAAAATGGAATACAAGAATCACCATATGGAAGGGATGTTGATAACTGCGAAAAAACTTCAAACTCAAGATATATCAACGTAATGTTAGCAACGTTGAAATATAGGGTGATTTTTTAACTGCAAAAACTTCAACCAAGATATATCAAAATGGAATGTCAGCAACGGAAATTGGAGTATGTTTAAACCCGCCAAAATTCCCAAGACTTATCAAATGGAATGTTAGAGAGTTAAAAAATATGGTTTTATTTTAACTGCCAAACTTCAACCAGACCTATCAACAGGGGATGTCAGCAAGTTAAATATATGGATGTATGTTTAAATCCCAAACCAACCAAGACTATCAACTTGGGATGTTAGAAGTTGAAACATGGAGGGTATGTTTTACAGGTCAAAATTCCCAACCAAGATATATCAAAGTGGAATGTTAGCAACGTTGAAAATATGAATAGTATGTTTATAACTCCAAATTACCAACAAAGACTATCAACATGGATGTTAGCAAGTTAAAAACAGGGAATATTTTTTAGAACTTGCAAATTCAAAGGCTATCAACATGGAATGTTAACAGTTGAAATATGGTTGGATGTTTGTACTGGCGAAAATTTCCCAAAAGATGTATCTAAAATGGGATGTAGAAAAGTTAATAGAAAGACAGAATTTCAAGGATGCACCAGTATGCTTGATAAAAACTTACCTCAATGGAATGCAGCCTAACCCCACAATAAGAGCAAATAGAGGCACCACACACCTCTATTTGCTCCACCCAACAAGCAACAGACAAACAGAAAGAGAAATTAAGATGAGTAAGTTAATCAAAGTCCGAAACAAGCAAGAAGTACGAAAACTACAACGTCAGGGAGTCAATATGGAGACCCTTGACGTTTCAGAAATACGAGATGCATCTTATATGTTTAGATATCAAGTTAGATTCAACGATGACATATCAAAATGGAATACAAGTAATTTTACGGCAACAACGTGTATGTTTAATAATGCGAAAACTTCAACCAAGACCTATCAAATTGGGACACCCAAATGGGGAAAAATAATCTGATAGTATGTTTTACAATTGCAAAAAATTTAATCAAAACCTGTCGAAATGGGACATGCGTAACGTTGAATACCTAGCAGGTATGTTTTACAATTGCCACCAGTTCAACAAAGACATTACAGAGTGGAAACTTCTTAAAAACTAAATCTTAGCCTCTATGTTTGAAAACTGCTCAAATTCAACCAAGACCTTCATATTGGTATATTGATGAGGCTAAAAACACAACAAGAATGTTTTCTGATTGCTACAAATTCAACCAAGACATTTCATGCTGGGACTTAAGCCAAATAGCATATAAAAAAGATATGTTCTACCAGTGCTTTAGCATGCAAAAGGAAAATCTACCCAAAGGGATAGTCACGCTAGATAAAGAATAGCTAAAATAATAAATAAAATAATAAATACTTGACACTTAAAATTATTAGTGTATAATTAGATAAACAAATAAACAAACAAAGCGGGGATTTTAATTATGGCTAAATTAATAAAAGTTAGAAATAAAAAGATATAAAAAGCTGTACCTTCAAGCGAATAGACATGAAAAATATAGACATTTCGGAAGTAACGGATATATCGTATCTTTTTAAAAACTGTGAAACGTTCAATAGTGATATATCCAAATGGAACACTAGCCAAGTAACAAACATGAATTACTTGTTTTATAACTGCCGAAAATTTAATCAAGACTTGTCAAAATGGACACTGCAAAAGTAAAAGTATGATGGCAACGTTTCATAGCTGTTCTAAATTCAACCAAGATTTATCTAAATGGAAAACAAGCAACGTCGAGACAATGAAGTACCTGTTTGCTCAATGTTTAACTTCAACAGTAAACTAGCTAAATGGGACACTCGTAACGTTAAAAACATGAAGGGTACCTTTGCATGGTGCCGTAACTTTAATCAAAATTTAGACAAGTGGACATTTAAAACGTTACGGATATGGAGGCATATGTTGGCTCACTGTAGGAGGTTTAATAAAAACTTGTCTAAATGGTCAATACCAGACAACACCGTAACCGATCAGATGTTAGCAGGATGTGATTTACTCGAACCTAAAAATAAACCTAACATTAAAAAGAAAGGAAATTAAAAATGTACGCATACAGTATACCTCACAGAACGAGACGTTTACCTAAGCTAATCATGCGAATTAAACGTAACATAACTAAAATTCTAAACAGAGAAAGACCCGATAATTTACTAAAGCCTGAAAAAGTAAAAAGAACTAAAAAAGAACAATTTCTTTTTAAAGTAAACAAGACAGTGGTTATAAATAAATAAATACTTGACACATTAATAATCTAAATGGTATAATTAATCATAGACAAAACAAAAACAAAATAGAGAGGTAAAACAATGAGTAGCTTAATATCTAAAACATTACAAGACAGAGAAGAAGTTTATGGTAGCTTTGAAGCTAACGCTGAGATTACTCAACGATTAATAAACGTGATTAAATCAGCACCTGGACAGACATTGTGCCGTACATAAGGAAGCGTATCGCATGATTTTTTACAAGATATCACGTTCAGCCTGTGGAGATGGGTACTACGCTGATAATATCGAAGATGTCATAGGATATGCAACTTTACTTAAAGAACATATAAACAAGAAAAACGATAAAAACCAAGAACCTGAGGACTTGTAAAATGATAACAAAAGAAATGTATGATACAGAAATGGAAAAATTAACCAGTGTTTTTAAAGTGGATGGTAAGTACCGTTTCAGTGTGGGTAAGTACGACCCTGATTATTGCAATTTTATGGGTTTAGCCGAAGCAGCGATAATTTGTGATAGAGCAATAAGTGGCATGCTAACTAGAATACACATGAAGGAAATTCCAGCTATAAAAGTATTAAATAAATGGGTGACAAGTCGAGATTTTATTACAAATAACGTGGACGAAATTTGTAATAGACGTAAAGTGTATGCAGAACCAGGATATGCCACTATAGAAGACACGTCACAACTAACAAATATACCATTAAGCACTTTAAGACAACTAGCGTTTTACGAGAAAGTTATGGCTTACAAGAAATTAGGGAAATGGTTCTTAAACGTAGAGGATGTTAAAACACATTGTAAGGTAAACTTAATAAATATGGAGACCTCATTTTGCGGTTTTTCTTGCTACCGTTTGTTTGGGTGACCAGATAGCCCCAATTGTTTGGTCTATTTTAAAGTGAGAGTCTCCCAAAAATAAAATAAAGGTATAAAAAATTAGGCTTTAGTGTAATAGTGTATAAGATTGCTATTTAATTAAATCGGGGTAAGCTTTAATGAGTATACAGAAAGAATCTACAGACAATTCCAAAGAAATAACTAGAGGGTACGAAATATTTAAGTCTTTAGGGTTTAAATTAGTTGCATCTAGGGGACGTTCGCCAATAGAATTTGGATGGGCGCACAAAGACTTCAAAACCTCACCTATTGAAACCGTCTTACAGTCTGGGAACTATGCGATAATCTTAACAGATGAAGATCTAGTCATTGATGTTGATCCTCGAATTTTGAAAATGGTGACGATCCCTCTGTATAGATTGGTCAATCATTACTGGAGCTAACAACCTTAGCTGTGCTAACAGGAGCTAACGGACTTCACATATATTTAAAGAAAAATAAAGACATTCCTATCTATAACACCCAAGTAAGTACCCAGGACTAGAATTTAAAACTAAAGGAAGCGTAGTTACAGGTCCTGGAAGTATACACCACAAGACAAAGATACTCTATAAATTTTACGACTCAGACATCATGTACATTAATAAAGCTAATTCTAAATTAATAGAGCAAATACAACGACCTGAACACCAAAAGAGGTTGCTAGCACCGTAGGTGAAATAAATACAAAGTTTGCTAAATCCGAATTTGAATTATGGTTAAAACCGAAGCTAAAATAAGTGTACAAGGTGATTCAGGAGACAAGACAGCCTATAACGTAGCCTGTCGAGGTAAAGCTAGGCGTTAGCAAAAAAGTATGCTTGCAAAGTATGTTGAAGTTGTGGAACCCTAAATGTCTCCCTCCCTGGGAAGTTTCAGACTTAAGCGAAAAAGTTAATAATGCCTATAGATATTCAGATTTTGAATTAGCGTAGACAGCCCAGAAACTATCTATGGTGAGTATACAAAAGCCAACAAAGAACTCAACGAAAACGAAGCAAAATGGCTGTCTAATAAAAACGGTACATTAAAAAAATGTACGGCTAATTTAATAAACTTGTTAAAGACGACCAATGTGTTTAATGGACTATTTTCATATAACACGTTTGATAATACAATTAGGCTAAATACAAAAAAGGAATGGCAACACCTAGATGTAACCACCGTAACAGAAGAATTTGTTACCGAAGCTAAATTTCTCATATCGTCACGATTTTACTTAGAATTTACGTCTGTTCAAATATACGAGGCTATAAGTTACGTGGCTAAGGATGATTCCTTTAACCCTGTAGTTGATTACCTAAAAGATCTAACTTGGGACGGTGTCGAAAGAGTAAAGTCATGGTTAATCGATTATTTACATGTTGAAGACTCAGCGTACCACCAACAGTGTGGATTAATCACATTGGTTGGGGCTGTCAAACGTGCGTGCAGTCCAGGAAGTAAACACGACACCCTATTAATTTTAGAAGGTGAACAAGGCATAGGTAAGAGTACAGTCTGCTCTATTCTTGGGCTTGAGTGGGCTGGCGAAATAAGCATAAACCCCAAAGAAAGAGACACCATTGATGCCATGCAAGGTTTATGGATTATTGAATATTCGGAATTAGATGGATTTAATGTAGCCAGCGCTCAGAGTATGAAATCTTTCCTATCCACAACTCACGACAAGGTAAGATTAGCCTACGCAAGACGAGCGGTAAGCTACCCTAGACAGTGTATTTTTATTGGTACGACTAACTCACTAGGTGAGGGATATTTGAGAGATTCTACGGGAGCTAGACGATACTTGCCTGTTGTATGCCCCAAACAAATAGACACCGTTAAATTCAAGGAAGATGTTCATCAATTATGGGCTGAAGCTTACAAAATGTACTTAGACGGAGTTAAAAATTATCTAGACACCGAAGATTTAATTGAAGCTCAAAAAAAGTCAACGAATTTAAGGCAAGAAATAGATATCTGGTTAGACACTATAGAAAAATATGTCGAAGCAAGACATAAAAGTGACATTAGAAATTATAATGCTGTTTCAGTTGTTACGGTACTTGACGTCTTGTTAGATTGTTTAGGTATATCCATAGGATCAGCTACAGCTACACATAAACGAAGAGTCCAAAATATCCTAGTTGCTCACTGTAATTTTACATCTGGCATTTATTGGTGTCCCCTAAGAAAGCGAGCTACTCGAGGTTACCGTAAATTAAACGAAGACGACCTAAGAAGAATCAAAGATGAAAAAGAACGTAAAGACAAAGCAAACAAAAAAATACAAGAAGCTGTAGATCACCAACTAAAATTAGACAAAATTTTACAACTCGAACAAGTACATGAACTACCAATAGAAGATGTAAAGATTGAATACTAATGAATACGCTAGTTAAAACACTTAAAAAATATCAACAAGACGGTGTTGATCGTATAGTCAGCCAAACCAATACTTTGATAGCTGATGAACCTGGACTAGGTAAAACAATCCAAGTCTTAGCCTATATCGACCAAAACAATGTTAATAAAACCCTTATTGTTTGCCCTAGTAGTTTAAAACTTAATTGGGAAAACGAAATAGGAGAGTGGATTAAAACTAAAAAATTAAATATTAACGTAATATCCAAAGGTACGGACACGCTTAAAGATGACGACAACATAATCATTGTAAGTTACAACTTAGTTGGGACAATTAAAGGGTTAAACTCGCTGTATTTTGATCTTTTAGTGTGCGACGAGAGTCATTACCTTCGATCTCCTAAAGCTAAGAGGTCTAAAATTATACTAGGTCTCCATGGTCTATATAAGCAAGCTAAAAAAGTGGTTTGCCTCACAGGTACGCCATTAACTATTGACCCCTAGACACCTATCTAGTTACCAAGAGACTAGCACCTAAAGAAACATTAGGCGAATTAAACGACTATCACAAGTACACAGAAAGATACTGTCTCAGCTCTATATGTTAATGGTTTATGGGAATGGTAAACCGTCAAATGTCGAGGAACTTAGGGAAAAATTAGGTCCGTTCTTACTAAGAAGAACAGCCAAAGATGTTAGAGATAACCAAGTTAAAGTTAAATACACTTACCCTAAGTGTAAAGAGTCCGTGAAACTTGATGTTAACGAAGAATTGCATGTTATCCTTAAAATGACGGCTGAAACTAAATACCCTTTGACGTGTAAATTACTTGATTTATATACTAACGTCGTGGGTGTTAAAGTTGTGCTTTTCTGTTACCACCGTCACGTTATTTCCCACTTCCTAACTAAATATAAAGATAAAGCTGTGAAACTTGACGGGTCTATGTCAGCCGATAAAAAACACAAAGCTATCCAAGATTTTATTCATGAAGATTCTATTCAAATATTCATTGGTCAAATTAGAGCCTCTGGTGTAGGTCTTAACGGTTTACAGCATGCAAGCTCTGTGTGTATCTTCCATGAACTTCCGTGGACTTACACGGACTATGGACAGGCTGTAGGGAGACTTGACCGTATAGGTCAAACCTCAAGTATTGTTAATGTAATAACACCAGTGCTTAAAGGAAGTCTGGATTACATACAACTTAAAAGAATTAACGAAAGGAATGATTTCAGCTCCTCTTTTTTAGAGGGAGAAACTACTGGATATGAGTCTTACTGTGAAACAAAACAAAACAACAACAAACAACAAAGGAGAAACAACCATGGATGTAATGCACAACTTGTTAAACATAGAAACTACCCTTGAGAGGATAGCCGTAAGCCTTGAAAAGATAAGCGACACGCCGATTAACTACGCCGTTGAAGCTAAAAATGAAAAACCAAAAAAGGGAAAACAAAAAATGGATCGAGACTTTGAGTTAGATGAACTCATAGCCGTAGCCACTGAATATGTTTTGTTAGAAGAGGGTAACGAGGAACAGTTAAAAAATGAAGTTCTTGTAAGGTACAACGTTACGAGTTTCGCTAATTTGTCTTGTGATGAAATGTGTGAACTTAGACAAAACTTAAGAATTCAACTAGATAAAAACAAAAAAGAACAAAAAATAGGAAAGGGGTAGCCAATCATGGGAACACCATTAACACATAGTCCTATAGGGGCTTCAAGTTACGAAAGGTTTTCAAATTGCCCTGGAAGTGTAGGTTTAAGTCAAATACTAGGACTAACCGACATTGATACCAGCAATGAGTATTCAGCTGAGGGGGTGGTAGCGCATTCAATAGCCGAGAAATGTTTAACACAAATAAACATTACTAACCTTGAGGTGATTTAGTTGAACAAGACGGCTATGAAATTGAAATCAATTCCGAAATGATTGACGGTGCCAAATTGTATGCTGAAACTATTTTAGCTGATAAATTAAGGGGGAGTTTGAAAAGCAAGATTTTGGTTGAACAGACTGTGACTATGCCTGAATTACACCCTCAGATATCTTCAACTTTTGATGCTTCGTTTTACGATCCAGAGGCTAAGCATTTAAAAGTTTACGATTACAAATATGGCAAAAACGTTCAAGTGGATGCAAAGAACAACAATCAACTTCTTTACTACGCCTTACTGGCTAGTAAAGATTTGGATGTTGAGACAGTTGAACTCGTCATTATACAGCCAAGAGCTATCTACAAAGACATACCTAAAATCAAACGTTGGAGGATTAAATACAAAGTCGTTGAACAGTTTAAAGAATCATTAATCAAAGCTATTAACCGAGTGGACGATAGCAAAGCAGTGATTCAAAGTTCGCTAATCAACCACATACTTAATATAAACCCAGAAGAACTAGGCTTGTCTAATGGAACCCACTGCAAGTATTGCAAGGCAGAAGCTGAATGTCCCGCTAGACTAGCTTACTTACCATCAGACGCTGATATAGAAGATAAAGATAACACAGTTAGCCAGCTTGGTTATGAGAAACTTGCTGATATTTACGCCAAATCTAAGGGAGTTAGAGCCTACTTAGATGCTGTAGAAACTAGGTTGCTTTATTTAGTATCTGAAGAAAAAATAAATATTGAAAACGTAAAACCTGTATTTAAAGCTAAGCGAGCAAGTTGGGTTAAAGATAAACTCAAAAAAGTTATTGCACACAATACATTAACGACAACATAGGAAGTAGCATTTAACCTAAAACCGTTAAGCAAATAAAACAACTATCAAAGAACCCCAAGGAACTCGACCCGTTTATCGAACCTATGGTTAATGAGGTAATTTTAGCTTTAGCTGACGATAAACGAGAAGACGTTAGAAACCTAAGTAAGCAGTAAAAAGTCAACCAAGAAAGTGAGGAACCTATAATGAGTAACCAGATCGAAACTAAAACAGGACCATTTACTCTTGATTATTTTAATTTGATGAGCCTAAAGCCTACAAGCCTGGTGATACTGAATTTTACAACATTAGAATGTTGTTTGATCCAGAGGAGAAAGCTACTAAAAAGTTCTTTGATCAAGTGTATAAGTTTGGCGAACTTAACTTTCAGGATAACCCTGATTTTACCCTGCCTTATCGAAAGATTGTATCAGAGAACATGGAAGAGTATGAAAAAGGTATGTTTATGGCTTACGCTAAAGCCTACGGGTACTATCAAACAACTAAAAAGGCGCCTCCAGCTGTTTATACTATCAAGGATAATAAGGTTAGTCGAAATACGTCTAACCTCTACCGAGGTCTTAAAGCTGTAGCGACAGTTAAAATTAAAACGTATGACTTCATAGATGAAAAATCAAAAGAAGCCAAACAAGGCTTATCTTTGTTTCTCTCGTCTATGTGTATTATTGCTGAGGGTACTATTCTTGGTGATAATACAAGTTTTACACAAGGAGTTAAAGAAAACACAGCAGACTACAGTGAATTTTTAAACACGGAAGATTCCATTAAATACGAGTCTGAATCTAAAATTCACCAAAAAACAGAAAAGAACGAAACAACTAACACGAAAAGTTCCTTGTGGGGCTAACACCAAAGAAGTTATGGTTTGATTTAGAAACTAAATCAAACATAAATCTCAAACAAAGAGGTGCGAAAGTTTACGCTTTCGCACCTTCAACCGACATAATTTGTATGGGTTACCATCTTGAAGATCATGGGAGTGGTCTCGTCTACTTTGAAGATGCTACTAAGTTAAAAGATAAACTTAAGCCTATACTTAAAAATTGGGGTAACTTAGACTTTCGGGCATTCAATGCTTCTTTTGATGTTACCGTGTGAATGCTCTAGCTGCTAGTACAACTTACCTACTATCCCTTTAAATCAAACTTTATGCGTTAAAGCTAAAGCTATGTTCCACAACTTACCTGGTAACCTTCATTCAGCTTCTATAGCTTCTGGCTTGTCCGCACGTAAACAAACAGTTAAGGGTAAAGAGTTAATATCTAATCTTTGTATACTTAGGGACGCACCCTTACAGATGATGTTTAGTTTAAAACACACACAAGATAAAGAATTAAGGGATTTAGGTGCCTACTGTTTACAAGATGTTAAAGTTTTAAGACTTCTGGATTTAAACTTGCCTGAACTTAATGAAAGTGAAATGCAAATTTACAGAATTGACCAAAAATTAAATGCTCAGGGGTTAGATATAGATATTGAATCTATTAAGACTATTGTAAGTCTCCTTGAGAAATATAATGTTGAACTCATTAAATCTATTAGTGAACTAACCAATGGTCACGTTACTAAAGCTACTCAAATCAATTCTATAATTAAATGGTTAGCACTTAAAAACGTCAACGTTACTAATCTAAAGAAAGAAACCGTAACTTCTCTCTTAACCCAACCTGATCTTCCCCTGAAGTCCGACAATTGTTGCACATCAGACAAGAAGCTAGTCAATCGGCTAATTCTAAGTATTCCAAATTATTAGATCTAAACTACAAAGGTAAATTGTATGACTATATGCAAATTTACGGAACTATTACAGGTCGTTGGGCTTCTTATGGTGCTCAACTTCATAATATGCCAAGCTACGAACCGAAGGCTCCTGAGGATGCACTTAAACTGATTACTAAAGGCACCCCCAGTATACTAAGGTTAGTTTATAGTGAAAGACTAAATAAGGTAGTCTCAGGGCTTATTAGACGTATGATTGTTGCTCCAAACATCGGAGAGGACAATAAACTAATAATTACTGACTATAACGCGATTGAGGCTAGGATTTTAGCTTGGCTTACCCAAGATGAGGTTAAACTTAGGCATTGGTCCGAGGGTACAGATTTGTATAAACTGATGGCTAGTCTTATTTTTAAGTGCCAGCCTGAGCAAGTTACTAAAGACCAACGTAATTTAGGCAAGCTAACTGTTTTGGGGTGTGGTTATGGTATGGGTCACAAAGTGTTTAAATTAAATGTTGAAGCTAAATGTAAAGTAAAACTAACCGATCACGAGGCTCAACTTGTTATTCAAACTTATCGTAGAGATTATCCAGCTACAGTTAGATTTTGGTCTTGTGTTGAAAATGTTGTGAGATCTGCCATTTTAAACAGTGGTGTGGAGAAACAAGCAGGTTGCTCTCGTTGGATATATAATGAGGACACTCAACTTTTGCAGTGTCATTTACCTTCGGGACGGTCAATGCGGTACCCTAAGGCTTCTATTCAGCAAGGTCACATTGTTTATCAAACTGTGCATGGTTCAGGGGTTTACCAAGTGGAAACTTTTGGGGGTAAACTTACCGAAAATATATGCCAGGCTTTAGCTCGTGATGTTATGGTTGATGGTATTATTAGACTTACTCAAAAAACTAAAGATTATAGGCTTCTTCTAACTGTCCATGATGAGCTAGTCTTAACTCGGACTCATGCAAATGTGGATTTAACGTCTTCCGTTGATTTTGTTAACCGTTGTCTAACTCAAGCCCCTTTTTGGGCTAAAAGTTTACCTTTGAAATGTGAGGGGTTTCTTAGTAAGCGATACGTTAAGGCTTAGTTAGTTAGTTGATTTCACGTCTTTACAATAATAAGCTATTAACAAGGCATCGGCGTTACTGTGTGTTATTTTTAAGTGGGGGTACAGTTCTTGGGCTTTCTGTTTGCTTATATTTTTATTTCCACCTGTTCGGCATTTTAAATAACTTTGCCATTTTATAGGACTCACTCTCTCGTAAGGTATACCTAGAACGCTTAACACTCCTATGTAGAATCCATAGTTTGCTCCAAACGTAAAGACACTCTTACACCTGTTTAGGCATAGAGTGTACTTTCTCTATGAAACAGAAATTTACATCATTAACGTGATCTCTTAAATAATCAGCTGTGTCTTTTTCAGTTGAATTTTTAAAGTTTAAAAACTTAGCCTCTCCCCCTGATACTAAAGCTACAGCTCCACTTACTCCAGGATCTATACCCAAATAATAATCGTGCATGGTGTTTACTTACCTCCCCATTTTAGTAAAATAAAATCCACATATTAAACCAACAAAATCCATAAACCCCCAAAGCAAGGAACCTCCTGATAGGCTTACTGGGCTCTTGTCTATCGTATCAAAGAATATAGATGAAAAGAATGAGTTACTCTTTTCCATAGGTACGTTGTACACAGCTTCTGGGTTAACCACTACATGCCAAATTATCACAAAACACCAAGTCCCTATTAACATGAAAGCTAATACTCGTCTTGTTGCTTGAGTCCATGTGTCGGCTTTATCTTCACCAGATTGTACTGTTTGGATTCTTCGGTCGCTTGCGCTTAGGCTGGCTAGTTCTTTTTGTCGTTTTATTTCAAAGTATTTTGATATAGCATGCCCCAACATTTTTAGACCTGAGCCCGTTATAGCACTCAGTATCATTGTCATTGTTTTAGGTTCTCCATATAGTGAAAATTATGATCACTAAACCTAGCACGCCCCTATTGCGTTACACCCAATGTCTCTCCTATCGTAAGTTCCCCACTTTAGGATCAAGTCACATATAATCTCTTTAGTTAAGGTTGAAAATACAAAGGATATTACCGCACACGTTAGGGCAGATGCATTGCATACCCAATAGGGGCATAAGTTAGTCCTACTTTTTAAAGCTATATGCTTAACTTGTCGGGTCAACTAAATAATGTAAATTTTTCATTTAAAGGGGCATTTCTTCGCTACCAGGATTTGTAAGTTTACTATGGATTTTCTGTTAGAGATAATTTCATGGTCCATACCGCTGTCTACTTCTTCGTTTAAATCAAGCTTTAATTCCACAGCTTTGATTAAGTAGGCTTGCTTAGATACAGTTAACCACATATTCACAAACACAGCAAGCAAAATAGGCGTACTTAGGATTACCGCTATTTGAACAAATTTGTTGTTAATTAGATACTCCATACAAACTCCCATTATAGTTATAGATTAACCTAGTGTAGCTATGATACCACTAATAAAAAGTATAAACATTAAAATTAGGGTTAATATTACATTCTTTTAGTCGTTAAAGTTTTTTACGTTACCTCCCCAATCTTTATCTCTTAGATGGTCAATTGATATCGGATCGATTGGTTGTTCGTTTAAATTTTCCATTATTAACTAATTATCCTCTATTGCTTCTTACTTATGATCCAGGTTTTACAAAGGGCTGGTTACTGCTTCCAGAACTGTGTTAATATCGTTTTTACTTCGTCCACAAAGCATTACGGTTTGGAAATTTGATCGTTATTAATGCGCCTAAAGCATTATTAGTTATATCTGACTTATTATATAATTATCCTTTAGCGGGTTTATGAACCAGGTTTTATAAAAAGCTGGCGTGCTACTTCAGAACCTCCAGAATTAGTTGCTAACACTTTACTTCGTTTACCAGGGGCGTCAACGCGTCATTTACGTAGTTAGTAAATTACTTAAGCCTTCATTCGTTAAGTTTTGCACTAACATATTGGCGATCGTTGAAGATCCTTCATTGCCATGCTCATCAATATAACTTTAAATGCTGTACTATCCAAGCACTGCTGGTGTTTCGTATTTTGCAATCTTACTGATTCAATAATGGCTTTTACCTGTACAGCTGTAAAAACACCACCACCATTTTTAGTTATTAATAATGCATTACTAACCGAATCAAAAGTATAATCTAACCCGAAACCCACCTACTGTTTTATTCACTTGATTAATATTAGTATTAAGCAAATACCCTGTAGTATCAAGTAACCATTTGTCCCCTGTTTTCTTACCGCTTTAAAAAAGTTTTTAATAGTCGCAATATCGGTATCTTCCAGAAGTGGAGCATTACTATAAAAGCAGCCCCTACACTCAATACTTGGGGGGTGATATGAACACCTAGAACATCATCCAGGTTAGGTCCTAGGCGTCAATTGCAAGTGTCGGCCTACCCTAATCTCAATTTCACGGAAGTTTTGGGCACCATCTCCAGCAGTAGGGAAAGTGATGTCAACTTTATCCAAATACCACGCCTACAGGTGCTGCAATAGTTATATCACGCCTGCCTTGAAATAGTCCCCCGATGAACCACTGCGTCGTCGTTATAAAATTTAACCCTTGAACCCAACCCGCCCGCTTAGAATAGAACGATTATAAAAAATAAAAGAACCGCTATGTAATCACGATCTAAAGTAAATGTAATGTTTCCTTGAGATTCAAGGGTGAACAGCATAATCCTTTGAACTCACTGTACTTTTATCACCATCTACCATTAGAGCAGAGCTGTTGGGCATCGAAAATTCCGTCTTCGACAGTTGTGGGAATTGTAGCAATACCTGCGGTGCCGTGCAAGTTTTAACTTGTCCAATACCAGCTAATGCAATGGCAGTGGTTATGCTAGAAAGATCGGGTTTATTCCTACAGTGTCTGTGATAATTTGTTAAAAATAATATCGTCTCTCCCAGAAATTTAAAATTAGCCGCGCCAATGTAAAACCCCTTTTTCCCAAGGGTATAGCTAAAATTTAATTTATTTTTAAATTCCTGCATTAGTAGATTTAGTAAATATCTAACCAAAAAGTTTTTGCCTCCCTTTACCTTGGCGCTTAGGTAGTGCTCTTTTGGGGTAATTTTTTTTGCTCAGGGTGGGGGAAACAAACCCACACTCGTTAAAAATACTCTTTGACCTGTAGGTAAATCACTCCCAAATTTGGTTGGTGCTGGTTGAATTGGCTTCAGTGTCTCAATAGATCAATGCGGGGATATTGCCAAATTTTGGGGGCGGCTTGATTGATAAAGGGGGGTCAGGAGGTTACCTATTCATCTTTGGCACCCGATACGGAGAATTTGGCTTTTTCCCCGTGCTATTTTGGCATCGGCTAGGGTTAAACCTTTACTGGGGTTTTGGTTGTCAAGTCCAGAGGGCCAAAACGATTGGGGGGAAGGTTAAAAACTTTTTGGGGGCCCCCCAATCTGGTACTGGTGTCCATTGCTTCATTGAAGGTGAGCACAAAAAAACCCCGGGTTTCCTGCACGGCATCACTGATGACGCCACCCCCTAGGGTTATTTATTCAAGGCTTCCTGGGTGTCAACAATAGATCGATCATATTGTTTTTATCCCTTAAGGGGGCTTGATTTAACCCAAGGGGTCAAGAGGTTACCTGTTCCAACCTTTTTCAACCGATACGGAGAATTTGGCTTGTGCCAGTTCTAAAACGAACCCGGGTACAAAAGTTAGCGTGTAAAGTTTTTTTTGTTACTCCAAACACCCGAGGGTGCCTTTTAAAGGTTTTGGGAAGGAGTAACCCATAATGCCAACCCCTGGGGTCCCATTGTCATATTAAAAAATGAGGGCTAGATTAACGCTATTACCTCATCAACTCCCGAACCCCCTTGACAGGGTATTGACGAAGATTGGGGGGGATGAAAAAAAACTTTTTGCTTTCCCCAGCAGTAGTACCTTTCCCGTGCCCCCTTTATACGACCCTAACGGTATAATCATCATTACCCAAAGGCGGGTTCCCCTGGCCAAAAAGTTTGATACCCCGGCTGCGGTCTTAGCTCAATTTGTATTTTAAAACCCTTTTTAAAAAATTGGTATAAACACTGCACCCCAACAGCATTGCTGGGTTAAACCCCGCTGAAATAACGACCCATTAAAGAACAAAATGTTTTGTTCCAGCCGCATCTTCAAATTTTATTTGGGGGTCTTTAAAACCCTAACCAGGGTACTTTTCCTTTTTTTGCAACAGTCCCAGGGATACCTGTTGATAAAAAACCCCAAAACCCAAATCCTACCCCCATTTTTAGCTTTAAGGGGTTTTAAGGGAACCCCTTTTTATCGGAATTAATGTCTACCTTATTTTAATACCTTTTAACATAGTCACCATACAAAAACTTAACCCATTTATCCCCACTTTTAAAGGGAAAAGCCCAAAATGGCTGTGTTAGTGATGCCTCCGAATTTTAACCACCACTTGGGGGAAAAAACCATGTCTACTAATTTAAAAAATTTGGGCTTTGCCACCATCCCTTTTTGTAATTTTGGGAGCTATACCTGTATCATTGGGCCAGATTAATTATTGGAGAATACCTTTAAAATTGGATTTTATGAACCCCCCTTTTTAACGGTCCCAAACTTTTTCCCTTCTTTTGGGCAAACACAACCTGTTATTTGAAAATGTGGGAAAGGTTAAACCACCCTCCTGGGCCCCCCCATGAACTTCAACCATCAACCCCAAGGCCGTCGTTGGGTATTTAAAATTTTAACCCTTCCTCTGTTCGTCCTTGAAAAACGTTTTGATTCCTAAAAACTCGGTTTTCCCCACTTTTTCCCAGTTCCCCTTTCCCCTAATTTTTGTTGGCGGACCCCGGGTTTTTAAATCTACTTTTTTTTAAATCTTTTTTGTTTGTCTGCTTCCCGTTATAGAAATTCCCCTGAATTCGGGCCTCCTCGGGGAAAACCTGAATACCTCACCCCCGCTACCCTTTTATCAATCGTTTCCCTCCTCTTAACGGACCCGTCACCGTCCTCGGATCCCAAAAAGGTTAAAACTTATTTTTGTGAGGTTTCTTAAAGTGGGTTTTAAAGGGTTTTGGCCCCATTTTTTTTGTTTGGGCTTTTTCTTTCTCAACCCCCTATTTTTTCGTTCGGTTTTCAATTTATATTTTGCCCGGGGTGATCAACGCCTCCCTTTGGGGCCACCTTGTCGGAAAATTTACGGTTTGTTTGGGGATTGGACCCGTGAACTATGGGGCCCCAGTTTTACTCGCATAAATTAAACCCCTTTCGTTTGGCCCCCCCTGCTACCCACCCTATTTGGAACCAATAATAAAATTTCCCGCCGCGGGTTTTTAAGTTGCTTTTGGGTTTTTTAAAATTAAACGGGTCTGGGAAGAAAAGCTTTTTAAGTCTTACTGATGCTATATTATGTTTATACGTTTTACCATCTATATCTATAAGATACCTACGACCTCCGTATTAGTCATGACTTCCTGTAACCATGTACTATGAGGTGGAATATACTCGACGGTTAAACTGTTTAGATCTATAATTAAGGGACGCCTGAGGTTTAACCTCTGGGGAAAAGGTTTAGCTAAGTTACGGCCAAACAGCTAACTTTGCCCTGTTACGGCTATCGCCAGTTTACTGTGCTCTCCATCAGCTACTGTGGGGCTACCAAATCTGCCTCTAATTTAGCAGATGTAATTGATCCATCTAATATCTTACTTGTTGTTATCGCATTATCTGCTATCTTTTGCCTCAACTACTGCACTATCAGCTATCTTTGCTGTGAACTTCCATCTCCCACCATCAAGTAAATATTTGATCTAAGGCTCGCATATTACGGCTCTATCGCTACTTTCCTCACTACGGCATATCAGCTATCTTGGCTGTGTGACTTACCATCTCAACACACATCAAGTACAATATCTTAATACTCTAGTATTCACTGCATTATCAGCTAGCTTCCCCTCTGTTACGGCTTTATCAGCTAGCTTTGTTGTTGTAACTATTCCATCAGCTAGTATCGTAGATACCAAATCTGCATCTAATTTAACAGCTGTAACGGATCTATCTAATAGCTTACTTGTTGTTACTGCATTATCAGCTAGCTTTGCACCTGTTACGCCAATATCAGCTATCTTGGCTGTGAGTAACCTTCCATCTCAAACCATCAGAGTACAATTTGAATCTAAGGCTCTAGCACTAACGGCATTATCAGCTAACTTTGCACTCTGTTACCGCTTATCAGCTAGCTTTTGTTGTAACCTTACCATCCCCAAACCCTCATCAAGTACAATACTTGAATCTAATACTCTGGAATCTACCTGCATTATCTGCTAGCTTTGCCTCTGTTACGGCTTTATTAGCTAGCTTTACCGTTGTAACTACTCCATCACCTACGTCATCAAGTACCACTGTAGATGCTAGAGTTCGCATACTTACTGCTCCATCTCCTAGCTTTGCTTTACGCTGAATTACTATGGCTTTTACTGTTGTAACTTTGCCTCTACCTAAACTTCTTGGACCTAGATGGTGAGTCTAGTCTTGGCTATCTGTTACCGATCCATCGGCGATCTTAGCTGTGTAGTGCCTTCCCAAATCTCTCTACGTTGTCTAGTGACGTTCTGTGTACTAAGTTTAGCTTGTGTGAGGACCCATCAATTAAACTTCGTGTGCTTACTGCAACATCATCTAGCTTTGCTTCGGTTACTGCCTTGTCCATTAGCTTTACAGTTGTTACAGAATTAGCACCTAAAGAGGCACTATCTATCTGCTGGTTAATTAACGTATCACCAGCAGAATTCCATCCATACTTTATGCGCCAGTAGGAAGTGTAAATTAGTTACTTGAGCTCCTAAGGCTATTTTTAAGGATCGGTTTGTTAGCTCTTCTATTTGTTGTACCAGTATGGTTAACTTATCTAAGGCTGCTTCTATACCCTCTTCGTCAAAATTACTATTTATATGTAAAACTAAATCTTGCTTTGCTGGTACTTTTCTTAGAATTAGTACATCAAAATCATCAGTTAAATCTTTGGTGAAGGTAATACTCCCATTATTGAATGCTTGGACGGATCCTACTGTCGTTGCCGTTAAAACTACTCGGTAATCTGTGCTTAGTCGTTGAAGTTCGGTTGTTGCATCACTTCGATTGACTAAATATACTTCTAAATCTGTGTCTTGAAATACTCTGAAATTAAAATCATATTTCCGTACAGTTGATGATGCCTGTACTTGAACTCGGTTACTTGTCACGTCAATAGCCATGTTTAACTCCTAACTAGATCGCTCAATCTTGTTATCTAACCATTTATATGTTATCTGCGGTAGTCCTGTCGTTATGCTAACTACCTCACCTACTCCTTGAATTAATTTTTGGATGTTTTCGTTTTTACCCCTTGTATACATCTTCTACACCTTCTAAGGTAAAGTCTACAACTGGTATAGATGTTCCGTGGTATAAAACTACGCTTTTTAAATTACTTACTATGGGTATACCATCTAAAGTCTTACTTATAAACGATTTTATGAGTTCATCCTCATCAGTATCTACAGATCCTTTAGCTAAACTTGCTAACCCAAGAGCTATTAGAACTTCAAAAGCTGTCTCCATCGCTACTAAGACTGTATCATTTACCGAATGATACATACTTTACTTTAGATTTCTCCCTAGTTCAGATTTCCTTAAGGCAAATCGACTCAGCATAAAAGTTTGAAATTGAAAAGAGCTCGGTTAAGCGAATTACTTCCAGTTCCTTTACGGCTCCAATACACTTGAGGTGCGTCTTTTAACATAGGTGATGCTTGGGTTAGTCGTACTTCTCGTTGTATATCTAAAATCAAGTTGCTGTCTACTGTTGTATAATCAATGGGTAATCCCCGCTTAGTAGCATGCTTAACATAAGCAGCTATAGCCACTGATTCAGCTACATAGCTATCGACTAACTTAATCAAACTGAATGCGTACTTATTCATCTTACTTTTTTCAAATATGTCTGATAAATCTAAAAGTGATGTCTTTCGGCTTACTAATTCAGGTAAATTGTTCTTGATAAAATCTTGGGCTTTGGGGTTGAGCGTCCTTTGTCTGAATCCCTCTAAAGTTCTTATAACACCTAGTCTCATAGCTGCTGGAAAAAAGGCTGACGTCTGCAATAGGACTACGGAGGCTTTTAGTGTGAAAACTGTAACGGCTAAGTTCTCCTCGCTAAATCTAGCAGGGTAGATCACGTATACTTCTGTTTGGGCTACGGCTGATAACCAATCAGATATGTATTCCGATCCTGCAAACCCTAGTTTACTTTGAACTTCTTCCTGCTTAATTAAATCTTTTAAATATGTTAGCTCTTCCGCCATGTTCTTAAAATACATGGCTTTGTCCATATGCGTAATATACTACTTGTAGGCGTTAATATCGAGCATTGTATCATTCGTCTCTGCTCGGGCTTTTACATGACTTGAATCTATGGTAGTTTGGTCTTTTTTGGTTCAATTCTCCTAGAAGTATATCCGTTATGCTTCCTTCGGGGTTGTCTTTGTCTATTGTCTTTCGTTGTGAGTACTCGTGTGAAAGGAAAGTAATTCTCCACTCGTCTTGAATGCTTTCCTACAAGCTATTGTGTTATTCTTTTCGGTTTCAGGCTTAAACTCTCTAAATTTTCACTCATAAAAGTATACATGGCTAGTTGATCAACACTTAACTCGTGGTTAACTAGAAATTCAGTCGTGTACCCCATGTTTACTAATCTAGCTATTCCCCCTTTTTGCTTCTTTATGGCATAAAGGCCTATGGCTTCATAGTCGCTTTTAGTTAACCCTAATTCTTTCTCTTTGGCTTTTAACTCGGTTATCATTACATGCGTTTCTTTTAAGTAACTATTATGTTTGGTATCTAGTCTATTTTTAAATATTTTAGTTAATAATCCATTAAAATTAACTTGCCATCCATGCTGTTTAAAACAAAATCTATAGGTAATAATATACGTTCAGCTTCTTTGCCATTACCTACTTTACCTTTTAGCTTTTCTATCATGGAACCAAAATTGCTTAAATCTTCTACACTTCCTGCTTTCACATTCTCATCACTCAGTATTCTTTAAAGAATCTAGTTTTAAATTTAGTTTCCTTGAGCCTTTTAGTCGTACTTTCATCTTATTAGCTACATGATTAATCAAGTCTAGGCTAAAGATACTGATCTTACCGACTCCAAGTTGTTAAGCCCCCTGAATTTAACTAAACTATTTCTAATTAAATAAGCTCAACTTATCTAATATTCCTTTTTTACTTTATCAGCTAAAAAGGTATTTAAATGATCACTAAACATATCACGTCTATATTTAGACGATTTACATCATTGATCATCAACTTTCGCATACCGCGGTTAATTTGAACAGCTGCCCCAGGTAGCCCTTTTACGCCATCAGTGAGGTTCTATCTTTAAGTTTAGCTATTAAGGCTTCTCTCTCTTTGTCTCTTTTAGCTTGAATAACTAAGGAGGCTGTTCTTTTGACTTCTTGCATTGTTTTACTTTTGTGTAAGGCTGACATTAAATCAGCTCGGTTACTCACGTACTTTGTGATATAACGGTCTATTTTGGCTATATTCTAACCCTTTTGTTCTTGGAACTTAGAGTCTTTCTATATTTGCCTCTAATTCTCTGTGTATTCGATCCTCCTGGCTTTTATTGTGTATACCACGTAAGGAGGTTAACAAATTATTCATGCTCTTAACCATGCTACTAGGTAGCTGTACGTCGACTAACCCATCTAACACCGACTCAACCGTTACATGGGATTTAAATTGTCCATCAGCTACGGTGTTTAAAAAAGAATCTTCGGCCTATCTAGGTCTATATCTAAGTCTCTGGGAGTATTTTGCTCATCTACGACTCTTAACATTGTTTTGATCTTGCCGATAATTTCGTTTGTCTTATTTTTCTTTGTTTTAGTGCTGTCGAGTCTAGACTCGTGTTTAGCTACAACGGCTAAACTTTTTAACGAAATATCTACATCTTCACTGCTTAAATCTTGCAGGGCTTTATTGTATTCCGTTGCTTCTTCTATGTTCAGTGAGTATTTAGTTGGTTTGTAAGCTGCTTCAACTAAAGAGTCTTTATCCTCCTCACTTACTTCGTATTTAACATCATAACCTTTTACACTTTTCTTATTTCTAGCTAGTAAGTCTATGGCCAACCCTGTAGATCGACTAGCCCCTCCTACTATACTTATCACTCCTGCTTCTACTAGGAATTTATCGGCTTCTGGGATAACATCCATTATCCTGTCAAATATGGGTCTTGGGTTTCCTGGTTGCTCTCTTACTCCAGTTACTCCTGAAATTAAATCATATAGTCTCTCTTCGCCTATTTCCGCTAAAACACCGTGAAACCCTGCTCGGCTTAGCATCTTATTTACTTCTTTACCTTTTCCTTCTACGGCTAACTTCCGTAAACCATAGGCCAATCGTTTACCTACCCTAGATTGAGCTAGTTTAGCTGAGGCTCTTCCTAAACCTAAATCAGATACAAAACCACCTGCATGTTCTGTCCCTAATTCTATATAAACATCAAAAAAGGCTTTGAAAAATGAAGTTGCTGGAGTCTCTACTGAGTCTTTTAATATGTTAAAACCTTTAGTTGTATACTCAACTCTTCGACTGTAGTATTTTTCAACTGTTCTTTGAGGGTTTAACGCTGTCTGAACTCCGACTACTGTGGCTAGTTGTTTGGCTTTACGTGTAACCGAAGTTTTTACAGCTGATACTACTGCTTTCTTGCCTCCTTTAACAATCAGGTTAGCTAAACCTCCTGTTAAAACAAACTCTACCAAGAAAGCTGGCATTTTAGATACCCCTTTAGCTATGTTGGCTGGATAGTTTACCTCTAATATTTAACTCTTCTAACTCTTCTAAGTAACTTCGTACGTAATTTATATCCGTTTGCTTATCTATTTCATTCGTGTAGTTACCTTCTTGAATTTTCTTAACTTTCACATACAAATTTCTTGCATCAAACGCTTCAGATACACCAGAAATAAAAGGTGCGTACTCTTTCATCTCTGAACGTTGAAATAACTCAGCAATCCCTATAGGACCTTTACTTTTTAACTCTTGTCGCCTGCTATTGGATAAAACACTTAGTCCATCTTTTGGTTCTTCGTGCTTTTTACGTGAAAAATCTTCGTTGGGTAAACCAAAAAATGCATTTCTGATACCCTCTTCTGTTCGGTTGTACGTCTTGATATAGCGGTGTAGCTATAACCTACTCCAGGCTCGGGATTTTTCTATACCCTCGTCTTCTACTTCCTATATCTAAATTTACATTTGTCTCACTACACACATTCGCTTCTTTCATATTTCTTGTAACATACCCTTGTACAAATCGTCACTTGTTTCTTTTATGGATCTATTTATTGTTACTTCTCTTTCGCTTTTCATGTCATCTATCTCTTTTTGAGCTATATAATCCGCATGTTCCCTTGATACGTCAGATAAATCCATACCTGTACTATTTGCATAGTCGGTCATAGCACGTAAAACCCGTATAATACCTCTGTCTCTTTCGGCTTTATTAGGGAAATTTGAATCAATAAGCTTAAATGCTTTTACATACCTATTATCTTTTTTAAAAAAGAATCCTCGGCTTATTCTACTATCCATTAATAATTTTGAATTTTTACCTAATTGCGCTATTAAACCTTTTGCCCCATTTATATGCTTAAGTAAAGTTTCTTTCTGTTTTACAGTTAATTCACCAGTCTTAACAGACTCATTTATAGAACTTAGAACGTTTATACCTTTCTGACTGCATTTTCAACTTCCGTTAATTCTTGGTCCTCTACATCCGTTGTGTGAGATATTGTTGTTACTTGGTTTAATAATAAATTTAAACTTTGAAATAAATCAACACCTTTTCCTTCTTGTACTTTTGTTCTGGTTTGTTGACAACATCATCTTTTTAGTTTTTATACTCTTCGGTGTTACTTTTCCAGCAAGCAAAGCTGTTTTTATATTCCTAAAACTACGTCTGGCGGATCTTCTGCCTTGACTATGTTATTCACTAACTCTAAGTACAATAGTTTTTTGCTTAATTTGTCATCTTGGTCTATTTCTTTTTGTCTTTTTTCGGCTAGGGCATGTCCCACTTTAGAGCCTTCAACTAAAGCTTCTCCTGTCACATACTTACTTTTACTTAGGTCTTTTAAAAAGTTTGGTAAATCTTCAGGTTCCGCATACGCTGCATAGTGTATGGCTCCTTCAATCATTAAACTTATTTGTTGGTTTTTGTACTTTTCCCAATTATCCCCCATAACATCAAAGCCTACTTCTTGACCTACTTCTTCTATCGCTTGTATTGCTGTGAAAATCCCTAGGGCTGTCGTCTCTTTACGTCCTCCTACCACTAATTGTGATACTGTGTCATTGACGTTGTTAATAGCTATGTCTGTCTCTCGCTCCGTAGCCCACATTTGATTAGCCAAGTTATAAGATACTTGGTTAGTAGCTATCTTTGTATGGAGTTTGTTCGCTGAAAGTTGACTTAAACTCGAGTCTAGGTAGCTCTGAGCTATCGTTTCTCGATTAGCTCTTAAAACTTTTAAACCCTCTTGAGGGTCATTCGCATACTCTTCTTGGATGCTTTGTGTGGTGTCGTTTAATGTTTGGCTGTAGTCGGCATACAGTTTTAATGACTCGGCTTTACTGACTATATCGGCTTTTTGTTGCTGGGCTCTGTGCAAGGCATCGCTGACTTGATTGAGCGTTTTAACGGGGAGTTCGTAATAGACTCAACTTCGGACCCGTAATCATAGCCCCCCAATATCTGCCTAGCTAGTCGTTTCTTTGGCTTATCTTGATACCTTTGAACTTTTCCCATGGAATCTTAACCTAATCATTTAAACTTTTAGCTTGTATTGGTGGACCGTAAACACCACCTCGGTCTTGATTTCTTGATTCAAGTGTAGCTTTAAATATCGAGGCTCCCGCTTGACCCACTCCACCTAATAACTTAGCTTTTCCTCTGTTCCTTAACTGTTGTATTCGATATCTACTTAACATTTGTCGGCTTAAACCTGACTGTTTTAAGTTTTCTATCTCTTCCACAGCTCTGTCTTCGGTTTCTTGTAAAGTTAGCAAAGCTGAACCCGATATAGTTACTCCGTTACTTAAAAATACAACTTTTTGTCTCTGTTTGAAAGCTTCTGCTTCTCTCGCTATTCTTTTCATTTCTTCGCGTGTTTCAGCTAGTTCAGTTACTGCTCTCTCACGCTCAAATTCAGCTTCCATCTTTAGGTCGTTGGATTTTAATATACTACTCGCTAATGACCCAAAAGCTTGTGTTATTGCCGTTGCTATACTAGCCGCTAAGTCATCAGTCATCAGTCAGCATCATATTTTACAGCTCCAAACACGTCATAGTAGTTAATCTTGCAGGTAATGTTTTGGTTTTTAAAAAATTAATTTTTTCGAAACCACGGATTTTTAACGTTTACCCGTGTAGGGGGGGGGTTGGTTTTAAACCCTAAAAGTTAAAAAAATTTTAAAACTTCTTTTAACGGATCTACCCGTCGTAGTCTAATGTATTCTAGCCTTATATAAATATTTGGGAATACTCTTAGGCAAACTTAAAGCTTGAACCCCCGCCCCATTAAGCGGTAGCGTTATAACTCGTCCCTTATACGGTAAACCTACCACGGCATAACTCGTTTGGTAATTTAATTTAATTCTGCCGTTCGTTACTCGTACGTTGGGGTGGACCCCTGTCGTTATAACCCCCATGTTTCACCCTTAAATCCTAATCCTGTGCTCGTCCGGGGAAATACCACGCCCGGGGTTTAAACTATCTAGCGTATCAAAAGGTACTAGAATGTTACCTACACATGTTCTTGAGTCTGTTATTGTTCCTATCCTGCAACGTCCCTTTGCTAGCAAACCTTTTCCGTCTTTGTTGGATAGTTTTAAAATTTTGCCCCTTATGTCCTCCCGGGAACGGTCATTTTATACTAATTGTTGCTTTTGAACCTGATTCAGTTAAATTTAACGTCGCATTTGTATCTACTAATGACCCGTCATATACTAAGTGGCTATGGGGGGGTTAAACCCTCTTTTGGGTTCGCACATTTTTGATTACATCGTGTTCGTCGTTTTTTTACTTCCAGCCCAGTGTTTTTTTGCTACTTCCTCTCTTCGGTTTAAAATTTATTTCGCTTAAGTTGGCCTCCGACTAGCCGTTCAACACATAAATATAAAATCTCGGCCTGTCCTTTCAACTTGCTTGCTTTGACTTTACTGTTGGTTCCCCTGTTTTTTCGGTCCCACCCCGAAACATTTCAAAAATAAATACGTTGCCGCAAGTTTCACCTAGTAAACCCACATCACATTGTCCCTTTTGGGTAAATAAAGATTTACCCTCTTTTAAAAACTTTTTTTATTTAGTATAGTAAACCCCGGTTACATCATATCATTAAACAAATTTTAGTTCTCTGAACTTAGTCCCCAATTGAACGAAAAACCTTGCGCTATGTAGAAATCTATTGCTTCCAAACCCAGATACCGACTTCGTTTGATTCCTGTTGGGTTAAAAATTTCATCCACTTTCCCACCCGTCCCTCAACGCTCTTGGGAATTTCCCTACTTAATTCTCTCCCGCACTCAACCATTGAATAATACCTGTTTTTCCTCCAGATCCGGAAAGCGTGTGTACATAGGCTCCATCGTTTTTTCCCGCACCCTCGCCCGTTGCATCAACTTTGGATTGTTACTTTTGAATCGTGTATCGGGTACCCTTGCGGTGGCTTCCCCCCTAATGTCGAGCTAACCCGATCCTCAAATGTTGACGTAATCTTTTAATACACGGTCTGGGGATGCTGTAACGTCCCCCAAAATGGCGTCTTTCCCCGTAGCCTGTCGTGTCTACACTGCTTCCATCTAAATTCTTTAACTCAAATATTGATCCAGGAAAAGATTCTCCCAATATAAAGTACTTTTTATTCAACCCTGCCGGTTTGCCCGTGTAAAATAAAATCTCGAGCCTTTTTGTATTCGGGGGCTCGTCATATCTTTTCCTGGGTATCGTGATTAACGCTTGGTTTGGTTTTTTGTAAAACTTTGGGGCCCCAAAAGTTTTTAGAAGCAATACCCCGAATCCACAAGTAATCACGTTCCGTGTTATCCGTGCGGGTTAAAATTTTTATCCAGGTTAATTTGGGCCCATTTTGGCGTACAAACGTGGGGAAAGTCCTTTAAACTCATAAGGTGTCGTAAATCCAACAAGGGTCCCATCTGTTTTTACAATGGGTCCCTCAGTCGTTAAAATTTTGCGTACCTATCAGTTAGCTCTAGGAGGTACCCCTGTTCGTCGTTAAATGTGGGGTACTAATACTTTTTTTTTCAGGGGGGGGGGTTCAATCTCGGCCGTTGCGGTACGTAATCCCCCCAAAAATATGCACGAAAATTTTTCTATGAAACTTGACGATCTTAACGTTATGTCGTGGGGTCTAACCCTCTGAATTCTCCGCTGAGAAATTACCTCAAAAGGTATTTTATAAAACCTTCGTCCTAATTTTTTAACCTTTTCGCAACAAATCACCTGTCACATGAGAATCCTCTGTTGATAGCATACCGCGTACTCGGTTGATTTCACTTTCCATTTTTACTGATAGTGGTTTCTCTTGGTTGTTCTGCGTATAGGCTTCTTGCCTCTTTGCACTTAGTAATTGCATGATTAAGTCGATTAACGATTTTTTTGGTGTGAATTTGGATATTTCCCCTTTTTAAGGCTAATGTCTCAATAAAAAAAAAAAGTTTCCCCCTTTTATTTTTTATATAGTATGACAGTTGATTTCCACCTGCATTTTATAAAATTTTCCCTTTAAAATGTTTTTGGGGTTGTTTTCCCTTATTTTTTGGGATCCATGTGCTTAGGGGTTATTTACAAATACAATTTAAAAAACGCTGGTAAGTAATAGCGCTCCTGGGTTGGTTTTCCCGCGATTTCTAGGGTTTTTGATTTTGCGAAATTACTTTTTGGCGTAAAAATTTTTTTCTTTGCTGTCCCTTTTTGTTCTTTGTTTGTTTTTAAAGATTGTATATTTAGTTTAATGTGATTAAGCGTTAATATGTTTTTTATTTTTTTTTGTTCCCATCAAATGTCCCAAAAATTTTTAAGTTACCATTACCGTCCCATCGACACTTCCTACGGTATTACCTGTTAGTACTAAATCATAAAACCCTGGGCTTATGTTTAAATAGATAATTTGGTTTAGTAAATTGTTCCGTATTTTCTGATGGGGACTTCTTTAACCAGATTACTATTTCCTCGTGCCTTTCCATTTGTCTTGTTCTTTAAAAAATCTTTTGGTGCTACCGCAACTTGATGATCAAAGGTTCCTTCCCAGTTGTGTTCCCCAGGCTGTAAGGTTCCCCCCCCGTGATTGCTGTATTGGGTGGGTTGATTTTTTTTTTTGTTTCCAGACGGTATAACGAACCTTTTCTCCCCCTTTAACTTCCCTCACGATGTT
>JACCHT010000011.1 GCA_013416635.1 Candidatus Thiodubiliella endoseptemdiera | reverse complement strand
ACTTTTGAATGCCATCTTCCCATTTGTTGATTTTTTTTTCCGTTTTCCCCAGAGCTATGCAGTGCTAACCCAAATGCAAATTATGAGTTTAAAACCCCAATATATTTCAAAAAATTGGGTTTTTGTGAAATGGTAGATACATTGGTGAATTGTCCATAAAAGAGAACAGAGGCTGGGGTTTGCTTGTGCTTACTTTATCAACCCCCCGAAGCTGTAAATATTCCCATAACGATTAAATCGGAGACAGATTTTCTTGTAGCAAATTTTGCTGGATCAGTAGAGTTGGTATATGTTTTCCTTTACTATGCTTAAATTAGAAATTTAATATTGTTCATTCCCAAATAATTTCCGAGTGGTGGTTGTGGTCCTGTTTATTTAAACATACCCAAAAATGCATAAATCAAAACGATACATAGCTCTTAACATACACCATATTTCTGACCTAAATCTTTGAATCAACTTTAATCTCTTTCAAACTCCTTCTTGTGTTGCTGTCAGTCAATAAGCTAAAGCTTTACATAAGATAGATCTTTATTTACTTATCTATTAGCATATATTCTATAGCCACAACAAAATAAAACTAAAGAGCAAGGATGAGTTAAAATACATACATGGTTTTATTATTATGATTACAATGTACTCTACATCAAACTATTTGGTAAGTAAAATAAGTGAGTTAATATCAATATGAGACCAACGCATGCATCATACGCGGATCTTTTTTAACGAAGCAAGTAGTTGAAGACTACAAAGCAAATATGGAATTAGGCAGCGTAGGGACATTCAGTCCGGGTCTTACGGAAAACATATTAAAGAGTTTGAAAGCTATAGCAAATTTTAATGCGTTTTAATGTGTTTTAGACATGTTTAACTGATTAAAATTAATAATAGATGTGTGAGTGTATGGAAGTATCCTGGAAAGTTCACAGTTTTTCTCTTCGTAAGTATATTAGACCATGTTAGTCAACTTACTTGTGCACTCATTTTACCGTTTGAATACAGTTTAAAAAGATTATCGATGTCGATATGTCAAGAGCCGATTGCTGTTCCAATCAGAAACAAAATATATAGTCCTGTATTGGAAATGCATACAATATAGCGGGTTAAGTGTTGTGAGATCTCCCGTCCATATTCTTTGGAGATTATCAAAGGTCAAAACAATAATTACATATTTTCGGCGATATTTCCCCAATTGGTTTGTAGTTAATGACTTAGTACTATGACTTTCCTAATTTTTAATTTGGAAAATTTTTTTCTCCCCATTTTTAATAAAACAAAATTCCAAATTAGGTTAAATCAAATTTAACAAAAACAACAAAGCCGGAATAAAATCCCAAAACTTTAAAATTATTTCTCCAACCTTCCCCACTTTAGGGGTCCGAAGAAAGGGTTTAATTAAAAAAAAGTCTGGCATAAATTTGATATCCACGTTTTCATTACTATCACTGGGGGTACCCATGTGGTTGGGTTTTTTATCCCGGGGAATTATCCCAGTAAAAAGTTTTTGCCCCAATGGTTTTTTTAGATATTTTGTTTGAAAATTTCAGTTCTTTAAAACATGTAATTTTTTAAAAAACCCTGTTCTCCCCCCTCGACATAGGTGATCTTACCCTTTTTTTGGGAAACTGTTTTTAAGACCTTTGGTTTACTTGTTCCCAATACTATTACAATTATTTGGCTTTCCAACGTTTCGACTTTGAACATACCTGATGAATGTTAACCCAGAAACGCGGAGTGCGCACTAAGTCTGATACCTACGTTTTATGTCTTGATGCCATTAAATGTATTGATCAAAAACACTACAAAATTTTATGGGTCATCCACCTTTTTGCATATACCAACAAAATTATTTATCTACAAGATGGTCTTGGTTGATCTCAATATTTTCGACTTCAAAGTACAAACCTCCAAAGTTCTCCATTCACATGTAATCCGGATGGCTACGTTTTAACTGGTGACCATAACATTATCAACAACACCTCTACGAGATGTGTTCACCAAAGGGTCAATATATTGTGAGCCTAAATCCATCAACTGGAAACATAACTTTAAAATATAATCGATTCCGTCGACGATTATGCCAGACAATGAGCAAAACGTGAAAAGGAGGACTTAGATATTCTTTCCGATTGGGTGAAGAGTGTGATGTCGCTGATACAAACTAGAATATAAAAACTCAATGGGTATATGGGCACTCGCTCTACATCAATATTTATATACCTAAATGTTGCTAAACAGTTGTCTCTTCTCCTTGACAAATATGATATTATCTGCGCCGACAAGGTCCTAATTATGAACATGTATTATATAATCGTTCAAAACCGGCCTCAGAGTTACTGTGACACTAGCTACTCAAGTATTGGTGGAATCAGATGTGGATTCTGAAGAATTCTAAAGATCTGTTAGAGTAGGTACAATATATGGCTCTCTCCTTCTGCAATACCATTACAACATTTGACAATTGTACCCTCTATGCCACTATTCCCAACTGAAAGACAGGTTAAAGGAGTTGGTCCAACTGTGTTTCATGAAAAAAAGAATGGCCAACGTAGATGCACATACCTTGTGTTAGGATTGGAATATTTTATTTTATAAAAATAAACTGATTTCATCAACATGCTCAAATTTTGATTGACAACATATTTGCTATGTTTGGTGGACGTGTTTTTCAATAGACACCATACATATTGGTACAAACTATGTTCTTCTATTCTGCAACGTGTTCCTGTATTCGCATGAGGAAGGCTTCATACAGGGGCTTCACAAAAAAATCACTACATGATTTCAATTTCAGTTCTGTCTAGATGATGTCCTTTCACTATTCTTTTTAGCCTTTGTGATTTCTTGATCGCATCATGTCCCATTGAGCTTGAATAAAAGTATACGACGGATACATATAAGCCTGAATCATACCTTGACCTACACGTCGAAATTGACAGTGAGGGCGGTCAAGAACGAAACTTTACGACAAAAGAGATTATTTCAATTTTCCCGTTGTGAACTCCATTTATATGTAGCAACATTACAGCGAGCACCTGCATATTGAGTACATATCTCTCAGTTGATACGATATTCCAGAGCTTGTGGTTTCTATCTGATTTCCTTAATAGAGGGTTCTGCTAACAAGGAAGCTACTGAACCAAGGTTATCACTTCGAACGTTTCATAGCATGGTTGACCACTATGGAATATCTGTGTCACAAATGACCACGGATATGTTCCACTTGTCGTAAACACTTCCCGGTCCTTTCCTCATTCATGACTTATCACCGGGTTTGTAACTAGATTAACACGACGGGTGTCACTAGTGGAGCAGGAACTGCTTAACTTCCGGAGCACCTGAGTTCACCCCAGTTGTTAGTGGGTTCGTGTTACTTGATCTTAAGTTTTATGTGTATGTTTTGTAGATTGTTGTTTGTCCTTTTTACTTTTTCTTTGGCCATTGTGTTGCCTGTTCTTCTTCGATTTACGGAATCTGATTACCCCAATATCCATGCAATCCGTGTTAATATGTGAAAAACTTGGTTGAATATGTGTAGCATTGGTGTACGAAATTATTGCAACCACCGTCGTGGTCATGATCGTATGATACTGTTAAAGTACTTTTCTTTATGGGCATCAATTTCGTTGATTCGTAAATTCATGGATTTTGTGTTTGTACCCAAAATAAAATTTGTGGATTTTATATTTTCACATAATATATTTAAGTTTCACTTTGACAGTTATAGAAAATTTCGGCATTTGAAAACTTAGCAGAATTTATTTTATCGAATTTGACAAAAAACAAAATCTACTGAAATTATGTTAAATATTAGCACGTAGACTAGTAATTTCCTTTACATATATTAAATTCGTTTTATGCCTTACAAATATTTACTCGTTGTCGTGTCACAAAATTAATCATGTCCCGGGGCAAATGTACAGTTAACTTATGGATAATTGATCATTAATTGTTTAAAGAAAGGTGATAAAATATGTTTATTGAAGCAAGGGTGTTATACTTTAATTGAAAAAAGTTTATGCAACACTTAGAAGCGTGTCACCGTCAGTGTATGGTTTGGAAGTAAATTTGATTTCTATAACCGGAAGTTGTTAAAATCTATTCACATATAAACATTTCTGTTGTTTTTACGCATGCATTCACAATCAAATAATTCACAACATGTTCACGTGGATTATAACCTATTAAAAGGAATGCTTGTACTTATTTCATCATTAAAATTGTCAATTGTACCCTGTGCAGCTGGTCCAGAAAGTCGAGGTCACTCGAGGACAGCATTTGTCAATATATCGATGTCGAGCTGCTTCCCAAGATTCATTGTTCGTGGATCCTTAATTTCATAGATCAGCCTACCCACGAAAACCACGAAAATTGGTACCCCACGAATAAAAGTGATTTCACAGTAGGTGAATTTACAACTATCTATGCAATGACCACAATCTTGTGAGATCAAATCACGTTCATAGTGAGATATACTCGATAGAACACTATGTTATTAAATGTGTCAGTGACTTGCGACAAGTCAGTGGTTTTCTCCGAGTAATTCGGTTTCCTCCACCAATAAAACTGACCACCTCCATATAACTGAAATATTGTTGATAATGTTGTATCGAGTACAACTTGTCATGAACGAGGTTCGAACTCTCAATTTTAGTGGTGATAGCCACTGATTGTACATGTAGTTGTAGGACCACGACGACCACTAAGTATATATAGACATTTTAACGTTACAAATGCACAGAAACATCGTAAGAACCAATTACCACAAACTCTCCATCAAAAATAGTAACTGAAACTAAACTTATTACATCAACGCAATGACTAAATTGCTGTATATTAGGTGAGTGGGTTTAGATTCAAAAGATTCAAAATAAAATACATAAAAAATATATCATTGTTAATATTGTTTATTAGTATATTTTGATGAAGGCTGAACCTTATGTAATATAGCATGGTTCACAACATTTTGTAATTAAGATATCAGATAATTGAAAATAAATTTTACTGATATTTCTTTAATTTTATTGTACCCATCATCTAATCTATGGGTGCCCATGCTTGCAGTGTTTTGGTGGAGGTTTTGCTGGAGATGTTGTTGGAGGTGGAGGTGTTGTTGGATGTGTTGTTGCTCATTACTCCTATGTCCCATTGTCATCACAAATATTTGGATCTACTCTAGGGCCAGGTGTGCAACCCACTGGAATATTGCATTCAGGTCCTGTTTGATTTTCTGTAAATTGTTAAGAACCAATGACAGATTTGTGTACAATATATTATCTAATATTATGATCAGACAGTCGTCATCAACAATTTTTGTGTTTCTTTGTTTGTTTCTTTGTTTGCTTGTTTATTTGTTTTTATATTTTGTTTTTCTTAAGCAATTCAAAGTATGTCAAAACAAACATTTTTATGCATCATGATTAACATTGTTTATCAGTATACTTTGATATATAATATATATTGTTGTGTGAATCATGTTTATACTTTTCCTGTTAAATGCATACATATTGTAGTTTACCATTACAATACAGAATTTCACATATATTTTATAATATTATTGTAATATAATGTTTAAACGACATACTCGTATAATCGTAAATAATTATATTGATAACGCTTTAAAACCACCAAATGCACTTTCTTGACTCGGATCGGTGTGATGAAATATTGATTAAAACAAAATTGGTGTATTATCTTGCAAATATGGAAGTCAGAAAATGCCTGATTCGACAAAAGTTATATGTTAGGAAATTGATTATAAAGATCATGATTCGCATTTGTTCACTGTCTCTTTTTGAAAATGTTGAAATTAGAAATCAACGATATACTTCCGTTATTTTGTCTTGCAAGAATCAAATATGTATCATGATATTTATATGATATCTACAGAATAATTTCATACTTACGGGCAACAGTACCTACCGCTGAAAATATAGTTAAATTTATATATCAAAGTCGTAATATATTTCCTTATAATTTACAAGCAACATACCCTTGTATCAACTATATTTCAGTTAAGAACAAAACTTTGTGACAAAAGAGATGACACAGTTTTCATATTGTGAACTTTCTGCTTATATATAGCAACATTCCAGCAGAACCTGTGTACGGAAAATATATCTCTCATTTGATACGATAAAAATGAGCGTGTGGATCCTATCACGATTATTTCTTTGATAGAGGTTTCCTGCTAACAATTACGCTATTGAATCAAGGGTTCCTAGTGGTTATGATGAAGTCATCACTTCGAATGATTTACGGTCGCTACCACGAATTTGTTGGCTACTATGGAATATCTGTGTTACAAATGACCACGGATATTTTCCCTTATCCGTAATCACAATCCAATGCTTTCCTTATCCATGACTTATAACCGAGTTTAACAAGAAAAACACAACGATGTCATTATAGGAGCAAGAACAGGTTACCTTTCTGGAGCAAGAACAGGTTACCTTTCTGGAGCAAGAACTGGTTACCTTTCTGGAGCAAGAACTGGTTACCTTTCTGGGGCAATAACTGATTACCTTTCTGGAGGAACAACTGAACTGGTTACCTTTCTGGAGCAAGAACTGATTATCTTTCTGAGCAATTTTCCTCCAAGTTTTAATATAGTTCGTTTGTACATTCTGTAGTTTCTTTTTTCTTTTTCCAATTGTATTGTGTGTTCTTCGATTTACGGCTTCTGATTACATTTTTGGTATTGTCAAACTTTTCCTCCTACCAAATACAAACTATTCCCTAGCTGAAGCAGCACATCAATGGCGCCTCTGTATAAGCCATATTTTAAATAACAGATCAAAATGTTTTGTTGTTCCTCAATACTGAAAATTGAATCCAGATTTCTACAGAATACTACAAGAAAACACTTAGTTACATACACTACTCCCTAACAGTAGTGCTATATCATATCGGTTGTCATTTAAATGAGTACAACTGGTGTTATATGAATGTGATACAATTAACCAAATGCTTGTTTTTACCCACACTATATAGAAAAGCAGGATGTGTAGATATCTACTTAGGTTACCCGTAAGATGAACCTGTATCAATTTAATGGCCACCTAGACAGATCTATAATGCGTATATTAGACTGTGTTATGCTATTATCACTTGCTGTCTTAATGTTAAAAGAATAATAAAACAAAGGTTTATATTATACAAGAAAAGGTTATTGATAAAAATAATCACTAAGCATTTCATACATGTTTTCCGTTAATCGATGGGGTATACAAAGATAAGGATTTTCTATTTTTAATAACGATGGATATTTTGGATGGAATTCGATCAATCGATAATAGTCTAATAGAACGAAACAATGCAAGATTAAAGCAATTTCCATCTTTAGCAAAACTCGATAAAAGTGTAATAAAAACGTAGATATTGCTCAATACATATTTCGAATGAGTCATATCTATACGTTATCATGATCACGAACCAGTTAGACCTTACGCCAAATCCACTATGGAACATAATTTCATTAACCGACTGAAATAATATCTAGTGAAAAAAAGGTTTTTTAAACGAGCAGGTATTATTATTAACTGGTAACAATATTTATATAATAATTACTGATATAGAGGGCAATATTTACAGATTAATACATGGGCATTTCCATATTGGCCTGGTTATCATCCCGAGACCCCCATATTGGCCCGAGACGCAGTCGAGGGCCAATATGGGTCGAGGGATGATAACCAGGCCAATATGGAAATGCCCATGTATTAAACTATTTATTACATACTTCCGACATCTAGAAAAGAGACACCCATATTGGCCTGAGACGGGATTTTTGGAAATGATCTTGTAGTAATCCAATAACCGGTTATTTTCCCGGGGTGTGAAAATATGGACAGTTTACTTCCGGTCATATTGGTCATACAAAAATGCCTTTATTTGAACAGTTTAAAAAGAAAAATGTCCAAGGGTTGTGGTACGGACCAGTGGAAATGATATTGGTGTTGACTATAGGAAAAATGAAGATGATTTTTTTCGTAGAGTTTTTTTTAATCTTCCTCCGTTGCCATGTTAATTGTGACGGTCAATGGTTGAAGTATATTATTGGTTTTAGTGTTATTTTACTTCAAGCTCAGTTGGATATATACGATTCAAATAATGATCGAATCCAGAATTGCTCAGTGACAGAACATCATCTATATAGCGGAAGCTGAATTAAGGTTTGATGATTTTTGATAGCATACAGTCACAGGAAATGAACAATACACTCGTTTCGACCAAGTGACAATTATACAATGTATTTATCCCTGAATACCGATATATACAAATTGCATACGTAGTGTGTTGGTATCAGATCAAGCCTGCTGTGTGAACCAGTATCACTACGAGTCATGATAAGGGTTTGTAGAGTGGTGATGCATTCTGTAGGAGAAATTCCTATCACCACTAACGCTGTGAGTTCAATCCGTCTCAGGCGGCGAAGTGTACTCGATATGTGATAATGTTTGTCAGTGACTTGCGGCAGGTTGTTGGTTTTCTCTTGTTGCTCCTTTTTCTGTCGCCAATAAAACTGCAATATCGTTAAGAGAGACGTTAAACACCATAACCCTTGCATTTTAGGAGAAATGTGGGAAAATGATATGCACTAAGCGATACATATGGCGGAAATATTCAAACTGTTCATATTCTTGGAAATGGAATAGGACTATGAATCGTGATTCTGTAATCTGTCGAATGAATGAATGAACATTGAAAGGTCATTTTCGCTACGTTGTTTTGAGACATATTTTACGCCTTTCAACACCAGACGTATTGAAAATGTAGTCGGAAGAAAATACATCATGCAACGTCGCGCCATTATTTTATCTCAACAGTGTGGTGATACAACAATGTCTATTAGGTACATTTTATCAGACAGGCTACTTTTTGGGAATTTCAAACAAAACTTACATAATGTTGGATAAGAACAAGTATCCTATGCGGTGAATAATATAATAGTACTGCATTAGATTGCTGCCAAAATGATAAACTATTAATAAATTGGAAATGCAGCAAACGATTACCTGACAGTTTACCCAAAAGACCAGTAGGATCGCGCAACACTGCATTCATTCGTAAAATCTATTCATAAATTTCATCACTGCAATGCAAATACAATAGTTAATAACTTATTGAATTTATAACAGTAAGATTCATAATATAATTGTTTCTTTTTGTCTTAAATAAGAAATTATATATGTACATTTCTTACCAAAAAGAAAGTTTAAACAATAGATGGCCAACAATGCCGCCAATATAAAAAACGACGATTCACCTCTCACACTCACTCACTGAGCACTAAAAAGACCACGACGTGTGACGTTGCCAATCCAAATCATGTATATATGCAATGTATAAGGTTTCTTAGAAATACCTTTATTGTTCGCAGTGTCATGAATTGTTTGCTAACAAAACATCAATGATTGTCAAACAAAGAACATTCCTTGACGTTTGGTGTAATTTCATCACTTCGATGTACAGCCCATCCGAAAATGACATGCGCTGTTGTTTGGGACGAATACAATTCTAATACACATATGACTTCTTCTTCTCTTAGCTTACAGCAAAACTTCATAGCTGAAGATTACTTGCTGGTGCACATGCGTGATAAGTATTTTATAAAATAAAATGTATTTTACACTTGAGTTAGTGAATTATTTACAAATTATTTCAAATTAACCTTACACAAATTTTTAGTAAAACTATGTATATTGAAATCAATGGTTTCCAAGAATAGATACAGAACCGTTGGTTAGCTGTTCTCTAAATATGTTTTGTGGAGGTTGTACTTTGTGTACTGTATGTTGTGGCTGCATGTTCATTGGATAACAGTATTGTATTTCACGTGATTAGTCTATTGTTATTATTTAATGTAACGTCATTGATATTTATCATCATAAAACGTATAATTCCATGCTCCTCAATGTATGGGATCACTGTATTATATAGATCCCATACTACCATGTATAACTATGAGGAAAACAAACGTACCAGACAAAATTATGTGTGATTTCTAAGCTTACTGTGGATAGAATAGACCATATCATAGGTGTATAGCAATGGACATAATTGTGTGTGATTTCTAAGCTTACTGTGGATAGGATAGACCATATCATAGGTGTATAACGATGGACATAATTGTGTGTGATTTATAAGCTTACTGTGGATAGGATGACCATATCATAGGTGTATAGCGATGGACATAATTGTGTGTGATTTCTAAGCTTACTATGGATATGATATACAATGTCATAGGAGTTTAAATGTGGGCAAAATTGTCTGTGCTTGCCACAATTACTTCGGATGGATGGAATGAAAGAGCAGTTTGCATATTTTGAAGGTATATGTAACGCTTGAAATAGTAAAACATGACAAATGTCCAAAAAGAGAATGGGCTTCAGCATATTACTAGTGTAATACATTATGATGTCCAGTAATTTACTGTGTCAAGTGAAATGCTGTGTCTACGCTTGCTCTTGGTATACACAAGTTCAACTTTCCGTTGTCGACATGCTGCAGGCGTATTATACTTCGTTTTGAGTAGCCCTGTTTTCAATATATAATTATTATTATATATAAAATTGTTTATTTTATTAATGTATGGTGTAATAGCCACATTGATCACATCTTTAGTATCTTCAAGCTGTTCTTATTCCAGATTCAGAACAAATGTCTACGGTTGAACTTTAGAATACTGACGAAATACATATTAAATGAGTGCGGTGGTGATGAAATATTGGAATAATATTAAAAACACTAATTTTGATGTCTACATTTTCACTACTATCACTGGTTCGATACCTCTTCTGGTGGACTATTAGCCCCCAATGGTATCATCATCCCGATAGTCAGTGTTTCAGGCATAGATAACTATATACGATTTTAGCTATCCTGTTGATGCTCTTTAGTTTCATTGATTCCAAAGACTTTTTAATAAATTGGCTTTCCAATCTTCTGATCATGATCGTATCTGATGAAGGTTATTCAAGAAACGCGTGGTGTGCACTAATTTCGATACCTACATTTTCACTACTTTTTACCAATAATCTTTTATAATTGTTGTAGATAGGATACAAACTTTTCCACAGTTGAGTTTTGCTCTGGTGTTCCCAAATAGTGCTATTTTCCCCGTAAATAAAATAGCAAAAACAGTTATTTGTGATAAATCTTTAAAACCTCCTTTTTTGGTGGTGAATGTTCTTTCTTCAAAAATCAAACTGCTTTCACTTATTTTTAGAAGAAGTGGTGGACCGCATATTTGTATGTCAGAAAATCAGTATCGTAGGTAATATTGATACGGTTCAGCAGGTATCTACATCTGCAGTGGTTCGTTAACTGTTTTGTTTTGTGGCACAAAATGTCATGAAGCCATGTGTGATGGTACATATATTGTACTATTTGACATTTATCTTACGTAATATTTACTTACTTGATTGCTGTAAAACTATCTGCATTATTTGTCTGATTCAAACATCTTAAATATTGTATCTTGTTTCTGGAGTAAATAAGAACGTTAGAGAATACCGAGGGAATCAATCATGAATCGAAAGTCAAGACACAGTAGTAACATTGGATACACAAGACACACGAAGAAGACAAACAAGACAGGAAAACATAGCACAGAATATAAACTAAAATGAAGAATCATGCAAGAGAAAGGTTATATTTAAACATTTATCGTTTGTTTATATACATTACTAATGGCGTCCATCTAATCCTGTAACTTCTTTCTAATATAGAAGAGCTAGAAGATACCGAATGGTAAATCAGAATCCATATATCGAAGACGAACAGACAACACAATGACAAACAACGATCTACAAAACACATAAAACTCAAGATCAGACACAAAACCCACTAACAATCGTGGGTGAACTCAGCTGCTCCGGAACAGTAGTCAGTCTGCTCCGCTAGTGGTACATGTCGTGTTAATCTAGCTACAACCCCGGTGATAAGCTATGAATGATGAAAGGACTGTGAAGTGCTTACGACAAGTCGAACATATCCATGGTCATATGTGACACAGATATTCCATAAAGGTCAACCAAGTCATGGTTGCGACCGTAAAATGTTCGAAGTGATGACTTCAACTTAACCAAGAGGAACCCTTGGATCAGTATCTTCCTTGTTAGTAGCAACCCTCTCTCAAGGATATTCCAAGAGGTACACAAGCTTCCGAATATAGTTCAATTTAGAATATATACTCCCTATGAGGTGCCCGTTTGGGAAAGTTGCTACATAAAATGGAAAGTTCACAATGGGAAAATTGAAATCATTTATTTGTCGTAAAATTTCGTTCTTAACCTCCCCTTTTCAAGGTATGAAGCAGATTTATCTATATCTGTGACATCCTTTATTTCAACCACAATGGGAAAGATGCAATCAACAAAATTACCAAATATATAATTATTTAATGAAAGGACATCATCTATATAGCGGAACGTGAAATTAAAGGATCGGGTTAGCTTCTTTTCGTTTTTCTTGAGAAGCCCCTGTATGAAGTCTGTCTCATACGAATAAAGGAACAAGTCGGCAAGAAGAGGAGGACAATTTGTACCCATATGTATGCCGACAGTCTGTTGAAAAACACGTCCATCAAACATAGCAAATATGTTGTCAATCAAAAACTCGAGCATGTTGATGATATCAGTTTCAGACAACTTTTAGTAGAATCAGATTGTTTTTTACACAATAAGATCTGTCCCTTCCTAGCACAAGGCATTTGTATCTACGTTGGCCATTCTTTTTAAAGACACACAGTTGGAAAAACTCCCTTTATATATCCTTCAGCTTAGAGTGAGAAATAGTTGTGTAGAGGTAAAAGTCAAATGTTTTAGAGCTATTGCAGGAGGAGAGGAACCTAGATTGTATATACTCTAACAGATCTTTAGAGTTCTTCAGAATCCACATCTGATTCACACCACCCCTCGAGTAGCTAGTGTCACAGTAACTCTGAAGCTCCGTTTTGACCGCTGATAGAATATATGTTAATAATTTGGAAAGAGGTTTCGTGGAGCATTTGGCAGACCCAGCAATATAGCGCTGTTTCAAAGAATACTTGTGTACTTTAGGATCCCGTAAAAGGGGAC